>NZ_CATKPT010000011.1:0-567967 GCF_949768125.1 Pseudomonas sp. IT-P253 | reverse complement strand
CTCGAGCATATGCAAACCAAACACCCGGACAAGCCGGTGATGAGTTACGAGATGTTCTTCCGGGAACGCCAGGAAGCGCGTTACGGGAGTAAGGCTGGGCCTAAGTGCTGTTAACCCGTTAGGTCTCTTGTAGGAGCAAGCTCGCTCCTACGGTTGACTTCGTTGCAGCGCTGGGAATCGGTTAAGGTTTGGGGTGAACATTCGCAAGTAAATGACTGTTTGCATTGGGTAAGATTGTGCTTTACTTATGTTTGATTACCCCTGATCAAATAACCATAGTGATCGCATGAACCCATCAGTGAAGCGTGCAACGGCCTTAGCGTTATATCCCGAGGATTCCCGTGAAGCGGCTGCGTTACTCAAGCAGGCGGTGCCGCTGATGGTTCGTCACAATATTCCGCCGAATCCGGTGCACTACGCGCTCTGGTACACCTACAGCAAAGGTGCGGACCCTGAACTTAATCGCCACCTTGATCGAGTCGTGAGGGACTTTGACAGTTTCCCGCCTGAGTCGGCCACCAAGCTGTTTCGCGAGTACATCATTCGCGACGAGCTGGCAGATGCCCGGGTAGGGCAACAGCAAGCGATCAATCTGGTCGACGGCATGGAGCGGGATGTCTCGCGTAGCGTAAATGGCAGCATCGACTACCAGAACAGCCTGGGCCATTGCCTCGAAATGCTGGATGCGCCGGTTGAGAAGAGCCTTCCCAATATTCTCAATGAGCTGCAACAAAGCACGCAGCTGATGCAGGATCAGCAAGCGCTGTTTCTGTTCCAGCTGCGTGCCGCTCAAAATGAGATCAAAACCCTGCGCGAAAAACTGGAGCAGACCAGTCTGGCTGCAACGCTGGATGGCCTGACCCAACTGCTGAACAGAAATACCTTCAACCGCGTGTTGGAGCAGGCAATCAGCAAAGCGCCGAAAAAAGTGGCGCTGGTCATGCTGGATATCGACCACTTCAAGCAATTCAATGACGAGTACGGCCATCCGTTGGGTGATCGTGTCCTCGAGCATGTCGGTCAGGTGCTGCGCAATTCACTGCCGCCCGAAGCCGTAGCAGCACGCTATGGGGGTGAAGAGTTCTGTGTGATCTTGCAAGAGTGCACCGATCTCGAGAGTGCCCGTACATTTGCCGAACAGCTGCGCCTGAAAATTCAGTCTCTGCGGATCAAGGCGCGAGGAACCGACACGGTGCTCGACACAATATCGGCATCCTTCGGAGTGGCCATTTCCAAATCCGGTGACACACCGGAAAGCCTCCTGACCCGTGCCGATGATGCGCTCTACCTGGCCAAGCGCAATGGGCGCAATCGAGTGCAATGACCTTTCAACACGGTTCTTGCCTGAAACAACAAAGCCCTGAATAGTCAGGGCTTTGTCGTATATAGAATCGGGTCGGACTGCGTTCACGTCGCCGATAAACCTCTCATCCGGGCAAGTCTTCTTGCTCCCCCAAGGGTGATGATTGACTGGCGCATTCGCGTAGCCAGTTCATAAAAGCCAGTAATCGTTTGGGGATAGTCGCGAGCGGTGGGTGAACCAAATAATAATCGTAGTGGCCTGATCGGCTGAATCCGGCGAGGGGCAATACGAGTTCGCCGCGATCAACCCGCTTCTGCACCAGCTGTTGACGGCCAATTGCGATACCAGCGTGGTTCATGGCTGCCGTCACACTCAAATCCGAGCGATCAAAGGTCAAGGTGCGTTTGGGAAGTGAGGCGAGCAGGTTGTGCTGCTCTGCCCAGAGCGTCCATTCGGCATCATAGGCCGCATGATCCCAGGCCAGGGAGTCATGCAATGTGGTGCAGTGCCTTAAGTTCTCCGGGTTTTCCTGCAGACAATGTCGTCGCGCGTAGTCAGGACTGCACACGGGGGCCAGTTGCTCTCGCATCAATCGATGGCTGGTCAGCCCGGGAAACTCGCCATTGGCGTAGTACAGTGCCAAATCAATTTTGCGGGTTCGAAAGTCGACGTTGTCATTACCAACCCGTAGATCCAGTGAGACCAATGGGTAACGATCAACAAAGTCCGCCAGCCTTGGAACCAGCCAGCATTGAGCTATTGAGGGCCTGACGTAGAGCGCGATGGAGCCGGCAATTTCCGCCTGTGACGATTGCTCAAGGGCCTCGGACAATTCTCCCATCGCATATTGGAGTATTTCGAAGATGCGTTCGCCTTCGTCAGTCAGGCTGACCTGGCGGGTCAGGCGCTGGAACAACTTCATCGCCAACGCGGTTTCCAGCCGATTGATGCGGTGGCTTACGGCGCTGGCGGTTAAACACAGTTCCTCCGCTGCACGGGCGAAGCTCAGGTGACGCGCAGCCACCAAAAAGGTGTGAAGGTTGGCGAACTGGCTGCTGTTGAGCCGGGAACTGATACGAGGAGGGAGGTTGAGCACGACAGTTTTTCCTCAAGCCCAAAAGCCACCCTGCGTTGAACGCAGGGTTAGCAATCAAACGTACCGGATGTGGCAAAGCATTCATCTTGCCACATCCGGTTTTGCGCTGACATCGGCGAGTCTGCGTTGCACTCAAGCTGCTGGGATGCCTGTTGGTCTGGTCAACCCTTGGCCAGCAATTCACGACCCTTGGCCAGATAAGCGTCCATTTCGTCCCCCGGCACCATGTTGCCGCCTGTAGCCCAGACTAAATGGGTGGCTTGCGCCATGGCTTGGTTGTCCAGGCCCGCGCGAGCCAGGTAGCCTTGCTGGTCGGCATGGACTCTGGCAATGCCGGGCACGCCGGCGAGCGCGGAGGGCTCAAGGCGCACACCCTCGCTGCGCTCCATCAGTGCCAGCAAGCTGTACATTTCGTCGTCGCTGACGGTGTAGAAACCATCAAGCAAGCGCTGCATGGCCTTGCCGACAAAACCTGAAGCGCGCCCGACGGCCAGGCCGTCAGCAGCCGTTACGTTGTCAATGCCGAAGTCTTGCACGCTCACTTTGTCGTGCAATCCGGTATAGACGCCCAGCATCATGCAGGGCGAATGCGTGGGTTCGGCGAAGATGCAGTGGACCGCGTCACCGAAGGCCAGCTTCAGGCCGAAGGCCACGCCGCCAGGTGCGCCACCCACGCCGCAGGGCAGATAAACAAACAATGGATGTTGCGCATCAACGGTGATGTTGGCCGCCGCCAATTGCTTTTTCAGGCGTTCGGCGGCCACCGAGTAGCCCAGGAACAGGTTGACCGAGTTTTCATCGTCCACAAAATGGCAGGCTGGATCGGACTCCGCTTGCTTGCGGCCTTGCGCAACGGCCACGCTGTAGTCGGAGGAATACTCAACCACCGTAACGCCGTGTGAGCGCAACTTGTCTTTCTTCCATTGCCGCGCATCCGCCGACATGTGCACGGTCACCTGGAAGCCCAACGCCGCCCCCATGATGCCGATGGACATGCCGAGGTTACCAGTCGAGCCGACGGCTATTTTGTATTGGCCGAAAAACGCCCGCGCTTGATCGCTGTCCAGCACGGCGTAGTCGTCATCAAGGGTCAACAGGTTTGCGGCCAACGCCAGGTCTTCGGCATGCTTGAGCACTTCATAGATACCCCCGCGCGCCTTGATCGAGCCCGAAATGGGTAGATGGCTGTCCCGCTTGAGCCACAGCGCTCCTTGCAATGCCTGACCGTAGCGCTCGCTGAGCAATTGCTGCAGTTTTGGCACCGGCAGAATGTCCGACTCGATAATGCCGCCACTGCATTGCGTTTCCGCAAACGCACGTCTGAGGTAAGAAGCAAAACGCGTCAGGCGAGCGCTGGCGTCGGCTACGTCAGCGGCCGTCAACCCCACATCGCTAATCGATTCCGCGACCGGCGCCACGGCAGGATTAAACCAAGTGGTTTCTTGCAGCGCGACCAGATCGCGAATCAAGGGGTAGCCGGCGTACCAGCTTTCAAGTGTTCTTCCCAAAATCATAACGTGGTCCCTTTAAACAATCAGGCTGAAAATGTGGGTGGATTCAAACAAAACACGACAGCAGCAGGGTCAGTCCCAGCGCGACCAGCGAAGCCAGTACGGTGGCCAAGGTGAACTTCTTCAAGGCTTCGGCGAGCGAGACACCCAAGTATTCCTTGACCACCCAGAAGGCGGAGTCCGTCACATGGGTCCAGCCAATGGCGCCGGCGCCGATGGCAATGCAGATAATTTCCTTACTCACGGTTGGATGAGCGCTCAGCATTGGCATCACCATGCCCGCGGCGCTGATCATTGCCACCGTCGCCGAACCGACGGCGAAGTGCATCAACCCGGCCACCAACCACGCCAGGACGATGGGGTTCATATGCAATTGGGTCAACGTATCGGCCAGCACGTTACCCACGCCGCTGTCGACCAGGATGCCGTTGAATGCGCCACCCGCACCGATGATCAGCAGAATGCTGGCCAGTGGCGGAAAGCTCTTCTGAGTGTGCGCGAGCAAGTCAGGCATAGATAAGCCGCGGCGCAGGCCCAGCGCCCAGTAAGCGAATACCACGGCAATGGACAGGGCGATCAGCGGCGTTCCCAGGAACGAAATAACACTGAATATCCCCGAGTCATGGGGCCGGCCGGCCGCGAGGCTTTTCCCTACCATCAGCAGAAGTGGCAACAGAATGGTCAGCAGCGTCAAGCCAAGGCTTGGCAAGTCCCGGGTCATGCTGTCGTCGCAATGTTCGTCCAGAAAGGCTTCTTGAGTGGCAGGCGCTTCAGTCTTGCAGACCAGCTTGATCCACAGCGGCCCGGCGATAATGGCCGTCGGCAGCGCGACAATGAGGCCGTACGCAATCACCTTGCCGACATCGGCACCCAGCATTCCCGTGATCGCCATGGCGGCAGGGTGCGGGGGCAACATGCAATGAACGGCCATCAGCGACACGGCCAGGGGCACGCCCAGGTACAGAAGGTTGATTTTGGTCTCTTTCGCGACCACATAGATCAGTGGAATCAGCAGGACGAATCCAACTTCGAAGAACACGGGGATGCCCGCAATAAACCCGACGAGCATCATGGCCCATGACGCACGCTCTTTACCCAACGCGCTTAATAGCGTCTGGGCGATGCGCTCCGCGCCACCGGATTCTTCAAGCATTTTGCCGAGTATGCCGCCAAGGCCAATGATCGTTGCGAGGAACCCAAGTGTTCCACCGACACCTTTTTCATAAGCAGTGACCAGTTGCGCCAGTGGCATGCCTGAACCGATACCCACCACAAAACTCGCCGCGGTCAAGGCCAGGAAGGCGTGGACGCGAACTTTTACGATTAGAAAAATGATCAGAAGGATGGCGCAAAACAACACCAGCAATAGAGTAGGACCGCTGTGCATGGGATCTCCTGGAAGAGCTTTTATTGTTGAAATTAGTGACCGGGATCACTCGGCTTTCCGGCATTAGAGGCCACTGCACAGGGCCTGACAAAGGATGGATTATCAAGGTACAGATGACATGGGATCATCTATGAGGGGCGTGGGACACAGGCCATCGCACCGAGGCGTTGGTGCAGGAAGTCGGTCAGGGCATGCTTGAGCGGGTCATCGAAAAACGATTGGTGTCGTCACCAGGCACTCAATACCGCTAGAGTCATCGTGATGAACTCTTCGTTTTGGTCGATTGCGGCCAAGGCGTCTTGTACGTTGTCGGCGACTACACCTGATCCTCAAGGCTTGCCCCAAATTGTGAGTTCCATAATGGCCGCTACAAGGGCGAGTCGATTTTCATTGACCTTGAGCAGCAGTGAAGGGAGCAGTGAATGGCTTTCTCAGTCTCTCCTCGATAGCGATGAGTACAGGATGAAAATATGAGTAGCGAACGTTTAAACACCAACGCTGAACCTTTTCGTATTCCGCGCACGATCTGGGCTCTTGGCTTTGTCAGCCTATTCATGGATCTATCATCCGAGCTGGTGCACAGTTTACTGCCTGTGTTTTTGGTCACTACATTGGGGGCCAGCGCATTGGCTGTCGGCGTGATCGAGGGTATTGCCGAAGCGACCGCCATGCTCGTCAAGATATTTTCCGGTGCTATCAGCGACTTCATTGGCCGGCGCAAAGGATTGCTGTTGCTTGGATATGGTTTAGCCGCTCTGACCAAACCACTTTTTCCTCTGGCTCACTCGGTTGAAGTGGTCTTTACCGCACGATTCCTGGATCGAATTGGCAAAGGCATTCGTGGGGCGCCACGAGACGCTCTGATCGCAGATGTGGCTCCGCAAGAAATCCGTGGCGCCTGTTTTGGACTGCGACAGTCGATGGATACCGTCGGGGCTGTTTTTGGCCCCGCTCTGGCCATCGTGCTCATGTTATGGCTCGCCGATATACAGCTTGTCCTGTGGTTCGCGGTGATTCCGGCAGCGGTGGCGGTGGCGCTCATTGTCACCGGAGTAAAAGAGCCGACTCATCTCCCCGGCGAACACACATTTCGATCTCCCATTCATTGGAGAGTCCTTCACGACTTCTCCTCCGGGTATTGGTGGGTCGTCATAATCGGAGGGGTGTTTACGCTTGCTCGTTTCAGCGAGGCGTTTCTGGTATTACGAGCGCAACAGATAGGCCTGTCGATCACCTGGACTCCACTGGTGATGGTGGTGATGTCCCTTCTGTATGCACTGTCCGCTTATCCTGCCGGCTGGTTATCCGATCGCATCAGTCGCAGCAAACTGCTCTGCCTGGGTATGGGGTTGCTCGTCTTGGCGGATCTGGTACTTGCTCAATCCAGTTCTGTCATCACGATGATGCTGGGCGTTGCCTTGTGGGGGCTTCATATGGGATTTAGCCAAGGCATTCTTGCCTCGCTGGTAGCCGATACATCTCCCGCGGAACTCAAGGGCACGGCATTCGGCATTTTCAATCTTGTCAGTGGTCTATGCATGCTGATCGCCAGCGTTCTTGCCGGCTGGCTCTGGCAAAGCATCGGGTCAGACAGCACATTCCTCACAGGTGCACTGCTTGCCACAACAGCTCTGTTGTTACTGTTATTCAAGAAGCAGTAAGTGCGGGCAATCTTGCGGAACGCCGTGTCGGGAGCACCACGATCGCCGGGCAGCCGCATACTTTTGCAGAACCATCTAGAGTTGATGCCAGATGGTTTGAAGGATCAGCTTTCAGTCAGTCGTGGGAGTTGCATGGACATGATCCACATTCGGCGTAGATTGCTCTGGCATGGCATGTTTTTGTTCTTCCTGGGCCTCTGTACAGGCCTCATCGAACAGCGGTTCAGCAATCCGCGAATGGGCTTGCTGCTCACCTCAAACTACCGTCCACTCAGTAAGTGAGTCGTGCTGATCCTTTCCATGTAGTTCCCAGACCCGCTACTCACCCTTCCCGGCATCTTGTAATGTACGGCCCCAAAGGTTAAGAGGAGCTCGTCATGATCGACATGAACCATTTCACGCCACTCAGCGCACTCATCGGCGGCCTGTTGCTCGGCACTGCCGCCGTGTTGTTCATCCTGTTCAATGGGCGCATCGCCGGCATCAGTGGCATTGTCGGCGGTTTGCTGCGCCCGGTGGTCGGTGATGTCATCTGGCGAATAGTATTTGTGCTGGGCCTGCTCATGGCACCGCTGCTGTACCGCCTGATCGCCCCACTGCCCACCGTGCAGATTGACGCCGGTTATCCACTATTAATTATCGCCGGACTGCTGGTCGGTATTGGCACGCGCTATGGCGCTGGCTGTACCAGCGGTCATGGCGTCTGCGGCCTGTCGCGCTTGTCGCCTCGCTCAGGGGTGGCGACATTGGCGTTCATGAGCGTTGGTTTTATCACCGTCTTTGTGGTCCGCCACCTCCTGGGAGGGAATTAACCATGGTGCTGTTCTTTTCCTGGATGGCCGGGCTCATATTCGGTATTGGATTGCTGGTCTCAGGAATGACAAACCCCGCCAAGGTGTTGGGGTTCCTGGACGTGGCCGGGGCGTGGGACCCCTCGCTGGCCTTCGTCATGGCCGGTGCCATTGCAGTGGCAGCCGTAGGCTTTAAGGTGGCGAGAAAACGCACTCGATCACTGCTTGGCTTACCGATGAATCTGCCCACCGCTCGACATATCGATCGACGCCTGGTCATCGGCAGCATGCTGTTCGGGGTAGGCTGGGGACTGGCCGGGATTTGTCCGGGACCGTCTCTGATACTGCTGGGCTCGGGCATTCCCAAGGGCGCTGTGTTTGTCATGGCCATGTTGGCTGGCATGGGGCTGTTCGAATGTCTTGAACGGAAAAAGCGCCGTGGGTCGCCTGCTCCAACTGCTGTGGGTAAACCCACCTGACGCGGTCGAAGCTGCGTATCGGCGTTGAGACCTTTTCGAGAAACGGCGGCGTCGTATGGTCATCACCGGTCGCAGCCATAGCCATGATTTGAAAAAAATAGAGGTGCGGCAGCACCTCTATTGTTCAACTGCCTGGCCGAGCCGGGAATGCACTCACTGATGCAGTACGAAAGTCGCCAGGGTTTGCAGATCGTCCGGGCTTAACTGCGTGAAAGGCGGCATTGGGATATTCCCCCATTTGCCGGTACCGCCGTGCTGAATGCTGGACGTTACCTTGGCCAGTGCCTGCGGGTCATTGGCATACTTGGCAGCCACATCGTGATAGGCCGGGCCTACGACCTTATGATCGATTGCGTGGCAGGACAGGCAGGTGTTGCTCTGCAGCAAGGCCATGGCGTCGACTTTGGCGACAGGCACCGCCGGGGTTTGGCCGGTCGAAGGGTTCGAGGCAGCCTGCACATCGGCATCGCTCGCATGGGCACTACCGTAGGTAGCCGCAAGGTAGGCGCCGATGATGCTCACATCCTGATCGCTGATCGGAGCACCGTACACATGCTGCATCTTGCTCGCTTCCCCAGTCCACTGCGCCAGGTTCATGCCGGGAGGCTGGAAGTTGATGTAATCGGCGGAATGGCAGGTGGAGCACTTCTGTTGAGCCAATGGGTACCCGGGCAGAGCACTGGGCCTGAACACAGCCGTTTCGGGTGGCAATGTGATCGAGAGTGGCGCGGCACTAGCCATGGCAGCCAAACAAACCTGAGCCGCGCACAGCAAGGTGGTCATACGTTTCATGCGGAGCCCCCTCAGGCGATGGTCACGTGGCTGGTTTCTATGACGTGGCGGCGGTAGCCACCGGGGTTCCAGTCGGCTCGCAGCGGCTGCGTCTCGCCCGCACGGTTACTGGCGCGCACCATCAGCTGTGTGGCGCCCTTGCTGGTAAAGGTGATCGGCAGCGTCCACTCGCGGAAGGAGAAACGTCCAAGATCCACCCCAAGCCTGGCTTCGCGCCAACTTTGTCCACCGTCGATTGACACTTCCACCTTGTTGATCCCAACGCCGCCGTCGAACGCAATGCCCTTGAGCTCCACGTCCTTTTTAAGCGGCAATACATCGCCGTGTTTGACGTTGGTGATGAAGCTGCGTACCGGCATCTTGGAAATCGGCTGCGTTTGCGCCGCAGTGGTGCCGGGGGCGACGCAGAAACAATCGTTGTCTGGAACGCGATAACCTTTAGCCATGAAGAAACCGTCGTAGGTGTGGTCGACGACTTCGATCTCACTCAGGTGCTTGACCCAGTACGTGCCGAAATAGCCCGGCACCACCAGACGTATCGGGTAACCGTTTAGGAATGGCAGGTCGGTACCGTTCATTGACCAGGCGATCATGGGCTCGCCGTCCATGGCATGGCTGATGTCCAGGGCCTTGATGAACTCCGGTGTGCTCGGCAGCACTGGCTTATCGAGCCCACGGAATGTCACTTGCTTGGCGTCGGCTTTCACACCCGCCTTTTCCAATACCGCCTTGAGCGGTACCCCTACCCAGCGGGCATTACCCATTGAACCATTGCCCAACTGAGCGCCGAACACGCGCGGCATCGAGAAGCCACGGCTGTTACCCGAACATTGATTGACGGCCACCACTTCTACCGGTTCGGCCAGCGCCTTGAGTTCTGCAAGGGAAAGTGACAGTGGTGTGTTGACCGTTCCCTTGATCGTCAGACGGTAACTGTCCGGATCGATGCTGGTAGGGATATCGGCTAGATGGTAACGCACAAAAAAAGCGTCATTCGGCGTGATGGGCCCTTCGTTGAAGATGGCGAATGGCGTCTCAAGGTGTGGCGGGCGGGTGGTTACCAGGGTCAACGGTCGTTTTTGCGGGTATTGCACCAGCGGCCGTGGGCCGGCAGCAAAGGTCACTTCTTCCGGCGTTTCGTCGGCTGCTTTGGCGAGGTTTGCCAATGGAGAAGCTGTCAAAGCCAGTGCGAAGGCATCGCGTAGAACGCGCCGGCGGCTCGGGTTGCCGTTATCAACAAGACTGAACTTCATGCTGTTCTCTCTTTGATTTTTTTATTGAGATGTATCTCACAGCACCCCACATACCCCAATGGGGAGGAGAGGCATCCGACGTAACGTGTAAATGGTTTTTCAATTAACTGACCGACTTCGATTAACAAGCCAGTATCGTCACGCGCAAAGCGACTGCTTTTCATTGAGCGTCAGTGACTTGGCATTTGATGACAGGCAGCGTCGACATGTTAGGTATAGCCAACTAATGACTGGCCGTGCTTTCTTTCCGGGGCGGGGGATGACAGGCAATATGCCTAGGCTCAAGTGGGCAGTTGGCTGGCGAAAGCCGTGAAAAGTAGTGAGCGAATCGCAGGCAAAGAAAAGCCCGCACGGGGCGGGCTGTTTTTTCACACTGGGCGCTGATCCGTCAGCTGAGGTCAGTGTAGACGGTGCCCGCAGAGGCGCAAGTCAGAAACGCAAAGTCCGGCAAGTGAGGCGACACCCTGAAGGTCGCGCGTCAGGTCTTGCTCTGGCTTTTTAAGTCCCGTCATCATTCCTTGCAAATCGCCGCCACACTATTCGCTTCAGCTTGCCATCGCGATTCTCAGCGCTACCGCAGCCTCAAGCAGTTTATTCGCCTGATTCGAAACAGCCGTCGCCAAGACATCATTTCCTGCCTCTTTGAGCATCGCTGCCAAATCGAGCAGCTTCCCCACCTCGATTTCAACGACGCGAACGGATTCGGTTATCTGGTATTGAAGCGAGTGCGCCATGCCATCAACCCTCGATTAAGATCGCCCACAGATCCCCGACCTTGATGGTCATCCGTCTTTCAATGAGTCCATGGCAGGTCTTCAATGAAGAGTCACAACCCTGCGACTTTCGCCAATCCTGATCCGGTCCAGCGCCCGGTTTAGAGAATCCAAGGCATCAAGGAGGGCTTTCGCCTCGGTCTCTCGACCATCTCCCCAAAGGCGCTCGGCCATTTTATTCAGGGCTTGGATAGATCTTTCAATGTCTGCAGCGGTTGCTGCAGGGGTGTCTGCCGGTCGTTTCTTTGGCATGGTCAAAACTTCTGCAGTGCCCGCACGACGACGCCCACGATCCGGCAATGCTCGTCAAACGGTTCAATCGGATACCCAGGGTTCAGCGGCTTTAAGAACAGCCTTCCGCCATCTTTGACAAGTTTCTTGAACGTGGCCTCATTGCTATCTGGCAGCTTGGCGATTACCAGCTTGTCGGGTGCTGCCTCGGCTTCGGTATCTACCAGGATCAGTATACCTTCGGCGACGCTCTGCCCGGCAGGCGACGTCATCGAGTCGCCTTTGACCTCCAGCCAGAAGGCGGAGCCCTTTGAGTCGTACTCGGAAAATTCGTAGCGATCTGAAAACCCGGCAGGGTAGGGCTCAACAGCCCCGGCCCCGGCGGCCACCCAGCTGATCACAGGGTAGGACTCGACTGGCTGGCGTGCTTCTGCAATGTTGGAATCGGAGTTCGCTGCACCGGTCATTGGACCCATATTCTCAGACAGCCAGATTGCGCTCACGCCGCACGCATGCGCGATTTTTGGCAGATGTGCGCTTTGGAGGTTCTTCCCTGTCTCCAGCTGCGAAATCACTGGCTGCTCGACCCCCGCTTTTAGAGCAAGAGCCTTCTGCGTCAGCTTGGCATGAGTTCGTGCGGATTTGATTCTTTCGGCGAGTGTGCTCATCCGCTGAACTTTATAAGCTTCCTTATAGGCTTGCAAATAAGCGGCCTTCTATTTTGGGTATAAGCAGACGATGTTTCGGTTTGTTTGGAGGGTTAACGTGATGGATGATGGGGTGGTAAAAAAGATACTGGTTACGGTAGCCGTTGCAGCGGGAACTCCAGGGTACTGGACAGGTCAATTGGGACCCTGTATCGGAAAAGCCGAGCAGCGCTGTGGTCCGTTTTACGGCAGTGCCGTCCGAGATCAGTCGAGTCCGCCCCTGATGCCAACCAAGAGTTTTCTGCCGGGTCTTATCCTGGTGTTCTGCGCCGTCGCGTCGCTTTGTTCGGTTGCTGCCGAGCGAAGAGCGCCAGCGCAAAGTAACAGCGCATCAACCAACTTAATCGAAACCGCCTCGCGGCAGTATGAAAATGGCCAGCTGGACCAAGCCTCTGCCACGCTGGAGCGAGCCCTGCATATCCAGCCGAACAATCCCGCGACGCTGCATTACCTCGGTGTATTGCGTCTTCAGCAGGGGCAGTACCAGCAGGCTGAAACCTTGGCGGCACGCTCGAACATCCGGGTTGGCCGCAACATCGAGCTACGCAACCGCAACTTCCAATTGATCCAGGCGGCGCAGCAGGCCCAGTCTTCGGGTACCCCACCCAGCGCCAAAGTGGACCTGGTCGCAGCACAGAAAAGGCTGGAAGTGGAGACCCAAAGGCGCAGCGAAGCAGAAATGGGCGTTGCTGAACAATTCACTCAGGACACTGGGCGCAACGCTGGCAACTTCGCTGGAGCAAAGGCAGACCGAGAATTGGATTCACCGACGGCTGGCAGACCTCAGCCCGAAGGAAAATTACAAATGGCTTCCGTCGAGCCCGAGTCTGCGTTCGATGAAGTTGAGATTCCCCGCGGCCATTTGCCGCCTCCGGGTAAATGCCGAATCTGGTTTCCTGATCGCCCGCCGGGGCATCAGCCCCCACCCGGCAAATGCAAGAAGCTGCGATATCGGGTTCCGTCAGGGGCCTACTTGGTGCACGGTTGAGTTTCCACTTCTGGCTGTTTTTTGCCTGTCGCGAAGGACGGCAACCGACTGTGGATTCAACCGGTCGCGACAGGCAGAAAACGCCTAAATTAACGCCTCCATTCGACGGCCATGCGCATGGCCAAGCCCGCGAGAACCGTCCCCATCAGCCCGCGTTGCACGATCTGCCACGAGGGTCTGCTTGCAAGAAATGTCGCGATAGAGCCAGCCATCACGGCAATCAGCGCGTTGACGCTCACGCTAATGACGATCTGCGTAAAGCCAAGCACGATGGATTGCGCTAGGACGCTGCCGTGGCTGACGGGGTTAATGAACTGGGGCAACAGCGACAAATACATTACCGCGATTTTTGGATTCAGCAGGTTGGTAACAAAGCCCATCATGAACAATTTACGCGGGCTGTCCTTGGGAAGGTCGCGCACCTGGAACGGAGAGCGGCCACCGGGCTTGACCGCCTGCCAGGCGAGGTAGAGCAGATAGAGCGCGCCGCCGAGGCGCAGGGCGTCATACGCATAGGGAACAGCCAATACCAAGGCCGTGATGCCAAATGCGGCGCAAAGCATATAGACGACGAAACCCAATGCCACGCCGCCTAAGGAAATCAGTCCAGCCATTCGTCCCTGGCAGATCGACCGCGAGATGAGATAGATCATGTTTGGGCCGGGAGTCAGCACCATGCCAAGTGAGATCAGGCCGTAGGCAAACAGGTTTGACAGTTCGGGCATGGCGTAACTCCTGGGAAGAAATAACGAATCGGAAGCTTCGCTAAATCAGCATAAAGCGGCTTTCGCCATCTCTGATGGTATGCACCTGGATGGAGCGGGTGATAGTAGTGGAGCCTAAGGGGGAGTGTTAGATACAGATTGACTAACAAAACGTCATACAGAAGTGCAGCACCTGGTATCAGTCCCCCCAGAATACGTAGCGACTTCATCTTGAGCGGTGGCTTGCTCCATTGCGCATCTAAAGCACTCTGACATAGTCAACAACGGGCATTATGGATGACTGCTTTGGGCGTTTTCAGCATTGTCGCGACTGAGCAAAATCCATAACCCAAAGCGGAAAGTCCGGACACCAGAATCAGGTTTCGGATTGATCAGTCACCCAGTGTTTCATCTCTTCGGCAATGAAGTGGTTTACCAGGTCGCTGTACATCTTCTCGATTGCATCCGGGCTCAGGCCCTCGACCTCGGCCCACTCGCGACGTGTCGCCAGCATGGCCTTGAAACGCTCCGGAGCACGCACCGAAGTCGCCGAGGTCTTGAACTTCGAGGCAGCCAGCACGTAGTGAAAACGCTTGCCCAACAGCTTGATAACGACCTGATCAAGGGCGTCGATTTCGCGTCGGATGTCCTCCATGCCCGCACACTCTGCGGGTTGCAACTGATTGATGACTTCCATGTAGGTGACTCCGTTTGTTGAGAAAATGGTGAACCTTCGGAAGAGGACCAGCGTTTCTGGTTATTCTGTGCTACAGCTAAAGGCTATGTGTCTGCACTTTTCAGTTACCATTGCGTATCTAGGAATAGTTAGCTACTACTTGCAAGCGTTGAACATGGAAGGGAATCAATAACATGGATGATGTGCGTTCTGTACAAGTTATCGCCGTGACCGGCGGAAAGGGCGGCGTCGGCAAAACGACGGTGGCTGTGAATCTTTCATTGGCGCTGGCGAAACTTGGAAGGCGAGTCGTATTGCTTGATGGCGATCTTGGCTTGGCGAGTATCGATGTCCTGTTGGGGCTTTCCCCGCAGTACACGCTTGTCGATTTAATCGAAGGTCGCTGTGAGCTAGCCGATATACTTTTGCGCGGTCCGGGCGGGATACGAATCGTCCCCGCGGCTTCAGGCATCCAGAGCATGGTGCATTTGTCTCCGGCTCAGCACGCAGGCCTGATCCAGGCCTTCAGTGAAATCGGTGACAGTCTCGATGTGCTGGTGATTGATACAGCTGCGGGCATCGGCTCATCGGTGATCAGTCTCGTGCGGGCGGCCCACGAAGTCTTGCTGGTGGTCTGCGACGAACTGACCTCGATCAGCGATGCCTACGCACTGATCAAACTGCTTAATCGTGATTACGGAATGGACCGTTTCCGGGTGCTGGTCAATAGGGTGCAGAGCCCGAAGGAAGGTCACGCGCTGTTCGCTAAATTGACCAAAGTCACCGATCGCTTCCTCGACGTAACCCTGCGGTATGTGGGAGCGGTTCCGAACGATGAATGTGCGCGTAGGGCAGTGCAGAAGCAGCGAGCGGTGTACGAACACTTTCCGCGCTCCAAGTGCGCCCAAGCATTTCAGGAAATCGCTTTAAAGGTCGACGCTTGGCCTTTGCTGGCTACCCCCAGAGGGCATATGGAGTTCTTCGTTGACCGACTCGTCCTTAGTTCGAGAAGGTGACATTTCTCTTCCGGCCCCCAGTCAACAAAAAATAGCCCGCTCAAAGTACACAAAAACGCCACTCTATTTAGAGTGGCGTTTTTGTTGGCGCTTCAGGTGCGGTCAACCAAACTCTTGCATCGCGTCCAGCAGCGCCTCACGAAAATACGTCTTCGACGCCCGATCGCAAAGGATGTGAAAGCTCGGCTGCTGCGCGGTGCCGGAGTTGATCACGATCACATTGATTCGTGCCGCCGAGGTTTGCGCCACCGCACCGGGGCCGAACGCCGGTGGACTCAGGTCGACACCGCAGAACTTGGCCATGACGTCGGCCAGGTGTTCACCGCTCAGTTGAAAACAGGCATGGCTGTCCTGACGCGGCAGCAGGTAGTTGGCCTGGTGATCCAGCTCCCAACGGGCCTCTTCGTCGGCGATGCGTTGGCCCAGGTCCGAGGGGCTACCCAGCAGCAGGTATTCGGTCTGGGACAGGCGCGCCACTTGGCTGCCATCGGCCTGGAATACGACGCGGTTGGGGGCGTCCGGCAGGGCAAAATCCCGGCCTTGCAGGTACGCGGCGCTATGCGCACCACGAAAACCCACTCGAGGCAGGTCCGTTAAATCCGCCAGGGTGCAGCTCGGCAACGGAGCGAGGGCGTGCTGCCCGACGGTGTGTTGTTCTCTCAGGCTGGTCATGGCTTAAAGCTCCTGCCGTTGGTTGTCGGGATCGAAGAAGGGCAACTTCACCACCTCGGCCTGGAGCAGAATGCCGCCTTCGACACGGATCGGAATTCGCTGGCCGGGCTGGCTCTGGTCGATGCCGGCGTAGGCCAGACCGATGATTTTCCCCAGGGTCGCGGAATACTCGCAGGAGGTGACGCTGCCGCTGATGTTCTGGCCGTTGAGCACTAGATGGCCCTCAAGCGGTTGCGGGCTGCCCTTGGGCAGGGTGAACCCCACCAGTTTGCGTTTCAGCGGCTGGGCTTCGAGGATGTCCACCGAACGGCGACCGACGAAGAACGGCTTGGTGCGACTGACCGCCCAACTCATGTCGATTTCCGCCGGGTGGGTCATGCCGTCGGTGTCCTGGCTGATGATCACATGGCCTTTTTCCAGGCGCAGCAGGCGCTGGGTTTCGACACCAAAGGGACGGATGTCGTGGACTTTGCCAGCCTCAATAAGCGCATCCCAAAGCTTGAGACCGTGGCGCGCAGGAACGTGGATTTCATACCCCAGTTCGCCGACAAAACCGACCCGCAGCAAGCGCGCCTTGATCCCGGCGACCGTGCCCTGACGCACGCCCAGGTAGGGGAATCCTTCAGCGCTCAGATCGAGGTCGCTACAGACTTTCTCCAGCACTTTGCGCGAGTCGGGTCCGGCGACGTTGACCGCGCAGATGGCCGCGGTGACGTTGGCGACGTCCACGTCCAGGCGCCACTGTGCATTCCACTTGAGCATCTGCTGATAGATCCGGTCGACGCCGCTGGTGGTGGCAGTGACGTAGAAGTGATTTTCGGCAAACCGCGCGCAGACCCCATCGTCGATCACCACCCCGTGCTCATTGGTCATCAGCGCATAACGGGAACGACCGATCGGCTGTTTGAGGAAGGCAAAGGTGTACATCCGGTTAAGCAGCTCGGCGGCGTCCGGACCGCGCACGTCCAGGCCGCCGAGGGTCGAGACGTCGATGAGGCCGACCTTGTTGCGCACGTGCAAGGCTTCGGCTTGCATGCAGCGTTCGCGCTCCTTGGCGCTGCCGTAATAGGCCGGACTCTGCCAGATTCCGGCGGGCATCATCTTCGCCCCGGCTTGCAGGTGGCGAGCGTGCATTGGTGTTTGCCGGTAAGGGTCGAAGGCACGGCCGGCGACATGCGCCAGTTTCTCCGCGACGAAGGGCGGTCGTGCCGTCGTCACACCGGTTTCGCTGATGTTGCGTTGGGTCGCCCAGGCCACCAGGCGTGCGGTCGGCAACGCCGAGTGACGACCCTGGGACGGCCCCATGCCGACGGTGGAGTAACGCTTGACCAGTTGCACGTCGCGATAACCGATCCGGGTAGCGTTGACGATATCGGCCACTTGCAGGTCCTCGTCGAAGTCGACGAAGTCCTTGCCCTTGGGGTGAGGGAAGATCGGCCAGTTGAAGTTGACCCGGGCTTCTGTACCGAAAGATGCACGCTGGGCTCCAACCTCTAGGCCCAGGGCGAGCGCCGCATCGGCACCGGCGTTCACGCCATCGGCGATGACGTTGTCCAGCCCATGGTGGCCATTGACCGAGCCGGCGACCGCGAGGTTTTCTGGCAGGCCGCTGAGAGTGAACTCAGCACGCTGGTCGTCGTAGGCCAGTTTTCCTCCAGCCTGGCACAGCAGCTGATAGACCGGCATGTAGCCGGCGGACATGCACAGCAAGTCGCAGTCGAGTTGTAGGCCACTTTCGGCGACCTGACCTTGCGCGGTGATCTTGCGTATGTCGACGCCAGTGACATGACGCATACCCTTTTCGTGCAGGGCTTCGTACACCGTACTGTTGCTCAGGCGACGGATCTTGCGTTGCGCCAATGCGCCTTGCAAAGCGGTGTTCCCTGGCGCATGGCGCAGGTCCACCAGCGCCGCCACTTCTACCCCTTGATCATGCAAATCGAGAGCCGCGAGGTAACCGTCATCGTTACCCGTCAGTATCACCGCGCGTTTGTCGGGTTTGACCGCACCCTGGTCACGTCCCGGCGATTACGTGCTGCTGCCTGTCAGCACAGGCAGAAATCGGCCAATAGCTGAAGTAGCCAGCTTGGGGAGCAGACATTCAAGGTCTGGCCTAACCCGGTGCTACGCGGCTTCTTCGCCCGGCGCCCATATCGATCGATACGTTAAGCCCCAGGCTTTAGATGCGCCTGAGCGTCGCGATGGAATTCTTGCGACTTCGCACATGACTCGGTTTTCTGATCTGGCTCAAAGTATCTACCGTCCCTGGGCGTAGTGTTTGTAATAACGTTTCGTAGACACGCCGGAAATTGGTGCTCACGTCCTTTACGTTTTTCAGTGTGTTTTTGAGATGTTTTTGCCTTTTTCATACTTTAAAAGGGTGTCCCATGAAAACCTCATATTTCGTAGCAGCGACAATCCTCGCCGCAGGCTTGTCTGCCATCGCATCTCACGCCAACTCGCAGACACTCGAAAAAGTTGCCGGTAGTAACAAAATCACCGTGTCTTACCGCGAGGCATCGGTACCTTTCAGCTACTTGATTAGTCCCACCAAAGCCGTGGGTTTCTCAGTCGATTTAACCGATGCCATCGTTGATGATGTGCGCAGGAAGCTCAAGAAGCCGAACTTAGAAGTGGCTTACATTCCTGTGTCCTCGCAAACCCGCATTCCGTTGCTGGTCAACGGCACATACGATCTGGAGTGCGGATCCACCACCAACAACGCTGCGCGTGGCAAGGACGTGGCTTTTGCAATTAGCCATTTCTACACCGGCACGCGCCTATTGACTAAGAAGACCTCCGGCATAAAGAACTACGCCGATCTCGCAAAGAAGACTGTCGCCAGCACCGTCGGCAGCACGAACGAGAAGGTCCTCCGCCAATACAGTGCCGACAACAATCTAGACGTACAGGTCGTCTTGGGCAAAGACTATGACGACTCCTTGGCGCTGGTTGAAAATGATCGTGCCGTGGCGTTTGCCATGGACGATATCCTGCTGTTTGGCCTCATGGCGAACTCCAAAAATCCCGACTCGCTCGAAGTCGTGGGTGATGCACTGCAAGTCGAACCCTACGGCTGCATGCTTCGCAAAGATGATCCTGAATTCAAGGAATTGGTCGATGGCACCATAACCCGTCTCATGAAGTCGGGCGAATTCGCAAGGCTATACACCAAGTGGTTTCAATCACCGATTCCTCCAAAAGGAATGAATCTGAACATGCCGATGAGCGAACAGCTCAAAGCCAATCTCGAGGCGCGCAGTGACAAACCAGCGCTGTAAAGCATGACGAATACCTGAGCAAACGACACAGAAGTCCGACTTGACTCGGTCATTGCGAGCAGCTGCCGGTTCCGAATCGCATTGGGTCGGCACTCACGCTCGGTGAGAGGCGGTTGCAGCCGCGAAGCTCAGATTAGAGTTGGCTCCATTCACTTAATTGAGTACAAAACCGGTCGGTTGCGTACTCTCATACTTTTCAAGTATTCGAAACTAAGCAATATGATTTTCGGACACGTCAGTAATTTCATGCATCCATTCCGGACGGAATTATCTGAGCTTTGCGGCTAGACCGCCTTTGAGCAACGCCTAGTATTGCTTGAGTGGTGCGAACGTCTTCTTTGAAGCGAAAGCACCAAGGTCCGGAATTGGCGGATTGCAGTCTGTCGCAAAGGGGTACATCCGTCACAATGCGATGCACGTTGATTTTAGATGTTTGGTGAGGTCGTCCGACATTTTGTTTCTCCTTGTGTGGGTTGGTGCTGCGCAAGGAGGCTAGCAGTGTCGTTGATTGTCGCGAGGTGAAACCGCGCAAAACCGATGATCGGCATCGCCGACGGCAGCCAAGGATTGATTGTGTTGGCTGCGTGTAAGGCATACGTCCGGGAAATCACGTGTTGAGTGTTACCCGTTATTGACAACATCACTGCCATCGCCGCCGAATCGCTCTATCAGGTTGGCTCCTTGGTTATGCACATTGCCAATGGCTGCACTGACCTTGAACCATTCGAAGACCTCGGACGGCTCTCCCTGTTGAATCATCATATGCTCGGCGCGCTCCTTGGGCGTGGCCGGGTCAAGCCATTCTCGGGCCAGCTCCGGTGCCAGTATTACCGGGCGTCGGTCGTGGATGTCCACCATTCCGCCGGCCGAATCGGCGGTGATGATCACGAAACCGTCATACTCGCTGGGCGCGTGGTCGCCGGTCGTAAACTGGCCGATTGAGGCGCAGAAGGCAGGGGTACCATCTCGGCGCCGGATAAGGTAGGGCTGTTTCTTGGGGCCACCTTCATCGACCCACTCATACCACCCGTCGATTGGCGTAATGGCGCGGTGTGGCCAGATCGCCCGATAGAATGGGCTATGCGCTACTTTTTCGACTCTGCCGTTCGGTTTCGCTGGCAGGTCGGTTGCCCAATGCGGTCGCCAACACCACCTGACCAGGTCGGCGCGCAGCGTGTCGCCTTCCTGGCGAAAGAGGGCGACCCTTGTTGTGGGGGCGACGTTGTACTGCTCGAGCGGCTGGTCGCCGACGGTGTTGACCAGAGCATTGGGTATGCTCAGCGCCGCCACGAAGTCGTGGATACCCCTGTACTGCGAAAGTCGTCCGCACATGGCTGAACCCTCAAGCTGAATCTTGAGTTTAGACGATCGTTTTCGGGCGATCTATCAGGCCGTCTAACATGTCGCGCAGCCGTTCAGCCTCGCGCTTGTTACCTCTCTCTATTAAGTCGAGGTCATACAGTTGCTTGCGAACGGTTGCCAGCTGCCCGGACCTCTCCCGGAGATTTTTCATCGCTTCGTCACGCTGGGCGCCGGCTTCGCCATACATCTGCACCAGACCGAAGATGTCCTCTCTGGCCTTGCGTAGTTGCAGGGTCAGTTCCTGTACTTCGTTTTCCAGCATGCGCAGGTAGTGACGGCAGGTTTCGAGGGGCGTCGGGCACCCGAGCCAGTCACTGGTGTCTTCGATTTCGTACGAGTCCACGGTCGCCTCACGGAGAACTGTTTGCATATACAGTAAAAGAGGCGTTACGAATCGGCGAGGATGAAATGACGAACAGGTCGGCAGAAAGCGGCAGGAGCAAGTCAGTACAAGGCCAACCTGAAGGTCCTAGACAGTCGATAGGATACGTATGGGATAATGGCTTTTTGCCCACAAGGATAAAGTGATGACCCTACGCAATGCGTTCTTGAGCCTGATGGTGGCTTGCGGTGCCTCGATTGCACAAGCAGCAGATGGTGTTTACACGGAGATTGGTGTGTACATGATGGTCTGCGATAGCCCATCTCAGGCAATAAAGCTGTCCCGGCTTGGGCTTAATGAAGACAATATGCGTGCCTTTGTTCTTGCGGATAATAGCGGCTGTACATTTTGGAAGAGTCCGGCAAGCTACCGAGTAGTTCCAGGCACAGCCACTAACGGTATCGTGCAGATCCAGATCGATAAAGACAATAGGGGCACAAATCCAGGGATGGGCTGGCTGACACAGCAACAGCTTGAGTTTGCGAGCGGTAAGAATACAAACATGGTGAGATTGGAAAAGCCTGTCCTCGCGTGTAACACCCTAGAGGGTGCAAAACAGAACATCCCTGCCAGCATGCGTGCAGCTAAAGCTGGTGTTGCTATTCTTGGCGCCTCTGACGGTTCCAAAGCTCACCCAACGCAAAACTATACTTGCACTCGCATCGAGCCGGTCACGTACGCCATTGGCTACCTTGACTCAGTCAATTCAGGGTTTGCCCATTACAGGCTCATGGATGCCAAGAACAGCGAAGTGTGGATGAGCAAATTCTGGAAATGAGCGGGCTGGAAAATTTTAGGATGAGGCTTCGTTAAAGTTGGGCTCTTGATGGCAGATACTTAACGCACGCAAATTCTAAATTGCCTCCAACTGGCTGTTTTCTCCGTCCAGGCCGGTGTCAACTATTGGCAGTTGATAGCGGTCACTCCGGCGTCATCATCACCGCGAGCGTCATCTTGATGAACTCTTTGTTTTTTTCGATCGTCTCCAGGGCACTGCGGATATTACCGCCGACCTCGGTAGCTCCGCGTTGCTCGACCCAGAGGGTGAGCTCCATGGTGGCGGCTTCTAGGGCGAGTTGGTTTTCGTTGATTTTGAACAGCAGGGAAGGGAGCAGGTCTGAGTTTGGCATCGTGAATCCTCGGTGATGAGGTCAGCGTAGCAGTCGTCAATCGTGGGGGATTGTGCAGTCGGCAGAACGCCGGGGAGGGGCCGAAATAGCGTGCGTGACTTTTGCGTGACTCTCTCACGCACTTGTAAGCTCTTGTGGGCATTCGGTTGCAGCGAGCGCCAATGATTACGGGCAAAACAAGGGGCCTTGCAAGGGGCCTGCATGCATGGGGTGCTAGGGGTCGATAAAGGGGGTATGTTCGGTCGGCAGGACGCCGTAGGAGGGCGAAATGCTGTCTAAAACTACCTCGGCCTTACTCGGTTTCATTGGTCCGAAACGCGCTTAATTCGTGGTAGGGTTTTAGACAATCACCAATGCAAACCGTTGAAATACATGGTCTGTAGGCCAATTTCGATACTACTGCTGTATTGCCGCTGTCTGCATAGAGCCGTGGGGGCGACGTGAGCCCAAACGATAGACTCAGAAAGGAGGTTGCCCGACAGCTCAACTTTTTTTTAAGGGCTCCTTGTCGTGATGGCTTGTGGCCATAATAATCTCTTCGCTATTTTTGGCATAAGCATGGACGTCGAAGGATATTTATGGCGATTAAAATTTTTGAGGGCGTGGTTTCTCGAACCAGCCATGGAACTATCAGCGAAGGCTCGGTCACTACCTACGAATTCATCGAGATTGGTGGTAAGCGTGTAATGAAGGTCCAGGCTTCCAATTTGCTAGATACGTTCATCCAGGTCGGGGATAACATTGCTATCTCGACCGAGAAAGGCTTGGGTAGTCCCCACAGGGTGTGTGCCGTTCGCGAACCAGATGGTCGTGTCACGAAAATGGAAATGAGCGTTCCTGTTGCTACCTCAGTAATAGCGTTCGGCTGCTTGGTCGTGGTGGCTTTAATTCCTATGTTCTTCGCATTGGCGATTATGTCTCCCGTAGCCTCCCTTGTGCTTGGGCTCTCTTTATCTGCGGGATTGACATACCTTTTGACAAAGGACCTCTACAAGGCGCGGAACGCTCTCGATGCGCTGTCCATAGTGGCGCCAGTAGCTCGGAAGGGATAAATCGTAGTGCCAGTTTGGCCATGATTTAGTATGCATTCGCCCAACTCGCCTTGAATGGTTGGGCGGGCGCTCCACTTGCATGGTAGTAACTCTCACCACTTGCACGCTATGTCTACAAGCGCTCCAGATAACCGTCACTCCGGTGTCATCATACCGCGAGTGTTATCTTGATGAACTCGTCATTCTTGTCGACGGTGTCCAGGGCGCCTCGCATATTGTCAGTAACTACGGCCGAGCCGCGCTGCTCAACCCAATTCGTGAGCTCCATGATGGCGGCTTCCAGGGCAAGCTGGTTTTCGTCGAGCTTGAACAGCAGGGAAGGGAGCAGGTCTGAATTTGGCATCGCGATTCCTCCATGAACGAAGGCCAGCGTAGCAGCGGAAATCTGGTGACACATATAGGGGAAGGCAGCGGTCGGCAGGACGCCGGATGAAGGGAAAAAGCGGAAAGTTTTGTAACGGTTACCAAATAGTTTTGTAACGACTCCAAAAAACAGCGCCGATTCCCAAACCCCAGAAACGACAAAGCCCTGAAAAATCAGGGCTTTGTCGGTACAAATATGGCGGAGGCGATGGGATTCGAACTCATGGACCTGTTACAGTCGACGGTTTTCAAGACCGCTATTTAGATCCGCTAAATTCGCTGCGCGTAGCGATTTTTCGTTCCATTACTTTCGTCTTTCAGCACCCCTACAGACCGCATTCTACAAGGGGGCTGCTTTGAGTTATGGAACGCATTTTTCGGTTATTTAGACGGCCTGGCAATGGCGCCCACGCGGCGATAAACCCGCTCGGTGATGTCGCCTTTGGTGTGCCCCAACAGCAGACTTGCTTCGCCGACATCGAGGATTTCCGATGCAGCTTTCGGCCTGATATCCCGGAACTGGAACCCACCGATCTTTGCCGCAAGCAATTCGTCGCCAATCTCGATCGCTGCCAGCTGTGCTTTTTCTCGAGCAGTGTCCCAACGCTTTCTCAGCATCGTCGCAGTCATCCGCTTTCCGTGTCGGCTCACAATCAAATAGTTCGAGACGTGCCGAGCATTGCGCTCGGTTATCTCTGTGATGAGTTTACCAAGGCTGTTTGCCTTACCGCCGGTGGTCATCTGAATCCGCAACTTTTTGTGCGTCTTGTTCTGTTGCACTCCCAAATATCCCCCCTCTGCATCATCCTTTCGCATGACTAGAACATCTGCCGGTCGCTGCCCGGTCAGGTAGGCCAGGTCCATCGCGTCTTTCAGCTCTTGAGCTGCCTTCTTGTAAACCGCATCCCAAACCACATCATTCGCGTAATAATCCCTCGGTGTTTCCTTGTTTTTACGCACGCCCTGACAGGGGTTTTCTTTGGTCGTCAGCCCCCACTCCCGGGCGATGTTGAAAACGTGGGAGAGGGTAGCGATCTCTCTATTCGCCCGAACCTTTGCCGTTCGAGCATCCCGGTACCCAGCAATCGTGGCCGGGGTGATTGAGTCAATGGGCGCACTGTCGAACATCGGCCGCAGCTGCTTGATCTCCGACAGGTTGTCCTTCTGGGTGCGCGGTGCCTTCTTGGAGACAATGTCGCGGATGTAGCGGTCAAAGATCCCTTTCATAGTCCGCAGGTCTAGGGGCTTTTCCTTGGCTTCGAGTTCGGCCCATTTGATCCTGGCCTTGTCGAGGTCTTTGCCCAGGGGGATGTCCTTGCCTAGCAGGTCGCGGTAGTAATACGCGGTCCACACATCGCCGCTTTTCCGTGTGCGGGAGCGCTGATACATCCGAGGGGGAAGGTGGTGATATTCGGTCTTGCGGGGGCGCATATCAGTTCACTCGCGAGAAGTCTGGCGTCCATGCCGGAGCTGCCGGCGGTGGGTTGGGGTCAGCGATGGTGGGGGAGATCATTCCCAGCTTCATGCGGGCATACATCCGCCCAACCAGTGGTCGCTTGCCGCGGCTTTCTACGAACACCCAATGGCGATCTATAAGCCAGCGCCGCTGGTATGCCCGAGCTTTGTAGCCAGTAAGATCCGCCAGCTCTTCGTCCGAGAGAATTTCAGTTTCCATAGAGATGCTCCGTGCCGCGCGTGGCGGCAGAAGGGGGGAGGGGTCAGATGATGGCGGTTAGCGTCTGACTGCCGTCGGCATGAGTAGTCGTCATATGCATTACGGATCGGCTGGGCGGCCTGATGATGTTCAATGCCTGGACAAATTTCTCGTCAGACACATCGTCATTACCTGGAAGGATGGTTGTGCAGTAGAGCGTTTCATCATCCTCGTCCTGCAGCTGGGCAGAGAGCAGCAGCGCGATGTTGTGCTCTTTGCAGATGTTGATGATCTGGTGAACCAGAGGGCTGATTTGTTCGTCGTATACGTTTTCTTTGGACATGACTGTTCCTTTGCCGCTATAGCGGCTGACTTTGAGTTGGTTAATGAATTTTGAGTGAGAGCGCCGGATATTAGGATTTTCGAGCCGGCGTTAAGATTTTCTAGGAGTGGAGTACAGATGTGCTCCTGCCGGGATACGGCTGACTTTGAAGGGGGAGAGTGGTGTTATTTATGGGGCGAGGCAGAGATTTTGGAGTAAGTGTTGATGTCAGTTGTGGCCAGAAGGCAGCGACCATCCTGAAACTTTGCGTAGAAGGTTATTTCCTTTTTTCTATTACATAGCAACCAGCCTGCAACTAGCCCAATCGGCCCTAAAAACAATGCTCCAGCTAGGCTCCATCGAATAATGCTTCCTTGATTACTTACGACTTCTTCGGTTGCTGTTTCCAAGACTTCTATTTTTGATATGGGTATCGTTAATTCGCGAGCAGGTTTTAATACGGATTTTAGAGTGAACAGTCCAGATTGAAATTCTGCATCACCTGCTAGAAAGTCACCGGAGATCACCGTTATTTTCGACATGGTGTTTCTCTTCTGATCAGGTTTAGCCAGCTGGTTACTGGGCTCCAAAGGTCCCTGTCAGTCAATCGAGTTGCGACAAAAGGTGAGGCCGATGGTCACTCCCTCGATACCAGATCATGAGCATTCACAACCGTCATGCCGAGGCGGTCGGCTATCAGCGCTTCTGTGCACATGGGGGTAATTTCGCTATGTCGTTGAAATTTGAATCGTGCTGTGAGAAATTCGCTGCCCGGCAGCCAGCTGTGGAAAGCAAAGGCTTTCCAGAGATGGCTCGAGTGGCTTAAGGCACCGACCTACGAAGTCGGCGGTTGCGCAAGTGGCCCGCGGGTTCGAATCCCGCTCTCTCCACAAAACCCCTTCCAGCAATGGAGGGGGTTTTGCGGTTCTGGGGTTCCGCTTTTTAAGCTGCGAGGCGCTGATAAAGCTCGATGATGTCGGCTGCGTTGGCCGCAACCAGTGCTTCAGCTTCATCTGGACAGACACTGTTGCCGATCAGCCGGACCTGATCTGTTTTGTTGATGTCTCGCCACTCTTCAGCGCCGGTGACCGGATCAACGAACAGTCCGCGGTCGATGATGTAGTCCTTGTCGAATCCCTGCGCCGCCTTCAGTTCAGGTGGTTGCAGCATGCGCAGGGTGATGTCCACCAGCACGTAGCCACCGACCATCACCATTTCGGCAGGGTCTTTGAAATGCTCCGGCAGGTGCTCGTGCATGAAGGCGGCGCAGCGCCGGGCGCCTTCCATCTGTTCGGGTGTCAGCGTGTCCGGTACCTGCACAACCTCGACAAGAGCTACTCGGTCTTTCGTCGGCAGGGTATGCATCGGCTCGGTGAGCGATATGCCGTCCTTCTCGTTGCCGTAATACTTCACCAGGTAGGCGTTCACCAGGCGCTGATTGGCGCCGGACTGGCAGATGGTTGAGAGCGGCGAGTCGGCGGCGCGGCCATCACCGTTATAGAAACCGCCGTTCGCCTGCTCGAAGAACGCTGCGACAACGCCATGCCGTGCGGCCCCAGCCATAACTGTCTGTACCGGCTCGTCAGGTGAGGTGCCGACAGAGTTCTGACCAAAAGCCGTCATGTGTGCAGCTACCATTGCGAAGTGCCCACCCTTGACCTGAGCCACCTGCGTGCGCAGCGGTTCCTGCACATCGAAGTTGCGCTGGGCTGAACCGTTGGCGCACTCGGTGAGGAATGGCGCCGCCACTGGCTGCACCAGTGCGTGATGCGTGCCGCCGGCGCTGATGGTCGAGAGGGCTTCGTCCACGCCGTGGGTACTGGTGTGTGATTCCGAGGTGCCACGCATCGGGACAATGAACGGCTTCGCACTGGTCAGCACATGCCTCCAACAGCCCTTGGCCACGCGGCGCATGGTGTTCACCGCCATTGGCTTGTCGCGGAAAATCGTGCGGCCGAGGTTGCTCCAGTCGATGCACTCTGCTGCGGTGCGCCACGGGTGCTGCCTTGCCGTAGGCCGCTTGTGGCGCTTCGGCACCGGCCAGACGATCGGCTTTCCGTCGCTGCGCGCCACCAGGTACAGGCGCTTGCGGATGGTCGGCGTTCCGGC
The DNA here is from genome assembly GCF_949768125.1 of Pseudomonas sp. IT-P253. NCBI lineage: Bacteria > Pseudomonadati > Pseudomonadota > Gammaproteobacteria > Pseudomonadales > Pseudomonadaceae > Pseudomonas > Pseudomonas sp. IT-P253. The sequence goes on along the minus strand of NZ_CATKPT010000011.1, from coordinate 540,272 downwards.
GTTGGCGGCGATTCGCTCGCGCCATTCGACGTTGTAGCCAAGGCCGCGCACCAGTGTTTCCATCGGCACGAACTCCCCGATAGCCTGCATGATCTCCGGCATGTCCGGGTGATCGGCGGGCAGCCCCACGCTGATCGCAGCAATGAACGCCTTGAAGGTACGCCCGCGCTCGGCCTTGATTGGCTGGCCCTCTTCGTCGATCGGTCCCCAGTCGCAGAACTCTTCGACGTTCTCCAAGAAGAGCAGTCGCGTCTTGGTGATGAAACACCAGCGGATCACCACCCATGCCAGCCCGCGAACGCCTCGGTCACGCGGCGCGCCACCTTTGGCCTTGCTGTGGTGGCGGCAGTCGGGCGATGCCCAGATGATCGCCACAGGCTGGCCGCCGGTTGCTTTTCGAGGGCACACCTCATACACGTCGGCAACGTAGTGCGCCGTCTGTGGGTGGTTGGCGCGGTGCACGGCCAAGGCGATCGGGTTGTGGTTCACGGCCACGTCCGGCTCTCGGTAGGCCCGGGCAATGCCGGTGCTGGCGCCACCGCCACCGGCGAACAGGTCCACCACCAGTTCTTTTTCGAACGGCAGGCCCATGCTTGGCTGACCATGGATGAACTGGGGTAATTTCTGTTGTACGGACATAGGGGATCCTCGCCGGTATAGTTCCGGGATCTACAGGGAGTGTTTTATGGAGTTTGCAGACGTTTTAGGCTGGATAGAGAAACATCCAGGGCTAGCATCTTGGGTTCAAGCTATCGGGGCTATCGCAGCGCTTGGTCTCGCTTTGTGGATACCTAATCGGCAACGACTTGCTGAACGCAAAGAGGTTGAAGAAAAGAGGAAGTCAATGCTGCTGGTTTTCTTGGTCGAATGTGAATGGGTCATAGCCATCACACAGAAAGACTCTGCCACGTTAGATGTTCGGAAGAAGCTGATTCGCGAGCTGCTGGCAGGGGTTCGTTTGGTCATTGAGGCAGACACCAACCCTGATAGTGCAGCGGACTGTTTGAGGCTTAAATATAACTTCGAAGGTCTACTTTTCGAGCTGGAAGAGAACGAAGTGGAAATGGAAAAGTGGCTGGAGCTTACCGACCGGGCATTACATCGAATTGCTATCGCTAAAGAAGCTCACTGCGCAGGCATTCGAACGGCAACGGATATAGGTTCCGTTTCCCGAGTGTCATGACCAATGACCACGCCATATTTCGTCACTGGCGTTGGCGTGATTCGTTGAAGTGGGGTATTTATTTATGTCGAACTCAGCCTGACGGGAGGCCGACATGAGACTGCAAAGCGATATCGATGCACTTGCGGCAATCGAAGAAGACGCTCAGATGATGCTCAAGCGGATAGGGATCCCCGACGACAAGCAGAAGCTTGAGGTCGTCATTTGCTTGCGGCAGATCATTGAGCTGGCTACTTACAGGAAGGCGATTGACCGATTTACAGAGCCTTCAGCGCAATAGGTGAGGGTGGGGGCAGGCGCTTTTCATGAGGCATCAAATGCGAAAAATCATACTGCTGGTGTTTGTGATACTGCTCGCCGGATGCACCACGGGGGAGCTGATGTCGGATATTCAGCCAGGTATGACGAAGGACGAGGTAACTAGCGTTCTTGGTAGGCCGGATGGATATCAGTCACGCGGAGAGTTTGAAGCCTTGAAGTACTCGCATCGCCTGGTCAGTGGCTGGGCGTGGGACCGAGCGGATTACTTTGTGATCCTCAACGCAAACAAGGTGGTTGAGTACGGAACTGGCGAGGTTCGAGTTAAAGACATGAGCAGCAATGTCCTGTTCTTGGTCCCCCTCAAATAGCGCGATGTCTTCAGCGACGGTATGCGGTGGCGTGATTCGTTGAAGTGGGGTATTTGTGTTCGGCCCGGCATGGAGCCGGATCAAGGAGTTGCGATGTTCCCAAATGCTTGCTGCGAAAAATCTATACGGTCGTACGACGAAGAAGACGATCTGGGAAGCTTCGAAGTGCTCAGCGGTCGCGACGCAGTTGATGAGGCCCTTTTTATCAAGTGCAAGGACTGCGGAGATGAATGGAGCAGGAAGTACCAGAGGAGCGGCACGCTTATTTGGACAAAAACCAAAGAGGTTTTTCAGCCCTCATAGCCAGCCGCACCATTTTCTAGGCGGCGACGCGCTTTAATTGCTCGGTGAGCTGAGTAGGCAGGCCGTGCAGCGTCAGCGTGCCGCCGTCTTTGTCGAACTCGATTTTGGAGCCAAGCAGGTGTTGCTCGAAGCTGATCGATAGGCCCTCAGCGCGACCTGTGAAGCGCCGGAATTTGTTCAGGGTCTTTTTGTCCGCGGGTATGGTGGGCGACAGGCCGTAGTCCTTGTTGCGAATGAAATCGGCGAAGGCCTTCGGTTGATCTTCATCAATCAGTTCCGACAGATCATCAAGGGTGATGGGCTCACCGATCTTGGCTTGGGCCATGGAGTAGCTGACCAAGGCGTGGGTTTTTTCCCGGGCCAATTCTTCTCCCAGGTCTTCGTTCTCAACGAAGTCACTGAACGCCTTGAGCAGGGTTCGGGTTTCGCCCGGACCGTCGACACCTTCCTGACAACCAATGAAGTCGCGGAAGTAATCGTTTGCCTTTCGGCCATTCTTGCCCTTGATGAACGAAATATACTGGCGGGACGCTGGGTTGCTCTTCCACTCACTGAGATTGATGCGCGCGGCCAGACGGATGTGATCGAGATCCAGGCGCCGAATAGGCATCAGCGTCAGCCCGTCGGTCATGATCACCGCCTCGGTTTCCTGTAGCAGGGCAATGACCAGGTAATCGGTCATGCCTTGCAAGTAGTGGCAGAAGAGGGCGCTGCCGCCAATCGACAGGTTGGATTCCTCCATGAGCTTTGTCAGGTGCTCAACGGCGTCGCCACTGAAATCCACGAAGTCTACGGTGCCAGCCATGTACTTACTGAGCCAGCCACTGAGTGGGAAGGCGCCCGATTCGGCATGAAAAAAACCCCAGGCCTTTCCGGTCTTGGCGTTGTAGCTTTCGTTGAGCTGGGTGATCAGATCGTCGCGGGCTTGGCTCTCGGCCAGTTCTGTGCCGCTGCGGTGCAGGATCGCCGGACTGCCGTCGGGCTTCTTGTCGATTTTGTGGATTATGCTGTGAAGAACAGGCATTGCGATTACCTCGGATAGGCGCCGCCCTCCGAGATCGGATGCGGTGGCGAGATGTGGGTTTGTGGGCTATTGGTTCATGACCCGGCATGAGCCAGGAAGACAGGGAGCTAATAATGAAAACGCTGATAGTTGATCACTCTTGGACCAAAATCGTCGAGCGAGATGAGTTCGCTAAGGTCGCGCTGGCGGCAAAGATTGAACAGATCGAAGAAATCGAAGCTGCCATTCGAGCGGTTGAAGGTGAAGAGGCAGCCCGCAATGCTCTAAATGATGGCTTGATAAAGCATGCATTAATGCGCTGCCTGGAGAACTTGCAGGGATCTGCATCCGTAACAGAGCAGGACTACTGGGTCTGTTACGAGTTTGCGACAACTGCTGCGAAGAATGCTGAGCGAATCATTGACGAAGAGCTTTCGCACGTAGGGTCGTGATCGTAGGCGCCGCGCTCCGTGACCGGATGCGACAGCGTGTAGTGGCGTTTTGCCCATATATGAGCTATTCATCTCGTACCCGGCATAAAGTCGGATCAAGGAAGAGCAGATGATTACTGATCGCGAAGTCGCACTTGAGCAGGCGCTTGTAGCCATCATTGGAGCGGCCATTGCCAGCGGGCTAGATGTAAAAACTCTGATGGATAATGCGGCAGCGGGCTTATTGAGTAACGCCCCATACCGCTGGGTTGGGCACCCGCATGTGTCAAACGCCATTCAAGTTATGAGCGCTGCTCATGAGCTGGCATTGGCCACCGCGCCAGTCTAAAAGCTAAGGTGGGCTTATTCGTCGCGGCAGATACGCAGCGCCTCACGCTGATAAGCCTGAGCCAGCTTACGCGACACATTTTCGCTTATCGTGAATTTGTGTCGCGACATGGTAGCGAAGCGGGCGGACTCTTCGGCTGGCGCATCGGCCAGGTTGATCAGCAACGTCGATACCGTCTCCTGCCATTCCTCGAAGTCGTGGCGCTCGCCCAGCACCTGAAGTGCATCAGCCAGCGCCTTCGACACAATCAGCGTGCGTTTCTCGGCACCAATCCGGTCGAGCAAGGCTTTCTCCTTGGCACGCTTGTCCTTCTGAATATCCGCGTTGCTCTTGGCCATCGCCTGCCTCTTCAATTCCGTGGGCTGGAATATCCAGCCATGTCTGTCGTCGGCGCTGGCGCACCTGATTGCTGATGCGTCTCATGCTGCGACCTTTACCTGATGCCAGGCCCCGGCGGCATAGAACAACTTCGCCGCCTGCGCCTCTTCAAGCGACACCTCTGCGGGAACGGCGATCCATCCAGACGCAACCAGATGGTTCGGATTGCAGCTGTTTCGCAGCTCTAGGTAGTAATGCTCGATGGCATCCGTCAGGCGCTCTACCTTGTAGATGCCCTCCGGCGATATCTCCACCGACTTGACGTACTCAACGCCGCGCTCGTCTCGACACATGGCGCTGAGGTAAATCGTCCAGCGGTAGGAAAAATCGAACAGAGCGTTGGCGATCGCCAAGCTCCGGATCTGCCGGCAGTTCTTCCAGTTCGCCATGATCTGCGCACCGCTGGGGTCGATGTTCACGACGGCGACATGATTCGTCCTGAGCAATGCCCGGCAGCTGCGTTCGGCGCGGGCGAAGCCGTTGTTTGCCTTGCGCTTGCTCATAACGCCTCCGCGAGTTTCCGCAGCGCCTTGCGCTCAGCCGCAGTGATGGCGGGGCGGCGGCGCTTGAGGACGGTTTCGGGATCGATCTTTGTGGAGCGCTCAGCAGGTGGTGGATTGATTTGAGCAGGCTCGGATCTGGAGAAGCGTCCGCCCGCGGCCAGGTGCTGCTCGACCTGGCTGGAAAGCTCCAGCGCTTTATCGCGCCGGAACTCGATATCATATTTTAGGTTGCTGATCATGATGGCCACCTCATTCGTTATCAGGCACTTAACCGATGAGCTTGCGCACGAGCTCTGTCCGCGACCTCATCAACCATGCGATTCAGTTCCAGGTTGAACTGGACGAGCTCTTTGTGCAGGTTGGCGATGTAGTCTTCGTCGCGGTGAATCGTCTCGATGTAGAGCTGACACTCTTCATCTTGGCGAGAATCGAACGACAGAAAGTCCCACCATTTCCGTCCCGTAACGAACATGCAGCCCTGGACCTGCGGCATGTGCTCTTCGGGCATGCCTTCGAGCCACGTCCTGACGTGTATCGCCTCGTTGAAAGGACACTTCGACTCGGTCCCGCCGTCATCGTTGATCAGGCCGTCTGGCGAACAGCCGAGCCAGTCATACTTCGGGTGAACAATGAACTCTGACGGCATGACGATGTTGCCGGTCAACATCTCGTAGGCGTCCTGAGCCTTCTGTTCTTCGGTGTGCCCCCACTTCATGGAAGCGCTGCTGACGTTATGCTTGGACTTCTTTGCCAGTCGCTCGAAGCACAGTTCGCGCATGTATGAGGTGCGCGCCCCCATAGGCTCGCGCTTCCCATTTTTGTCAGGCTTTCCCCAGGCCATCACGTCTTTAAACCGACTGGCTGTCACTCGGCCAGATCGGTCTGCATGCCACTTTTCAGTACCCTGAAGTTCCGCTCTCACTACGCCGCCTCCTCGGCCTGAGACAGGTCGTCGTTGGTGCCGGTCATGTCGGTAAAGTCGCCATCAACGGTTGCGGCCATGTTCTTGAGTGCTTCGTGGCATTCCAGGCCGATTGCTGCGCGCTGCTTCGGCTTGAGAGCTGCCCAGGCTGTCGCGTAGGCTTCTATGTCCTGCCGCCTCGCGACGACCAAAAGGTCTGCGAATACCCCGTCGATTTCCGGCGACGGGGATTTCGGGCCGAACGACACACCAGCAGCGGCAGCGGTGTTTGAAGCCTGCTTCGCAGGGGTGATATCGATTTCGCCGCCGTACGAGTCTTCGAATTCATCGGGTGTATAGACGCCGAGGATGACGTCAGGGCAGAAGAGTCGCGCCCATTTTTTAGTCACCAAGTAGGCAATCTGCTGCTTGGGATCTTCCGCCCAAAGCGTCGAGTTCCGCGTACGGACCTGGGTGAGCAGAAGTTCCAGAACGCGTGGTTCGTCTTCGCCTTTGAAAGTTGCCCAGACCCTGATCCCGAGACCTCTCTCGTCGTCAAAGCTCCAGGCCGGAACGCGGTACTTCTTGAACTCGCCAGTGTCCTCGTCCTTCTTGGTCTTGCTGGTGACTTCGCGCATCTTCCCGATGACGTTTTCCCAGGTGCCGAACCACTCGAAGTTCAAGCGACCCTTGACTGGTGCCTTGGCGGTGATCACTGCGTTAACGAGCTGCGCCTCATAGCTCAGCGCACCGCCGTTGACGATGAACGTCTTCTGCGCAACAGCGAATGGGTTCATCTGCCACTGCATTGCTTGTAGCACTACCGCCATGCAGTCGGCTTGATTGCCCTTCAGATGCTTGGGGACTGTTGTCACGCCCTTCGACATCATCAGCGCGAGGTCGCTCATCGACTTCATGGTGCCCGGATCGAGAATAAGCGCTGCCGCGTTGTGCGATGGATCGTGGTATGTGGCGAGGCCGGTTGGTGCTTGAGTGTCTGAGTCGGTCATTGCGCTCTCCGTGGTCGACGAGGATTTAGTCGACCTTCAGATGGAAAGGGAGGTTAGAAGCGGATGGCGCGAAGCCAGGCGCGAGCAGTGTCGAGATCCACGTCGAAGCCCAGAGCTACAACCTCGACAATGTCGTCAACCGATGGTGCGGTCGTAGTCAGATCGTCGGATTGAGCAACGATCGCCTGTGCTTCTTCGACCTTCTCTGCGACCGCGGGCGCAGCTACTGAAGTGGCTGGAGCGGGTGCGGCGGCCTGGGCGCGCAGACGGGCCAGCTCTTCCTGATCGCGTTGATACTGTGCGTCGCGTTCACGCTGCTGACGCTGTTGCTCTTCCTGCTGCTCACGCTGTTGCCGTTGCTGTGCTTCCATGTCGCGGCGCTGCTGGTCCAGCTCGTCCTGCTGTTGCTTCAAACGCTTGCGGTCTTCCTCGGCGCGCTGTTTGCGCAGCTCCTCAGATTCAGCGTCGGCAATGCGTTGCTTCTCGCGCAGCTCACCAAGTTCTTTCTGCTGGGCCAGCAGCTTGGCGGCAGCCTCTTCTCGTTCAACAGCAGACTTGTGTAGCGTTTCAAGCTGCTCAATAGCGTTGTCGCGGGCGATGGTGCCTTCAGCTTCGAACTCGGCATATTCTTCGGGCAGGATCACCGATTCCTTGACGCCTTGCAGAATGGTCGCGACATCGGCAGCGCTACGGCTTGCATATGCGGCAGCGACGGAGCTGAAGCGGGTAATCTTTGCCCGGATGGCTTCGACACGTTCAGTCTCGACACGCTCGCGCTCTGCTTTGGCATCAGCTACGCGTTTTTCCTCAGCCTTAATTGCTTCGTCGACAGGCGTTTCAATTGCCAGCACACGATCTTTCAGCGTCTCGCCGAACTCCTTAACCTGGTTGACGCGAGCCTGGGCATCTTTGACTTTCTGCTGATAGGGAACGAGCGCCGTCTTGGTGGTGTTCGCCAAGGCATAGCGCACGTCGCGGATATCGACGCGAACTTCCTTCGCATTCGCCAAGCCTTCGCTGGTCGAGCAGTCAACGACCAGCTTCGCGTAAGTTGTCTCCAGACGAACGATCTGTTCCTCGTGCGGCCGATATTCGGCGATGTCGGTGACGGCTACCGCAGGGACTACAGATTTTTGTACATCGTCGCTTTCGCTAGCTTCGAGCGGTTCTTGTGCGAGTGCTTGTTTAGTATTTGTGGACATGAAAGTTCCTTGCGGCGCGGTGCGCAGCTTTGAAGGTGTGGGTTATTGAGTGATCTGGCCGGAGTAGGCGCTTGCCAGCATCCAGGCAGTGAAGTAGAGCAGGGCGATGGCTGAACCGCGCCAGAACCAAAAGCGTTTTGCGCGCTGATAGGAAGTCATGGCCGAACCCTCACCGCGATCCGGCCGCCTTTCATGGTTGCCGCCAGACGGCGAGGCAGGCTGGCGACCAGAGCTTCACGAGACTTGCCAATCACCTCGTTGAACGGCAGGCCGAAACCCAGCAGGACCAGCTTCGATTCGATCTCGTCGAGCTGCTCGTCGATCAGTGATTTAACTGGTGGGGTCGTCATGCTGCAGCTCCTTGCCGGATCGATTCGTTATAGGTGGCGTAGATCTGGTCGATGCGCGCCCGGTAGTGCCGATGTTCGCTGTCGTCGATGACGCGCAGCATGTAGGCCAACGTGATGCACGACGTTGCCGCGGAACTGGCGTTGGGTTTCCCAAGGTCGCGGATCATGTTGTCGATCTCAGCCTCGATCCAAGTGATCGCCGTCTGGTGGTCGCGTTGTTCTTTGTTCACGCTTCGCCTCCTTTTGGCAGACAGACCATCTCCATTTGCACCATGGCCAGACCAATACGCCGCTTCAGGCTTTTGCGTTCTTCCAGCAACCCTGCCGCTCGATCAGCGAGCGCCTGGGTGCGCTTGAGTGCCTCGGCCTCGTAGTCATGGAACTCTTCAGGCTGCGATTTTTTCTCGCGGCCCCAAGCGTCGTAGCGCCTGTCCCAATCCCGGGCCTGCGCACTGTCTGCATAGCTGGCTGCCATGGTCGCCTCCAGAGTGACGGGTGTTGATCCAACTAAACCCGGCTGCACTCATCTATTCCGCTGGTTGCCGTTGGGCGCGGAGGGGAGTGCATGCGGGTTGTGTCGGAAGGAAGAGCCCAGGCCCGCTACTGGCGACGGCCTGGGTTTGCAGCATCAAGGTGTCTTCGTGCGCTGGAGTGGCCTACCGGAATTCCGGCCGATGCGCGGTGACATCGTCGGCCTACTGTCCGCTGCCTGTATGGGTGTTGGGCGCAGCCTTCAGGCTTGCTGCACCACGCGGGCGGATCGTTTACTGGTGCATGACTGCCAATCCTCCAGGCGGGGTTGTTTGATAAATGCAGGTGGCCGGTATAAGCCGGGGCTTCGTCCGCATCGGCAGGCGCTGTCAGCTGTGAGTAATGGAAAGATCGCTGATGATGCAGACCGAGCCGTCTTCCGGGTCAGTGGTTTCGGAGTAATCGATTTGGTTGTACACGCCGCCGTGGAAGGCGAGAGTTTTCGTGTCCCAGGTGTTGTCGAGGCGCATGATTTCGGAAGTAGATTTGACGCCGTTACAGCTCGCCGATACGGAAACGGCACCGCTGGAGTTGGCGTGAATGTTGATTTTGAAAAGCGCACCGAGCGGTACGTTTTCCAGCACCGTCGAATTCACGGGATCGTCTTGCAGGTAGCTCGATCGGAACCCCATGATGATTTTTCCTTTGCTCCAGAACACCTTTACAGGCGGTCGTTCTGAATCCTTCACATGAATCTGAGCGATCACAACCTTCTGCAACGAGTTGACCTTCGTCACTCGCATCTCTTGTAGGCTCCAGTGGTCTGCGGCGCTGGAGAACAACCAGTAGCCTGGCTCCTTCCATTCGCACCGAGTTCGCTTCGTGCTCTTACTCGAAGCGCCGAGTGTCGGCGCCGTCATCTGCAGCGAACCATCTGGAAGCATCGAGACAACGTCTGGACATTCGAGTAGTGCCCGCCAGCCGATGAGCTCAAGCGCAATCGGGTTGGTGTCGGAGATCGGAAGCGGGGTAGCGATGGTGAAGTTGCTGATGTCTACAGTCATGGTTTATGCCTCATTCCGTTGATGTCGCCTTTTGCTCAGTTGAGCCTTTCGTTTGATGCAGGCCTACATCCCAAAGCCCATTCAATGAATGGGCAGAGGTGATGCTGACGTTCAGTCGTCCTCGCCCTGGCTGAGCATCTTTTCGATGTCATCGGCAGATGGTTTTTTCCAGTTCTTGATCTGCCCGGTTTCCAGATCGATGTTGAGGATCAGGTAATCGCCGTAGTGGTCACCCGGGAAAAAGTCCGGCACGTAGCCTTCGTAGCTGCCCACTTCTTCACCCTGTGCATCCTTCAGGCCGGCAGCGAAGCCGTCGCGTACCTTGATGTGCAGGTGAAGCTCAGTCACGTCGACCTGCACCGTTTTCTGCTGGTTGATTTGCATGCTGCTGTCTCCGGTTGATTTTCCGGATGACCCTGTTGCCAAGGTCATCGAGGAAATCTGTTTTCTCCACCACGCGCGTCGCCCGATTCATATCTCTAATCCGCGTCACACATTTCGTGTTCGGTGTTCTTCGCAGATCGGCTTGCGTGGTTTCGCGTACTCACATCTAGTGAGCACGGCCAGTTCCAGAGCTGGCGTGGCATCGACTATTTGTTGCTCGCGCTTACCGGCTGAAACCCGGGGTAGTCGATGGCGAGGTTCCCTAACTGTTAAAGAGCGGCGGGTTTCTCGACCCTTCGCTGCCGGTCCCTAATTGGTACTCGGTGGCGATGGAGTTAAATTAACCGCCGGTTTATATCTAGTCAATACCGCCGGTTAATTTATTTTTCGTTCAGCTGGGGTATGCTCAATGTTAACTGTATGGATATACAGCATTAGGAGGCAGGAATGTCCAAGGCGAACAAGCAGTCAAAACCGGCGCAGCGACAAGAAAGAAGCGGGATGGAGCGACTCGGGCTGCGTGTTTCTGAAATGATCAATCACCCCGTTGCGCAGATTCAGCGCTGGGTAACGATTCACCGCCTGGATACCGATGGCGATCGGGAGTGGGAAGAGGTGATGGGCTTGCTATCCGAAACGGACGGCATCGACATGACATTCAACGACGATGAATCGGTGACGCTTAGATGGGAAGCTCAAGAAGGCGAAGACTGCCCGGCTGAAGTGCACGAGGCGTTTGCTGCTGAGGGGGAGGCGCCTTTCTGATTAACAAAAAAGCCCGTAATTTACGGGCTTTTCTCAGAGACTGAATTGCGTTAGGAAGGTTGGGGGGCGAAGTAGTGTGTAGTAAAACAGGATGTCATTTCCATGTCTTAATTAGTAGTTGAGATGAGGCGATTTTTTGTACTGAGTGACTAATTTTCCTAATCTTGATGTCGTTTTCAGGAATAGGTCTGGTCGCTGTTTCGGCATCCAGCGTGCATTCTTTGCGAAGATTTTTGATTTCGGAGATTGGGAAGTCTCCTGATTTAAGTTCAAGTAATTGTTTAAGGTTGCTGATAGCTCGTTGATGAAGGCTAACAAGCTGATAAAGCTTAATCTTACTGTCTTTTTCAGCCCAAAATGAGAGTGCGGCATCTTCGAATTCGTTAAAAGACTTCAAGGTTTTATCAATTGCCTCGTGAGCATCCTTCTTTTTAGCAAGCTGTTTGGCTTTGTTTCCATTTACAGTCCAGCCCACTATCGTAACGAATATGCCGAATATTACGAAAAATAGACTTGCGCCCCAAAAGCATATTTGTAGAAACTTCAGGAGGCTATTTTCATCCATTTTTCTGACGCTCATTTTCATCGATGATGTATTCTCGTATTTCATCGATTAGAGATTCATCTTCTTCAGAAATTATATTGTCGCAAATTTCTATCGCTTTGCTTAATGGGATGTTGTGCCTAAGTAACCCGCCAAACGCCTCTTCGAGGAATGAGGAGCCGTATCCTGCCGTGCCGTCCAAATTAACTACAATTTGCTCGCCAGGATACTTAGCAATTACAGGCAGAAGAACTGAATCGCGAAATTTTTCTCCGGAATTAGGGCCTATTGACTCCTTTCGAGGGCCAGGGAATTCGGAGAAATCAACGACTTTAACTTCTATCATAATACGATGTCCTCTAAAGGAACAATCCATTCCGTGAGTGTACCACGGATTGAAAGTGAATGATTTTGAGTGGATTCACGATTGTTCGTTCCCTCCACGTAACGGCGCGAGGAAGATTTTTTCAATGGTGCAGCTTTTTCGCCAGTTAGAAAAAAAGCACCTTTATTACTTCGAACAATTAGAGTTGCACTTGGGAAGTTTCGAGCAATACTCCTGAAGTCCTTGCCACCTTTTCCCCGGTTGGCAAGCAATGTTCGGGTAGACTTAATGTGTGTGGAAGCTCTAATTAATTCCGAATCGGAATTGTCGAAAATTGAGAACTTGCTTTTGATCAAAGACAGAAGTGTTTCTGGGTGTTTTTTTGGTAATGTTTCAGGAATGCCTACTCCGAGATCGCATATGATTACTGATAGTCTGCGTTCATCAAGGCCGACAAGCATCCACCATCTGCTGTCAAGGGAATTAGTACCGTCTAGCCTTCTTGAAGGATACGCATGCTCAACCGAGTTAGCGATTGCTTCAATAGCGCCACGATATAACTTCTGCTTCGATCGTTTCGGGATGCTGTCAGGCAGAGAGTCCAAAAGTGACTGCGCTAAACTACCGTCAGCAGTGTCGCCGGAGAGTTGGTGCCACATCTCAACGCTTTTGTATTTTGCTGCCCTGTTGCATTGCTGATTAATTAGCTCAAAAAAACCGATTTGATTTAGAGCGCTTTCCACTATGTTATATGTGTTCTTATACCGTCCTTCATTTGAGGTCGGCGGAAAAGAACATTTGATAATGGCTTGCGGAAAAGCTTTCACAAGTTTTGCGGTCTCGGCCACTAAGAGCAATCCCGCAGCAGCCGTGATTCGGGTTGAGTTTCGGAAACTTATAAATGTTTTTTTATTGCTTATAACGCTTGCTCGCAACTTTTCTAAAAAACCAATAAATAGTGTATGGTTTTTTCCGCTATAGATATCTAGCTTTGCAGGTGCGTCCACACTGCCTATTTTGGATGAGCGCTTGTTCCTTTTTTTGCGCTTAACTATTGCTGCGCGCTCTGCTGGGGTCGTATTTAGACGGAACGTATGGCGATGCGAACGCTTTATTGCTTTGCTCTGTTTTACCGAAATTGTCAAAGTATCTAATTTTTTCATCCTGAAACGCCTGTTAATCCTGCCGCGATATTTGGCTGCTAGCGTGGTCCCGGGGGGCGGAGTGGTGGCTTGGTGGATCAATTGCCCCCATCCTAAAATCGGGATAGGTACAGTTAGGTCTTTTCTTCATACTAAATGCGCATTCCAGACCAGCAGTACCCGTGCCTGGATATAGGTGTCTTCAGCCCTGATGGATTGAGGTGGATGCCGTGGATTGTCCGATAGCATGGTGATCTGCTCGTCACCAAGCCACTGCAGTCGCTTGATATAGAGGTGGCCCTCCCAAGAAAACATATAGATCCCATCCCCAGCGAACTCGCGAATGCTGATGTCGACAAGAAGTGGGTCACGGTGCTTGATCGTGGGTGCCATCGACTGACCCCAGCCAGTCACCATCTTGAGATGGAAGTGCTCCTTGAACTCGACGCCCATCTCGCGCAGGTGCTGGGGGCTAACCCGGACATCCTGCAGCATCTCTGGATAGTCATGAGGTATCTGTCCGCCGCCCATGGCTGCGCGCACGTCGTAGTGCGCAATCCATACTTCGTCACCCATGACGCCTGGGCGATAGTAGTCAATCTCAAGTACGCCGCCGTCATCCGATTCAGCCGCTGCAAGCAACCGTCTGCGGGCTGTATCCGAAAGTCCTTTCCCCTGTTTTGCCAGCATCTGGCGAACCATGTCGGCAGCGGAAGCGCTCTGCGATGACGCGTTCGTTTGCTCCGCAGCGCCTGTTAGACCGCTGATTTCATTCGCTAGGCGCTTGCTGAATTTCTCAATGGGGACATCAAGCAGGCGCGACAACACAACCGCAAACTTGGCGTTCAGTGGGTTGGTGCCGTTCAGGTACATCGCGACAGCGGCAGCAGAGATGTCAGCCGCTTCCGCAAGGCTTGCTTGAGTCAGGCCGAGGGCGTTCTTTTTCGATACGAAAAGCGCCTTGGCGGCGTCGCACTCAGCTTTTAACTCTGGGGAAAGTTCTTTCTTTTTACTCATCCGTGAAATTTAACCGTTGGTTAATTTATTTGCGGCAACCGGCGGTATTGCTAGAAAACTAACCGGCGGTTAATATTGATCTCGAAAACACCATTCGAGATTTCCAGAATGAAGCAGATCCCACTTACAGAGCTGGTTGCTACGAAAGGGCAGGCCTTTACGGCCAAGGCTCTTGGGGTCAGCCCTGCCGCAATCAGCAAGGCCATCGCAGCCGAGCGAAATATTTCCGTCACCTGCAATCGGGATGGGACTTTTGAAGCGCACGAGCTCAAGTCCTTTCCCGCTCAGGCATCGCCGAAGAAATCCGCCGCCTAACCAACAACCCGCTGCGAACTGAGCGAAGCAGTTGCCCGCTCAAAGCCGCGAAGCTCTTCACGACCAAGCCGATTCCTTAACGGACCGGCAACCCGCTCGAAGGCAGGCCAAAGCCTGAGCTGAGAAGACAAGGGAAGGGTGGAAGCCAAGGCGACCGCAAGGCAACAAAGGGCGGCTATCTCGCCTTGTAATTCGGATTGATTGGTCATGGATGCGTTCCTGATCAGCAGCAACAAATTTGCATGAACCCAGAATACGAACGAGAGATACCCATGGAAACGTCCAGTTCAAGACACAGCGCTCAAACCCGCGACCAGGTTCTGGTAGCGCACGCGGCAAACCAAATTGCTCGCACAAGCTTGAGTCAGGACGACTTCGCCCAGACGCTGAGTCGCGAGCTGCACTTGGCCTGCCCGGACAAGGCAGCGGCCAAAGAGGTTCCTGACTTCGGCGCTCTGACAGATCTGAACGATGTCGGTGAGTTCGTAAAGGCGACCGGCCGTTGGTTGAAGCGCGTTCAGCGCTGGCTCTCCGGCGATCAAGACATGCCGTCGTGGTTGGAAGAGTCGTGGGTTAACGCGCTTGAGCCTGAGTTCCGAGATCACTGCATTAACGAATTGGCCGGCCGCCATGGGCTGATCGGCGCCCGCCAGATGACCAGCGATCAATGCGCGAACAAAAGTTTCGGCGCGCTGATCCGCGCCTTGGGCGATGTGATCGATACCGGCAGCGAAGTGTTCGATGACCAAGTGATGTGCGAGGAGGACTTGCCGCACCTCCCGGCATTTGCAAAGCAGTGCCGCCAAGTTGAAGCGCGGGCAGGGGAGTTGGGCCGGAAGGCTGAAGCCTTGCTCGTGAAGCATCGCCCGAATTTGAAATCAATCGCCTGAATTTCAGGCACAAAAAAGCCGGGATTGCGCCCCGGCTAATTTATTACCACTTGATGAGGCTGATTATGCAGACCCAACCTAATTCAAGCAATACCCCGAACCATGTCGCGACACGTTTTGTTAATTCTGAAAACGTGTCGCGGACCACGATGTCTTCCCGTGAGATCGCCAATGTCACTGGTAAGCGTCACCCAGATGTGAAGCGTGACATCCAGTCCATGGCAACAGAGCTCGGAGAAGATGTGAGCGCTTTTGCTCATATCTATCGGGACAGCATGAACCGCGAGCAGACCGAATATTTGCTCGATCGCGAGCACACCGACTGCCTGCTTACCGGCTACAGCGCACCAATGCGCATGAAGGTGATTCGCCGCTGGCGCGAGCTGGAACAGCAGCAGGGCGCTCGCGAGCAAGTCCTGCTCAATGGCACCAAGGTCGTCGGTGAGCTGGCAATCATGGAGTGCTTCACGCGCCTCCTGAAACCGGCACCCTCCAGCCAAATGCTGATGCTGGCAAAGATTGCCGCGAACAACGGCCTCGACGCCCAGTTCCTTCCCGGTTACGCCATCGACGCCGCGCCTGATGCCACTGGCGGCAGCTCCATGCCGACCAAATCACTGACCGCACTCATCAAAGAAAACAGCATTGCTAGCACCGCAGCCGCTTTCAATGTGTGTCTGGAGAAGCACGGCTACCTGAAGTACCTACAGCGGAAAAACTCCAAGCAGGAGTTGGTCTGGTTCTGGTGCGTTACCGAGAAGGGCATGACCTACGGCAAGAATCTCACCAACCCTCAATCCCCCCGCGAGACGCAACCGCACTGGTACGTCGATCGTTTCCTCGAACTGGCCGACCTGATCGGCAAAGGCAGCAAGTAATGGCCGGAGACTGGATCAAAATGCGCATCGAACTTCAAACGCATCCGAAAGTTTTCCGCATGGTGTCCGCATTGCAAGCGGACAGACTTCGGATCATCGGCGGACTGCACATCGCTTGGAGCATCTTCGACACCCATTGTGATGATGGTGTGCTGGTGGGGTACACCACTGATGCAATGGATGCTGTCATCGGCTGGCCGGGCTTCACCCAGGCAATGATTGACGTCGAGTGGGCCGCCCTAAATGACGCTGGAAGCCTTGTAATGCCTCGCTTTGACGAGCACAACGGCAAGAGTGCGAAGCGCCGCGCCAACGATAACGAGCGCAAGCGTAACTCTCGTAATGGAGAACCTGTCCCGAAAATGTCCGCCAGTGATGCGGACAAAAAGCGGACCAGAGAAGAGAAGAGAAGAGAAGATAAAGATCAAAAGCCTTATGGCGATGATGCGGTCGATCCTGCGGAGCTGTTCGCACGGTTCTGGGCGCTGTATCCCCGCAAGGTCAGCAAGGACGCTGCACGCAAGGCTTGGGACAAGCTTGATCTGTCCGCAGAGCTTTTCGAGACGATGATCAAGGCCTTGGGTGCGCAGAGCCTTAGCGTCGACTGGACCAAGGACAACGGCCAGTTCATCCCGCACGCCTCGACCTGGCTCAACGGCAAGCGCTGGGAAGACGAAGTGCCGGAGCCGGTACCCACGGGCAGCAATGTTCACCAGTTCCCGCCGCGACGTCAGGCTAGCGGCCCAGACTTCGACGACAAGACCTGGGCTGATGACTTGGGGGCTCTCTGATGAAAACCCCCAATCAACTCATGCAGACCATGGGCAACGCGACCGCCGTCGAAACCGCTCCACTGAAAATCGACACCGGTACCGCCGACGTCGTGAACTCACTGTTCAAGGAACTCAAGGCGATCTTCCCGGCGTGGAAGCAGGCCTGGCCGCTCGACGACGACCTGAAAACTGCAAAGCGCAGTTGGATCAAGGCGTTCGTGGCCCAGGGAATCACTCGCATCGAGCAGATCCGCTACGGGATTGAAAACTGCCGGAAGCTGGGCACCGACTTCATCCCGAGCGTGGGAAAGTTCGTTGCGATGTGCCAGCCATCGCCTGAAGACCTCGGCATACTGCCCCACGAAGCCGCCTACGCCGAAGCCATCGCAAACGCTCACCCGAGCATGGCGGGAAGTCGCGAGTGGTCACACCAAGCCGTGTACCACGCTGCAAGCCAGTGTGGATTCAACGCGCTAAGCACGATGAAGGCCGATATCAGCCGAAAGCTGTTCGACCGCAACTACGACATCACCATCCAGATGATGCTCGCAGGCGAGCGACTGCGGAATATCCCGCTGGCCCTGCCTGACCGCGTCGACGGTCGTGTGACGCCTGAGATTGGCAACCAGGCGTTGGCCAATCTGCGCAAGAGCCGGGGAGGTCATGCGCATGGGTAACGACATTCCTAAATCTGCAATCACACTGGCCTGCACCGTTGCCGGTTTCGCCATTGGCGTGTTCTGCGTTCTGATCACGATGGCGGTGACGGCATGACCGACAAGATCAGCGTCAACAGCCAGGCCAAACTCACTGAGGCGATCACCTGCCTCAGCGCCATGTTCCGCGAGAAGAAGTTCGTTGTGGTGTCCCTTCGCCCGGGCAAGGATCGCACGCTCGATCAGAACGCCCTCTGGTTCGCCCTGTACCAGCGCATCGCGCAGATGACGCAGATCGGCGACGTCGAGGATGCCCGCCGGTACTGCAAGCTGCACTTCGGGGTTCAGATCCTGCTGAACGAGGACGACGAATTCCGCAACGGCTGGTACCGGACCATGCGTCACCTGACCTACGCGGAAAAGCTGGATCTGATGGGGGGCTGCCCGCTGTTTGGTCCGGATGGATTCCCGGTGACTCGGTTGTTCAGTCGCGCCCAGGGCATCGCTTACACCGATCGGATCGTGGCTGATTTCACTGAGCGCGGCGTGGTGTTCACTGATCTTCTGGGCGAGGTGGCTGCATGAGTTTTCCAGCAAAACAGCCTCGGCCGAAGAAGTGCAGTGTCACGTCGTGCAGGGCCTCATTCGTCCCGAAGGAAAGCTTTCAGAGTTGGTGCTCTCCAGACTGCGCCGTCGTGATCGCCCGAGATAGGCAGGAGAAGAAACGCAAAGAGCTCGCCGCGATCGGGCGCCGCGAAATCAAGGTTCGCAAGGAGAAGCTCAAGAGCCGGGCGGACCACCTCAAAGACACGCAGATCGCATTTAACGCTTGGGTGCGCGCCCGTGACGCCGAGTTGCCGTGCATCAGCTGCGGCCGGCACCACCAGGGCAAGTACGACGCCGGACATTACCGCACTGTCGGCAGCAACCCTGCACTGCGCTTTGAGCCGCTGAACTGCCACCGCCAGTGTTCACCGTGCAACACCCAGCTGTCAGGGAACATCGTGAATTACCGCATCGCACTGGTTAAGCGGATCGGCACCGAGGCCGTCGATTGGCTCGAAGGTCCGCATGAGCCGAAGAAGTACACCGTCGATGAGCTGAAGGCGATGACCGCCGAGTATCGGGCAAAGACAAGAGAGCTGAAGGGGAGAGCAGCATGACCTATCGCAACGTTGTTTCAGCAGTTGTTCGGTCGCTCGCCGCCGAAACCATCAACTCGGCTGGCGGGTGTGATTTCGAGCCTAAGGTCCAATGCGCCAAGCAGAAGGGGGAGATCGTCGGGAAAGAGGCTGCGTTTCTCCAGGACTGCTGGGTGTTCGGCCGACTGCATAAAGCGCTCACGCCGGCACACTGGCGGGCCTTGGTAGCGAAGTATTCGACGCACGAAGAGCGCAAGCACGGCGCCATTCTGGAACTGCTGAACTCCGTGCGCACGCCGGCACCGAAACGATTCCGGGAGTGTGCCGTGCTGACCTGGGCCATTCCCCAAGTAGCAGGCGCTGATGGCAAGCGTTCAGCCGCGGTGCTGCCCGCTGCCTGGTACGACATTACAAACTGGGACAACGACGGAAAGCCGGAATCGACCCGGTACCGGTGGCGTTCGAACATCCGCAAATCATTAGACGACCAGGTGAACGAAGCGCTCACCGCCGCTCAGGAGCTGCTGGATACAGAGGGTTTGATCGAAAGTTGCGCGGCGTAGCAAATAGCCATTGCAATGAGTGAGAAAGTAAGAGAGTATTTGCCCATCCTGTCGATCTTGCGCGTTAGGGATTGACACAAAAAGCCCGGCCAATGAGTCGGGCTTTTTATTGACAAGGGGTCGCCTCATCTCTATATAGCGAACGTCCAACCAGCTTTATGTGAGGCGTTAAAATGACCGACTTTAACGAGTCCGAGCCCGATGTCGAGCGTGTTTACGATGGCGATTTTGCCATAGAAGACGATGACGAGGAGCCTGTCGACCCGTTCTATGAGTCTCCGTTTCAAGATCAAATGGACGAAGACGAAGAGGACGAGTACGAAAAGGATAATCGTGAAGGGTGGGAGGGCAACATTGAAAAGTGGAATGACGCCTGACCTAGAAATCTGACTTCTCTAAAAAAGCCTCGCCATCGTGCGGGGCTTTTTTGTATCCCTCATACACCGCTCCCCAGCGGTTTTGGCCGCCACCTGACGGCCTTTTTTATTCAGGCTGCCTCGACAGACACCGTTATGCGTTTGCCCAGGGCAGCCAAAGCTTTTTCGATCGCTTCCATCTTCGAGGTGTGCAGGAAGTCGACTAGGCGATCACCCTGGGTCTGAGCCAGCCCGAGAAGACGGCACAGATCAGCCTTGCGCATATCGCGAGCCATCATCTCGTTCCACAGGACGATCTTTGCCACCGTCACCGCTGGTAGGTGAATGACTTCCTCGCCGGCCTCTGGTGCAGATGCCGCGGGAATAGTCCGGCGCTGATCGACGAAGATGGAAAGGGTTGTTTCGATGGCATCCACGGCTTCGCTGATGGCGTGCTCTCGGTCATCGCCATAGCTGTTCAGTAAAGGAAGATCCCGGCAGTACACCGCCAGGCCCGGACACGTGTCTTTCTCAAAACGGATTGCATAGTCGTACATGGTCACTCCTTGGAGGTGATCGTCCAGCGTTCAGATGTGGTGAAGGGGCTCTCAGAGCCCCAGTTGTTTAATGATCGCCTTGCGGGTCGGTTCTGGAATTTCCTTGCTGCCGTGATCCGCGAAGGTGGTCTTGTTGCCGTTTGGGGCGGTGACTTTGAAGTGGCTTCCTTTGCCTGCTTCGAAGGTCACCCCTTGGGCCTTCAACCATCGTCTGAACTCGCTGAATTTCATCACCTCGCCTCGTTGTTTGGATGAGTCCACTTTACCACTATTTTGTGGTAATACAACGTTTTTGTGGTACTTGTTCGATTTTTTCAAATTCCCCATCACATGCAACTGAGAGGTCGAGCGCATGGAAGTTATTCATCGCTTGGTCGATTGGCTCAGCTGGGCATTTGCTGGCCTGCTTGGCGCCGTCGCCGCGAGCTGGTGGCATCGAGAGGACCTGGTAGACCGAAAGGCCTGGGCGATCTTCATTTTCTCGGGTGCGGTCTGTGCCCATTACCTAACTGGCTTGGTCAGCTCCTACTTCGGAGTGGTTGAGCCGCGCAGTGTTGCCGGTGTCGGCTTCCTGCTGGGTACCTTCGGCGGATCGCTCATAGCCGCAATTACCCGAGCCATTAAAGCCGCCGACATCTGGGCATTCATCCGCCAGAGGTTCGGGGGAGGCAATCCACCATGACCTACGAAACGTTGAACGCAGTTGCCTGCGGGCTGATTGGTTTGTGGGCGACCTGGTGCGTGCTGAGCGAGAAGGTGCGTGATGGTGTGGTGGGCAAGGTCATTTACGCCGCAATCGCGATTAGTGGGTACGCAATCCTGGCCCGCAACGATCACTTCATACTGCCGCCCACCGCTGCTGGTGTAACACTGCATGTGTCTCTAGCACTGGCCGGCATCCGCCACATTTTCATGGTTATCTGGTGGCAGCAGGTGAAAGCCTGGCTCTGTCGTGCGCTGAACTGTGAGCACTGCATGGGTTGTGACAAGGCGCCCGGTGGAATTGATCGGCGCAAATCATAAGCCGCGACACGTTTCGCGAGTCGGCAAATTGTGGCGCGAACTGGTAAGGATGCCTCTATTGTTCCACCGCTTGGTTCAGTGCGCGTGCGCGAGCTTCCGCATCTTCTTCGTGCTCGAAGTGGTCGCCTGTATAGGCTCCGGTCTGGCTGTCGATGATGTGGTAGTTGATAGCGACAAATGCGGGTGTCCAGTCGTCATCCTTAGCAACTATGCCCTGAACTATCTTTATCTGCTGTGGCGGCACGACCTGAAATCTTGGCATGGTGGGTTCCTTGGGTTAGGTGTGCCGCAGGTGATTGCGGCACCGGCAGATCAAGAGGTTGAGTATTCGAGAAATAGTCGTTCGAGAGCCTCTTGGTACTTTTCTCCCGTTAAAGACTTTTTCAGTACTGCCAAGGCTTCAAGCGCTGAAGCCGCGGCCATCGCCTCGTTTTCTCCCCGGTTGGCGGCGCGCAGTCTTGCCGCTGCGATTATCGATTCTTCAGTCGTTGGCATGTTATTGCCCTCGAAGGATTGAGTCTCACTGATAGCCTCAACCCGTCACCATTTCAAGTATCAGAGCGAACCCATGACAACCAAGCAACCCGACTGGGAGGCAATCGAACGCGCCTACCGGGCCGGTTCGCTTTCCATCAGAACCATTGCCGAACGGCAGGGTGTCAGCGACACCGCGATCAGGAAGAAGGCTAAGACTTTAGGGTGGGTTAGAGACCTATCCGATCAAGTCAGGAAAGAGGTTCGCAGCAAGCTGGTTCGCGGAGAGGTTCGCAACAGCCAAGGCGCGAACTGCGAACTTGATGCAGAGATCATCGAAGAGGCCGCAGAAGAGGGCGCTCAAGTAGTTCGCAGTCATCGTCGCGACATTCGCAAGGCCACGAGCCTTGCGAACCTGCTGATGGATGATTTGCTGATGACTATTCAGCAGCGAGAGTCCATCGAAGAAGCGATCGATGAAGAGACCAAGGAAGACAGCAGCGGCATTCGGCGGGGCAGCATGCTTGCCGCGGTAGGCCTGCCGAGCAACGCAAAGACACTTTTTCAGCTTTCCTCGGCGATGAAGAACTTGCAGGTCCTTGAGCGCCAGGCATTCGGCCTGGACGATAAAGAACAGCCCGGAGACTCGGACGAACTGTCCAAACTGATGGACGATCTATCGAAGGAAGCCTGACATGAAGCCCGAGCATCTGAAGCTGCTCCGGGATAAGCGTTGGCGGATCAACAATCTCTACTTCATCACGGATAAGCAGGGCAAGAAGGTCCGCTTCCGGATGACGAACGAGCAGATCGAATACTTCGACGGGATGCACACTCGGAACATCATCCTGAAGGCGCGGCAACTCGGCTTCACCACTGAGTGCTGCATCATCCAGCTGGACGCCGCTCTGTTCGAGTCGGCCAAGTGCGCCTTGATCGCTCACACCCTGAACGACGCTAAGCGCCTGTTCCGCGAGAAGGTGAAGTACGCCTACGACAACCTGCCCAAGGAAGTCAGGGCGGCCAATCCGGCAAGCAACGACGCTGCCGGCGAACTAGTGTTCAGCAAAGGCGGTTCGCTCTACGTCAGTACCTCGTTCCGGGGCGGCACGCTGCGTTACCTGCATGTGTCCGAATTCGGGAAGATCTGCGCCAAGTTTCCACACAAGGCCAGAGAGATCGTCACCGGTGCATTCGAGGCTGTGGCCACCGACTGCTTCGTCACGATTGAATCGACGGCAGAAGGCCGGGCTGGCTACTTCTTCGACTATTCGCAGAGCGCGGAACGCCAGCAACTGGCCGGCGTGCCCCTGGGCCTGTTGGACTGGAAGTTCTTCTTTTTTAGTTGGTGGAAAAACAAGGCTTACTGGCTCGATCCCACTGATGTGGTCATCCCGCAACGCCTGACCGATTACTTCAACGAGCTGCGCGCCAAGCATGGGATCGTCACGAACGACGGCCAGCGCGCCTGGTACGCCGCCAAGGAGAAGACGCTCGGCGATGATATGAAGCGGGAATACCCGTCTATCCCTGTCGAAGCCTTCCAGCAGTCGGTCGAAGGCGCCTATTACGCGCAGCAACTGACTAGGCTTTACGCCCAGCAGCGTATTGGCGCGATACCGAACAACAGCCATCTGCCGGTGATGACCTTCTGGGACATCGGCGTTAGCGACTCCACGGCTATCTGGTTCGTGCGCCAGGTAGGCACCGAGTATCACGTCATCGACTACTACGAGAACTCAGGCGAAGGCCTGCGGCATTACATGAAGGTGCTTAAGGACAAGGGTTACACCTATTCCGAGCACTGGGGGCCGCACGACATCGACAACCGGGAGTTTGGCAGCGATGCCAAGACCCGCCGCGAACTGGCCCAAGAGGGCTACGAGATCGACGGGCAGAAGTACCAAATGACTTTCCAGGTGGTCCCGAAGATCGGCATCAACGACGGCATCGAGGCGGTGCGGGAGATTCTTCCGCTCTGCGTGTTCGATGAGGCGAAGTGCGAGCAGGGCATCAACTGCATCGAGAACTACCGCAAAGAATGGGACGACAAACGTGGCTGCTGGAAAGACAGGCCGCTTCATGACTGGACCTCTCACGGCTCCGACGGTTTCCGGTACTTCGCTGTAGCGAAGAGCGCCAGGAAGCCGGCCACCAAAATCAAAATGGGATTCGCACGCTGATGAGCGACGTCACTTTCACTCGCCCCGAGTATGTCGCGGCGAAAAACCGCTGGCGCTTGGTGCGCGACGTTTGCAAAGGCTCGGAGACCATTAAGGCCGCTGGCGATGTGTATCTGCCACGGCCCAATGCTGCCGACACAAGCCAAGACAACAGGGAACGCTACGACGCTTACAAGAAGCGTGCAGTGTTCTACAACGCAACCGGACGGACGAAACACAGTTTGGTGGGTGCAGTGTTTCGCACCTGGCCGACGCTGACTGTCCCTGGCGCCCTCGACTACGTGTCGAAGGATATCGACGGGCAGGGCGTGAGCGTCTACCAGCAGTCGCAATCGGTCATCGGGCATTTGCTCGAAGTTGGGCGGCATGGCCTGCTGGTGGATTACGCGGCCGTCGTGGCCGGCACCGTGAGCAGAGCAGATGAGCAAGCTGGACGCGCCCGGGCGAGCATCGCCAGTTATCCGGCCGAGGCAATCATCAACTGGAAGACTCGCCAAGTAGGTGGTCAACACCTGCTGAGTCTGGTCGTGTTGCGCGAAACGGTCGACGTCGATACCGATGACGGATTCGGCAGCGAGCAGGTCGTTCAATACCGGGTGCTGCGCCTGGACGTGACGGGCGTTTATACGCAGGAAGTTTGGGAAGAGGGCTCTAGCCAGGCGGCAATGATCATCGCTCCTTTTACGCCTCTTAATGGCACCGGTCAGCCATGGCGTGTCATTCCGTTTCAGTTCCTTGGCAGCGAGAACAACGACACCAGCATCGACGATTCGCCGCTGTACGACATGGCCGAAATCAACATCGGCCATTATCGAAACAGTGCAGACTATGAAGAGGCAGCCTACTTGGTGGGCCAGCCTCAGCCGTGGATGTCCGGGCTCAGTGATCAATGGCGGGATCATTTGGAGAAAGAAGGCATTTACCTTGGATCGCGAGCACCGTGGTTGCTTCCCCAAGGCGGTGCCTGCGGAATGATGCAAGCTCAGCCAAACGCACTTGCCAAAGAGGCCATGGACAGTAAGAAAGAGGACATGGTGTCGCTCGGCGCCAGATTGATCGAACGCGGCAGCGCGGTGAAAACTGCAACCCAGGCCGACAACGACAGCGCCGCGGAACACAGCGTCCTTTCGCTGGTGGTGAGTAACGTCAGCGAGGCCTACAGCCAGTGTCTGGTCTGGATGGCTGAGTTTGCGAACGTCACCGGCGAAACCCTCTACAAACTCAACCAGGACTTCAGTCAGATCAGCCTCGACGCAACTATCCTCACCGGCCTGTTCAATGCGGTGCAGGGTGGCAAGCTTCCCGAGTCGGACTTCTGGCAGTACCTGCGTGACCGCGGGGTGATCGACCCTGAGAAGACTGACGATGAGATCCGGGGTGAGTTGGAAACCAGCAGTACCGGCCTTGGCCTGGACGAGGTGACATCGAATGGCGGAAAACCAAGCAATCCTTGATGCCACGATTCGGCACGCAGTTTTCCTCGAACAACTGAAGTCAGGGGAGGTCGCGAAGTTCGGGCCTTTCCTCAAGGAGATTGACCGCTCGATCCGCGAGCGGCTGACTCGGACCGATCTGACGGATTACACCATCGTCAGGTTAGAGCGGCTGCTGAGTGAAGTGGACAGCCTGCTGCTGGGTATCTTCAACCGCTACAGCGACAAGCTGAGCCTCGACCTGATCGACATTGCAAACTACGAGGCCGAGTTCGAAGCGACCAGCCTGACCCGGGCGGCACCGGTCGGCGTGTCGTTCGATGCGGCGGTGCCTGGCGCTGCTGCGATTAGGGCGGCCATCCTCACCAACCCGCTTAGCGTGCGCGGTGCTGATGGCGGCAAGCTGCTCAAGTCGTTCATTGATGGCTTCACCGCCACCGAGCGACAACGCCTCACTGGCGCGATCCGGCAGGGCTTCTTCGAAGGCCAGACGAACTTTCAGATCATCAAGAACATTCGCGGGACCAAGACGCTCCAGTACAACGACGGCATCCTGGCCACGACCAACCGGAATGCCGGTGCCGTGGTGCGGACTGCGGTACAGCACGTCGCCACCCAGGCGCGCATGGAGACGCTGAAAGAGAACTCCGATGTCGTGCAGGCGGTGGAGTGGGTCAGCACCCTGGATTCGAAGACGACCAGTCAGTGCCGGTCGCTCGACAAGCAGCGCTTCAAGCTGACTGAAGGGCCGCGTCCGCCGATCCACATCAACTGCCGCTCTACGGTGGTGGCTGTCACTCGCTTCAGCGCTCTATTCGCCAAGGACGCCACGCGCGCATCCATCGGTGATGGTGGCGCCCAGCAAGTTAGGGCAGAGCTTTCGTACTACGACTGGCTCCAGCAGCAGCCGGCGGCGTTTCAGGACAAGGCTATCGGCCCGGTCCGCGCCAAGCTTTTCCGCGAAGGCGGCCTGAGCATCGAACGATTTTCCGAGCTGCAGCTTGATCGCAACTTTTCACCTCTGACCCTTGTGCAGATGAAGGCTCTTGAGCCTCTGGCGTTCGAGCGGGCGGGCATCAAATAGCAGGCAGGGCCTGCACCAACGTCTCTGGGAGACAAGAAAATGGGTTTGAAATATCAGCTGGACACTCTGGAAGGGGTGGATGACACCGTGCGCGCTCTTTACACCGAGAAGGACGGCAAGTTCGTACTCGGCATTGAAGGTCTGCCACAACCTGAAGACGTTTCAGGCTTGAAGTCGAAGGTTGAAGAACTGCTCGGCGAGAAGAAAGCTGCCGAGAAGGCTCGCAAGGATGCCGAAGACCAGGCTCGCCTGGAGCGCGAAGAGGCTGCCCGCAAGTCCGGCAATGTCGAAGAACTCGAGCGCTCCTGGTCTGAAAAATACAACCGCCGCGAAGCTGAACTGAACGGCATGCTGGAACAGGAACGAGGAACGCTGAGCACTCAGATCCGGGATCTGACTGTCGGCCGTACCGCTACTGATATCGCGTCTGCTCTGGCAATCCCGGGCAGCGCAAAAGCCTTGTTGCCGCACATCGAACGCCGGTTGAGCGTCGAGCAGCGCGACGGGAAGCCTGTTGTGGTAGTGCTCGACCAGCAGGGCAAACTCTCGGCGGCAACGCTTGATGAGCTGAAAGCAGAATTCGCAAACGACACGGCGTTCGCGCCGTTGATCGCAGGTAGCAAGGCATCTGGTGGCGGGGCCAACGGTGCTGGGAATGGCGGCGGGGCCGCGAAAGGAAAAATTGGCGGCACCAAGGAGGAACGACAGGCAGCAATTGCGAGCCGGTTCCCCGATCTCCCTCTCAAGTAAGGAATTAATTCATGTCTCTGGCTCAAATGCAGGTTTTCAACGAATTCGTCATGCCTGCCACCCTGGAAACGCTCGATCAGATGACCGATGCGTTCAACCAGGCAAGCAACGGCGCGATTGTGCTGTCTCCAGACGGCTTCACTGGCGACTTCTTGCAGGAGTCGTTCTTCCAAAACCTGGCCGCCGCTCAGCGCCGTGTTGATCGTTACGCAGCCAACAACACCGTGAGCGCAACCGACCTCACCGAGCTGAAAAACACCTCGGTGAAAATTGCCGGCGGCTTCGGCCCGCTGCGTTATGAGCCGGCCCAGATGACCTGGTTGCAGCGCCCAACCGCGCAAGGCATTGAGGTCGCCAGCCGTGCGTTCGCTGAAGTTCTGCTGAAGGACCAACTGAACACTGCCATTGCAGCACTGGTGGCTGCGATCACCGCCCAGGCGGCTGCGACCAACGATGTGTCGGCCACTCTGGGCATTACCCAATCGGCGCTGAACAACTCGCACGCGAAGTTCGGCGACTCCAGCCAGAACCTGGTCACCCAAGTAATGCAGGGCTCGACCTGGCACAAGCTGGTAGGCCAAGGCCTGGTCAACTCGGCGAATCTGTTCCTCGCTGGCAACGTTCGCGTTGTCGACATTCTGGGCAAGATTTCCATCGTGACCGATGCCCCTGCGCTGATGCAGGCAGGCACTCCAAACAAGGAAATCATCTTGTCCCTGGTGTCTGGCGCTGCGCTGGTTCACGACAACCGAGACATCATCTCGAACGTCGAGACCACCAACGGCAAGGGTCGCATCGAAACCACCATTCAGACCGACTACACCTTCGGCCTGGGCATGAAGGGTTACACCTGGGACACCACTGCTGGCGGCGCTTCGCCGACCGATGCTGAATTGGCGACCGGTACCAACTGGGACAAAACCGCTGCCAGCATCAAGCACACCGCTGGTGTGGCTCTGATCGGTGATGCCTCCAAGTAACCGCTGATGGCTGAGCCGGACTTACGTCCGGCTCAGCGAGGACATGATCATGAGCAACAAGAACATCTGGTATCTCCCGGGGCCGTTCCACCAGTACCATGAAGACGTGAAGGCGCTGGCTAAGAAGGCAGGTCTACGCATCATCGACGCGAATGTTACCGAGAGTCGCGACGATGAAGCCGACAACACGCCCGAAGTCACGCTGAAGGAAGTCCAGCAGCATCTGGTGCTGGTTGTTGGTGCTGGTGACAACCAGGCGGAACTGGAAGAGCTGATCGGCAAGCTGCGGATTGAAAGCGATACGGTCCGAGCTGTAATCGATGGGCTCGACGTCGGAGAGATTGAAAAGCCGGAAGCCGGCGAGCTCGCAATCCGTCTGTTTCATGCGCTCGATGGAATTCGCCTGCAAATGGTTGAGCTGGCCGATGCGCGTGACGATCTCGCAACGGAAAACGAGACGCTGCGCAATGAGCTCGCCGAGTTGAGGGCGGGCGAAGGCGCGGAAGTCGAAGCCCTGAAGGCTAAACTCGACGCTGCTGGCGTGACCTACCGGGCCAACGCCTCGAAAGAATCCTTGGAAAAGCTCGTCGCTGATCTGCCCAAGGCGTGATACTGCTGGCTGCCGGTAACTCGGCGGCCAATCATTCAAAACTCAATCCTGCGAGTTGATCCATGACACTCATCATCGAGGACGGCACCGGCAAGCCAGACAGCGAAAGCTACGCGAGCGCCGCGGACTTGGCCATGTATGCCGTGAAGTTCGGTGTGGTAATCCCTGCCGATGTTGTCGCACAAGAAGCGCTGCTTCGACGGGCCGCCTTGGCGATGGATGGAAAGACCTGGAAGGGGCGCAAGACGGACAGCGATCAGTCTCTGGCCTGGCCGCGCCGGGGTGTTGAACTGGACTGCCAGATCAAGCCCGACAATTACCTGCCTGCGCGCATCCAGTATGGCCAGATGGCCTTGGCCGCCGAGATTCATCAGGACGATATCGACCCCGTAGAGAAGCGCAAAGGGGCGGTTCTACTGGATCGCGTCGAGGGGGCGGTAACGCGCCAGTACGCTGCAATCCCAAACACCAGTAACAGGCTGCTGCCAGCAGCGCCGGATCGTCCGAGCGCCACGCAGTTTGCTGATTACCTACAGAAGCGGGGCCTGTTCGCCGTCCGCGCATAGCTGCAACGGAGCTTTCATGGCCACCTTCTACGACGAAATGGCCGCGATGGCTCTGGAGATGATCACAGAGTTCGGCCAGCCCGTGATCATTCGGGCGACCACCGTCGGCGAGTACGACCCTGACGCCGGTAGTGCGCCGCCTGACACAGTCACCGAGCAGATAGCCCAAGGCATCCTGCTCGACTTCACCGGCCAAGAATTCCAGAACAACAGCCTCATAAAGCAGGGCGACAAGAAGCTCAAGATCGCCGCGCAGGGGTTGGCGTGGGTGCCTGACCTGCTGAACAAGGTCATTGTCCATGGGAGAACCTGGTCAATCGTCCCGCCATTGAAAGAGATCAACCCAGCCGGCACGCCGATCCTGTACGAATTGCAGGTGCGATCATGAGCCGAGCAGGGGCCGGCCAGTCAGGTAGCTTCGCGCTGAGCCTCGCCGAGTTCGCGGCCCAGGCCACGGAAGCCATCGACGCCAGCCTGCGCGAGATCATCATCGAGGTAGGTAGCAGCGTCATCCGCATGTCGCCGGTGGGTAACCCTGAAATCTGGGCGGCGAACGTTGCGCACCGTTCGGCCAACACCCGGGCAGCAGACGACTATGACTTCAAGGTGGCGGTCCGCAACACGGTCATCAACCTGACCGACAGCAACTTCACCAAGTCCGGAAAGTTGAAGGCTGGCGTGAAGTACGCCAAGCCACTGACCAAAGCCGAGCGGGACCAGAACTTCAACGTGAACGGTTTGGTCGCCGGCAAGGATTACGTCGGCGGGCGGTTTCGGGCTAACTGGCACCTCTCAATTGATGTCGTCGAGAACGTGACCTTCGACGAGGCTGACCCGAGCGGCCAGGAGACGATCGCAGCGCTGGTTTCAGCGGTCTGCGACTTCACCGCCGGCCAGACTGCGTACCTCATCAACAACCTGCCATACGCGATTCCTTTGGAATACGGGCACTCGCAACAGGCTCCAGGCGGAATGGTGAGAATCACCGTGGCCCGCTTCCAGCAGATCGTCGATGAAGCCATCAGGAACAATCAGGTATGAGCCATAAAATCATCCGCTCCCTGCTTGAGGGTCGATTGAAGACGTGGGCGGCCTCGCGCAGCCCTGTCTTGCGCATTGCTTATCAGAACGTCGTTTTCACACCGACGGCGAACGAAACCTACCTTCGTGCGTTCCTGCTTCCTGCTGGCACAAACAGCAATGACCTGGCTGGAGCCCATCGGCTGTACACGGGCGTGTTTCAGGTCACGATCGTGACACCTGTTGGCGGCGGTACCGGTGCAGCAGAGGGACTGGCCGACGAATTGGCCGCGCTGTACCCGCTCAACGATCAGTTGACCAAGACAGACTTCAGTGTCCAGGTGATGACACCTGTAGACCCAGGCCCTGAGCAGCAAGAAGACACCGCCCTAGCTTTGCCGGTTTCGTTCCAGTACCGGGCTGACACCACCACTTAATTCGCCCATTGGGCAAACCCAGAACCCGCCATTGAGCGGGTTTTGTCATTTCTGTAAAGAGGAAACCCCCATGGGTTACAAGCTCCCCAATGGCGCGACGTTCGAACACGCCGCTACCTACGCAGCACCACTCGCATTCTCGGCCATCTCCAACGCCTCCGAAGCAATCTGTACCGTTGTCGGTGCGACCTTGGTGGCCGGCGACATCCTGTTGGTCACCTCCGGCTGGACTGCGCTGAACAACAAAGTTGTCCGTGTGAAGGTTGCGACTGCGACCGCTATCACTCTGGAAACGATCGACACCACCAGTACTGCGATCTACCCGGTCGGCTCCGGCGTGGGCAGCCTGAAGAAAGTGCTGACTTGGGTGCAAATCCCGCAGATCACCGACGTAGCGTTCTCCGGCGGTGATCAGAACTACGCAGACATTGTCTTCCTTGAAGATCAACAGGGTCGCCAACTGCCGACCGATAAGTCTGCCGCCAGCATGGTGCTGACTGTTGCCGACGATCCGACTCTGGCCTACGTGCCAATCGTGACGGCCGCTGACGTTGCCCAGACCGCGCAGGCGGCCCGTCTGAACCTACCAGGCACAGACAAGCTGTACTACGGCACCTACACCTCGTTCTCGCTCCAGCCGTCCGTGTCCCGCAACAATCTGCTAACCCGGACCGTGTCACTGGCGCTGCAATCCTCGCCAACCCGCTACCTGTCGTAAGGAATCCTCATGGCAAAGTTTTCCATCGCGCCGAAACCGACATTTACCGTCGACGTCGCTATTCCGCAGGTGGGCGGCAAGCCAGCAATGGTGCCGTTCACTTTCAAGTATCGCGACCGTACTGCCCTAGCTGAGTTGTTCGACTCCTGGAAAGAAAAAGCGGAGGCGATCGGTGAGCGCTTCAAGGGCGTACAGCCAACTCTTGCTGAAGTAACCGCCGCCGAAGTCGAGCAGGGCGCTGATCAAATCAAGGACCTGGTCGTGTCTTGGGGGTTCGACGACGAGCTGAGCGACGAGTCAATTACTGCGCTGGTGAAGAGTTGCATCGGCGTTTCAGATGAGGTGGTTAAGGCCTACAGCGAAGCCTTCGGAAAGGCCCGCCTGGGAAACTAACCGCCGCCGCCCGTGCGCTATACGAGCCCACCGGTTCAGCCGAACAGTTGGCATTGTTCGGACTTTCGCTGGAGGACTACGACGAGACTTTCGAAGTTTGGCCGGACAACTGGAAGGCGTTCCTCGTCATGGATTCGATGGGGACTCAATGGCGCACAGGTGCATGCGGCGCAACCGGCCTCGATTACGGTGTGCTGCCAGACGTGATGAAACTCGTCGGCGTCCCTGCAAAGGATCGCCCCGGCGTGTTTCAGGACATCCGCATCATGGAGTCGGAAGCCATTGCGGCGATGGCCGAAGCCCGCGACAACAGCCCGTGAAGACGGGCACTTATTCAAGGTGAGTCGATGAACATTGCAGAACTCGGCATCAAGGTCGACTCCGCTGATGCTGCCCAGGCTGCGACCGATCTCGACAAGCTGACGAAGTCTGGTGATCGGGCGGAGCAATCCGCCGTCGGGCTGATGAAAGAGATGGAGGTGCTGGAGAGGTCGCTGTCGAAAGGCGCGACCACCACGCAGGAACTGGCCAAACAGCGCGATGGCCTATCAAAACTCACTCAAACCGGGGCTTATGGCGAGGCTGAATTCGCCAGGATCACTGCACAGCTCGACAAGCAACAAGTGGCTCTGGCCAAGTCGACACTCGATGAACAGAAGGCACTGAACAGCCTGCTTAGTGCAATCGATCCGGCCAAGGCAGCAATGTCCAAGCTGGACACTCAGGTTGAACAGTTGGGTAAGCACCTCGATGCCGGGCGCATCAGTCAGGATCAGTACAACTCGTCGCTGAGCAAGATCGATAAGGATTACGCCAAGCTCGAAAAAACCACTACCGGGTTCGACAAGCTCCGTCTAGGAACGCGCCAGGCTCAAGAAAACGTTGTTCAGTTGGGCAACGCGCTTTCTTCGGGCGATTGGGGTAGCGGAGTCCGCGCAGTCGCTCAACTGGGTGCTGGTGCCGGCGCTTCTGCTGCCGGCCTGCTGGCCATTCTCGCACCTATCGCGCTGGTAACCGCCGCAGTAGCATCATTGGGCGTTGCCTACTACAAGGGCAGCGAAGAGCAGGACGCTTACAACAAATCGTTGGTCCTTACCGGGAATTTCGCCGGCGTCAGTGCAGGGCAAATGGGAGAGCTGGCCCGCCAGGTCAGTGCGACTGTCGGCACAACCGGACAGGCGGCCGAAGTGCTCGCCTTGCTGGCTGGCAACGGCAAGATCGCTGGCGAAAGTTTTGGTGACATTACCAAAGCAGCAGTCTCCATGCAGGAGGCTACTGGCAAAGCTGTCAGCGAAACCGTCGCCGAGTTCTCGAAGCTGGCAGACGATCCGGTCAAGGCGTCCGCGGCTCTAAACGAGCAATATCACTACCTGACTGCTTCGGTTTATTCGCAGATAGCCGCTCTGGAAGAGCAGGGCGACCATGCTGGCGCTGTCAAATTGGCCACCGAACAGTATGCGGACGCGATCAACGAGCGCACGCCAAAAATCCTTGAAAACCTGAGTTTCTGGGAGAAGGGTTACAACGCTGTTGCGCGTGCGGCTGACAACCTGAAAAACATCGGTCGTAGCAACATCGGCTCCGATATTGAGCAGGCTCAGCGTGATCTGACCCGAGCAGAGTCTGGGGATGTTGGCCTGTTTCAAAACAAGCAGGAAATGATCGACCTCTACCGCAATCGGCTGAACA
Organism: Pseudomonas sp. IT-P253; assembly: GCF_949768125.1. Taxonomy (NCBI): domain Bacteria; kingdom Pseudomonadati; phylum Pseudomonadota; class Gammaproteobacteria; order Pseudomonadales; family Pseudomonadaceae; genus Pseudomonas; species Pseudomonas sp. IT-P253. The sequence continues at coordinate 506,828 of NZ_CATKPT010000011.1, read as the reverse complement.
TGTTGGAGGACCAGAAGGCCGCAGAAGCTGACATTGCCAAGTACGAAGGTGAGCAGGCCAAGGCGCAGCAAAGTGCAGTAGTCGCTATGTCGAAAGTCGACGCGATCACTAAGTCTTCGCTGACCAACGAGCAGAAGCGCGCTGAGGCGATTCAGGACTACAAGAAAAGCCTGGATGATATTCGGAGGGTCAACCCGAACGACTCCCGGCTTGATCCGGCTGCAGTCGCCAAGAACATGGCGAACCTCAACGACAAATTCAAGGATCCGAAGGGGGCTGCCGGTAGTGTTGATCTGACCAGCTTCAACGACGCGAAAAACGTATTGGCTGAAACGCTGGTCTATTACAAAAACGCGGAAAAGGAACTCGAAGCCTCTCAGCGTGCCGGCGTCATCTCCCAGGCCAGTTTCACCCAGCAGCGTGTCAGTCTGCTGCAGCAGGAAGCCACTGAGGTCGCGCAAAGTTATCAGTCGGAAATCGACGCGCTCGAAGCGGCCAAGACCAAGAAGGGCACCACCGCAGCGCAGGTCATCCAGATCGATCAAAAAATCTCGGACGCTCGTTCCGCCATGGTCAAGGCGCAACAGGACAGCGACAGCGAACTGTCGATCATTGCCACCAACGAAGAGGGCCGGCTGCGCAAGCAGACCCTGGCCGTCAACACGTATACCAGCGCGCTGCAGCAACAGGTCGAGACACTTCGACGGCAAGGTTTACGCGCTGCTTCCAGCCTGGGGCAGGGCGATCGACAGCGCGGGCTGACGGATCAGCAAAACGGCATCGATGACCGCATCAACCAGCAGAAACTGGATCTGGCGAACCAATACGGTGATGGCTCGCGCGGCATGAGCCTCGACGAGTACAACCTGAAGCTGAAGGCCGTTGCACAAAGTCAGCAGGACCTGCGCAACACCGTGATCGCCAACTACGACGACATGACCTCTGCGCAAGGCAGTTGGACCGCCGGCGCATCGTCGGCCTGGGAAAACTACCTGGAATCGACGCGCGATGTGGCCGGGCAGACGAAAAGTCTGTTCACCAACGCGTTCAGCTCCATGGAAGACGCGATCGTCAACTTCGCGCTGACCGGCAAGCTGTCGTTTGCTGACTTCGCAAAGTCTGTTCTGTCGGATATTGCGCGCATTGCAACTCGGCAGGCTAGCTCGTCGGCTCTGAGTGGGTTGTTTGGGCTGGCTACCAGTGCTGCGAGTTCCTACTTCGGCGGCGGTTCGTCGGCAGGGTCGACGCAGGCCGGCTACACCGGATCGGACTACTCAAACTGGGCGAGCGCCCAAGCCAAAGGCGGGGCCTGGTCTGACGGCGTGCAGATGTTCGCTAAAGGCGGGGCGTTCTCCAATGGCGTTGTTAGTTCGCCTACCACCTTCGGGATGGCCAGCGGGAAAACCGGCGTGATGGGTGAGGCTGGGCCTGAGGCGATCGTCCCTCTGGCTCGAGACTCGCAAGGTCGCCTCGGCGTTCGTGGCGGTGCCAATTCAAGCACCCTGAGCATTACCGTCAACGTCGATGCCAGCGAAGGTGGCGGCACCATACCAGATCCTGCGCGTCTTGCGGCTGCTATGGCGGTGGTTGCCAAGCAGGAAATCGCACTCGCGCGCCGTAACGGCGGGCAACTCACCTAAGGGGGAATCATGCTGACATTTACATGGCGGGCAACATATGACGCCTCGCGGGTGATTACCCCGACCGTCAAGGTAATCAAGTTCGGCAATGGGTATGAGCAGCGGCAGGGGACCGGAATCAACCGGCAGCCGCGAAAATACTCGCTGACGTTCAAGCGGATCACGTCAGAGATCGATGCTATCGACGCCTTCCTGATCGCCCGAGGCGCCATCGATGCCTTCAGCTACACGCACCCCGGCCATCCTGCCGGGGTTTTTGTTTGTCGCGAGTGGACGCGTACCGATGTGGTGCGCGGCATCGACAGTCTGTCAGCGACCTTTGAAGAGGTTTACGAATGAGTGAACTACAAGGTCAGCTTTCGCTCGCGAAAGGCCTGACGATTTGGGAAGGCTTCGAACTTGTTTTGCCTGACCAGACGCTTCGCTTTCACGCCGGGGTCAACGAAATGTTGGGGGTAGTCATCTGGCAGGGCAACCCATACACGCCGTGGCCGATCCAGGCTCAGGAGTTCGCTACACCAAGCCAAGGCTCGCCGGCCCGCCCAAAACTGCAGGTCGGCAATTTTGGCGGGAACGTTTCGGCACTGTGCAGGCAGTACGAAGACCTGCTCGGCGTGAAGCTCAAGCGTCGTCGCACAATGGTCAAGTACCTGGATTCAGTCAATTTCGCCAAGAGCAACTATCTGTTGTGGTCGGAAGATGCGACGCAAGCGGTGTGGACGAAGTCGGGAGTGACCGCATCGCTGCCAGCGCTGACTGATCCGTATGGATCGCAGGTAAGCCAGCTGGTCGAGGGGGCGGGCACCACTCACCAAGTTAAACAGGTTGGAGCGGCATTCCCTGGCGAGTATTACACCGTGTCGGCCGTGGTCAAACTGCGCGACGTAAGCCGGCCCCAGGTGCGTATTCGCCTGGCTGATAATATTGGCTTCCGTGCTGACAACTACATGGATTTGCAAACTGGTCTGACGCTAGCCGCGGCAAGCCAGGACCGGGGCCTGCTGGATCTTGGCGGCGGATCTTATCTGATCTGGTGCTCTGGCCTGTTAGATCCGTCGGCAACCTCGTTCGATTTCCGAGTCATCCCTCGCGATGCTTCAGGAAGTGAAACATATGCGGGCGACGGGGTCAGCGGCGTGTACGTCTCAAGCATGCAGGTAACAAGGTCGCGTGGATTGCTGGCTTACCAGAAGACTGGCGCCAGCTGGAACCCAAACGCCAACCCGGCCGAAGAGTACCCAGTCGAAACCTGGAACATCACGCGCAAGGCCAACGAGACGCCGGCCGCCATCGAGTTCGAACTCGGCTCGCCGCTCGACCTGCAAGGCGTCAAGCTGCCGCGCCGCCAAGTGGTAGCCGGCACTTGCCTATGGGCGTACCGCTCTGGCGAGTGCGGCTATGGCGGCGGGCCGGTGGCGGACTATGCCGACCGGCCGACCAGCGATATCAGCAAGGATCAGTGCAGTCGCTCCATGATCGGCTGCAAGCTGCGTTTCGGTGAAAATGGCGAGCTTCCTTTCGCCGGCTTCCCGGGCATTGCCCGCGTTCCGAGGCTTTAACCATGAGCGAACTATTCAGCAAGTGCCGAGCTGACGCCGAAGCGCATGCCCGTGCCGAGTACCCGCGTGAGTCGGTCGGTCTGGTCGTCAGCGTGCGCGGCAAGCCGGCCTATGTGCCGTGCCGCAACCAGTCAGAAGAGGCTGATCACTTCATTCTGCACCCTGAGGACTACGCCGCCACCGAAGACCTGGGCGACATCATTGCCGTCGTGCATTCACACCCGGATGCCGGTCCCGAGCCGAGCCTGCATGACATCGCGAGTCACGCGGCCAGCCGCATGACCTGGTGGATTGTCGGGCTGAAGGATGGCGCTGCAACCTGGCACGTAATGCCGGCTGCCGGTGAAATGCCGCTGGAAGGCCGGGTCTTCGTTCACGGGGCAATCGACTGTTACACCCTGGTCCGCGACTACTACCGGCAGGAACTCGGAGTTGAGCTGATGGATTTCCACCGCAAGGATGATTGGTGGCACAACGGCGAGAGCCTGTATGTCGATAACTTCGCGAAGGCCGGCTTTGTTCCTGTTGCAACTCCAGAGCCGGGCGATTTGATTGTTATGGCCATCGGCAGCCCAACACCGTGTCACGGTGCCATCTGGCTTGAGGGCGATGTGTTGCTGCATCACCTATATGGTCGTTTGAGCTGCCGGGAGGTTTACGGTCGCGCCTACCGCGAATGCACGACCCATATCCTCAGGTACAAAGGTGTATTGCCAACCATTTGATGCTGTAACGCCGCAAGGCAGCACTACAAGAGAGAGAGCATCGAATGATGGCAAATTGACTAATGGTCTGAGGCCGCTGTAAGTTCCGAGTCGCGAGGGGTTCAAATAGAATCAGTAGTCGGATAACGCTTACCAAATAAGGGAATGAAATTGGCCAAGTTTATGTGGATTGTCACCATCATAATGTCGTTAATTGGTGCTGTTATTGGGTTCGGCGGCGTAGCCTTGGCGCAAGGCGCGCCGCAAGAAGCGGCTTCAGCTGCCATGGGCTTAGCTTGCGCAGTGATTCCATATTGCATTGCTCGGGCGCTAACCGAGATGCGCTCGCTCTAGAGTTCCGATGGCTGTACCCAGAGCCCGGCCCCGCGCCGGGCTTTTTGCATCTGGCACGCATGAAAAAGCCCGTGGAAACGGGCTCATGATCAAGACGGTTGCTTAGGTGGTGGTGGCGGTGGTTCCTTGGAGGGTGTCGCAGGCATCGGGCGCCTAAGAATGCTCTGCGGCGACAAGCCGTCTTGAGCCAGAGTAGACCCGGTCTTTTGTTTTGAAGTCATACGGCCCTCCTATCTAGAATTTTCCGGTGCCGGTGGCGGCGCCTTAGGAACAACTGACGGCAACGGCCGGCGTATTACATTGGGCCGCACGAAATTTTCGGGAGAATAGGTCAGCTCCCCACTCCTGAGCTTGCGAAGTACTTCCCGCTCTTCAGCAGTCATGTTGGGATCCTCAGCCATTTTTTGGTTTTTCTGGTGGCTGTGGTGGTGCTTTCGGGACGCTCGCGGGTAGTGCGTTTCTGTTGCCCGGCGGGTTGACATTGAAACCTTCATGCAGATCCCTCAGCAAGCCTTTCTGCAGAAGCTCTTCAGTAAGTCGCTTATCACTCATTATGTTCACCTCAGTTCAAGAATTCGACCCGCTGGACGTCTGTCCCTAGGATCATGTAGGAGTGTGTCTGCGTCGACGGGATCGCCACCTCGTCTTCTATCCAATGCGGGCTGCTTATCAAATAAGCACCTGTTTGCCTATCATTAGGGAAAGCGTCGATGTAACCCATCATTCGCCGCCCATCGTTGAAGTGAATTATCACTGCGTGCGCGGCCATTTGCTTGTAGATGTGGATGGCGTCCCCCTGCGAGGCGCGAGTGGTCAGGCTAAGCTTTCTAGCAAGGGAAAATGCAATGTCGTTATTGCACAAATACGCAAGGACAAGACCCGTCACAATGGCAAAAACAATAGAGGTCCAACTTGTCGAGGCTTCATCCCACTGACCGAAGGAATAAAAGTCGCCTATCAAGTAGCACAACCTCTCGGTGCCAGCGACGAAGACCTGAATAACTGCCGTGGTGATGAGCGCCTGTAATATCTTTTCAAAATATGCTGGCTTCGGAATTTCTGCAAACCAGTAGAAAACGATCATCGCCAAAAAACCAGGCATTAGCTGCTGGAGAACTGGTATCACCTCAGCGGAAAGGCCTTCCATTAAACACTCCTTGTTAGCTGACCCGGTATTTGATCTGAAAAAGCCCGGCGGGCCGGGCTTGAGTTATTCCTTCGGGTAACGCTTCCTAGATTTTGGCCCCTTTGGGGTGGCGGTTAGTCCCACCATCATGTCGATCTCCTCAAGCGCCTTGAAGGCCCGGCGTAAAGCTTCGCTAACTTTTTGGTCTGGGGCGCCCCCTGGGCCAAGGGCTGTTGTTCGGTGTACTTCATCGACAGCAATGAGCTTTTCCTTGTCGATTTTGAAGGTCACTCCGGGGTCACCCGCAGACTGGGTGTAAAAGACGCTTTCAGGATCCATTCGGTCGAGATCACATACCCCCATATTGTCCGGCTCAGTAAAGCTTCGCTCCAGTCGAGCAAGTATTTCTGCGGTAGCAGACCGTTTGTTCTGCTTTGCGGCTGTCATTACCCAATCGCGAAGAGACTCGGGTATGCGCAAATTGAATTGCGGGTCGGTTCGGCTCATGTCAACTCGGTCAACTATTTGTTTACTAGGTTTACCGGGGAGAATGCATCACGGTGGTATTGACGGCAATGCATCACCGTTATACATTTGTTTCGTGCACAACGGTGATGCACACGGAGGAGTGATGAAAGTACGCGAAATGGCTCAGGTAGTTTTCCGCGCAGAACCAGACATTAAAGCGTGGCTTGAAAAGAAGGCTCGGCGGGAACAGCGCAGCCAGAATTGGCTAGTCGGGAAGGCTCTGAGGGAGGCAATGCAGCGAGATGAACAAATCGGACAGGCATAAAAAAACCCCAAGCGTTCGAGCGCAAGGGGTTTCAGGTAACGAGATCAGTCTGGAGAAAGATCACATGCAAAATACTAACACAGTCGTGGATATGCGCAAATTTGTGGAAGCCCGAAACGGCGAGGCGTTCACGTCCACTCAGCAGGTCGCAGCAGCATTTGAAAAGCTGCATAACCACGTGATCGCAAAGGTGAGAAGCCTTGAGTGCTCTGCTCAATTTTTAACCGACAACTTTTCGTCGGTTCAATTTGAGCATCGCGGCAATACTTATGAAGCCTTTGAAATGACCAAAGACGGCTTCATGTTCCTGGTCATGGGCTTCACCGGCAAAAAGGCTGCAGCAATCAAGGAGGGCTACATTTCCGCCTTCAACTGGATGGCAGAGCGGCTTGGTCTTTCTAGCAAGGCGCTCGTAGCGAAGGCGGTATCAGAAGCTCTTGGAGCAGAAGGTGCGCGCACCCTCAGCAATGTGATGCGCTGCCGCGTAGCCAAGCTGGGTGTTGATCAACAGCGCAGTGCAACTGCCAAGCTTGCGTCTGCACTCCACGCGCGATTCGATGTTCCTCGCATGGAGCTGATACCCGCTGACCAGATGGATGCAGCCTGCAATTTCATCGCGAGCTATGCGATCGAGGGTGAATACATCCCTCGTCTGTCGAGCGCGATCCCGAAGAAGCTTGGCGAATGCGAGCGCTATCTGATCAGCGCCGATCCTAACGGTAATAAGCAAATCACCCCTGTGCCAATGAATGCGTTCGTCCTGTCGCGACAGCAGTTTATGAAATCGATGCTAGTGGATGGGGATATGCCAGTCTCGACGGAGGAGATGTTCCAGTTCGTAGCGTTGGCGACCGAGAACCTGCGTAGGCGATCACTCTTCAAAGCTACCCGAAGGGAGGCAGCATGAACTCGACGATCATCCCGTTTGATTACGATGGCAAAGAGATCAGCTTTAATACTGACGGCTGGATAAATGCTACCGAAATCGCCAGACCTTTTGGTAAGCGTCCTGTCGACTGGCTCAAGCAGGATGAGACGAGGCAATATCTCAAGATCCTGGGCGAGGTTCTTAATTGTGATCCTGAGTCACTTTTAGAAACTCGCCGGGGGCGCCACCACGGCGGGACATGGCTTCACCCGAAGCTGGGCGTTCGATTTGCGCAATGGCTGGATGTCAGATTCGCTGTTTGGTGCGACCTTCAAATTGACTCGATTCTCCATGGTGATTTGGGGGCTCGGCAGCAATTTGAAAACGCATGCAAAGCGCTCGATCATCGTAAAGACCTTGCAAGCCTCCAAGGAAGGGGCCTTGCCGCATGGCGATGGCAAAAACCTGCTCTTGAGAATCGCGTGGAGTATTGGCGAGAGCAATTACAGCTCACGCTAACGCTCGACGCCGCCTAACATCTCACGAACCCGAAGAACCCCGCCTATGCGGGGCTTTCGTGTTGCTCCCACGTTGATGATAAAGTCTTGCGATATCTCAACGAGGGACCGACATGAAAATATTTGTAGGTGCTTTGGCGCTTATTGCGCTGGCTGGGTGCGTTACATCGCCAGTACCAGCGGAAAAAGCAAAGCCAGTACCGGCTGATCGTGCTGTATTGCTCCAGAGCAAGCCAACTGTGCCGTATGGAACGATACTCGTAACACGCGATACCGGCTTCTTGGGTGGAGGATGCTTCCTGGCTGTCCATGTTGATGGGCAACTTGCAGCGAGGATCGATACTGGCGAGGTAGTCAGCTTTTTTGTTCCCGTTGGCGACCACCTTGTTGGCATGGGGGTCGACAAAAGTGGCGGCGGAATGTGTAGCTGGACAAACATGCTCAAAGAGCAATCAGTCAGCCTGACAAATAACCAGACCAAGCGATTTCGTATCGGCGGCGACTCACAGGCAGGGCTGGATATCAGGCCTAGCTCTTTTTAACTCAGATAGCTTACAAACCGCCTCCGGGCGGTTTTTTATTGCCCGGAGAAAAGCATGTCTGCTTCCAATAACCAACCAATTACCACCATCAAACTGTCCGGCAGCCTGGCTCAGAAATTTGGCAGAAAGCATGAGAAATTGCTCGAAAGTGGCACCGCCAATGAGGTGTTCGGCGCCCTAAGGAACACCGTTGAAGGTTTTACGGATGAGATCATGCGACTGTCGCGCCTGGGCATACGCTTCGCCATCTTCCGTAACCGCGAGAATGTCGGGGAGGGTGAGTTCACCTTGAGCGGAACGAGGGAAATTCGCATCGTTCCCATCATTGCAGGCAGTAAGAATGGTGGCTTGTTCCAGACTGTAATGGGAGTTGCACTGATCGTGGTTGGCGCCGCTATCAACTACTTCTCCGGCGGCGCCCTGGCGTGGATTGGTACGCCAATGATGCAGGTCGGCATCGCCATGACCATTGGCGGCGTCGTGCAGATGCTCACACCAGTCCCAAGTTCGAAGTCAGGCAGCCAGCAAGAGCAGGCCAGCACCGAAAACAAACCCAGCTACCTGTTCAACGGCGCTTTCAACTCGACGCAGCAGGGCCTGCCGGTCCCGGTGGTCTACGGCAAGATGCTGGTCGGCTCCAGCGTTATCACAGTTGGCACCTGGTCGGAGGCTCTACCGGTATGAGCGAAGTAATTGTCGGCAGAAAGGGGGGCGGGAAGGGTGGTGGAAGCAGTAGTAACAGTAGCTCCGTGCGCGCCGCCGTAGAGGCCCCGGATAGCCTGCGTTCACGTCAACATGTGCGGGTGCTGCATGCAATCTGCGAGGGTGAGATAGAAGGCATCGTCGGCGGCGACCAGGGGATCTTCTTCGACGATGTGCCGCTGCAGAACTCCGACGGCAGCTACAACTTTTCCAGCGTCAGCATCGATACGCGCACCGGCACCCAATGGCAGGGCTATATGCCGATCACTGGACTTGAGGCCGAGCAGTCCGTTGGCGTCGAGCTGAAAGGATGGATTCCTATCGAGCGCGCCATCACTGATACCGATGCTGATGCAGTCCGCGTGACTGTCAGCGTTCCGCAGCTGTTCTCACAGAACACGCAGAACGGCGACACGGGTGGCTCTTCTGCGCTTTTTCGCCTAGAGGCCAAGCTTGGCAGCGGCGCGTGGTATCAGATGTGCGAAGACATTTTGATCAATGGCAAAACCATGAGCCGCACGCAGTTTTCGTACTATCTGCGTTTGCCGGTATCTGGCGGCCTGCCGCGCTATATCCGCGCAACCCGAATGGGGGGCGACTCGACAAGTTCTACGATCCAGAACCGCACCTTCTTCGACAGCATGACCCTGTTGTGGGACGAGAAGCTGCGCTATCCGAATACCGCGCTGTGCGGCGTCAGCATTGATGCTCAGCAGTTCGCCAGCATTCCGCGCATGGCCTTCATGGTGCGCGGCCTAAAGGTTTTGGTTCCAAGCAACTACAACCCCGCAACACGCACTTACAGCGGATCATGGAACGGCTCGTTTAAGCGCGCATGGTCTGATAATCCGGCCTGGGTCTGGTACGACATGCTGACCAATACCCGCTATGGGTTGGGCGGCTTGCTCGACACGGCGCTGGTCGATAAGTGGTCGCTGTACAACATCGCCCAGTATTGCGATGCGATGGTTCCAAACGGTTACGGCGGCTGGGAGCCGCGTTTTACCTGCAACCTCGCGCTGACCACTCAGCAGGACGCCTGGAAGCTGATAAACGATATGGTTTCTGTGTTCCGCGCTATTTGCTTTTGGGCGGGCGGCACGCTTACAGCGGTGCAGGACGCGCCGCGCTCCAGTCGATACCTGTTCAATAACTCCAGCGTGGTCGGTGGTGACTTCAATTACCAGTCGGTTTCCTCCGATCAGCGCTATAACGTTGCTGCCGTCACCTGGAACGACCCGAACCAGCAATACAAGCAGACGGTCGAGGTGGTCGAGCGTCCCGAGCTGATCGCGAAGTGGGGACGCATTCAGCAGAGCGACGTTGTGGCCATCGGTTGCACTTCGCGCGGTCAGGCTCGACGCTTGGGTCGTTGGCTGCTGTACGCCGAGTCTGAGGCTGTTACGTTTGCTGTCGGTGCAGACGGCGCAATTCCGCTTCCGGGCGATATCATCGACGTCGCTGATGCCAATCGGGCCGGCGCACGCAATGGTGGGCGACTGCTGACTGGCAGCACGGCTTCAACCCTCCTGCTGGATGCTCCTATCGGTATGGCGGGTGCTGGTGTGGTCAGCGTGATAATGCGTGATGGCAGCTATGCCCGTGCGAATGTCACGGTTCCGGTCGGTGCAACACAAATCGACGTATCGCCACCGCTGGCCTCTGCACCTCTGGCCTCTGCTCCATGGGTGTTCTCGACAGCTGCGCTGGATACGCAGAAGTTTCGCGTTGTTGGTATTAGCGAGGGCGACGATGGAACGTACGCGATCAGCGCCGTAGCATTCGATCCGGACAAGTTCAATGAGGTCGAGTACGGCACGCCGGACATCGACAACCCGACCAGCATCGTTAACCTGGCCAAGCCTGATCCAGTTGGTCAGCTGACATTCTTCGAGTCGCTCTATGACACCGGAACCGGTATGGCTGCCGCACGACTATCGGTCAGCTGGACGCAACCGGCGCGGGCGATGCGCTATCAGATCGAGGTAATGAGGCCGGGTGGCAACTGGGAGTATGTCGGGGAAGTGTCGACGCCTAGCATCGACTTCGATTCTGCAGCCTCTGGCTTGTGGTCGGTTCGCATTACGCCGAAATCGGCCCTTGGCCTTTCTGGTGCGGCCTCAATTCAAACCTATACCGCGCTGGCGCTACTGGTGCCGCCATCGGCTCTGACTGATCTGCGGCTCGATGTAATTAACAGCGTGGCGACTCTAGCATGGAACCCCGTTCCAGAGTTGGACGTGAAGCTTGGCGGCAGTATCGAAGTTCGTCATGCGCGCAACACCGCGGCTACCTGGGACGCTGCTTTGCCACTAATCGAAGTGGCGGGGCGCTCTACGTCGTCAGTCGTGGCGTTGCTGCCGGGCAAGTACCTGGCGAGAGCCGTCGACTCGTCGGGCGTTGGCGGCCCTATCACAGAGGTCTGGTCGGATGCTCAAGTGCCTTTGCCGGCCAACGTGATGCTGACCATCACCGAGTCGCCCGATTTCACGGGGGTAGCAGTTAACGCAGTAGCTACCGACGGGCTACTCAAGCTCTCGGGTGCCGGACTGCTGGACGACGTGTCGGACATCGATGCGCTGCTCTCGGAAGTCGATAAATTCGGCGGCTCGCAGCTGTCGGCATCCTATCGCTTTGCGGCGCCGGCCGACCTTGGCTACGTCTACGACTGCCGACTGACCGCCGATGTAGAGGCCGCGATTTACGACGACGGAACCTATATCGACCCGGTGCTGGATTTCGATTCACTGATCAGCATTGATGGCGACCCGCCAAACGGCGTGTCGCTGTCGCTGTGGGTGCGTACATCAGACGTTTCCCCAGCAGCGTGGTCGGCATGGAAGCCTTTTGTTGTTGGCGACTATCGCGCTCGCCTGTTCGATTTTGAGCTGCGCGGGTCGGTACCGCAGACCACAAACTGGATCGAGGTTTCCAAGCTTGAGGTCGTTATCGACATGCCCGATCGCATTGATAGCGGCAATGACGTGGCCGTTCCTGCCGCGGGTCTGGTCATTAGCTATTCGCCGCCGTTCGCCGCGCCGCCAGCTATCAGCCTGACCGCGCAAGGGCTATCGACTGGTGACTGGCTCGACGTTTCTGGCAAGAGCGCAACCGGCTTCACCGTGTTCATCCGAAATTCCAGCGGAGTAGCCCAGTCGGGCCGCTCGATTGACTACATCGCAAAAGGATACTGATATGTCGCAACACGATATGGATATTGCAAACGGTCCGGGGTTGACGTTTCGAACTGACGTTAACGCCGCACTGAAGGCGCTCATGACGCTTAGCAGCGGCGCGGCAACGCCAAACCCTACCTTCCCATGCCAGCTATGGGCGGACACGGGCACGGGCCGGTTAAAGCAGCGCAACAGCGCTAATACGGCATGGCTTGATATGGGGACGCTTGACTCTGCACTGCGCGACGCAGTTGATTCAACCTCGTCAGCCATCGATACCGGCGTCGCCAACGCCTATGTTTGCGCCTTCACTCCAGCGCTAACCGCTCGCAACGAACAGCAAGTTCTCCGCTTCAAGGCCAAGAACGCAAACGCGGGCGCATGCACGCTAAATGATGGCGTGGGTACGGTTTCACTCGTAGGCGGTGGTCACAGCGCTTTACAGGGCGGCGAGATCGTTGCCAACGGCGATTGCTGGGCTCAGTGGAATAGCTCCGTTGGCGGAGGCTCTTACATCTTGCTGTTCTGCACCGGGGCTGCCGAGCAAGTGGCCAACGCAACGCAAAGTCAGCACGCGCTGCCGCTTGGTCAAGCGATGACTTTGCTTAATCAGCCGGGGCGCGTCGATTGGTTTGCGACAATGTCTCCGCCAAGTGGATATTTGGCGGCGTATGGCACAGCAGTATCGCGCACCACTTACGCCGCGCTGTTCGCCGCGATAACGGCACAAGTTACGGGCACGGTTACATCGGGCAGCAACATCATTTCAAGCGTGACCAGCCCGCAAGCTATGTGGGTCGGAATGCCGATTAGCGGCCCTGGTATTCCAGCTGGCGCGACTATCACTGCTGTAGGTGCAAGCACCATCACGCTATCTGCAAATGCAACGGCCACCTCTACAACAACCGTTGTTATCTGCCCGTTTGGTGTTGGTGATGGATCGACCACGTTTAACGTTCCTGATGCTCGCGGCAGGTCAGCTCGCGGCTGGGATGGCGGCGCCGGCCTCGACCCTGGCCGCGTGTTCGGTAGCCTGCAGGCAGATCAATTCCCTGCTCACACCCACACGTACGGCTCTGCGACATTCTTCACTACAGCCACCGGCGGTGGCAGTACCACAGTTGCTGCCTGGTCCTCTGGTGTCACGAGCCCGACGGGTAGTGGTTCAGAAACGCGGGTGAAGAACATTGCATTGCTGCCTTGCATTAAATATTGAGGATAAAGAAAGATGATTGTTTTCAGCTTTGACCCAACAAATATGGAGTTTATCGGGGTAGCAGACGCCTTTGAGTCTCCGCTGGAGCCGGGTGTTTTTCCTCTCCCGGCAAACTCTACAGAAGTTGCCCCGCCCGACTTTGATAACGTCACTCAAATCTGCACATTCAATGGTACTGACTGGACTCTTACCGCCCGCCCGTTGCCAGAGCCAGATCCGGTACCAACACCAGAAGAAATTCACGCTGCAAAGGTGTCCGCCCTTTTGAATGAGCGCGTACAACTTCTGAATTCGTCGGACTGGATGACAATCAGGCATCAAGACGAGTTGCTGGCCGGCGCAACACCAACACTAACAGCCACCAAACTCAAAGCCGTATTGGATTATCGTCAAGCGCTTCGCGATCTGCCAAAAGCTGATGGCTTCCCTGAGTGCAGTCTGCCAGCGCTGACTTGGCCTGCCTCCCCGTAATCCGTTCATTTTTCCGATGCCCGCCAAGTGCGGGTTTATTTTTGCCTGGAGAAAAGTATGCCTGTCACTGAAAAAGATCGAGACATCCTCGCTCGCACGTTATGGGGTGAGGCCCGCGGCGAAGCGCTGGTCGGGCAGATCGCCGTGGCTTGGTCGATCCGCAATCGTGTGGACGACGGCAAGGACAAGTCATGGTGGGGCGAGGGCTATGCCGGTGTGTGCCAGAAGCCGTACCAGTTCAGCTGTTGGAACAAGAACGACCCGAACTACGCCTACCTGAGCGGCACGAAACCAATCCCTTTCCGCGAGCTGGCCCAAGCGCGGATTGCCGCTGACCAGGTGATCGATGGCAAGGTTCCAGATCCCACAGGGGGAGCCACACACTATTACGCGACCACCATGCCGAAGGCTCCGGACTGGGCGGCGAAGGCCAAGCAGACGCTGAAGCTCGGTCACCACGTGTTTTTCAAGGATGTGCCATGAAACCACTCTGGCTACGCATCCTTCCTTATATAGCTGCGCTGGCACTGGTGGCCGGCGCGCTATTCGGCACCTACCACCACGGCGTGACGGTCACAGATGGAAAATGGCAGGCCGAGTGGAATGCCCGAGACACCCGAGACGCTCAGGCAAAGGCAGTAAACGAAGCCGTCGAGCGCACGAAAGAACAGGCCTATCAACAATCCATCAATAAGGCGATCCAGAATGGCCAACAGCTCATTGATCAAGCAACTGCTGATGCTACCGCCGCTCGCGCTACTGTTGTCGGCCTGCGCGGGGCAGCCGACAACCTTGCCAATCGCCTCGCAGCCAGTGAAGCCAGCGGCAATTCCTGCACTGCCGCCGCAAGCGCGGCAGCTACCCGCGCCGCAATGGTGCTTGCCGACGTGCTCAAGCGCGCTGACCAGCGAGCGGGCGATTTGGCTGAAGCTGCTGACCAAGCCCGAGCCAGGGGAGTGACCTGCGAGCAGGCTTACGATGGATTGGGGAAATAGGGATTGTGTTAGGTCGGCAGAACGCCGGGATGGTGTGCGATGTATTCAGCCGGTGGCTGCTCAGTGCCAACCGTTACCGAAGCCGGCAGCGTGGTTCATGGAGGAACGCGCGCCCGACTTGACCCAGCGCATGCTCAACGAGTTATTGGCATCACCGATGCCGGCGACCAAGGATTGATTGCATTGGCGGCGTGCCAGGCATACGTCCGGGAAATCACGTGTTGAGTGTTACCCGTTATTGACCACATCACCGCCATCGCCGCCGAATCGCTCTATCAGGTTGGCTCCTTGGTTATGCACATTGCCAATGGCTGCACTGACCTTGAACCATTCGAAGACCTCGGACGGCTCTCCCTGTTGAATCATCATATGCTCGGCGCGCTCCTTGGGCGTGGCCGGGTCAAGCCATTCTCGGGCCAGCTCCGGTGCCAGTATTACCGGGCGTCGGTCGTGGATGTCCACCATTCCGCCGGCCGAATCGGCGGTGATGATCACGAAACCGTCATACTCGCTGGGCGCGTGGTCGCCGGTCGTAAACTGGCCGATTGAGGCGCAGAAGGCAGGGGCACCATCTCGGCGCCGGATAAGGTAGGGCTGTTTCTTGGGGCCACCTTCATCGACCCACTCATACCACCCGTCGATTGGCGTAATGGCGCGGTGTGGCCAGATCGCCCGATAGAATGGGCTATGCGCTACTTTTTCGACTCTGCCGTTCGGTTTCGCTGGCCGGTCAGTTGCCCAATGCGGTCGCCAACACCACCTGACCAGGTCGGCGCGCAGCGTGTCGCCTTCCTGGCGAAAGAGGGCGACCCTTGTTGTAGGTGCGACGTTGTACTGCTCGAGCGGCTGATCGCCGACGCTGTTGACCAGAGCATTGGGCATGCTCAGCGCCGCCACGAAGTCGTGGATACCCCGGTACTGGGAAAGTCTTCCGCACATTGGCGAGTCCTCCACTTGAAATATCAGCTTAGCTCGTCTGGCATTACGATGGATGATTAGGAACCGTGTTCGGTCGGCAGAACGCCGGAGAAGGGGAACTACTGTAGGAATATACAACGCTAAGTTATTGATTCTTATAGGGTGATGTGGCTGATTTGTACTTCGTTAAAAATGGCAATTTTTCCTTTTGTATCAATAGCTTGCGTCAGCCTAGGGGCACCTTGACATGGTGGCGGCTTAAATCATCTATGTCCGACTGCAGTCAAACACGAAGGACGGCAACCGACCCATTGCGGACGCTCAGGCAATAGAAGACTGACTTATTTTTATCATTTTCAAGCGCCTTTCACTCATCAGGGCGGCAATAAGCTAGTACGGGTCACGCTCACAGCCACTCTTCATGCTGATGTAGGAATGCGTCACATTGTGGGAACCGTTCCACCATCAATCACATATTCAGTGCCAGTGATGACGCTCGCAAGCGGCGAGACGAGGAATGCGATGAGATCGGCGACTTCGCTTGGTCTAGCGGGGCGTCCGATCGGGATGCCTCCCAGTGAGCCCATCACTATTTGACGGCCACCCTCATAATCCGTGTCGTTCTGCCTCGCGATTTCCTCTACAAACGCAACTGAGGCCTTGGTCTCCACCCATCCCGGTGAAACCCTGACTACGCGAACACCCTTGGGACTGACCTCTTTGGAAAGACCCTTGCTGTAGTTCGAAAGCGCGGCCTTGGCGGCAGCGTATGCAAGTGTGGATTCAGGTAGCGGCAGCTGGCTCTGGATAGAAGTGACATGGATGATGACGCCCGAACCCTGCTTGAGCAGCATGGGCAGTAGTGCTCGGTCGAGGCGAACTGCCGGGAGCAGGTTCAGGTCCAGAGCCCGTTGCCATTCCTGATCGTCGAGCATCGCATAGCCACCGGCGGGAGCCGATGATCCGCCAGCGACATGAACGATGATATCGAGCCCGCCGAGACGATCATGGACGGCATCAACGACGCTGGCACAACCCTCGGTGGTGCTGATGTCCGCCGCGACGAAGATGTCCTCGGGAATGTGCTCGGGACGTGAACGCGCAGCAGTCAGGACTTTTACACCAGCCTCGCGCAAGCGAAAGACAACGGCTTCACCAATACCCTTGGTCCCGCCGGTGACCAACGCCCGGCGGCCTTCAAGTCCCAGTGCCATGCTCATCAGCGAATCTCCAGGGATGCGATCTTGTCGTCGGCAAGTTCAACAGTGTAGGTGAGCTCGATCGGGCTACCAGGGAAGTTCCCGGTAAGCCGGGCAAGCAGGGTCACGATCTGTCCTTTCTGCGAGCTACTCAATGGCTCGATGCTGTATTGATACTTGGCCTGCGAAGCTTGCTTCCAGGCTTTGATGGCCTCCAGCCCATTGTACGTCTGGCCTTCGTCGCGCACGGTGGCGTCCTTGCTAAAGCAGCGCTCTAATATCTCGATGTCGGTATTTTTTTCGGCGGCAAGGTAGCTGGCGAGCGGTTCAGGCAATTCGATTTTCATGGCGCATTACCTCGCTGATGTGAGGATTGCTTCACCCACATACTCGCTATAGGGTTACCAAATGGCAAGAACGCACGAAAAAGTAAGTTAGGTAAATATGAGAGAGATTTATACACCGTCGACCGCGGCCTGCAGCGTGGAAGCAGTGCTCAGGCAACTCGAAGGACGATGGAAGTTGGTGATCCTGTTCCACCTCTTCGGAGGCCAGGTGCAACGTTTTTCCGAGCTCGAAAAGCTGATCCCCGAGATATCCCAGAAGATGCTCGCCCAGCAGTTACGCCAGTTGGAAGCGGATGGCATCGTGCATCGCACCGCCTATCCGCAAGTACCGCCTAAAGTGGAATATCGCATGACAGAGTGGGGCCAGGCGCTGTGTCCGGCACTAGATGCACTGTTGAGATGGGCGGAACTACGCGAGACGCTCAAACCAGGAGGTTGCTCCACCCAGGATTCACAGCCCAGCTGAGAGGCGGCTTCTGGCCGATTTCTGCCTGTGAGCGATCACTCTGGTGTCATCAGTACCGCGAGCGTCATCTTGATGAACTCTTCATTCTTGTCGATCGTTTCCAAGGCGCCACGCACATTTCCACCGACCTCGGTTGCTCCGCGTTGCTCGACCCAAAGCGTCAGCTCCATGATGGCAGCCTCCAGGGCGAGCTGGTTTTCGTTGATCTTGAACAGCAGGGAAGGGAGCAGGTCTGAGTTTGGCATCGTGAATCCTCGGCGATGAGGTCAGCGTAGCATCGTGTTACATGAAGGATATTTAACGATCGGCAGGACGCCGGAGAGGGGGTAGAACGTGGCGAGTTATGGAACACGTCCAGAATAGTTATGGAACACATGCCGAGGGGCATCGCCTTTGCCAAACCCCAGAAACGACAAAGCCCTGAAAAATCAGGGCTTTGACGTATAAAGATGGCGGAGGCGATGGGATTCGAACTCATGGACCTGTTACAGTCGACGGTTTTCAAGACCGTTGCCTTAAACCACTCGGCCACACCTCCGTTTGCGTTGCGGGCGCCATAATACCTGAATGAAACACACTGTCAAACTCTCTCCATCGCTTGTTACAGAGCGTCTGTTATGATCTTTGCGACTGAACGTTTCAAACCAACAGGAGTGTCGCCATGCGCGAACAGGATTACGCAGTTAATAACAGCGTGCAGGCTGAGCAGCTAGAGGTTAGCCGCGTCCTGCGCAACACTTACGGCTTACTCGCACTCACCCTCGCATTCAGCGGCGTGATGGCGTACGTTGCCCAGCAGATGCGTGTCGGCTATCCGAACGTTTTCGTGGTGCTGATCGGCTTCTACGGGCTGTTCTTTCTCACCAACAAGCTTCGTGATTCGGCCTGGGGCCTGGTGTCGGCATTTGCCCTGACCGGTTTCATGGGTTTCCTGCTCGGCCCGATCCTCAACCGCTACCTGGGCATGCAGGGCGGCGCTGAAGTGGTCAGTTCGGCCTTCGCAATGACCGCACTGGTATTCGGCGGCCTGTCGGCCTATGTGCTGATTACCCGCAAAGACATGAGCTTCCTCGGCGGCTTCATCACCGCAGGGTTCTTCGTGCTGCTGGGGGCAACGCTGGCCAGCTTCTTCTTCAAGATCAGCGGGCTGCAACTGGCGATCAGCGCAGGTTTCGTGCTGTTCTCCTCAGTCTGCATTTTGTTCCAGACTAGCGCCATCATTCAGGGCGGTGAGCGCAACTACATCATGGCGACCATCAGCCTGTATGTATCGATCTACAACCTGTTCATCAGCTTGTTGCAGCTGTTCGGCATCATGAGCCGCGATGATTAATCGCCAGCCATGAGTAAAAAACCCGTTACGGCGGGTTTTTTATTGTCTGCGATTTGGATCAAGGGCTTATGCCATAGGGGGCAGCCGGCGCTTGACCGGAGTTTTCTTGACGATCGCCGTGTTGGTTTCGGCGTGGGTGTTGAGGCGGTCGAGCAGGGTGTCCAGTTGTTCCATCGAACGCACATGCAGGCGCGCGATGAAGCAGTCGTCGCCAGTGACTTTGTCGCACTCGGTGAATTCGGGGATGGACTGGATTTGCCTCTCAACTTCCTGCAACTGTCCTGGCAGTGGGCGGATGCGGACAATCGCCTGGAGTTGATAGCCGAAACATTTGGGGTCTATCTCCACGGTGTAGCCCTTGAGCACGCCTCGTTCTTCAAGGCGGCGCAGACGCTCTGCAACACTCGGTGAGGACAGGCCGCTGATTTGCGCCAGAGCCTTGAGCGATCGCCGTGAGTCCTCCATCAATGCGCTGATCAGCACTTGGTCGATGTCGTCGGTCATGGCGAAACCCCAATTAGGTGATTAATGAAAACTGCCTTGATAAAAAAGGCAGATGCGAAGTTTAGCCTGCTTTTTGCGCTGGAGAAGACCCTTGGTGGATTGGCATACTTTGGTCTCAAACACAGGAGTCTGATGATGGACAAAACAATTCGTCACGGGTCATTCGAAATGACCGCCGCCATGCTGATTTCCGGGACTATCGGCTGGTTCGTGCTGGTTTCCGGGCAGCCGGTGCTGGATGTGGTGTTCTGGCGTTGCGTTTTCGGTGCTGGCACCTTGTTGCTGATTTGCGCGGCATTCGGCTTCCTGCGTCCCGGTATTTTGACCCGTACCACCTTCTTGCTGGCCGTTGTCAGCGGGGTGGCGAT
Source organism: Pseudomonas sp. IT-P253 (assembly GCF_949768125.1). Classification (NCBI taxonomy): domain Bacteria; kingdom Pseudomonadati; phylum Pseudomonadota; class Gammaproteobacteria; order Pseudomonadales; family Pseudomonadaceae; genus Pseudomonas; species Pseudomonas sp. IT-P253. Next base: position 487,029 of record NZ_CATKPT010000011.1, on the reverse strand, counting down.
TGTCGGTAACTGGGTGCTGTTGTTTGCGTCCTACTCCCGTGCCTCGATTGCTATCGGCACCGCTGTCTATAACGTTCAGCCGTTCATGCTGGTGGGGTTGGCCGCCTTATTCCTCAACGAGAAGATCACCCTGCAGAAACTGTTTTGGTTGGGCATTTCGTTTCTCGGAATGCTGGCGATTGTCAGTGCTCACGGAACGGCGGGCGAGGGCGGCAATGACTACCTGATGGGGATCGGACTGGCGCTGGGCGCCGCCTTCCTTTACGCGATTGCCGCGCTGATCATCAAACGCCTGACCGGCACGCCTCCCCATCTGATCGCGTTGATCCAGGTATCCACCGGCGTCTTGTTGCTGGCGCCATTGGCGCACCTTTCGGCGCTGCCGCAAGCGCCGAGTGCATGGGCCAGCCTGATAACACTGGGCATCGTTCATACCGGTGTGATGTACGTTCTGCTGTACGGCGCGATACAGAAATTACCGACAGCATTGACCGGCGCGTTGTCGTTTATTTATCCGATTGCGGCGATTTTTGTCGATTGGTTTGCCTTCGGCCATCGCCTGGAGCCGTTGCAATGGATCGGTGTCGCCGCGATTCTGCTGGCAGCTGCCGGGATGCAACAGGGCTGGAGTTTGAGGTTTCGGCGGGCGGTTGAGCAGTAGATAAAAAGTCAGTTTTCAAATAAATTTTTAATAGTATCAATGTGTTCAGCAGTTACACCGTAAGTAGCATAATATTCTTGCGCTCCCTTTCTGTTGAACACTTCGGATTTCGGAGTATTGGCAATAAATATACCGCAGGACTCCAGCCATCCGGGAGTAGAATCAATGTCGTGTGGTGTCATGTTCCACTCAGTCGAGCAGTCTTTTTTGAAGATCATATACAGATCAATTTTTTTATCCTCCAGCAGTCTAAACACCGGGGTGGTGCTGATGTGTTGACTGGACAATAAATGTTGGCATTGGTCTTGTAGGTATTTAGTTGTTTCCTTCCAGTCAGGCTGCTGTGTATCAATTGTCTTCAGCAGCGCGGGAAGATGCCAGTCTACAATGCGTAACTCTGAACCGTCGCTGCTCCGGGGAGGATGGTAAAAAATAGGGAGGGGGACGTCGCCTGGAATGAATTGGAAATGGGGCATGTTCTTGTCACTACTGCTCTCAAGTGGATTTTGCACAATAAAATCGCCAGGTGTTCCTCTCTGGGTTAAAAAGTCTGCCATCTCAATAAAATACTGTGTTTTATTGGTTGATTTTCCAGCGTTGTGCGAGCTGGATTCTTTCAAATATATTTGTTCGTTGTAGTGTTCCAGCCGCTTGATCGGAGCTGGATTAAAAAAAATCCCGCTATCGTCCCTGAACTTGCAGTACAGCAGGTTTGTTTTTTGCGCGTTTTCATTGATTCGATGTATCGTAAAATCCGGTGTAATTATTTTTTGATTAAAAAAATAAGGTTTTGTGGGGGGCTGCTCGATAAAAGGAGAGCCGTTCAATGTCATCGAGGTAGGTCGCGTTTCTGCTGTGTGGGCATAAAATCTGGAAATTACGTTCTGGTCAGCGTTCAAACGAACCAGACGTTCTTTTTTTTGAGTGTCGTCAATTCCTAACTTGTCCAGCAGTTGTTTTCTTGGCGCTTGAAGCGCTTTTTCAGCAAAGGCTACTGCCGACGGCTCGCCAAGTAAATACATCATGTACGGCGAACAAGGTTCTGACTCACTGGGGCCGGCGAGGGGATGGGTCATTTTCTCAATATGACTATTGCCTTTTCCCGGTACGTCAGAAATTTCTATATGCGCACCTTTTTTTTTGCTCTCGATTAATTGCTCTGAATGAGGTTGAGTATTTCGGGCTGGCGGAAAGAACTGGCGGACACTCATTCGATCATTGTTAATTGTCATTTGGGTGATCCCTTTTAGGCCGGGTTGCTGTCATTTAACATTCGGTGGGTGATGAAATGTTGCAGTAAAGGTATTTTATTGGCGGTAATGGCGCTGACCAAATTGCTGTCTATCTGGATGCCGCTCTCGGCGAATGTCCGACAGGCTTCGTCAAGGTCACCAATCATGTAGTACAGAAAGAGAGAAAGTGTTTGGTGGGTTTCAGGGTGTGTTGCTCTGAGTGGAAGTTGGCTTACATATTCGTTGGCAAGTTCTGCTCGGCTTTCAAAGAGACTAAAGAATTTGTTGTCGGGTTGTGCATCTTTCAATTTTGAGTTGTGCTGTATGTAAAACTCATTGAGGTCTTTTGCAATGCCAATGATTTCGTTCATGGGAAGCAGGAGTTGAGGGTCTATCATGAATTGAATTTTTTCAAGGTCGCGAGTCAACGGTGCGCAAAGGACCTCATTTGTTCTTTCTCTAAGCTGAGTACGCGCAGGAAAGGCCTTGTTTTCCGAGCAGTCAGGTTTAAGCTCCGCGTTTTGGTCATGGTTCATAAGCATCGGAACCATTTCGAATACTGTTTTTTTCAGTCCATCGCTTCCTTGTATCAAGCGAGGGATTTTTTCAAGTACTTCTGGGAGGTTGTCGTATGTATTAATTTGTTTTTTGAAAAGGGATTCGTCGGTCATATCGATACCGTTTTTGCTAAATTTTGCGACAGTTATGCTTTCAAGAGGTTTGATTCCATTTTCTTTAATCAGTGTTCGTATTTGAGAATTAAGAAGCTGTTTCTGATTTGCCATGTGTTCCATGAATTTTTCTGGAGTGCTATTTTTAAATCCACCTAACACGAAATTTTGCAAGGGTGTGAGATTGACGGCCTGCGCCAATTCTTGATGAGAAAGAAATGGCTGGCATCGGTCTAGACCATGAAATGTCATTAATTCGGCACTCCTGGACTCTCCGTGATCCAGTCCATCCTTGTTGCTGGCCGAACGATGGTGCGCAATCATTTCAGTGCGAATTCCAGTCTCTATCGGAGTATCGTTATGTGGGTTTCTTATGACTACATAACGTGCACCAGGGACCTCTCGAAATTCATTTTCCAGGCTTTCCAATGTTGGGAATTTTGTCGCAGCTTCGGTGCGGGTGAAGCGAATGAATTGGTTGGTGTCGTAAGGGAAGGCTGCCAGGCACTGCTCTCTATTTGCGTCTAGTGTTCCCGTTTTACGGGTGGTTATGATTTTGAATTCTGCAGCATAATTGCTGTTGTCAAAATGAAACATCCATTCCCTGTACTTGCCGTCATCTTTGCTGGCAGGATTGTCCATAAAGCGAAAGTTGGAAACGGCAGGGATGTCACCCAGTTGGAAAGCGGCTTTAAAGAGTTGCAGTGGCGTTAATTTTGCGTTGAGGCAGCGGGTATCTGTGATTTTTGGTTTTATATTTTGGGAGGAGAAATCAACTTTTGAATAGTCTTCTTTTGTGATGGAGTGGTTGTCCATAATTTCATCGTAGAATGCCTTGAAGACTATGTACGCTGGTAGGTCAACCTCGCTTGCAGATACACCGAAAGTCTCCCACTCTTTTAATATTAATAAAAATTCAGATTTCAAGTCTTCATCTATCAGCGATATGAGGTCGCAGCGGAGAGCCTCTGTTCGTTCCAGGTTGGACAGTTGTTTGTAATTTGTTCTTTCAGATTGACTCAAATCTATGATGGCTTGAAATCGATTGGGGATGGTACTGGTCGTGTTGAATTGCCCTAGGATTGTATTGATCAGGCTGGGTTCTTTTACCATCTCCGCAGGCTTGCAATGAATGATTTTATCTACGAAGGTTATGTTCAGATTCTGTATGTCTGTTTTTGTGATTTTGTGTAGTATGAGTTCGGATCCGGCAGTATTGAGTGTTTCGCTTAGTTGATAATAAACTTTATTGATGTCGTCATATATGAGTCGTTTGTTTCCTTTAACAGTTTGTACTTCTATGCACTGAAAGGATTTGAAGGGAAGGTGGGATTCACAAACACTGTTGATTGGCAATGTAAATTTCTTTTTTGTTGATCTAATGAACGCGCCATTCTAATTAAGGAGGGTGTTCTGTCTATAAAGAAAGGCTCATTATTGCTGGTCGTTCATTAGCCGCCACCACGGCGTCAACCCTGTAGCAGCAGGCTTCGGCAGCTGTTACAGATTGTGTACGGCTTAGACGGGTGTCAGATGTTCCAGTACGGCGCAGTCTTGGCCAGTCGCTGACGCATCTCGCCGATGTTGGCCGCTAACTGGCGGACCAATAATCGGTAGCCGTCCAGAGGGCTGTAGACCGGAGTGTCCAGACTTGAATCCGACGTCAGTTCTACGGGCCGACTGAGCCGTTGGGCCCCACCGGATTTCAGCGCCCGCGCCATCCCCACCAGTTGTACCCGAATCAGTCGATGTTCCGCTTTCAGCGACGATTGCAAATGGGCCATCGCGTCCGGATCATTCGCATCTGGTCGGGTGTTGCCGAGGATTTCCAGGGTACTGACACACATTCGCAGATGGCGCTGGATAGCGTCGAGTTCGGTCATGGAGATTCGCACTTCCTTGGACACCGATGGCATCAGTGAGCGCAGTTGCACCATCACCGTGTTCAGGCGACCCACGAGTTTGTGGTGTTCGTCATCGGTAACCGATTGGCCATTGATGATGCGCCCGTAGATTGTCGCGCAGTCGCGCAAGGCATCGGCGAGGTTGTAGCGCCAGGAATAAACCGCGTAGAGCGGCAAGGCGAAGGAGAACGCCAGGGCCAGGGCGATGCCGATCAGGATGTCCACCCCGCGCCACAATCCGTCGGTAATCGGATTGTCTCCATGCCCCGCGACGATGAACACAGTAATTGCTGACAGCAGCGCGGTGTAACCTCCCTTGCCAATGGCGTGATACGAAAAGAAGCCGCAAATCACCGCCATCGCGAAATAGGTCAGCCACGGCAGGCCGAGCCAGGCCTGTTGCGCCACCAGCAGCAAGCCGACGCCAGCCCCGATCAAGGTGCCGGTGGCGCGCTCGGCGGCTTTTTTGCCGATGTTGCCGTGGTGCTGCAAACCGCCGATCACCACCAGCATCGTCACCGACGCCCACTCGCCGTGGGGCAGGTTGATGCCGGTGGTCAGCAGAATCGTTGCCAGCAACCCCAGCGACACCCGCACCGCGTGGATGACTCTGGCGTGGCGATAGCGCTGATACGGATCCAGCAACGGACGCAGTAGTCGGCGCATCAGCGGTGGCAGGCGATTGGCTCCGAATGTACTCAGGCTCGGTCTCCTCAGAAGATGTAATCAGTGGTCAGGAAACTTGAACTCCGTCCGCTGATGATCTCGCTGATCAGCTCTTTATTGGTTTCCTGGAACTTGGTCGCGACCAGCGTGCGGATCGAAAACACCCGCAATGCATCATGCACTGACAGTGTGCCCTCGGCGGAGTTCTTGCGGCCGTTGAACGGGAAGGTGTCCGGGCCGCGCTGGCATTGGGCGTTGAGGTTGATGCGTCCGACCTGATTGGCAAAGGTGTCCACCAATCGGCCGACGGCCACCGGGTTGCTGCCAAAGATACTCAACTGCTGGCCGAAGTCCGATTCCAGGACGTAATCAATCACGGTATCTAAATGCCGGTAAGGCACGATCGGCACGACCGGGCCAAATTGCTCCTCCTGGTAGACGCGCATCTGCGGGGTTACCGGGTACAACACGGCGGGGTAGAAAAACGAAGCGCGGGCTTCACCGCCGTTAGGGTTCACCACGGTGGCACCTTTGCCGACGGCATCCGCCACCAGCGAGTGCAGGTAATCGACCTTGCCCGACTCCGGCAATGGGGTCAGTGCCACGCCGCTTTCCCAAGGCATGCCGGGTTTGAGGCTGGCGAGTTTGATGTTGAGTTTCTCGATGAAGGCCTCGACCACGTCTTCGTGGACGAAGAGGATTTTCAGCGCGGTGCAGCGCTGGCCATTGAATGACAGGGCGCCGGTGAGCGCTTCGCTGACGGCGTTGTCGAGATCCACCTCGGGCAATACGATGCCGGGATTTTTCGCATCCAGGCCCAGCGCCGCGCGCAAACGGTGCGGTCTCGGATGGAGTTTTTTCAGATCGCTGGCGGCCTTGTTGGTGCCAATGAACGCAAAGATATCGATCTTGCCGCTGGCCATCAGCGCGCTGACGGTCTCGCGACCGCTGCCATAGATCACGTTGATTACCCCGGCCGGGAAGCTGTCGCGGAAGGCTTCGAGCAGCGGGCGGATCAGCAATACCCCAAGCTTGGCCGGCTTGAACACCACGGTGTTACCCATGATCAGCGCCGGAATCAGCGTGGTGAAGGTTTCATTAAGCGGGTAGTTGTAAGGCCCCATGCATAGCGCTACGCCCATCGGGACGCGGCGGATCTGGCCAAGGGTGTCCTGTTCCAGTTCGAAGCGACTGGAGCGGCGGTCGAGGTCCTTGAGGGCGTTGACGGTGTCGACGATGTAGTCGCAGGTGCGGTCGAACTCTTTTTCCGAGTCCTTGAGGTTTTTGCCGATTTCCCACATCAGCAACTTGACCACGGCGTCGCGTTGTTCGCGCATGCGTCCCAGGAACGCTTCGACGTGCTGGATACGTTCGGCCACGCGCATCGTCGGCCACAGGCCCTGGCCACGGTCATAGGCCCGGACGGCGGCATCGAGGGCGGTCAGCGCGGTGTCGGCATCGAGCAGCGGTGTGCTGCCGAGGATGACTTGTTCATCGCCATGCTCGCCGGCCAAATACACTGGGCTACGGACTTGGGCGAGGGGGCCGGACCAGGTTTTCAACTCGCCATCGACCAAGTATTCACGTTGCTCGGTCTGGCCGTCGAGGCGGTACTTTTCCGGGATGCTGCTGGCGTCAGGAAACAGGTTGCCAAGGATAGGTGCTGGGGTCATATCGCTACTCCATGTGATGTCAGCCATGCGCTGGCGGCTCGCCGTTGAGAATTCACTTCAAAGGTTATACGCCTTAATGGGCCGGTTTTTTAAGTGCGCGTTGGCGCAACAGGCGAACTTTTTACCTGGGAACACACAACGGCCGATGCTGCGGTTAAACTTCGGGCTCTTTCTAAAAGGAGTTCATATGAGTTATTACCAGCCGGGCATTCTCGCCACCCCAGTTCCGCCTCAAGCCCGTCATATGTTCTTCGCACTCGAATCCGCCGCTGCACTGCCCGCAGCCCTCGAAAACCTGAAGGCGCTGGTGGACGGGAAGTCCGCCGTGGTCGGTTTCGGTGAATCCCTGGTTAAAGCCCTGCAGGGCCAAATCGAAGGCCTGCGGATCTTTCCTGCGCTGACCGGCGTCGGCGTCGACAACCCGTCGACCCAGCACGCCCTTTGGTGCTGGCTGCACGGGGTCGACCGTGGCGAATTGCTCAATCGCAGCAACGCCATCGCAGCGGCATTGGCACCGGCCTTGCGCCTGGTGCAGATGAACGAAACCTTCCGCCACATGAATGGCCACGACCTTACCGGTTACGAAGACGGCACCGAGAATCCTCACGACGAAGCCGCCGTAGCGGCTGCGTTGGTGGGTGAAGGCGCAGACGGCATGGTCGGCGGCAGCTTCGCCGCGATCCAGCAATGGCAGCATGACCTGAAGGGCTTTCACGCGATGCCCTCCCATGAAAAGGACAACATCATGGGCCGCCGCTTGAGCGACAACGAAGAACTCGATGACGCGCCGATCTCGGCCCACGTCAAACGCACCGCCCAGGAAAGCTTTGCCCCTGAAGCGTTCGTGGTTCGCCGCTCGATGCCGTGGATCGAAGGCGACCGCGCCGGTCTGATGTTCCTGGCCTTCGGTTTTTCCCTCGACGCCTTTGAAGCTCAACTGCGCAGGATGAGCGGCCTGGAAGACGGCATCACCGACGGTTTGTACCGCATCAGTCGCCCAATCACCGGCGGCTACTACTGGTGCCCGCCGCTCAAGGACGGTCGTCTGGATCTGCGCGCACTGCGCGTGGTTTGAACCTCAGGAACTGACAACGCATGTAGCAGCTGCCGAGCACCGCGAGGCTGCGTTCGGCGGCAAAGCAGTCGTGAAATCAGAAGGCGCTGCTGGACGACACCTGGCAAGTCCGCGAAGAAGCGGCCACCACATTGGGCAAGGTCGGGCATGCCGACGCCGGCCCTATCTGGCACAACTCTCCCAGTAAAACGACTGAAATCCCTGTGGGAGCTTGCTCCTACAAGGTCAATCGACGCGCCGGCAACTGAGCTGACTGTCGGCGCTTGCCAGAAAAAAACCAAAAGAGTACAAATGTACTCCATGACGACTCTCACTCCCCGCCGTACCGCCATCCTGACCTTTATCCGCGATCGAATCGCCGAACATGGCCAGTCCCCGAGCCTCGCTGAAATCAGCGAGGCGTTTGGTTTCGCTTCTCGCAGCGTGGCGCGCAAGCATGTGCTGGCGCTGACCGAGGCCGGTTTCATCGAGGTCAACCCGCATCAGGCCCGGGGTATTCGTTTGCTCGGACAACCGGCGCGCCCCGAACTGTTGGACATTCCGGTGCTGGGCCGGGTGGCGGCGGGGGCGCCGATCGGGGCCGACGCCGAGGTCCATAGCCGGTTGATGCTCGACCCGTCGATCTTCTCGCGAGTGCCGGACTACATGCTGCGGGTCCAGGGTGATTCGATGATCGAGGACGGCATTCTCGATGGCGATCTGGTCGGCGTACACCGCAATCCCGAGGCGATCAACGGCCAGATTGTTGTGGCCCGACTGGACGGGGAAGTCACCATCAAGCGGTTTGAGCGAGTCGGCGACGTGGTCCGGTTGCTGCCACGCAATCCGGCCTATCAGCCGATCATCGTCGAAGCCGATCAGGACCTGGCCATCGAAGGGGTGTTCTGCGGTCTCGTGAGGCAAGGGTGATGGGCGCCGTCGTTGCGCTGGATACGCTGTTCAATGGCGGCCAGGTCTGGAAGGGCCGGCCTGCGCCGCCGACCGTCAGCCCGCAACCCACCGGGCATGCCACCCTGGATGCGGCGTTGCCCACCGGTGGCTGGCCGGAAGCGGCGCTGACCGAAATCCTTTTGGCCGGGCAGGGCGTGGGTGAGTTGCAACTGGTGTGGCCGGCGCTGGCACGGTTGTCGGCGGCGGGCGAGCGCATCGTGCTGGTGGCGCCGCCTTACGTGCCGTATCCCCAGGCGTGGCAGAACGCCGGGGTCGATCTTCGGCAGTTGTCGATCATCCAGGCCAGCGAGCGCGATGCGCTGTGGGCGGTGGAACAATGCCTGCGTTCGGGCAGTTGCGGCGCGGTGCTGTGCTGGCCGCACAAAGCGGATGATCGTGCGTTGCGTCGCTTGCAGGTGGCGGCGGAAACCGGCTCGACCCTGGCGTTCGCCTACCGTTCGATCAGTGAAGCGATCAACCCTTCGCCAGCGGCCCTGCGCATCGCCATCGATGCCCAACCTGCGCAATTGCGCGTGCTCAAGTGCCGCGGCGGGTTGGCGCGCTCGGCACCGATTGCCTTTCCTGTGGGGCATTGAGGTTGCCATGCGCTGGGTTTGCATACTTTTCCCGCAATTGGCGCTGGACGCGGTACTGCGTCAGCGTGCCGACCCCGATGAGCCGCTGGCACTGCTGACCGGCCCGGCCCAGCGTCGGGTGTTGCAAGCGGTCAACGCTTCGGCACGGGCGCTGGGCTTGCGTCCGGGCCAATCAATGACCGCCGCACAGGCCTTGAGCAAAGGTTTTGTCACGGCCGAGTACGACGTCACCGAGATCGAACACTGGCAGCAGTTTCTCGCCGCTTGGGCTTACCGGTTCAGTTCACAGGTCAGCGTGCATTACCCGCGTGCCGTGGTGTTTGAAATCGAATCCAGTCTGGGGTTGTTCGGGCCCTGGCCGCAGTTCGAGGCGCGGTTACGCACCGAACTCGACGAGCTGGGTTTTCGCCATCGGATTGTCGCCGCACCGAACCCGGTGGCTGCGCGGGTATTGGCCAATGCGTATGACGGTCTGGTGGTGCCCGACGATCAAGCTCTGCAACACTATCTCGGTCAGTTGCCCGTCGACCGGATCTCTCTGGAACCGGCGGTGGCCACGGCGTTGTCGCGGATGGGGTTGCGCACCTTGAGCCAGGTGCAGGCGTTGCCTCGTCATAGTCTGGCCCGGCGTTTCGAGGCGCAGGTGCTCAAGCATCTGGATGCCTTGTTCGGCGCGCGGCAACTGGCGCTGGCGTTCTACTTGCCGCCGGACCGCTTCGATGTGCGCATCGAGCTCAATTTCGATGTGCAGTCCCATCAGGCGTTGCTGTTTCCTTTAAGACGCCTGACCAGTGATTTGTCGGCATTCCTCTGCGGTCGGGACAGTGGCGTCCAGCATTTCGACCTGCATCTGGAACACGCCGGGTTGCCGGATAGCGTGATCAAGGTCGGCCTGCTCAGTGCCGAGCGCGATCCGGCGATGCTCTTCGAACTGGCCCGGGGACGGCTGGAGCAGGTTCAGGTCGAGGCGCCCGTCCGGGGTTTCCGTCTGCGCGCCGAAGATCTGCCGAGCTTTGTCCCACAGCGCCAAGAGCTATTCGACGCCCGCCCGCAGCAGTCATTGCCCTGGGAGCAACTGCGCGAACGCTTGCGCGCGCGGCTCGGGGATGACGCGGTGCAGGGCTTGCGGTTCCAGGCGGATCATCGCCCGGAGTGTGCGTGGCAGGCGCGTGCCGATAGCCAGCCTTGTGCGGGGGTGTCGGGTGTGCAGCGTCCGGGCTGGTTGCTGACACAACCGCAGGCGATCCACGAAGGCTCGACGCGCATCCTCATGGGGCCGGAACGTATTGAGTCCGGTTGGTGGGACGGCGCCGACGTTCGCCGCGATTATTACCTGATCCAGACCCGTACCGGCCAGCAGGGCTGGGCCTATCGCGCAGTGGGCGAGGGCGGTCCCTTGTGGCTGCAAGGCTGGTTCGCATGAGCGTCGAGTATGCCGAGCTGCACTGCCTGTCGAACTTCAGTTTCCAGCGCGGTGCTTCCAGTGCCCTTGAGCTCTTTCAACGGGCGAAACAGCAGGGCTATCAGGCCCTGGCGATCACCGATGAATGCACGTTGGCCGGCATCGTTCGCGCCTGGCAAGCGGCCAGGTCCGTTGAGCTGCCGCTGATCATCGGCAGCGAAATCCGTATCGAGAACGGCCCGAAACTGGTGCTGCTGGTGGAAAATCTCGAGGGTTACCAAAACCTGTGCCGACTGATTACCCGAGCCCGGCGCCGCACGCACAAAGGCCAGTATCAAGTAGTGCGCGAAGACTTCAGCGAACCCTTGTCGGGTCTGTTGGCGTTATGGGTGCCGGATACGATCGATGATGTGGCAAACGGTCACTGGCTGAAACAGACCTTCGCTGAACGCCTGTGGCTGGCGGTGCAGTTGCATTGTGGCCAGGACGATACCCGACGGCTGGCTGCACTGCTGACCCTGGCCGGCGACCTGCGAATTCCGGCAGTGGCCAGTGGCGATGTACACATGCACGCTCGCGGGCGGCGTGCCTTGCAGGACACCATGACCGCAATCCGGCATCACCTGCCGGTGGCCGAGGCCGGGTTACGCTTGCATCCCAATGGCGAGCGTCATTTGCGTAGCCTTGAGGTGCTGCAATCGATCTACCCGCCAGCACTGCTGGCTGAAACGTTGACCATCGCCCGGCGCTGCACCTTTGACCTCGGCCAGCTGCGTTATCAGTATCCCCGGGAGTTGGTGCCGGACGGTTACAGCGCGGACTCCTGGCTGCGCGAACTGACCAAGCGTGGCCTGCGCGAGCGCTGGCCCGAAGGCGCGAGCGAGAAGGTGCGCAAGTTGATCGACAAGGAACTGGGGCTGATCGCCGAGCTGGGTTACGAAAGTTATTTTCTCACCGTGCAGGACATCGTCGCCTTCGCCCGGCGCCAGAAAATTCTCTGTCAGGGGCGAGGCTCTGCGGCCAACTCGGCGGTGTGTTTCGCCTTGGGCATCACCGAGATCGACCCCGACCGGATGAACATGCTGTTCGAGCGCTTTCTGTCCAAGGAGCGCAATGAACCGCCGGACATCGACGTCGATTTCGAGCACGAGCGCCGCGAAGAAGTCCTCCAATACGTGTTCCAGCGTTACGGCCGCACCCGTGCGGCGCTGACTGCCGTGGTCAGCACTTATCACGCTGCCGGGGCGGTGCGCGACGTGGCTAAAGCGCTGGGTTTGCCGCCGGATCAAATCAATGCCCTGGCCGATTGCTGCGGTCACTGGAGCGACCAGACACCGCCTGTCGAGCGCCTGCTTGAAGGCGGGTTCGACCCCGAGAGCCCGGTGTTGCGTCGGGTACTCAGCCTGACTCAACAGTTGATTGGATTCCCCCGGCACCTGTCCCAACACCCCGGCGGCTTCGTGATTTGCGAACAACCATTGGACAGTCTGGTGCCGGTGGAAAACGCTGCCATGGCCGACCGCACCATCATCCAGTGGGACAAGGACGATCTCGACGTGGTGGGGCTGCTCAAAGTGGACATTCTGGCCTTGGGCATGCTCAGCGCGATTCGTCGCTGTTTCGATTTGCTGCGTCGTCATCGCAATCTGGACTTGAGTCTGGCGACGGTGCCCTCCGAAGACTCGCTGACTTACGACATGATCGGCCGTGCCGACACCATCGGCGTGTTCCAGATCGAGTCCCGGGCACAAATGTCGATGCTGCCCAGGCTCAAGCCCCGTCAGTTCTATGATCTGGTGATTGAGGTGGCCATCGTCCGTCCAGGGCCTATTCAGGGCGGCATGGTGCACCCGTACCTGCGGCGGCGAAACAAGGAGGAGCCCGAGACCTATCCGTCCCCGGCACTGGAAGCCGTGCTCAAGCGCACCTTGGGCGTGCCGTTGTTTCAAGAACAGGTGATGCAAATTGCAATCGTCGCCGCCGACTACAGCCCCGGGGAGTCCGATCAATTGCGGCGCTCGATGGCCGCCTGGAAACGCCACGGTGGCCTGGAACCGCACAAGGAACGTCTAGCCGCCGGGATGAAAAAAAACGGCTACACGGCCGAGTTCGCTGCGCAAATCTTCGAGCAGATCAAAGGCTTTGGCAGCTATGGTTTTCCCGAGTCCCACGCTGCCAGTTTTGCTTTGCTGACCTACGCCAGCTGCTGGTTGAAATGCCACGAGCCTGCGGCCTTCGCCTGTGCGCTGATCAACAGTTGGCCGATGGGTTTTTACAGCCCGGACCAGATTCTGCAGGACGCGCGGCGGCATCATTTGCAGATTCACCCGGTGGACGTGCGGGCCAGCGATTGGGACTGCAGCCTCGAACCGGTCACCGGCGCACAGCCGGCGATACGCATGGGGATGCGGATGATCAAGGGCTTTCGCGAGGACGATGCCCGACGCATCGAGACGGCACGGTCCAGGGGCGCATTTGTCGACATTGCCGACCTTGGCGAACGGGCGCAGCTCGATGCGCGTGCGCAAGAACAATTAGCCGATGCCGGGGCGCTGCGCGGTCTGGCGGGTGACCGGCATCGGGCGCGCTGGGAAGTGGCGGGTGTGCAGAAGCAACTCGGCTTGTTCGCCGGCTTGCCGAGTCAGGAAGAAGACGCGGTGTCGTTGCCCAAACCCACGGTGGGTGAAGACCTGCTGGCGGATTACAACAGTGTCGGCACCACCCTGGGGCCGCATCCGCTGGCGTTGCTGCGGGCTCAATTGAAAGCCCGACGCTGCCGCAGTTCGAAAGAACTGATGACGGTCGAACATGGCCGTCCGGTCAGCGTCGCCGGGCTGGTGACCGGTCGACAACGTCCGGGCACCGCCAGTGGCGTAACGTTCGTCACCCTTGAGGACGAGTTCGGCAACGTCAACGTCATCGTCTGGCGCGACCTGGCCGAGCGACAGCGGCAGGTGTTGGTCGGCTCGCAGTTGCTCAAGGTCGATGGTCGCTGGGAAAAGGAAGGGGAGGTGCGGCATTTGATTGCCGGACGTCTGAGTGACCTGAGCCCGTTGCTCGACGGCATCAGCGTGCGCAGCCGGGATTTCCACTGATCCTCTTTTGTTTGATAAGAGCGAGCTTGCTCGCGATGAACGTCAAGGCTCCGTGTTCATCCAGGCAACCCGCGTCTTCGTTAACGTCCATCGCGAGCAAGCTCGCTCCTACAGGAGGTGAATCAGCTATACCTCTATGAAACCATTGGCGCGCACGATGCTCGAAACAGACGGGCGCCAATGACAGGGACACAGACCAGGCGATGCAGTTTCTAGACGATAGCCACGGGTGCGCGGGTTGGAGCGGTGAAATGGCCGGGCGAATTCGCGCGTTCGACTGGAGCTTGACCGAGCTTGGCCATATCGACTCTTGGCCCAGGAGCCTGCGCGCTGCGGTGCAGTTGATGCTCGCCTCGCCACTGCCGATGGTGATGCTGTGGGGCCGGCCCGGTTACATGATCTATAACGACGCTTACTCGATATTTGCCGGTGGCCGTCATCCTTACCTGTTGGGTTCCCCGGTGGAACTGGGCTGGCCGGAAGTTGCCGAGTTCAATCGGCATGTGGTCGATACGTGCCTGGCGGGCGGCACCTTGTCCTATAGCAATAAACACCTGGTGCTGTTGCGCGATGGCGTCCCCGAAGACGTCTGGATGGACCTTCATTACAGCCCGGCCGCCAATGACGAGGGCATGCCGGCCGGAGTCATGGCTATAGTGGTCGAAACTACAGACCATGTGATTTCCGAACGCCGGCGCCTGGCCGCCGAAGTGGCCTATCGTGCCGACAACGAACGGGTGCGTCTGGCGCTGAACGCCGGTGCGTTGCTCGGCTCGTTCGTCTGGGACATCAAGGCCAATGTGCTATCCGGCGACGAACGCTTCGCCCGCACGTTTTCCTACCTTCCCGATCAGGATCTGGCCGACTTACCCATCGAAATCGCCGAAGCGCGGATCCATCCGGACGACCACAGTTGGGTCCAGGAGCAGGTCAATCAATCGGTGGCAACCGGTGAACCGTATAACGCCGAATACCGCGTGCTGCGTCCTGATGGCAGTTACTCATGGGTGCTGGCGAGTGGCTGCTGCGAGTTCAATGCGCAGGGCGAGCCGTTTCGATTTCCCGGCGTGTTGATTGACATCCATGAACGCAAAATCGCCGAAGAATCCTTGCTCAAGTTCACCCGCAATCTGGAGCAACGCGTCGCCGACGAAGTTGAGGCGCGGCTGGCGGCCGAAGAGCAATTGCGCCAGTCCCAGAAGCTTGAAGCCATTGGCGGGCTCACCGGCGGGGTGGCCCATGATTTCAATAACCTGTTGCAAGTGATCGCCGGCAACCTGCATTTGCTGGCGCGACACGAACCAGACAATGCCAACGTGCAGCGTCGGGTCAGCGCTTCGATTGCCGCCGTCGAGCGCGGCGCGAAACTGTCCTCGCAATTGCTCGCATTCGCGCGTCGCCAGCCATTGTCGCCGGCCGTCTTCATTGCGCGGCAGATCTTCGAAGGCCTGGCGGAACTGTTGCAGCGAGCACTGGGGGAAACCATCCAGATCAATGTGACCACACCTGAAGTGCCCTGGCACCTCTATGTGGATCGCAACCAACTGGAGAACGCCATCCTCAATCTGGCGATCAATGCCCGTGACGCGATGAACGGTGAGGGGACCATCGGCCTGAGCGCCGAGAACATCCACCTCGATCACTATTTTTGTGCGGGCAAGGGCATCGTTGCCGGCGATTACGTCTGCGTTACGGTGACGGACACCGGTGTCGGCATGTCATCGCAGGTGCTCGCACAGGCTTTCGAACCGTTCTTCACCACCAAGGCCGACGGCCAAGGCACCGGCCTGGGGCTGAGCATGGTGTTTGGTTTCGTCAAACAGAGCGGCGGGCATATCGAGATGTCCAGCATCGAGGGGCAGGGCACTCGGGTGCAGCTGTATTTCCCCCGCAGCCTGCGTCCGTTGCAGAGTGAAACGACGAGCCATGATGTGCAGCACCGAGGCGGACACGAAACCATTCTGGTGGTCGAGGACAATGAAGCGGTGCGCGTTTCGGCCGTGGAATTATTGCGTGATGAGGGTTATCAGGTACTGACCGCCACCAACGGCGATGTCGCCATGCAGATGTTGCTGGAAGGTGTGGCGGTGGACCTGATCTTCACCGACGTGGTCATGCCCGGGCTGATCAAAAGTTCCGACCTGGCCGCCTGGGCCAAGGTGCAGACGCCACCGGTGGCGGTGCTGTTCACCTCCGGCCACACCCGTGACATTATTTCGCGCAACCACCAACTCAGCCCCGATACGTATTTGCTGAGCAAACCCTATGGGCCAGAAGCACTCACCCGAATGGTACGCACAGTCCTGAACGGCTGAACACCTCCAATGTGGGAGCGAGCCTGCTCGCGAAAGCAGTGTGTCAGACAGCATCAATATTGAATGATAAATTGCCTTCGCGAGCAGGCTCGCTCCCACACTGGACCAGCGTTTATTCTGAAATTTAATCAAGGCCATTTGATGACATCCAAGCGCACCTCCACTCCACCCTCCGGCATGGTCAGGGTGCGCGGCGCCCGGGAGCACAACCTCAAAAACGTCGATGTCGACATCCCACGGGACGCCTTGGTGGTGTTCACCGGTGTCTCTGGTTCCGGGAAGTCGTCGCTGGCGTTCTCGACCCTCTACGCTGAAGCACAGCGCCGCTATTTCGAATCCGTGGCGCCGTATGCGCGCCGGTTGATCGATCAAGTCGGGGTGCCGGACGTCGACTCCATCGAAGGCTTGCCACCCGCCGTCGCCTTGCAGCAACAGCGCGGCACGCCGAGCACGCGGTCTTCGGTGGGCAGCGTGACTACGTTGTCGAGCCTGATCCGCATGCTTTACTCCCGGGCCGGCAGTTACCCGCCGGGGCAGCCGATGCTGTATGCCGAAGACTTTTCGCCGAACACACCCCAGGGCGCGTGCCATGAGTGCCATGGCCTGGGCCGAGTGTACGAAGTCACCGAAGCGCTGATGGTGCCCGATCCGAGCCTGACCATTCGCCAGCGCGCCGTCGCTTCCTGGCCCATGGCCTGGCAGGGGCAAAACCTGCGCGACATTCTGGTCACCCTGGGTTACGACGTCGACATACCCTGGCGCGATCTGCCGAAAAAGCTGCGCGACTGGATTCTCTTCACCGAAGAAACACCGACGGTCCCGGTGTATGCCGGGCTCACACCGGCTGAAACCAAAGTCGCCCTGCAGCGCAACATGGAACCGAGTTATCAGGGCACGTTCACCGGTGCCCGGCGCTACATCCTGCATACCTTCAGCCATTCCCAAAGCGCGCTGATGAAGAAGCGCGTCTCGCAATTCATGCTTGGCAGTCCTTGCCCTTTATGCGACGGCAAACGCCTCAAGCGCGAAGCGTTGTCGGTGACCTTCGCCGGGTATGACATCGGCGAGCTGTCGCAGATGCCCTTGCTGCAAGTGGCGCATGTGCTGAAACCGGTGGCGGCTCACAGCTACCTTGAACAGGCGGATGAGGCGGGCGAGGTGCTGACCCACACGCAAACCCGTGAGGCTCGTGAGCAACGCGTAGCCCACGGCGCCAGTGGTCACGGCAATGCGCCCGATGTGCGCCACACGCCCAACCTGTCGGTGGAGAAGCGCCTGGCCGCGCAACGCATTGCCCAGGACTTGCTGGAGCGGGTCAGCACGCTCACCGATCTGGGGCTCGGTTACCTGGCGCTGGAGCGCAGCACGCCGACGTTATCGTCCGGCGAATTGCAGCGGCTGCGCCTGGCGACGCAGTTGGGCTCACAGTTGTTCGGTGTGATCTACGTGCTGGATGAACCGTCGGCCGGCCTGCACCCGGCGGATGGCGAGGCGCTGTTCGAAGCGCTGCAGCGCTTGAAAGCCGCTGGCAACACGTTGTTTGTGGTTGAGCACGATCTGGAAACCATGCGCCGTGCCGACTGGCTGATCGACGTCGGCCCGGCGGCGGGTGAGCATGGCGGGCAAATTCTATACAGCGGACCGCCGCCAGGACTGGCGGCTGTGACGAACTCGCAGACCAGCGCTTACCTGTTCGCCGAACACGTAACCGAGCCCCAAGTCAGCCGCAAGGCAACCGATTGGCTGCGCCTGGAAGGTATCACGCGCAATAACCTGAACAACCTCAGCGCGGAGTTTCCGTTAGGTTGTTTCACGTCGGTGACCGGTGTTTCCGGTTCCGGTAAATCGAGCCTGGTCAGCCAGGCGCTGCTGGAATTGGTCGGTGCACATCTCGGGCGTACGGCCAGTGACAACGATGCCGAAGCATTGAGCCTTGAGGACGATGCACCGCAAGTCAGTGGCGGTCAGGTCACCGCGGGGCTGGACTCGATCAAGCGCCTGGTGCAAGTCGATCAGAAACCCATCGGTCGCACGCCACGCTCGAACCTCGCGACCTACACTGGCCTGTTCGACAACGTGCGCAAGCTGTACTCGGCGACTCCCCAGGCACAGTCCGCGGGTTACGACGCGGGTCAGTTCTCCTTCAACGTCGCCAAGGGCCGTTGCCCGACTTGCGAAGGCGAAGGCTTTGTCAGTGTCGAATTGCTGTTCATGCCCAGCGTTTACGCGCCATGCCCGACTTGCCACGGCGCTCGCTACAACCCCGAGACGCTGGCCATTAGCTGGCAGGGTTTGAACATTGCCCAGGTGTTGCAGTTGACGGTGGATGAAGCGGTCGAGGTGTTCGCCGAGCAACCGGGCATTCGCCGCTCGCTAGAGGTGCTGCGGGATATCGGGCTGGGTTACCTGCGCCTGGGGCAGCCCGCGACCGAGTTGTCGGGCGGTGAAGCCCAGCGCATCAAACTGGCGACCGAGCTGCAACGCAATCAGCGTGGGGCGACGCTTTACGTACTCGACGAGCCCACCACCGGCTTGCATCCACGTGATGTCGATCGTTTGCTTGAACAGTTGAATACGCTGGTGACCGCGGGGCACACGGTGATCGTTGTCGAGCACGAAATGCGCGTGGTGGCGCAGAGTGACTGGGTGATCGATATCGGACCGGGGGCCGGGGATCAGGGTGGGAAGATTGTGCTGGCGGGGACGCCGGAAACAGTCGCCAAAAGCAAAAAGAGCCGGACGGCGCCGTTTTTGGCCAGAGTGCTTGGTATTGCTTGATTGGGGGATGTTTCCGCTGGCCCCTTCGCGAGCAGGCTCCCACATCGGATTGCGGTCAACTGTGGGAGCCTGCTCGCGAAGGGGCCTGTCAGGCACCGTCAAAACCTGGGCTATTTACCTGGATGTGCAGCCTGCAGTGTTTTCGCCATATCCAGATGCTTTTCCAGCGCCGGTAACATTTTTTGTGCGAAACCTTTCAGTTCCGTGGCCCCTGCGACTCTGTCGTCGGTCACCGTGTTGGCTTCCTTCTTGAATAGTTCGATGGCTTCTTCGTGGGCCTTGACCTGATTGTTGGCGTAGGCCGCATCGAAAGACTCACCGCGCATATCGAGTATTTTTTCCTTGGCCTGTTTCACCAGCGTCGTGTTGTCCGGCACTGTCAGGTCATGCTTTTTCGCCAGCGCCGCGAGTTCATCGTTGGCCGCGGAGTGGTCGGTGATCATCATGTTGGCGAACGCCTTGATGTCGGCCGATGCGCTTTTTTCCAAGGCGAGTTTGCTGGTTTCGACCTCCGAAATGCCGCCGGCAGCCGCCTTGTCGACGAAGTTATTCGACGTGGCAGCACTGGCCAGGCCCATGTTTGTGCTCAAAGCGACGGCCAGCGTGAGATGGCGCAGGGTCAATCCGTCCATTGGTTATTCTCCATACGGTTTTTATGGTTGATCGAGCGATCGTTATTCAATGGAGGCGGACGCTGAGACAAAGGTTTTATCGCAAATGCAATATGACGACGAACGGACACCGCTGGTCCGATAGGCGGTCGACAGAACCGGCTAACCGAGGCCATTCTGATAGTTGGTGAACGCAATTGATCGCGTTTGCTACCGATTAACAAACGGAGGTGTTCCATGCCGGTGCCACACGACCTTTATCAGGACTTGAAACTCTCAAAGGAAGATATCCAGCAAAGACGCACCAAGGATCCGTTATTGGATTCACTGATCAACAAGTATTCGCAAGCGGACGCTGAGGTGGTTAGGGCTGAAACCGCCAAAACGGATGCACCCACTGACGACGCGCTGAAAAAACTCAAGGAAAAACGCTTGCTGGTCAAGGACAAGATCGTCCAGCAACTCCGGGCGCCGTACTGAACCACCGACGACCGGTGACTGCATAATTGGAACGACAATAGATACCGGCACCTCGAATGAACAGAGTCCGAATTTACGGCTCCATGCGAGGTGCCTTATGAGCGGTCCGAAATTTCCCAGCGAAGAACAGGGCGGGTATGACCCGATCCCGACTCATCCCGAGCCTCTGAGTCCAGGACGCACTGCCGTTCACCCCAACGATGAACCGGGAATCGACGAATTACCGGACGACGAAGGTGCCGCGTTGCCGGACGAGGATGACACCACCGCCATCGACCCCGCGAAGAAACGGAAAACGCGTGATCCCCGCTGATCCCATGACCCTGTGTAGCAGCAGCCGAACGCAGGCTTCGCCAGCTGCTGCAAGTCATTGTAATGGGTTGTTTAATGCCTTGCTCAGCGGCATCCGGGCCATGTGTTTGGCCTTCAATGACCCGAAATACAACCAATCGCCATACTCGCGTACGGTGGTGATCGGCGAGTAGTTGTCGCTGCTCCCGTCTTGCAAGTTGGCGATCACTTTACCGTCCAGATCCAGCCCCAACGCAAACGCTCGTT
The DNA here is from genome assembly GCF_949768125.1 of Pseudomonas sp. IT-P253. Taxonomy (NCBI): domain Bacteria; kingdom Pseudomonadati; phylum Pseudomonadota; class Gammaproteobacteria; order Pseudomonadales; family Pseudomonadaceae; genus Pseudomonas; species Pseudomonas sp. IT-P253. The sequence continues at coordinate 466,382 of NZ_CATKPT010000011.1, read as the reverse complement.
TCTCCACTGGTTTGGGCAGGAAGGTCATCGCCCGCACAATGATCTTGCGCACGAACGGGTGTGGCGCCATGGAATCGAGTAGTGCGTTGCGCGGTGCATACAGCGCCACCCAGAAGCGATCCCGGCCATTGAACGCGAGGTTGTCCGGCAGCCCCGGCAAATTATCGATGAACAGGTCGTGGGTTCTGATCTTCGGCCCGCTCAACCAGTAGCGACTGATGCGATAGGCACCGGTTTCGTTCACCAGTACATAGGCCTCGTCCGGCCCCAGGGTCACACCGTTGGCAAACTCCAGTTTGTCCAGCAGGACCTCGGTCTTGCCGGTCTGGAAGTCATACCGCAGCAAGCGGCCGTCGCCGCCGTGTTCGATGATGGCCTCACCGTCCTGGCCGTAGCCAAAGCGACTGGAAGCATCACTGAAATAGGCGTAATGCCCGGACTTGTCGATGGCCACATCGTCTGTGAAACCAAAGGGCACACCGTTGGCGGCGGTGGTCAATGTAATCAACCGGCCCTGGGCATCCAGCGATAGCAAACCCTTGACCCCATCGGCAATCACCAGCAGCCCATTGGGGTGGCGGGCCAGGCCCAACGGGCGGCCGCCGGTATCGGCCAGGACCTTGGTGATGGTGCCGTCGAGGTTGGTACGAATCAATCGACCGTCATGCAGGCCGGTGATGAGGAAGTTGTCTTCCAGCAGCAATGCTTCCGGCCCGTCGATATTAGGCGCACCGACACGCTTCATGCCTTTGAGGCGCTGGTTGTCGGCGTAGATTCCACTGGTGAGGGAAGGCGCCGGTGGCGGCGTCCAGGCCACCGGTTGCACCTTGGTCGGCATCAGCAGCAGGAACCCGCCGATGGCAACGATGACCAGCAACACGACGTGGCGGAACTTCACGGATCGTTTCATGCGGGGACTCCTGTCGGAGTGAGGTGTTTTTGCGTCATCTCGCACAAGGCCAGCATCGATGCAGCCGACTCATCATCGATGCGCCGCTTGAGCAGCAGTCGGTTGGCAATGCTCATCAGCAGGCCGCTGAACTGATACTCCAGCGTGCGAACAAACCGTGTGCCGTTACCCTCGCACTCGCATTCATAAGTGAGCGTCAATGAAAGGCCATTGTCACCCTGAGCGCGCGCGCACCAACGACGCCCCGGCAGATACTCGTCAACCACCCAACTCAAATGCCCCTCACGCCCGCCGGCCCGAATCTCTTCTTCGAACCGCGCCCCGGCATGCAACGGGCCTCGCGGTCCCTCGACCTTGAGGGACGACGGATGCCATTGCGGCCAGAGGGTCACGGTGCTGGCGTAGGCGAGCACGTCAATCGGATTTCCAATAATGTCGATCTGATGCTGCAGGCGGGTTATGGAAGTTCTCGTCGGGTGTGGGGAGATCGGCTCCGGTTCCCAGTAGAGGGTACCGAACAGGTAGTCCATCAGCGGAAAAACGATGTTGAAATTGCGCGTCTGCATCAGCTCGCGGCGGTGATGCAGTTCATGCAGGCGGCGCATCTGGCGGATCCACGGCAGACGGGTGAGTGGATTCTTGGGTGGCAAGTGCTCGCAGGCATGGAACACTTCATAGGCCAGGTAACCGAGAATCAGGCAGCCGCCAAACAACCCCGCGACGTTGGCATCGAACTGCTCGAGCAGCCACCACAGGGGCAGGGTGATCACAACGGTGTGCAGCACGATCAGCCAGGCCGGAAACAGAATCACCCGCCAGTCACGGGCGCTGTCGTAGGTCATGTACCCCGGGGCGAAAAAGCTGTGATGGTCGCCTGTATGTCGGGCATGGAACATTCGTACGAAGCTTTTTTTGTGATGCCCCAGATGCCGATGCACGCTGTACACGCCGAAGTTGAAAAACAGCAGGGTCAGGGGCAGTGTCGCCCACTCCAGCGGCCTGACCTGGTGCACCGTGCTCCAGAATCCGGCGATGGCCAGCAACCCGAACAGCAGCACAAATGTGCCGTGTAGCCATGGGTTGTAAAACCGATGAATGTCGGCGCGATAGCGGCTGCGGAATGCGTCGGTGGTCTGCCTCACTGCAATCACCTGTATTTTGTTGTTATCTTCAGCAGATTAGCCGATCCCTGCGTTTCGGCTGGCTGAACCTGCAACACAAACGCCATGATCCTCTGAAGCAACAAACGCTGGTCAGGGCTCCAGCGGCTTCGGCGGCGGTGACAGGCAGGGTTCAGCACTGCTGCTGGCTGACGCACTACACTGCAAGCGTCTCTCATCCAACGGATTCAACCATGACGGCCAAACCCGCAGCGAACATCCTGGGTACTGTCGAAGGCCAGCGTCTGGCCGGGGGCGAAGCCGGGGCCTGGCGCGAATGGGGACCTTATCTGAGCGAGCGCCAGTGGGGCACGGTGCGCGAGGACTACAGCGCCGATGGCGACGCCTGGCGGTATTTTCCTCACGATCACGCCCGCAGTCGGGCTTACCGCTGGGGCGAGGACGGGCTCGCGGGGTTTTCCCACAAGGCCCAGCATTGGTGCCTGGGGTTGGGTTTATGGAACGAGCGCGACCCGATTCTCAAGGAGCGCCTGTTCGGCCTGAACAATGCCGAGGGTAATCACGGCGAAGATGTCAAAGAGTTGTATTTCTATGTCGATGGTGTGCCGAGCCATGCCTACATGCGCGTGCTCTACAAATACCCTCAGGCCGAATTTCCCTACGCTGACCTGATCGCTGAAAATGCTCGCCGGGGCCTGGCGGATACCGAGTATGAAATCCTCGACACCGGTGTCTTCGAAGACGACCGTTATTTCGATGTCATGGTGGAATACGCCAAACACACGGCAGACGATATCTTCATGCGTGTCACGGTGCACAATCGCTCCGATCAACCCGCGCGCCTGCACGTATTGCCGCAATTATGGGCACGCAATACCTGGAGCTGGGTGGTCGACGGGCCGAAGCCGAGCTTGACCCTGGATGGCGGTCAGGTTCTGGCCCGGCACCCGCAACTGGCCGATCGGCAGGCCAGCGCCTGGGGTGAGGAAGACTGCGAATGGCTGTTCTGCGAAAACCAGAGCAACTTCCCCAAGCTTGATGGCGTGGCGGCGCAGGGACCGTTCAAAGACGGGATCAACGACTTTCTGGTCTCTGGCAGCAACGAGGCGATCCGCCGCGACGCGGGAACACGGGTGGCGGCGCATTTCGTACTGAGTTTCGAGGGCGGCCAAAGTCGCAGCGTCAACCTGCGGTTTGCCCCGGCAGGTGTTGCCCGTGTGAATGCCAAGACCCTGTTTGAACGTCGCCGTGGTGAAGCCGATGCTTTTTATGCGGCGTTGCAAAGCGCGATCGGCAACCCGGATGCGCGCAACGTTCAGCGCCAGGCCCTGGCCGGCTTGCTCTGGTCGAAGCAGCTGTATTACTTCGACGTCAATCAGTGGCTCGACGGCGATCCGACTCAACCTGCGCCGCCGCCCGGGCGCTTGCACATCCGCAATACCCATTGGCGACACCTGTCGAATGTCGACATCGTGTCCATGCCCGACACGTGGGAATATCCGTGGTACGCCTCATGGGATCTGGGCTTGCAGGCCGTGGCGTTCGCCCTGATCGATCCTGAGTTTGCCAAGCATCAATTGTTGCTGCTGGTCAAAGACCGCTTCATGCACCCCAACGGCCAGTTGCCGGCCTATGAATGGCGCTTCGACGATGCCAACCCCCCGGTTCACGCGTGGGCCTGCTGGCGGGTGTATCAACAGGACAAGGCGCTGACCGGCGTCGGGGACATGGACTTCCTCGAGCGGATTTTCCATAAGCTGCTGCTGAATTTTTCCTGGTGGGTCAACCGCAAGGACGCCGAAGGTCGCAATGTGTTTCAGGGTGGTTTTCTCGGCCTGGATAACATCGCGCTGTTCGACCGCTCGGCAATCTTGCCGCCCGGCTTCCAGCTCGATCAGGCCGATGGCACGGCGTGGGTGGCCGGCTATGCGCTGGACCTGATGCGTATCGCCCTGGAACTGGCCAAACGCAACAATGTGTACGTCGACATCGCGGTGAAGTTTTTCGAGCATTTCCTCTACATCGCCGGGGCAATCAATCGGGTCGACTCCGAGGCCGAAGGTTTATGGGACGAACAGGACCGGTTTTTCTACGACGTGCTGCACCGTCCTGATGGCGTGAACGAACCGCTACGCCTGCGCTCGATCGTCGGCCTGATGCCGCTGTTTGCCGTGCAAGTGCTGGAGCAACACGAACACGAGGGCCTGCCGGGATTGCGTGAACGACTGTTCGGGTTTATGCGCCATCGACCGGACCTCGCCAGCCTGGTGTCGCGCTGGACCGAACCGGGCGAAGGCAACCGGATGCTGCTGGCGCTGTTGCGCGGTGAACGCACCAAAGACTTGCTCAAACGCATGCTCGACGAAAGCGAGTTCCTCAGCGAATTCGGTGTTCGTTCACTGTCCAAGGCCTACGCTGGACTGCCCTTTGGCCTGAAAATCAACGGTGACAAGCTCTGCGCGCACTACGAGCCGGCGGAATCGGAGTCGCGGCTGTATGGCGGCAACTCCAACTGGCGGGGACCTGTGTGGATGCCGATCAATTACATGCTGATCGAATCCTTGCGCGAATTTCACCGCTATTACGATCAGAATTTCTCGGTGGAATACCCCACGGGATCAGGTTTTTTTGCATCGTTGGAAGAAGTTGCCGACGGCCTGAGCCAGCGCCTGACCCGTCTGTTTTTACGCGACGAAGAGGGCAATCGCCCCTCGATGGCGGCGTATGCGCAGTTGCAGGCTGATCCCGCCAGTCGTGATCTGGTGTTGTTCCATGAATATTTTCATGGCGAGACGGGACGCGGTTTGGGCGCCAGTCACCAGACCGGGTGGACGGCGCTGGTAGCGCTGTTATTACAGCCTTGAGCCCAACACAGATTCAATGTGGGAGCCTGCTCGCTCCCACATTGGATTGTTGATGTTGCAGGATCATCATTAAAACGCAAAACACGAACAGCCAAAGGCCCCCCAGAAACCGGCGAAATCGCTGACCGGTGCCGAGGATAATCTCGCCCGTTCATGGCTATGGGCATGCACCGCACATGCCCCGATGCACTGGTGAACCTGCGCCGTCAAAGGCGCCAGCGGTTTCCAGTGGCCGGGTACTTTGGCCACCGGTGACCATTCAGGCACCACCGGAATGGGCGGCGGGCCGAGCTTCTCAAACTCGACGCTGCCATAGACGACCTTTCCGTCGACAATCGTCAGCACCGATTCGATCGACTTGATCGCTTCGTCCTCGATATGGAAATAGTCCGCCGACAGCGCGATCAAATCCGCCAGTTGCCCGACCTTGATCTGGCCTTTATTACCTTGCTCGGAAGAAAACCAGGCGCTGCCGTGGGTGTAGAGTTCCAGCGCGGTGTCGCGGCTCAAGCCTCGTGGGTAAAGTTCCAGGCCGCCGACCGTGCGGCCGCTGACCAGCCAGTACAGCGAGGTCCAGGGGTTGTAGCTGGACACCCGCGTGGCATCGGTGCCGGCTCCGACCGGAATGCCCTCAGCCAGCATGCGAGCGATGGGTGGTGTGTGTTCGGCTGCCTTGGCACCGTAACGGTCGACGAAATACTCACCCTGGAATGCCATGCGGTCCTGGATCGCAATGCCGCCGCCCAGGGCTTTCACCCGTTCGATGTTCTGTGGCGTGATGGTTTCGGCGTGATCGAAGAACCACGGCAAACCATTGAACGGGATGTCGCGATTGACCTTCTCGAACACGTCGAGCATGCGACTGATGGATTCGTTGTAGGTGGCGTGCAGACGAAAGGGCCAGCGTTGCTCAACGAGGTGGCGGACCACGGGTTCGAGTTCTTGCTCCATGGTTTGCGGCAGATCGGGGCGTGGTTCGAGGAAGTCTTCGAAATCCGCCGCCGAGAACACCAACATTTCCCCGGCACCGTTGTGCCGCAGGAAGTCGTCGCCCTGACCGTAGTGGGAGGTGTTGGTCCAGTTTTTGAAGTCGCTCAGTTCTTCTTTGGGTTTTTGAGTGAACAGGTTGTAGGCGATACGCACCGTGAGCTGTTGGTCTTTGGCCAGTTGCTGGATGACGTGATAGTCGTCCGGGTAGTTCTGAAAACCGCCACCGGCATCGATGGCGCTGGTCAGGCCGAGGCGATTGAGTTCACGCATGAACTGGCGGGTCGAGTTGACCTGGTATTCCAGCGGCAGTTTCGGCCCCTTGGCCAGGGTCGAGTAGAGAATCATCGCGTTAGGGCGGGCGATCAGCATGCCGGTTGGATCGCCATTGGCATCGCGCTGGATTTCTCCGCCCGGCGGGTTCGGTGTGTCGCGGGTATAACCGACGACCTTCAACGCGGCGCGGTTAAGCAGGGCTCGGTCGTAGAGGTGCAGGACGAACACTGGCGTGTCTGGCGCGGCCTTGTTCAGCTCTTCGAGGGTCGGCAGGCGTTTTTCGGCGAACTGGAATTCGGTCCAGCCCCCGACCACCCGCACCCATTGCGGTGTGGGGGTGCGGTCTGCCTGGTCCTTGAGCAGGCGCAACGCGTCGGCCAGTGACGGCACGCCTTCCCAGCGCAGTTCGAGGTTGTAATTGAGGCCGCCGCGAATCAGGTGCAGGTGCGAATCGTTGAGGCCGGGAACCACGGTGCGCCCGTGCAGGTCGATGATTTGACTGCCGGGGCCTTGCAAGGCCATGGCCTGAGCATCGCTGCCGACCGCCACGAAGCGGCCGTCCTTGATCGCGACGGCACTGGCCTGGGGTTTCTTGTGATCGACGGTGTGCAGGCGTCCGTTATACAGAATGAGGTCGGCCGGGGCATCGGGCATGGTTTTACTCCCTGCGGTTAGCGGGCTGATCCAGGCGCCGACGGCGCCTGCCGAAAGGCTTTGCAGTACACGTTGGTGGTTGAGACCGTCGCCGTCGTCAGGTGGGCTCATGGCCGTGCACTCCGTCCGTCAATTAATCGGGGGGCAAACAGCCGATGTCTGACATATGCGGCCTGAAGGAATATAGACGGCAAATCCACAGACAGCCGCTTCTTGAGGGTGAAAAACGACGAATCCCGCCACAAGGGCGGGATTCGTTTGCAGCCAGGCGTGCTCCCTGCGATTGGGAGCGGCGCGCTTAGCTCGGGAACAGCTCGGACAGTTTCATGGCCAGCATCATGTCGCCTTCAGCGCGCAGTTTGCCACCCATGAACGCTTGCATGCCGTCGGTCGAACCGTCAACGATGCCTTCCAGGGTTTCGCCGTCCATCACCAGGGTGACCTGTGCGTCAGGGTTTTCGCCTTCTTTCAGCTCGCATGTGCTGTCTTTGATAATCAGCGAGAAGTTCTTGGTGTCGTCGATGCGGAAACCGAAAACCAGGTCCAGACCGGCAGCGGCGGCTGGGTTGAACTTGGCTTTCATTGCTTGTACGGCATCAGCTACGGAGGTCATGGTTCGATCCTTTTTTGGGTGAATACAGCCAGGGTCACAATAGTCCGGACTCAGCGAAACGTAATGAGGTCCGGGGTCTTCAACAGTTGCAAATGCGCATGACTGTTGAAGGAAGCCAGCGTCACCTCGCGACCACGAAACTTCAGGTGGTTGAGCGAGGTGTTGACGATTTGCCAGTTCAGTTCAAATGCCTGTCTGGCAGGCATTTGCGTAATGAGGTGGAGCAGGGCAGTGATGGTGCCGCCGGAGGTGAACACGGCGATTTTCTGGGTGTTGTCGGCGCTGTCGAGAATTCGCTGCAAACCGGCCTGCACCCCCTCGACGAAGCCCAGCCAGCTTTCCAAGCCTGGTGTGTCGTAAGTGCCGACGAGCCAGCGCTCGATGATCAAGGCAAAGATCCGCTGGAATTCACCACGGTTTTGCGCGGCGTTGCGCAGGATGTGCAGCGCTTGAGGTTCGTTCGGTAACATGGCCGGCAGAAGGGCGCGGATCACCGCGTCGGCGTCGAATTCGTTGAAGGCGCAATCGATTTCCAGCGTCGGCACTGGCAGGCCAACGGCAGCGAACTGTTCCAGCGCGCTGTTGGCCGTATGTTGCTGGCGGCGCAGATCACCCGAGAGGCAGCGATCGAAGCTGATACCCAGTTCAGCCAGGTGCTGGCCCAGGATTTCTGCCTGGCGAATACCGGTCGGCGACAGGACGTCATAGTCGTCTGCACCAAAGGAGGCCTGGCCATGTCGAATCAAATAGATACTGCCCACGTCCGCTTCATCCCGGTACGTTGAAGGTTTGGCGAGGTTATGAGGATGGCGGTGAGCTGTCAATGAAAAAACATACGCTTGTTTGAAATGTTCGTTGCAGGCTTGTTGCCTGAGGTTTCACGGCTGGCCGCCGAGCCGGCGCATGGGTATGCTGGAGGTATCCCGCGCGCTTTTACGCAGCGCATCGTTTAAAGGAGTCCCTGTGGAGTTTTTGTCCGAGTACGCCAGTTTCCTGGCTAAAACCGTGACACTGGTGATCGCCATTCTGGTGGTCCTGGCCAGTTTTGCGGCGTTGCGCAGCAAGGGGCGACGCAAGTCGGCCGGCCAGTTGCAAGTCAGCAAACTCAATGATTTCTACAAAGGGCTGCGCGAACGCCTGGAGCAAACCTTGCTCGACAAGGACCAGCTCAAGGCCTTGCGCAAGGTCGAAGCTAAAACCGAGAAGAAGCAAAAGAAAAAAACCGAAGCCAGATCCCGGGTGTTCGTGCTGGATTTTGATGGCGACATCAAGGCTTCGGCCACTGAAAGTCTGCGCCATGAAATCACTGCGCTGCTGACCCTGGCGACGCCAAAGGATGAAGTGGTGCTGCGTCTGGAAAGCGGCGGCGGCATGGTTCACAGCTACGGCCTGGCGTCGTCGCAATTGGCGCGTATTCGTGACGCTGGCGTGCCATTGACTGTATGCATCGACAAGGTAGCAGCCAGCGGCGGCTATATGATGGCCTGCATCGGCGAGAAGATCATCAGCGCACCGTTCGCGATCCTCGGCTCGATCGGCGTGGTGGCGCAGTTGCCCAACGTCAATCGCCTGCTGAAGAAACACGACATCGATTTCGAAGTCCTGACCGCCGGTGAATACAAACGCACCTTGACGGTGTTTGGCGAAAACACCGAGAAGGGCCGGGAGAAGTTTCAGGAAGACCTGGACATCACCCATCAGTTGTTCAAGAACTTTGTCTCGCGCTACCGGCCGCAACTGGCCATCGACGAAGTGGCCACGGGTGAGATCTGGCTCGGCGTCGCGGCGCTGGAAAAACAGTTGGTGGACGAGCTCAAGACCAGCGATGAGTACCTCGCCGAGCGGGCCAAGAAGTCCGAGCTCTATCACCTGCATTACACCGAACGTAAAAGTCTGCAGGAACGCATCGGCATGGCGGCCAGCAGTTCGGTGGATCGCGTGCTGTTGAGTTGGTGGAGTCGCCTGACTCAGCAACGCTTCTGGTAAGTCTCAAGGCAATATCGTTATAAAAAATGAAACCGCGGTTAATCCCGCGGTTTCATTTTTTTTGCCCTTCAGAGCGGTCTGCGTTCCTTCCGAAAGTGGCGAACTTTCCTAAGGTCACTGTCAATTGCTCCCACGTTGGAGGGGGCTCAAGCTGGGTATGGTGATGCTCTTGAAATGACTGCAATGGAATGCACTATGAATGATAAATCTCGCGACACTACTGCCGGCCCTGATCCTGCTTCGTCTCTGCGAACGCGCGATGAACTGAAAGCCGCCGTAGCTATCGCGCTCCCGCAATCCCCTGGCCAATTTGCCGAACGCTTGATCAAGGAAAAATGGGGGCAGGGCATAGATCCGACCACAGCGCAGTTGGTAACGCTCGATTACGACTACAAGGGGCGCCCTGCACAAAATGGCATCCATCAGGGGCGGGTGGCGAGTTCGATGTCTCTGGTGCAGGCGTTGCTGTCCAACTACCAGACCGTGGGTGACGGGCGCTTCGGTGAAACGGTGTTTGGCATGTACACGCCACCTGACGTCGGGCCGTCCATTCATATTGTGGAGCACGTCGATGATTTGACTGAGCCCGGCAACGACTATCACTACGCCTATGAAGGCATTTATCGCCGGACCGTCCCTCAACGTTACAGGCCAGCCACCCAGATCGCCGTGAGGCCCGCCGATTTCAGGAAGTGGATCTGGGAACTGGACCTTCAAGGCCGGTATCAATCCTATCTCGATCAAGCCTGGCCAGCCGATGAAGTGATCGTCGCAGCCAGTCCCCACGCACTTAAAACGTCGGCCAAGGCAGCCTTTGTCATGGCGGCTTTCTTGCAACGACACGAAAACAGCTTGTCCTCAAAGGGTCTTGAGCTCGCATTGCAAGCGGCAGGACTGCCGGCAGATCAGGCATGGGCAACGCTGACGATCAAACAATTACAGGCGCCTTTGAGGCTACCATCGAAGCTGAAGACGGGACGTCTGAAGCTGTATCGTTACACCTCGAAGGATATCTGGGGCTGGCGTGGTCCTGATGGCGGGATGGTGTTGTACATCCCCGGCAACTCTTCGCCACTGCACGTATTCAGCGATGGCAGGCAACAGCATCAATGGGTGGTGGAACAGGGCAGAAGTGAGGCGTCGAAACAGGCCTTGGCCACCCATTTTGCCGAGGATGATCGCAAGGATGGCACCTTCCATGCCGGTGTGCTGACAGCGTTGGATGGCATCTCGGTTTACCCGAAAGAGCACTGGTTGGCCCCAGAAGCGGGCTTTTTCAACAATGACGGTTTTTGGGACCCCGCCCAATACATCGATTTTGATGACTCGCCGTTGGGCATTGATCCGTTTGCCCAACTGGTACTGACCATGAAGGAGGCTTCGCGGGCCAGTGTCAAAACCATTCGTGACGATGCCCAGGTCAACCGCGATAACTTGAGTGCAGTCGTCGAGCCGGTCGTGCAGTGGATCAACCGTTTCGGTCCATTGGCGTTGTTCGTGCCCGGTGGCGAAGGGTTGTTGGCGCTGGCAGGCATCATCGACGCTGGTTATGGGGTTGATCAGGCCATCAACGGCGAGACCTCGAACGATCGTTCCGCGGGTGTGACACGTACGGTGTTTGGCTTTCTCAATGCGCTGCCACTGGTCGGCGGGGGAGCGGTGGTCAGGGGGGATTCTTTCGAGGTCGCCGCCGTTGCAGAGCGCGTCCGCGAGCCCGACGCCATTCCCGAGGGGGAGGTTGTCAGGCCGGTGCGGAATCAGGGCGTTGCCCCTTTAGCGCCGTTGAGCCGCCTGGAACTTATCCGCGGAATCGGTCCGTCGGTGGCATCGTTCAGCGATGACCTATTGGCGCAGATCGGCAAAGTCAGCGCGATTGATGACGACATGCTGCGCCTGATGCAAACCGGACGCCCACCAACGCCGTTGCTGGCCGATACGATCAGTCGCTTCAAGCTCGATCAGGAACTGGGGCAGGCCGGGCAACCTGAATTGTTCAGCAGCCGTTACGCAGCGTTGCAGGAGTCCGAACACGAATGGGTCCGGCTGTTCCAGCACCAGTATCCGGGACTTCCCAAAAGCGCCATTGAACAAATGCTCGATCGCTACGGCATGGACATCCGCACGACGCCTGACGTTGCCGAAGTGAGGCAAGCGTTCAAACATCTGGACAGCAAGGCTCGTCAGTACCAACAGCAAGTGCGGCTCAATCGTGCCTACGAAGGTTTTTACCTAAGATCGATCGACAATGTCGAGACGGACACGCTGGCCCTGCACGCCCTCAAGACTTTGCCTGGGTGGCCCAAAGACCTTCGAATAGATGTTCTTGACCATTCGCCTGCCGGGCGGGTTCTGGACCGTTGCGGCGTGCTCGATGCCGCTCACTCTCGAAGCATAATCAGGGCAGGCAACCGCTATCAGCAGCAGGGCTTGCAAACGGATTTCTTCGAAGCTGTCCTCGGCATCCTGTCAGAGGAAGAAAGGTCGGCATTACACTTGATGTCTCCTGATCCGGCCAACGAATTGCGGCTCAAGATCGGCGATCTGGCACTGCCACGTTCGCAAACCCTGCTCGGGTTGCAGAGGATGGATAGCGGGCTGACTTTCGAACGTCAGGGCTTGCGCGGTGGAGGTTATCCGTCGACTCCTCAAGGCGAAGCCATGACCCACGAGATGATGAGATTGCAGCTCAAGGATATTTATCCCGACTTCACCGATGCGCAAGCCGATGAAGCACTGCAACGTGTGGGCATTAACGCGCAGGTCTATATCGATGGGTTGAACCAGCAGCGACAGCAACTCACCACCGATTTGAGCAATTGGATGGATCAAGTTGCCGATGATGTCGAGGGCATGGGCCTTCCTTTTCTGGCCGTTGGCGATGCAGCGGCGGCAAATTTTAGCCCGGCAGAAATCGCGGCCCATAACATCCAGCTTCTGATGGATGAAAGGGGGGACGAGCTAGCCTTGAGGACGGAGCTCGCTGAAGAACTGGTCGCCATCTGGCAAAAGCGCGAAGGCTCTCCTCGTACCACGCTGGATATGAATTTTGAGAACTACCATCGATTGCCCACGTTGAATGTCAGGTTCGACGATGTGACCGAGCTATTGATGGGAGGCTTCCATCTGACCGAGCAGGACAGTTTGAACGGGTTTCTCGAGAGCTTTCCAAACCTCGAGATTTTGAATCTGCACAATGTGGATTTACGTCATTTTTTCGTGGGTGGCGACACAGGTCGCTCTTTGCCGCCGGCCATCGGTCAATTGACCCACCTTCGCTCACTGAACCTGCGAGCCACAGAGCTGGTATTCAGTGAAAGCGCTGCTTCACAATTGCGTGACCTGACCCGTTTACAATCGCTGGACTTGAGTGACAATCCGCTGGGAGTGCCGCCGCTGGTGTTGGGCATGAACGATTTGCGTCAGCTCAACCTGAGGAATACACGGATCAGCCGATGCCCAATCGGTATCAGGGAGGAGCCCTATCTCACCACTCTGGATTTACGCGATAACCAGATAACGCGGGTTCCGCCAGCGGTCATCAATCAGGCTGTCGCTGACGACCGCGTGCTGCTATTGGGGAATCCCCTGACGGATGAAGACACGTTACGCCGGCTGGTCACACATCGAGAACAAACGGGTATCAATTTATGGCTTGCGGCGCCCGGCGCGGACTATGGTTCGCCGATGGTCTGGTTAAAAGACTGCGACGCAGTGTTACAACAATCCCGGCAAGCCCTCTGGCAGCGACTGGCAGGCAAACCTTCCGGTACGCGGTTTTTAGCTGTAATAAGCAGGCTGAGTCTGACGGCCGATTTTCAGGTTGGTTATCTGTCGCTTCAGGCGCGAGTCTGGCGACTATTGCACGAGGCCGATGTTTCGGAGGAAATGTGGAGTCGATTGAGTCGCAGCAGTGGGCGATTTGATCATCCGGTGGCAGCGTTTGGGGCGCTGGAGGATCGTGCCAATCTTTAAACCAGGAAGGAAGTAGCCTTGAGCCCGGAAAACCGGGCTCAAGGCTGGACGATCAGCGGCGCCGGAACAGCGGCAGCGGTTCGTCGGTTGCAGCCTGATACGTCACCGAGAAGTCCTTGAGACCTTCCAGGGCTTCGTATGGGTCTTTATCGGCGCGAATGGCAAAAGCGTCGAAACCGCAACGATGCAGGTAGAACAGTTGGTCGCGCAATACATCGCCAATCGCCCGCAGTTCGCCTTTGAAACCATAACGGTCGCGCAGCAGGCGGGCGTTGGAGTAGTTGCGACCGTCGGTGAAGGCCGGGAAGTTCAGGGCAATCACCTTGAACTGATCGACGTCATCACCGATTTCTTCCGCTTCTTCATCGGCGTCCAGCCACACGCCCAAGCCGCCATCGCGGGCCTTGAGCATACGGCTGTGTTCGCGCCACAGCTGCAGCGGGACGATGTAGTCGTCGCAGTTGCTGATCTCGTCGATGTTGAAATCCTTGGGCAACAAGTGCCAGGTTTCATCGACCACTTCGTTGTTCTTAATTATTCGCTGCATAGACGCGCTCCTTGAAGAGGTCGATGCCAATACGCTGATAAGTGTCGATGAAGCGCTCGTCTTCGGTACGTTGTTCGATGTACACGTCGATCAGCTTTTCGATCACGTCAGGCATGGCGTCCTGGGCGAAGGACGGGCCGAGGATTTTGCCCAGGCTGGCGTCGCGACTGGCGCTGCCACCCAGGGAAACCTGGTAGAACTCTTCGCCTTTCTTGTCCACCCCGAGGATGCCGATATGACCGACGTGGTGGTGACCACAGGCGTTCATGCAGCCGGAGATGTTCAGGTCCAGTTCGCCGATGTCGAACAGGTAGTCCAGGTCGTCGAAGCGGCGCTGGATCGATTCGGCGATCGGGATCGACTTGGCGTTGGCCAGGGAGCAGAAATCGCCGCCCGGGCAGCAGATGATGTCGGTCAGCAAGCCAACGTTCGGCGTGGCGAAGCCTTGCTCGCGCAACTCGCCCCACATGGCGAACAATTGGCTCTGCTCAACGTCAGCCAGAATGATGTTCTGCTCGTGAGAGGTGCGCAGCTGACCGAAGCTGTAACGATCGGCCAGGTCGGCAACGGCGTCGAGCTGCTTGTCGGTGATGTCGCCCGGTGCAACACCGGTCGGCTTCAGGGACAGGGTCACGGCCACATAACCCGGCTTTTTGTGGGCCAGGGTATTGCGAGTGCGCCAGCGGGCGAAGCCCGGGTGTTGCTTGTCGAGTTCGGCGAGTTCGGCGGTCTGGTTGTCCAGCGCCTTGTAGTCCGGGTCGACGAAGTGCTTGGCGACACGGTGCACTTCGGCGTCGGTCAGCGTGGTCTGGCCACCGCGAAGGTGTTCCATTTCCGCGTCGACTTTTTGCGCGAAGACTTCAGGCGTCAGGGCTTTGACCAGAATCTTGATCCGCGCCTTGTACTTGTTGTCACGACGGCCATAGCGGTTGTAAACACGCAGGATGGCGTCGAGGTAGCTCAACAGGTCTTGCCACGGCAGGAATTCATTGATGAACGCGCCCACTACCGGCGTACGGCCCAGGCCACCACCCACCAGCACACGGAAACCCAGTTCGCCGGCGGCGTTGTGCACTGGCTCAAGGCCAATGTCATGGACTTCAATGGCGGCACGGTCGGAGGTCGAACCGTTGATGGCGATCTTGAACTTGCGCGGCAGGTAGGCGAATTCCGGGTGGAACGTCGTCCACTGGCGGACAATCTCGCACCATGGGCGCGGATCGACCAGCTCGTCGGCGGCGACGCCGGCAAACTGGTCGGTGGTGACGTTGCGCAGGCAGTTGCCACTGGTCTGGATCGCGTGCATCTGCACGGTGGCCAGTTCAGCGAGAATGTCCGGGATGTCTTCCAGCGCCGGCCAGTTGAACTGGACGTTCTGCCGGGTGCTGATGTGGGCATAACCCTTGTCATAGTCGCGGGCAATCTTGGCCATCATTCGCGCCTGGCGCGAAGTCAGTTGGCCATAAGGCACCGCTACCCGCAACATCGGCGCAAAGCGTTGGATGTAAAGCCCGTTTTGCAGACGCAGGGGGCGGAATTCTTCTTCGCTCAGCTCGCCTGCCAGATAGCGTCGGGTTTGATCACGGAACTGCTTGACGCGGTCCTCGATGATCCGCTGATCGTACTCGTCATATACGTACATATAAGTCCTGTTCTCAGGCTTGGGCCGGTCGGATCCAGCTGCGTTTTTGCCTTGCTGAAGTCTCGATACTGCCTCGGCAATTCTGCGCGCACGGCCGCGCACTCCCAACGGAGCCGGGGCAAGATACCAGTTTGGAGTTATGCGCAAAAGTGATGTTTGAGTATATGCAAAGAACCAAAAAGACTATCGACAACCATTAGTGCTAAACCCTTATTTGTGGTGCGGGCAATCATCGTCTTAACTGTGGTCGAGTCTTTATGCAATCACCGATAAAACCGACAAGAGGCGATGCAATGAGCAATCCATCCAAAGCAACAAAACCCGATAGCACAGTCGATGCTTGGGCGATTCTGTTTCTGATCATTCTGGTCGTGGGGACAGCAGTATTTTGGGTCAGCCATCAATAACCGACCTCGCCCGGGCCCGGTGCCGACGATTGTCGGACAAAAACCGGAATAAACGCCGATTTTCCGGACTTCGCTGGCTATAATGCGCGGCGAACTTTCGGGGGCCTCGGGCAATCAATGTTGAAGTTTTTCTACGGTGTATTACTGGCCCTGGGTATGGTCGTAGGACCTAGTGCCCAAGCAGCGTCGGTGTTGTTCCTGAGTCCGGGAAGCACCAAGGAAACGTTTTGGGTCAGCTATTCCCAGTTCATGCAGGCTGCCGCGAAGAACCTGGGCATGGAGCTGAACATTCAGTATTCCGACCGGGTCCCTGAAACGACCATCAAGCAGGCCCGCGCAGCCCTGCAAGGGCCAAACCGGCCCGATTATCTGGTGTTCGTCAACGAGCAATACATAGCTCCCGAAATTCTGCGCCTGGCCAAAGGCAGCGGTGTGAAGCTGTTCATCGTCAACAACGCCCTGACCCCGGACCAGATGAAGCTGCTGGGTGCACGGCCGGACAAATATCCCGATTGGGTGGGTAGCCTGGTGCCCAATGACGAGGAGGGCGGCTATTTGATGCTCAAGGAGTTGATCCGCCAGCACGGACCGGTGCCCTCCGGTCAGACAATTGAACTGCTGGCTTTTTCCGGTTTGAAAATCACACCGTCCGCGCAGTTGCGTGAGAAGGGCTTGAGGCGGGCCTTGGCCGAGCACCCCGAAGTGCACCTGCGTCAGTTGGTGTACGGCGGCTGGAACCGCCAGCGGGCCTATGAGCAGGCCAAACTGTTGTTCAAGCGCTACCCTCAGACCTCGCTGATCTGGACGGCCAATGACGAAATGGGCTTTGGTGCGATGCAGGCCTTTGTCGAAACAGGTGGCGTACCCGGCAAGGACGCACTGTTTGGCACGATCAATACCTCTCCGGCGGCATTGCAGGCATTGCTGGACCATCGGCTGAGCGTGCTGCTGGGCGGGCATTTCAGTTTGGGTGGTTGGGCGCTGGTGCAGTTGCATGACTACGATCAAGGCGTGGATGTCAGCCAGTACGGCGGCCGGGACCGGCAGGTCCCGTTATTGCGGTTGATTGATCGCGAGCAAGCAAAGCGGTTGCTGGCGATGGGCGCAGCGCAGGATTTTGGCGTGGATTTCCACTCGCTATCGGCCAAGGGCAAGCCCGCGTCGTATCGCTACCCGTTCAGCCTGCAAACGTTGATGCACTGAGTTGCCGTCAAACCCCGGCCAGGTGCAGCACCAGTTTCACGATGCCAAACAGCGTCAGGGCGAACACCGCCGTAAACAGAATCCCCAGAATCACGAAATGACTGGGCTTGCCGTGTGTAAAGTCCCGGGCCCGATTCTTTCCGCTTTGCACGCCAAACGCCGCCGCCATGACACTCTGCAGCATCTGCCAGAAGCTGGGTGGCTTGTTGTCGACCGGGTCGTCCATACATCCCTCGTCACCAATGTGTGAGCTATAAGCATAGACACTCACGCGAAACCCGTGGGAGCGAGCTTGCTCGCGAAGAGGCCCCGCTAGTCAACATGTCAGTCCGCCTTCGCGAGCAAGCTCGCTGCCACAGGGGATCAGGTTGAACCAGGCATGTGTGACCGGTCACAAATCAAATGTGGGAGCGAGCTTGCTCGCGATGAGGCCCTACCAGTCAGCATCAGCTTCGACGGTCAGTCCGCCTTCGCGAGCAAGCTCGCTCCCACAGGGGATCAGGTTGAACCAGGCATGTGTGGCCGGCCACAAATCAAATGTGGGAGCGAGCTTGCTCGCGATGAGGCCCTACCAGTCAACATCAGTTTCGACGGTCAGTCCGCCTTCGCGAGCAGGCTCGCTCCCACAGGGGATCAGGTTGAACCAGGCATGTGTGGCCGGCCACAAATCAAATGTGGGAGCGAGCTTGCTCGCGAAGAGGCCCTACCAGTCGACATCAGCTTCGACTGTGAGTCTGCTATCGCGAGCAAGCTCGCTCCTACAGGGGATCAGGTTGAACCAGGCATGTGTGACCGGCCACAAATCAAATGTGGGAGCGAGCTTGCTCGCGATGAGGCCCTACCAGTCAACATCAGTTTCGACTGTGAGTCCGCTATCGCGAGCAAGCTCGCTCCCACAGGGGATTGCTGTTGGCCACAGCATGGTGGCCAGGAGAGCAACTTAGTTGTCGTAACCCAGGTTCGGCGCCAGCCAGCGCTCGGTCACGCTCAACTCCTGTCCTTTACGCGACGTATAGCTCTGCACCTGATCCTTATCGATCTTGCCCACGGCAAAGTACTGCGCCTGTGGGTGAGCGAAGTACCAGCCGCTGACTGCTGCCGCCGGGAACATCGCGTAGTGCTCGGTAAGGAATACACCGCTGCGCCCGGCGTGCATTTCGCTGGCTTCAGGGTCGAGCAAGGCAAACAGCGTGCCTTTCTCGGTGTGGTCCGGGCACGCCGGGTAACCCGGAGCAGGGCGGATGCCGGTGTATTGCTCTTTGATCAATGCGTCGTTGTCGAGTGTCTCGTCCTTGGCGTAACCCCAGTAGTCTTTACGCACCTGCTGGTGCAGCCACTCGGCGCAGGCCTCGGCCAGACGGTCGGCAAGTGCCTTGACCATGATCGAGTTGTAATCGTCTCCGGCGTCCTGATAGGCCTTGGCCACCTCTTCGGCGCCGATCCCTGCGGTGGTGATGAAACCACCCACGTAGTCGGTCACTTCGCTGTCCTTCGGCGCAACGAAGTCGGCCAGGGAGAAATTCGGTTTGCCGTCGGTCTTGATGATTTGCTGACGCAGGTGATGAAGCTTGGCCAAGGGCTTGCCGTCATCGCCGTAGACTTCAATGTCATCGTCGCGCACCTGATTGGCCGGCCAGAAGCCGAACACGGCACGGGCGCTGATCAGCTTCTCGTCGATCAGCTTGGCGAGCATTTCCTGAGCGTCGGCGTACAACGCGGTAGCGGCTTCACCGACCACTTCATCTTCGAGGATGCGCGGGAACTTGCCGGCAAGGTCCCAGGAGATGAAGAACGGCGTCCAGTCGATGTACTCGGCCAGCACTTTCAGGTCAATGTTATCCAGCACTTTGGAACCGGTGAACGTCGGCTTGACCGGCTCATAGGTGCTCCAGTCGAACTGCGGCTTCTTGGCGATCGCAGCCGGATAGCTCAGGCGTTCGGTGCGGGCGCTACGGTTGGCGGTGCGCTCGCGGACCTCGATGTACTCCAGGCGAGTCTTCTCGACGAACGCCGGTTTCAATTCCTTGGACAGCAACTGGGTCGCCACACCGACAGCGCGGGAGGCGTCGGTCACGTAGATCACCGCGTCATTGCTGTACTTCGGCTCGATCTTCACCGCCGTGTGCGCCTTGGACGTGGTCGCGCCACCGATCATCAACGGCAGGTGGAAATCCTGGCGCTGCATCTCGCGGGCCACGTGGACCATTTCGTCCAGCGACGGTGTGATCAAACCGGACAGGCCGATGATGTCGCACTTCTGCTCTTTGGCCACTTGCAGGATTTTCTCGGCCGGCACCATCACACCGAGGTCAACGATGTCGTAGCCGTTACAGCCGAGCACCACGCCGACGATGTTTTTGCCGATGTCGTGCACGTCACCTTTTACCGTCGCCATGAGGATCTTGCCCTTGGCTTGCGGTTTGTCACCTTTTTCCAGTTCGATGAACGGGATCAAATGGGCCACCGCCTGCTTCATTACGCGGGCGGATTTCACCACTTGCGGCAGGAACATTTTGCCGGCGCCGAACAGGTCGCCAACGATGTTCATGCCGGACATCAGCGGGCCTTCGATCACTTCGATCGGGCGCGCGAACGACTGACGGGATTCTTCAGTGTCTTCCACGATGTGAGTGGTGATGCCTTTGACCAGCGCATGCTCCAGACGCTTGTTGACGTCCCAGTTGCGCCACTCTTCAGTCTCGGCTTCCTTGACGCTGCCATCGCCCTTGTATTTGTCGGCAATGGCGAGGAGGGCATCAGTACCGTGCGGAGTGCGGTTGAGCACCACGTCTTCGACCGCGTCGCGCAGTTCGGCCGGGATCTGGTCATAGATCTCCAGTTGGCCGGCGTTGACGATACCCATGGTCAGGCCATTACGGATCGCATACAGCAGGAACACCGAGTGAATCGCTTCGCGCACCGGGTTGTTGCCACGGAACGAGAACGACACATTGGACACGCCGCCCGAGGTCAGGGCGTACGGCAGCTCGTCGCGGATATAGGCGCACGCGTTGATGAAGTCCACGGCGTAGTTGTTGTGTTCTTCGATGCCGGTGGCCACGGCGAAGATGTTCGGGTCAAAGATGATGTCTTCCGGCGGGAAGCCGACTTCGTTGACCAGAATGTCGTAGGAGCGTTTGCAGATTTCTTTCTTGCGCGCTTCAGTGTCGGCCTGGCCGGCTTCGTCGAAGGCCATCACCACCACGGCGGCGCCATAGCGCTTGCACAGTTTGGCGTGATGAATGAACTGCTCGACGCCTTCTTTCATGCTGATCGAGTTGACGATGCCCTTGCCCTGAATGCACTTCAGGCCGGCTTCGATCACTTCCCACTTGGAGGAGTCGATCATGATCGGCACGCGGGAGATGTCCGGTTCACCGGCAATCAGATTGAGGAAGGTCACCATGGCCTTCTTCGAATCGAGCATCCCTTCGTCCATGTTGATGTCGATCACCTGGGCGCCGGCTTCGACCTGTTGCAGGGCGACTTCCAGGGCTTCGGTGTAATTGTCTTCACGGATCAGTCGGGCGAATTTCGCAGAGCCGGTAATGTTGGTCCGCTCGCCGACGTTAACGAACAGCGAGCTGCGATCGATGGTGAACGGCTCCAGGCCCGACAGGCGGCAAGCCTTCGGGATCACCGGGATTTCACGCGGCGCGTAACCGGCGACGGCTTTGGCGATGGCTTCGATGTGCCCTGGTGTGGTGCCGCAGCATCCACCGACAATATTCAGGAAGCCGCTTTGAGCGAATTCTTCGATGACCTTGGCGGTTTCCGCCGGCAGCTCGTCGTACTCGCCGAATTCGTTCGGCAGGCCGGCGTTCGGGTGCGCGGAGACGTGGGTGCCGGCCTTGTTCGACAGCTCCTCCAGGTACGGACGCAACTCGCGGGCGCCGAGGGCGCAGTTCAGGCCGACCGAAATCGGTTTGGCGTGGGCCACGGAGTTCCAGAAAGCTTCGGTGGTCTGGCCGGAGAGGGTGCGGCCGGAGGCATCGGTGATGGTGCCGGAAATCATGATCGGCAGTTCGATACCCAACGCTTCGAACACGCCTTGCACGGCAAAGATCGCCGCTTTGGCGTTCAGGGTGTCGAAAATGGTTTCGATCAGGATCAGGTCGGCGCCGCCTTCGATCAGGCCTTTGGCGGCCTCGGTGTAGTTTTCCACCAGTTCATCGAAGGTCACGTTGCGATAGCCAGGGTTGTTCACGTCTGGCGACAGCGAACACGTGCGGCTGGTCGGCCCGATCACGCCAGCGACAAAGCGCGGCTTGTCCGGGGTTTCCAGGGTCTTGGCGTCGGCCACCTTGCGTGCGAGCCGTGCACCTTCTACGTTTAACTCATACGCCAGGCCCTGCATGCCGTAGTCGGCCAGGGAAACCTGGGTAGCGTTGAAGGTGTTGGTCTCCAGAATGTCGGCGCCGGCGTCCAGGTAAGCTTTCTCAATGGAGCCGATCACGTCCGGGCGCGTCAGCACCAACAGGTCGTTGTTACCTTTGACGTCGCTTGGCCAGTCGGCAAAGCGTTTGCCTCGATAATCCTGCTCCTCGAGCTTGTAGCTCTGGATCATCGTACCCATGCCGCCATCGAGAATCAGGATGCGCTCTTTGAGGGCGTGCTTGAGAGCTTGAAGGCGAACACTGCGATCGGACATTTGGACTACTCGGAAAGACCATGACGAAGAGCCGGGATGATAGCAAACCTGTGCAGATTTAGAGCATGTCCCGGTTTTGCATGAATATCGCTCATGTTGGTGTGCGTGTCAGACCGGTAGAATCGCGGCGTTTTTTCAGGAATCAGGACCAGGGACATGTCGTATCGCGTCATCACCGGCATTTTAATGCTGCTTTTAAGCTGGGGTGCCGCCGCGCAGGGTCCGGCCATTTCCTATACCCGGGACATCCAGCCGATCTTTACCGATAAGTGCGTGGCCTGCCATGCCTGCAATGACGCCGCCTGTCAGCTCAATCTGGGCAGTGGCGAAGGTGCGGCGCGCGGCGCAACGAAACTCCCGGTCTACGACGGCGCCCGCAGCATAGCCGTTGCACCGACCCGGCTGTTCTATGACGCCTTTGGCAAGCACGCCTGGCAGCAAAAAGGTTTCTATCCCGTGCTCGACGCCCAGGGCAGTCAGGCTGCGTTGATGGCGCGGATGCTGGAGCTGGGCCATAAAACTCCATTGCAACCCAATGCCAAGTTGCCGGAAGAGATTGTCCTGGGCCTGAATCGGGAAAACATGTGTGCCATGCCCGCGCAGTTCGATGGCTACGCCAGCGCCCACCCGAAAGAAGGCATGCCGCTGGCCGTCACAGGACTGACCGATGAGCAGTACCAGACGCTGCAACGCTGGCTGGCGTCCGGTGCGCCAATTGATGAGCAAGGTCTGGTGCCTTCGGCAAGAGAAGCGTTGCAGGTGGTGCAATGGGAAAACCTGCTCAACGCCCCGGGTGCGCGGCAAAGTCTGGTGGGACGCTGGTTGTTCGAGCATTGGTTCCTCGCCCATATCTACTTCAAGGAGGGCGAGCCAGGGCACTTCTTCCAGTGGGTCCGTTCGCGCACGCCGACCGGGCAGCCGATCGACCTGATCAACACCCGTCGCCCGAACGACGATCCGGGCATTCAGGTTTATTACCGTTTGTGGCCGGTGCAAGGGGTGATCGTGCAGAAAACCCACATCACCTACCCGCTGAGTGCGCCGAAGATGGCACGGATAAAAAGCCTTTTCTTTAGCGGCAACTGGCAGGTCAATGCCTTGCCGGGCTATGGGCCGGAACGTCGCGCCAATCCGTTCGCTACATTCGAGGCGATCCCGGCCCAGGCGCGATACCAGTTCATGCTTGATAACGCTGAATACTTCGTGCGCACGTTCATTCGTGGCCCGGTGTGCCGCGGGCAGATCGCCACGGACGTGATTCGTGACAACTTCTGGGCGCTGTTCCAGGCGCCGGAACACGACCTTTACATCACCGACCCGAACTACCGTGGCAAGGCCACGCCGCTGCTGGCGATGCCGGGGCAGAACGACGACGTCGGCAGCATCCTGAGCCTGTGGCACGACTACCGAGATAGACGTAACGAGTACGAAGCGCTGCGCCGCGACAGCTACGCCGATGCACCGGCGCCGAGTTGGTCGACGTTGTGGGCGGGCAACGATAACGCTTTGCTCAGCATTTTCCGGCATTTCGACAGTGCCTCGGTGAACAAGGGGCTGATCGGTGACGTGCCACAGACCCTGTGGCTGTTCGACTTTCCGCTGTTGGAGCGCACGTATTATCAGTTGGTGGTCAACTTCGACGTGTTCGGCAATGTCTCCCATCAGGGGCAGACGCGCCTGTACTTCGACCTGATCCGCAATGGCGCCGAGCAGAACTTCCTGCGCCTGATGCCGGCCGATTCCCGGGACCATTACCTCAATGACTGGTACCAGAGCGGCGGCAAATTCAAGATGTGGCTCGATTACGAGGCCATCGACGACGAAAAACCGACGGCGCTGAAACTGGACGAGAAAGACCCCAAACGCGACTTCGTCCTGCAATTGCTGGCTCGTTACGGCGAACTCAATGCCACGCCTGATCCGATCAACCGCTGCGACGGCGCGTATTGCTCGCGGCCGAACATAGACCCGGATTTGCAACGTGCCGAACAGGCCCTGAGTCGTCTGACGTCGCGCCCGGCGGCGGGCCTTGGCGTCATCGATCAACTGCCTGAAGCGACGATGTTGCGAATCGAGACCGCGAGTGGCAAGCGCGAGGTCTACAGCCTGTTGCGCAACCGCGCGCACAGCAATGTCGCGTTCGTGCTGGGTGAATCGCTGCGCTATCAGCCGGGGCTCGACACACTGACCATTTTTCCGGGCGTGCTCAGCAGCTATCCGAACTTTATGTTCAACATCCCGGCCGACCAGGTGCCGGCGTTCGTCGAAGCGATGGAAAACGCCAAGGACGCCAATCGCTTCGAGAAAATCGTCGAGCGCTGGGGTATTCGCCGCAGTCATCCACAATTCTGGTTTTACTTTCATGACTTGAGCCAGTACGTACACGAAACCAACCCGGTGGAAGAGGGCGTGCTGGACATGAACCGCTACGAGAATCTTTGATTGTTGTCTGGTGTCGGACCCGCAAGCGCCGCCGAACCCTTGTAGGAGCGACAATGGGTTGGGTTCGTCGCCAAGTTACGAATGGGTGGAAAAATGCAGCTATCGGTAGCTTAAAGACAGTATTGACGGCGAATCGGTCTGCCCAGTTGATCCAGCTCTTTCCCGACAAAAATACTAGGACTTTGTGCGGCGCGATGATTGGCGTAAACTGCGCCCAAGCCTGCGAGGAGTTTCCATGACCGCTATTACCATCACCGACGCCGCCCACGATTATCTGGCTGATCTGCTCTCCAAGCAGAACACCCCAGGCATTGGCATCCGCGTCTTTATCACCCAGCCTGGCACCCAGTACGCCGAAACCTGCATTGCTTACTGCAAGCCGGGCGAAGAAAAAGCAGAAGACACGGCGCTGGGGCTGAAAAGCTTCACCGCTTACATCGACTCGTTCAGCGAAGCGTTCCTGGACGATGCGGTCGTCGACTACGCCACTGACCGCATGGGCGGCCAACTGACCATCAAGGCGCCAAACGCCAAAGTACCGATGGTCAACGCCGACAGCCCGGTCAACGAGCGCATCAACTATTATCTGCAAACCGAGATCAACCCGGGGCTCGCCAGCCACGGCGGTCAGGTCAGCCTGATCGATGTGGTCGAGGACGGCATTGCCGTGCTGAAGTTCGGCGGCGGTTGCCAGGGCTGCGGCCAGGCCGATGTCACCCTGCGTGAAGGCATCGAGCGTACGTTGCTCGAGCGTATTCCCGAGCTCAAGGGTGTTCGTGACGTGACTGACCACACGCAGAAAGAAAACGCCTATTACTAAGGTGTTCGCTGCGAAATGAAAAAACGGCACCCGTGAGTGCCGTTTTTTTATGGGTTGAATTCACTGACCTCTTCGCGAGCAGGCTCGCTCCCACAGTTGATCGCATTCCAATGTGGGAGCGAGCCTGCTCGCGAAGAGGGCCTATGGACGATACAAATGCGCATGCCCGGCGCGGTACAGCGACGACTCACTAAAGTGATCGCTGCCCAACACCCGACCCACCAGTATCAACGCCGTACGCCGGAATCCCTTGGCTTTAACCTTCCCGGCAATGTCCTCGATCGTTCCCACCACCCAATCCTGGTCCGGCCACGTCGCCCGGTGAATCACCGCAATCGGGCAATTCGCGCCGTAATGCGGCAGCAATTCAGCCAGGATTTTCTCCAGATGATTCACCCCCAAATGAATCGCCATGGTCGCCCCGTGTTGCGCCAGGCTGCCCAGTTCTTCACCGGCCGGCATCGCGGTTTTGTCGGCGTAGCGGGTCAGGATCACGCTTTGCGAGATGTCCGGCAGTGTCAGTTCTGCGCCCAATAGCGCCGCGCAGGCAGCCGTTGCCGTCACGCCAGGAATGATTTCGAACGGTATATCGAGTTCACGCAGGTAACGAATCTGCTCACCGATTGCGCCGTAAAGACTCGGATCGCCAGAGTGTACCCGCGCCACATCCTGCCCCTTGGCGTGGGCAGTCTTGATCAGTTCGATGATCTGTTCCAGGTGCAATTCGGCACTGTTGACCACCGTTTCGGCCTGATGGCCTTCCAGCACGGCAGTCGGCACCAGGGAGCCGGCGTAGATGATCACCGGGCAGCTGCGAATCAGCCGTTGGCCTTTGACGGTGATCAGCTCCGGGTCGCCGGGGCCTGCGCCAATGAAGTAGACGGTCATCGTCGTTTCCTGTGAGAAAAAGGGGCAGGGCAAGGCTTCAGATGAAGATTGCTCATGATCGAAGGCGAGGATTATCGAGGATTTTACGCAGGCCCGGCCAATGCCAAGGTTGCCTGGGCATATTTTTGTCGCGTAATCAGCAGTTTTACCGGCGCCTGAGCCCGTAGTTCTGCCAGGGCCAGGGCGGCACTTTCCGCCACGCCGTAGCAGCCGGTGCGCTCGAACGCGATCTGCGAGTGGTGGCTGAGTTGAGGTTGATAGCGCGCCAATTGTTCGCTGCTGAAAAACATTATCGGTAACCCCAGCTGCGCGGCCAGTTCGATCAGGCCAGGTTCATCGCGCTTCAGATCGATGCTGGCCAGGGCCTTGATCTGGTGAAGTTCGATTTGATGAGCCTGCAGCGCCTGATCGAGCAGCGCCCGTAGCGTACTGACGGGACAGCCGCGCTGGCAGCCCAGGCCGACCACTAAAGTCGGCGCTACGCGGGTGTCAGTCATGCGTGGTAGTGGCCATCGCTTTTACGGCGGAACAACCAGGCACTGATCAGGCCCAGGGCCAGCCAGAACGCTACGTTGGTCAGCTGCGAAGCGATTTTGAACTGAGACTCCAGGGCTTCTGGGGCCAGCATCGAATGGACTTCCGGTTGCGGCGCACCGATCACATGCGGAACTGCGAGAATCGCCACGCCCAGCACTTTCATCAGCCAGTGACGGCTGAATACGATCAGTGCGATACCGACGGCGGTAGAAGCCGCAGTGCCGATCCACCAGATCTGCCGTTGAGCCAGGTCAGCCGCAGCGGTGCCCGGCAATTCCGGTGGCAGGCCGAGGGTCGGCGCGAGCACGAAGGTTGCGTAACCGGCCAGGCCCCAGAGCAGGCCCTGCGCGGTTTTGGTTGGCGCGCGCAAGGTGTACAGGCCCGCGAGCATCAACGCAAAACCGACCGCGACCACCAGGTTGCCACCGGTGGTGGACAACACGCGCTGCCAGCCGTCTTCCGGCTCCCAGGCTTCGGCGTCATGGGTATGAGCGGCCATGGCACCTTCGGTGTGCTCATGAGCTACAACCGCGGCAGGCTCGGATTTTTCATAGGTTTCCGCCTGAAGAATCAGCGGAGCCACCCAAAAGCTCTGCAGCAATGTCAGTAACAGGGCGGCCAGCAGCCCGGTAAAGCCTGCGGTTTGCGCAATACGCTTGATCATGTCAGCAGGTCTCAATGGCACGGGAAGGCGGAGCTGTGACGGGTATCGTGCGCGGCGTTGTGCACCGCTGCGATGTGCGAGAAACCGGCGAAGTACACAAGGCACGCGCCAAGAATCGACGCACACACGGCGGCGGTCAGGCGTTGGCTCAGGGTTGTGGTGGTGCTGGCGGTGCTGTGGTTGGTGCTGTGGTTGGTGCTGGTGATGGTCGACATGGCGCTTCCCTCTGGTCTGTCGGCAAGTGGAGAGAGCGCATGGAAAACCCCTGCGAGTCGGGCACGCAGAAATTCAAACAGCGCCCGCCCACCGCGGGTTTGTTATTCAGTGAACGTAATCGTCACTTTGTGTTACGGGCCGGTCTCCGGGCTCACGAGGGGCTTTGGCGTCAACCGAAACCTGCAAGAATCACCTTCCCATGCCGAACTGCTGGCACAGTGGATTTGACTCTTCACTCGCTTACCGTTGCGGGGGCAGCACCGGACTGACATGGCTTTAGAGTAAAGCACATGATTCACC
This sequence comes from Pseudomonas sp. IT-P253, assembly GCF_949768125.1. Classification (NCBI taxonomy): domain Bacteria; kingdom Pseudomonadati; phylum Pseudomonadota; class Gammaproteobacteria; order Pseudomonadales; family Pseudomonadaceae; genus Pseudomonas; species Pseudomonas sp. IT-P253. The sequence continues at coordinate 438,682 of NZ_CATKPT010000011.1, read as the reverse complement.
GGTTTCCCGTTTCACCCTGTGAAGGGCACCCGTAACAAGGTGCGTAGGAGAGCATGGGTGGGGGATGGGCGTCAATTGGCAAAGGTTCTCAACTCGGCACCGAGGTGGATTCTTCGCGGGCAAGCCTCGCTCCTACGAGGAACGCCGCCGTTCAGTAGGAGCGAGGCTTGCCCGCGAAGGCGTCCTGGCGGTACCACAAGACATTGACCCGCCTCAAGACGATGCGTAGCCTTGCGCTTTCGAGGTTCTTCGGCGGTGCCGAAGCTAAGAAGGGAACGCGGTCGATGCCGCGGCTGCCCCCGCAACTGTGAACGGTGATGTTCGCTGCCACGCCACTGCAAACCCGGTCCAACGGGTTCGCGGGAAGGCGCAGCGAATGCCAGGCCAACGGCCCGGCGCACCGTCAGCCAGGAGACCTGCCTCGACACAGATTCTCACTACAACCGGGCGGGGTGATCCGGTGGCGAACTCTTCAGGCACGCGTGATCGCGTTGCCGGTCGTCGTCCCGTTTGCCCGCCACCTTGCCAAAGGGCATCCGATGAAAACACTGGCCAAACTCCCTGTCACCATCGTTACCGGCTTCCTCGGCTCGGGCAAAACCACCTTGTTGCGGCACATGCTCGACAACGCTCAGGGCCGCCGTATCGCGGTGATCGTCAATGAGTTTGGCGAGTTGGGCATTGACGGCGAAATCCTCAAGCAATGCGCGATCGGTTGCACCGAAGAAGAAGCCAATGGCCGCGTCTACGAATTGGCCAACGGTTGCCTGTGCTGCACCGTCCAGGAAGAATTCTTCCCGGTGATGCGCGAACTGGTTGCCCGTCGCGGCGACCTCGATCACATCCTCATCGAAACCTCGGGCCTGGCCCTGCCAAAGCCGCTGGTTCAAGCCTTCCAGTGGCCGGAAATCCGCAGCGCCTGCACCGTTGATGCGGTCATCACCGTCGTCGATAGCCCTGCGGTGGCGGCGGGTACTTTCGCTGCATTCCCGGACCAGGTCGACGCCCAGCGCAAACTCGATCCGAACCTGGACCACGAGTCGCCACTGCACGAACTGTTTGCCGACCAACTGGCCAGCGCCGACCTGGTGATCCTCAACAAGGCCGACCTGATCAGCGCTGAAGACCTGGCTCGCGTGCGCCTGGAAGTCGCTGAAGAACTGCCGCCTGCGGTGAAAATCATCGAAGCCAGCAGCGGTCGCGTGCCACTGGACGTGTTAATCGGCCTCGGCGCCGGTTCCGAAGAACACATCGACAGCCGTCACAGCCACCACGACCATCACCATGAAGGCGAGGACGATCACGACCACGACGCCTTCGATTCCATTTCGATTGAACTGCCGCAGGCCGACGAAAGCCTGCTGATGGACGTGCTGACTCAACTGGTGGTCAAGCACGGCATCCTGCGGGTCAAAGGCTTCGCCGCCATCCCGAACAAACCGATGCGTCTGCTGATTCAGGGCGTGGGCACGCGTTTCGACAAGCATTTCGATCGTCAGTGGGGCGCCGAAGAAGTGCGCACCACACGTCTGGTACTGATCGGCCAGGCGCTGGACGCCGCTCAACTCGAAGCGCAACTGCGCGTTGCGCTCAGCGTTTAAGCCATGCACCTGCTCAGGACCCAGCCCGGCGGTTTCGTGTCGGATGACAACATTGCCGACCTTGGACAAACCCCCGCCGAGCTGGTGATTCTGTGCAGCGGTGATTCCAGCCTCGCGCTGCTCGCCGAAGCCGCGCAGCAATTGCCCGACGATTACCCGAGCGTGCGCCTGGCAAATCCGATGCAGGTGCAAAATCATGCGTCAGTCGACTTGTATGTCGACGAAGTGCTGCGCCACGCCAAGGTGATTCTGATCTCGTTGCATGGCGGCATCGCCTATTGGCGTTACGGCATTGAGCGGCTGGTGGAATTGTCCCAGCGTGGCGTGCAGTTGATTCTGGTGCCGGGGGATGACCGCCCGGACCCGGAGCTCAGTGACCTGAGCACCGTGGCTGCTTGCGACCGGGACCGGCTCTGGCAGTTTTTGCGTCAGGGCGGCATGAGCAATGCCCTGGATTTTTTCCGCTGCCTGGCCAGTCGTTGGCTGGGTCGCGACTATGCCTGGGCCGAACCACAAACCCTGCCGCGCACCGCGATCTACTACCCGCACAAGAGCCCCGCTGAGTTGAGCGATTGGCAAGCCGACTGGCAGGCCAATCAGCCGGTGGCGGCGGTGCTGTTTTACCGCTCGCACTTGCAGGCGGCAAACACCGGTTTCATCGATATTTTCTGCCAGCGCTTGCAGGCGGCGGGGTTAAACCCGTTGCCCATTGCGGTGGCCAGTTTGAAAGAGCCCGGCTGCCTGACGGTGGTCGAGGACCTGTTGGATGAAGCCTGCGCCTCGGTGATTCTCAATACCACCGGCTTCGCCCAGTCCAGCCCCGAAGCGCCGCATCTGCGGCCGTTTCGCCGCAATATTCCAGTGATTCAGGCGATCTGTGCCCAGGACAATGAGCCCGGTTGGCGCGCCAGCGAACAAGGCCTCGGTCCACGAGACCTGGCGATGCACATCGCACTGCCGGAACTGGATGGGCGGATCATCAGCCGTCCGATCAGTTTCAAGGACCTGGCCTGGCGCAGTGAGCGCAGCCAGTCGGACGTGGTGTGCTACCGAGCGCAACCGGAACGCATGGATTTTGTCGCTGAACTGGCGCGGCGCTGGATCGACCTGGCGCGTGTACCGAACGGCGAAAAGCGCATTGCGCTGATCCTCGCCAATTACCCGACCCGTGACGGGCGCATCGGTAATGGCGTTGGCCTCGACACACCCGCCTCGGCGCTGAATATCTTGCAGGCGCTTCATCAAGCAGGTTATCCGCTACCGGCCGGGTTGCCCGACAGCGGCACCGCGTTGATCCAGCAATTGCTCGGTGGCGTCAGCAACGACCTCGACACCCTTGATCAGCGTCCCTGCCAGCAAAGCCTCGCGCTCGACGATTACAGCCGCATGTTCAATGCCTTGCCCGAGGCCAATCGCCAAGCCGTGCTCGAACGCTGGGGCACCCCGCAAAGCGATCCGATGTTCCGCGGCGGACGGATGATGATTGCTGGTCTGCGCTTTGGCCTGACGTTCGTCGGCATTCAGCCGGCGCGCGGTTATCAGGTTGATCCGAGTGCGGTTTATCACGACCCGGACCTGGTGCCGCCCCACGGGTATCTGGCGTTCTACTTCTGGCTGCGCGACACCTACGGCGCCCACGGTGTGATTCACGTTGGCAAGCACGGCAACCTCGAATGGTTGCCGGGCAAAGGTGTCGGGCTGTCGGAAAATTGCTGGCCGGACGCGCTGCTCGGGCCGCTGCCGAACATTTATCCGTTTATCGTCAACGACCCGGGCGAGGGCGCCCAGGCCAAGCGTCGCACGCAGGCGGTGATCATCGATCACCTGATGCCGCCACTGACCCGCGCCGAAACCTACGGGCCGCTGCGCAACCTCGAACTGCTGGCCGACGAATATTACGAAGCGCAACTGCTCGATCCGCGCCGCGCCCGGGAGTTGCAGCGCGACATCCTGCAGCTGGTGCGCGATACGCACATCGACCGTGAACTGCAGCTGGACGAAAAGCTCGACAGCGATGCCGATGCTGCGATCTGGTTGCCGCGTCTGGACACCTACTTATGTGACTTGAAAGAGTCGCAGATCCGCGATGGCCTGCACATCTTCGGCGAGTCGCCCACCGGGCGTTTGCGCATAGACACGTTGCTGGCCTTGCTGCGTATTCCCCGTGGCGATGGCCGCGGTGCGCAGTCGAGTTTGTTGCGGGCGTTGGCCAAGGCGTTCGAATTGGGCTTTGATCCGCTGGATTGTGCATTGGCCGAGCCCTGGAACGGACCTCGCCCGGATGCTTTGTTGTCGATCAACGACGAGCTCTGGCGCACGGCGGGTGACACCCGCGAACGCCTGGAACTGTTCGCCGCGCAACTGATCTCGCAAACACTGAATGACCCCTGTAGGAGCGAGCTTGCTCGCGATGGAGTGTCAGCCAGATTAATGTCGACTGACACTCCATCGCGAGCAAGCTCGCTCCTACAGGATTTTGTGTGGACCGATGTTAGCGACATCCTCCACCACCTGCGCGAAGTGGTCGCTCCACGTCTGGACGCCTGCGGACCGGCGGAAATGCGCGGCTTGCTTGACGCCCTGAGCGGGCGTTTCGTCCCGGCCGGCCCAAGCGGTGCACCCAGTCGCGGTCGACTGGACGTGCTGCCCACCGGGCGCAACTTCTATTCAGTGGACGTGCGCAATCTGCCAACCACCACCGCATGGCGCATCGGTTTCCAGTCAGCAAACCTGATTCTTGAGCGGCACCTGCAGGACCATGGCGATCACTTGCGTCAGCTCGGCCTGTCGGTGTGGGGCACCGCGACCATGCGCACGGGCGGCGATGACATCGCGCAAGCCATGGCGCTGATGGGCGTGCGCCCGGTCTGGGCCACCGGCAGTCAGCGGGTCGATGATTTCGAAATCTTGCCGTTGAGCGTGCTGGACCGTCCACGCGTGGACGTGACCCTGCGTGTCTCCGGGTTCTTCCGTGATGCCTTTGCCAACTTGATCCGTCTGTTCGATGCCGCCGTGCAAGCGGTTGCTGCATTGGATGAGCCGGATGATTTGAATCCACTGGCCGCCAAGGTGCGTGCGGAGCACGAGGCGTTGATGCTGTCGGGGCTGGATGAAGACGCGGCCAGGCGTCAGGCGGGTTGGCGCATTTTCGGGGCTAAACCCGGTGCTTATGGCGCGGGTGTGCAGGGCGCCATCGACGGTCGCCTGTGGCAAAGCCGCGAAGACCTGGCCGAGGTGTATCTGACCTGGGGCGGCTACGCTTATGGCGGTTCCGATGAAGGCACCGACGCCCGCGAGCAGTTCGCCCAACGCCTGAGCCAGGTGCAAGCCGTGCTGCAAAACCAGGACAACCGCGAGCATGACTTGCTCGACTCCAATGACTATTACCAGTTCCAGGGCGGCATGCTCGCGGCCGTGGAAAGCCTCAGCGGCAAAGTGGCGGCCAGTTACCATGGCGATCACAGTCAGCCGGACTTACCGAAGATTCGTACCTTGAAGGAAGAGCTGAACCGGGTGATCCGTTCCCGGGCGGCCAATCCGAAGTGGATCGACGGAGTGAAGCGACACGGCTATAAAGGCGCGTTTGAATTGGCGGCGACGGTCGACAATTTGTTTGCATTCGACGCCACCACACAGTTGATCGACGATCACCAATACGCGTTGCTGGCCGATGCCTATTTGTTGGATCCGGCGACCCGGGATTTTGTTCGAGAGCATAATCCGCACGCCTTGCGCGACATGACCGAGCGGATGCTGGAAGCGCAGCAACGAGGGATGTGGCAGGAGCCGGGCGAGTACCGTGAGGCGCTGGAGAATTTGTTGCTCGATATAGAAGAAGAGACCTGACGCTTTCCCCTGTGGGAGCGAGCTTGCTCGCGATAGCGATAGTTCACCCAACATCAATATTGACTGACCCGCCGCCTTCGCGAGCAAGCTCGCTCCCACAGAAATGAAGTTGCTGCTGATGGATCACCGACCATGACTGAGTATTGAAGATGACCGACACCCCCCATTTCCCGCTCTCCGCTGTGGTCGGCGCCGATGACCTGAAACTCGCGCTCTGCCTCACTGCCATCGACCCGAAAATCGGCGGCGTGCTGATCGAGGGGCCGCGCGGCATGGCCAAGTCTACGTTGGCCCGCGGCCTGGCAGATCTGCTGGCCAGCGGCCAATTCGTCACCTTGCCACTCGGTGCTACCGAAGAACGCCTGGTCGGCACCCTCGACCTGGACGCCGCCCTGAGCGAAGGCCGCGCACAATTTTCCCCCGGCGTCCTGGCCAAGGCCGACGGGGGTGTGCTCTATGTCGATGAGGTCAATCTGCTGCCCGATCACCTCGTGGACCTGCTGCTCGACGTGGCCGCCAGCGGCACTAACCTGATCGAGCGCGACGGCATTTCCCATCGGCATTCGGCGAAGTTCGTACTGATCGGCACCATGAATCCGGAAGAGGGCGAGTTGCGTCCGCAATTGCTTGACCGTTTCGGCCTGAACGTCGCCCTCAGTGGCCATACTGCGCCGGCCGAGCGTGGCCAGATCATTCGCCGTCGTCTGGATTTCGACAGCGATCCGCAAGGCTTCTGCGCCGATTGGGAGAGCCAGCAGCAGTCGTTGCGCACACGTTGTGAGACGGCGCGCCGCGCACTGGCGAGCATTCCCCTTGACGATGAAGCGCTGGCGCACATCACCGAGCGCTGTTTTGCCGCCGGTGTCGACGGCCTGCGCGCCGATCTGGTCTGGTTGCGCGCTGCCCGTGCCCACGCGGCATGGCGAGGCGTGAATGCAATCGCCGAAGAAGATATCGACGCGGTCGCCGAGTTCGCCTTGCGTCATCGTCGCCGCGAACACTCGCCACCTGCACCGCAACACCACCCATCGCCCTCCCGCCAAGACTCCAGCCCACGCGAAGGCCAGGGCCAATGGGGCGAGATGCCCGCCCAGGCGCTGCCGGTCGGTGCACGACGTGAAGTGCCGAGCTGGCCAAAAAAGCCCTAGGCATTCGCCCTCGATCTGATGCGGGGGCGAATGCCAGACCCCGTGCCGGACGGCTGGACAACGGTAGACAGGGCAAGCGTCACGCGGCGCAAAGTGGATCGGTCAATTGGCCCGGCACCTTGCTTAACGGTCGCCCGCGTCAGCGCGACGATGTGTTGTTCCACCTGCGCACCCGTTCGCCACACGAACTGTGGCTGGTGATCGTCGATGCCTCGGCTTCGACTCGCCGTCATCAGGCGTTGAGCGATGCCAAGGGCCTGCTGGCGCAACTGTTCGACGACGCCTATCGTCAGCGCGCCCGCCTGGCCTTACTGACCGCCAGCGGCCATGCGCCAACGTGGCAGGTGCAGGGATTGAAAGCGTCCGCCGGATTGCGCGACTGGCTCGAGGCGCTGGGCGCCGGCGGCGGTACGCCGTTGCTGGCCGCGCTGGGTGAGGCGGGGGGCTGGCTGGTGAGACGACAGAAGCGTTTTCCAGCGGAAAAGCAGCGGTTGTTGTTGGTCACCGATGGCCGATTGAAGGCGTGGTCAATGTTGCCGGCGCTCGAATGCCCGGGGCTGCTGATTGACATCGAACGCGGCCCGATCCGGCTTGGACGCGCGAAGCAGCTGGCATTGGAACTACAAGCCGATTATCGGCATATCGACGAGCTGGTTTCAGGCTGAATTCTATGCTGCCCTCATCGCGAGCAAGCTCGCTCCCACATTAGCCCGCGTTCTATCAAACATGGAGATCAACTGTGGGAGCGAGCTTGCTCGCGATGAGGGCCGGTCAGTCGAAACCACCATTGAATGTCAGATAGCTAACTCCCCGAACAACCCCGCTTGGGATCTTTGTCAACTCGATCACCTCACTCCCATCGCCTGGCGGTACTGTCGAGTACGCCGGGCGATGTACAACTGATCAAGAATCAACGCCAGCAACGCTGACACCCCGGGCCGGGTTTTGCGCCCACGGCTCAGGCGATGCAGCTGGAACTTCACCACTGCCATACTCGCCAGTGCGGCCAACGGTTTGCGGATCGAGGACATCCAGGTGCGGCCGGAAGGCATCGCCTGCGAGGCGAATACCGAACGGGTGCTGGCGTCACTCAAGCATTAATACATTGAGGTGCGCCAAGCTCTGACGCCGCCCTTTTGTCTTGACGTGGTCTGATCTGCATGCTAGCGGGTGCTATACTTCTTGCAGATTGCATGAAGTGCGCAACGTTCCCCACGGTACAGAGACCGACTGCAAATCTCAGTTGACGGCTGCCGGACAGAGGAGGTCTGTAGCAAACACGAGATGGGAGGTGTGGCATGAATCGACACTATTACATCAGTGACAATCTCAACGATCTTGAAACCGTTGAGTATGAATTGGAAGCCAGCGGCATCAACTCCGAACAAATTCACGTGCTCAGTGAAAAAGTGGCTGATGTAGAACAGCATCACCTTCACGAAGTTAATTCGTTAATGAAACAAGATACTGTTCACTCTGGTGAGATTGGTGCGGTGGTCGGTGTGCCACTCGCGGCGCTGGTCCTTGGTGGCGCCTATTGGATGGGCTGGACCGAATCCGCTGCTGGCTGGGTGCCTTTTATCTTCCTTGCCATTGTTATATTTGGCTTCTGCATCTGGGAGGGTGGATTGTTTGGTATCCAGGTGCCGAACGCTCACTTCCGCAGCTTTAATCAGGTAGTAGAAGAGGGCAAACATATCTTCTTCGTGGATGTTGAACCGGATCAGGAATCGGTTTTGGACCGGGTAATCAAAACTCATCCAAAGCTGACGGTCGCCGGCACGGGAACGGCAGCTCCTCACTGGACAGTGGCCTGGCAACACAAATGGCATCAGTTCAAGCGAGTGATATCGGGCTAGCGCCTGGAGACTCAAGGCCATCCGAAATCTGCTTATTGGCCAAAAAAAATGACCCGGCTGAGGTAGACATAGTCTGCCTCGGTGGCCATCAATCCGACGAGCACCAGTAAACACAAGGGTGGTACCAATATGGCGTAGACCATAGCCAACCGTTCCCAAGCCATATGCATGAAGATGGAGACAATTAAACCTGCCTTCAACAACATGAGCGTGATAATCAGGAACCACCTGAGGTAGCCCTGGAAGTGAAAATAGTCGACAAGATACGACAGCGTACTGAGGACGAATAACAGTCCCCAAATTTTAAGGTACAAACTGATTGGATGTTGCTGACCCTGAGCATGTGCCATTATCCGTGCTCCTCTGACCTACCATAAATAGAAGAAAGCAAAAATAAACACCCACACCAAGTCCACGAAGTGCCAGTAAAGCCCGGCTATCTCGACGATCTGATAGTTTCCGGAGCGCTCATAATTTCCGCGCAATACTTTCATCGCCACAATGCTGAGGTAGATGACGCCGATTGACACGTGCAGTCCGTGGAATCCGGTAATCATGAAAAAACTGGCACCAAATTGCGCCGCTCCCATGGGGTTCCCCCAAGGGCGCACCCCCTCTGCAATGAGTTTGCTCCATTCAAATGCCTGCATGCTGACGAAGGTCAGACCCAGGGCTGCGGTCGCCAGCATCAGGGCCGTGGTTTTCGCCCGATCACGGCGATAGGCGAAATTGACTGCCATGGCCATGGTACCGCTGCTACTGATCAGCACAAAGGTCATGATGGCGATCAGAATAAGCGGGATTTCTCTACCGCCGATCGTCAATGCGAACACTTCACTGGGGTTCGGCCAGGCGGTGGTGATGGTCATGCGTACCGACATGTAGCCGGTTAAAAAACAGGTGAATACAAAAGTATCGCTGAGCAGGAATATCCACATCATCGCCTTGCCCCAAGGGACCTGCCTGAAAGCCTCTCTATCGGAGGACCAGTCGCTGGCGATGCCCTGCCATCCCGGTGCAGGCGGCGAGCTTGGCGGATTGGATGAACTGGACTCGACTGGGGCTTGTGGGTGCGATGCCATGGCTTTTCACCTCAGGCCGCAGAATCTGGCGATGGCTTCATAGGTTGCCGGCGTGCTGGTCAGCAGGGCGAATAGTACGAACCAAAGACCCAGTAAGTAATGCCAATAGAGGGTGCAGAGCTCTACGCTGGCGCTGAGTTGCGGCAACGGCACGTGATGCAGGAATTTAGCGACGGTTCTGCTCCAGGCTATCAGCCCGCCCAGCAGGTGGAACCCATGCAGGCCAGTCAACAGGTAGAAGAAACTGTTGGCCGGATTGCTGGCGACAAAGTAGCCCCAGGCGACAAACTGCTGCCAGACCCAGAGTTGTCCCGCTAGAAAGGCAATTGCAAATACGCCCCCCAATGCAAAGCCTATGACAGTCGCGCCCAGTCGAGCCTGTCGTGCGGCCATACTCGAGCACTGCATTGCAATGCAGCTGAATACCAGAAAAGCCGAATTCAGCCATAGCTGCCGTAGATTGGCTAACGGCGCCAAGGGCTCTGTCAGGGGTAGCCAGTCGGCCATTTGTGAGCGCTCGATGAAGGCGATCACGAAGAGAAAGAATAACGAGCTCACCACAGCCAGAAACAAGCGCAGGCCTATTCTTGCGGTTTGCCTTCTATCGGCACCCTCGTCGGCCTGGATACCCTCAGGATCACGATTCCAACTGCCGCCGGGGTCAGCGCCGTCGGCGTTTCTCAATAGCAGTCTGTTCATGTTTTAACGTCCGCTATCCTGTTTCCGGCACTGAGTTGCCGCATTTGCTCCAGCTCCTCGTCGGAGACCGTTTGCGGAACGAAATCCTGTTCTATCCCCGGCACACTGTAATCATAGGCCCAGCGATGCACGACCGGCAGCTTCGCGCCCCAGTTACCGTGTATCGGCGGGGTGTTTGGCGTTTGCCATTCCAGACTGGCCGCGCCCCAGGGATTACCGCCCGCGGGCTTGCCCTTGAATACACTCCAGGTCAGGTTGAACAGGAACAGCAATTGGGAAACGCCGACGGTTAGTGCGACCACCGTAATGAAGGCATTCAAATCGTGCGCCGACTGCGGGATGAAGGCGTAGTTGTCATAGGCGTAGTAGCGGCGTGGCATGCCCTGGAAACCCAGGTAGTGCATGGGGAAGAAAATGGCGTAGGTGCCCAGAAAGGTAATCCAGAAATGCAGCTTGCCCAGGGTGTCGTTCGTCATGCGCCCGGTTACTTTCGGGAACCAATGATAAATACCGCCGAACACCACCAGTACCGGTGCGACACCCATGACCATATGAAAATGGGCTACGACGAAGTAGGTGTCCGAGAGCGGAATATCCACGATCACATTGCCGAGAAACAATCCGGTCAGACCTCCGACCAGGAAGGTGACGATAAAGGCCAGGGCAAACAGCATCGGCACGGTCAGATGGATGTCTCCCCGCCACAGGGTCAGCACCCAGTTGTAGACTTTCAGTGCGGTGGGCACCGCGATGATCAAGGTGGTGACGGCGAAGAAAAAGCCAAAGGAGGGGTTCATTCCGCTGACATACATATGGTGCGCCCAGACCACAAAGCTGAGTACGCCAATCGCAATAATGGCCCACACCATCATTCGGTAGCCGAAGATATTTTTACGCGCATGCGTGCTGATCAAGTCGGAGACGAGACCAAACGCGGGGAGGGCAACTATGTAGACTTCCGGGTGGCCGAAGAACCAGAACAGGTGCTGGAATAATATTGGGCTGCCACCTTGGTGGTCGAGCTGCTGCCCCAGCGAGATGATCGTCGGCATAAAGAAGCTGGTGCCCAACAGTTTGTCAAACAGCATCATGACCGCACTGACAAACAACGCCGGGAAGGCCAGCAAGGCCATAATCGAGGCCATGAAGATGCCCCATACGGAGAGCGGCATACGAAACAATGTCATGCCGTGCGTGCGCGCCTGCAACACCGTGGTGACGTAGTTCAGCCCGCCCATGGTGGTTGCGACAATAAAAATCGCCAGTGAAACGAGCATCAGCACGATGCCCCACTCGGTCCCCGGTGTTCCCTTGGTAATGGACTGTGGCGGATAGAGCGTCCAGCCCGCACCGGTGGGGCCGCCAGGCACAAAAAAACCGGCGAGCAGCACCAGTACCGCTAGCAGGTAGGTCCAGTAACTCAGCATGTTGACATAGGGGAAGACCATGTCACGGGCGCCCACCATCAGTGGGATCAGATAGTTGCCGAAGCCCCCCAGAAACAGGGCCGTCAGCAGATAAATGACCATGATCATGCCGTGCATGGTCATCGCCTGATAGTAAGTGCTGGCGTCCATGAACCCCAAACTACCGGGGAAGCCTATCTGCAGGCGCATCAAGTCGGACAACACCACGGCGATAATGCCCACGAAGATAGCCGTCAACGAATATTGAATGGCGATGACCTTGTGGTCCTGACTCCAGATATATTTGGTCAGGAAGCTTTTGGGTTCGTGCAGTGCTTCTGTCTCGGCTTGCTCCGCATAGGCCATCACGTCATCCTCCTGCAGAAGTTTCGGTGTGTTTCTGGCTGCTTTACGGCTACTTTCCTGGCTGCGCCTTGCTCGCATCAGCGTCGGCATTCGCTTTGGATTTGATAAAAGCGATCAGTGCGTCCAACTCCTTATCGCTCGGAGCAAAGACCGGCATGACGGGTGCATAGCCCTTGACGATTTTGGCGCTGGGATTCAGAACCGATTCTTTTATATAGCCCTCATCGACCTTTATCTTCGTATCGTCGGCAAGGGTCTCGGTCTTGCCATACAGGCCCTGCCAGCTGGGGCCGATGCCCTTGCTGCCATCGACGCTGTGGCAGGCCAGACAGCCGAGCGACTGGGCCAGCCGCTGTCCCTGCGCCGCCAAGTCGTCACCAGGGCCCGACGCTTCGCTGGCAGAAGATTCGGCACCCAGTGATTTGATCAGGGCGACGAGAGCGCCCAGTTCATCTTCATTGAGAGTATAGGTCACCATGACCGGCGGGTAGCCCTGTACCAGTTTGGCCTTCGGATCGAGGATCGACTCTTTCACGTAGGCCTCATCGACCAGCACGCTGGTGCCATCGACAAGCTGTTCAGTGCGGCCGTACAACCCCTTCCATCCCGGGCCGAGACTGGCGTTGCCATCCTGGCTATGGCAGGCACTGCAGCCGAGGTTTTCGGCCAGCTGGCGGCCTTTTTCCAGCACGCTGTCCCGACTGGGCTTGGCAGCTGTCGCTAATGTCTGCGCAAAACTCGGTTGCCTGCTCAGCCATTGATCGAAGGCGTCCTGTTCTTCCACGATCATATGGCCCCGCATGTTGTAATGACCGACGCCACAATATTCAGCGCAAATGGTTTCATAGTTTCCGGGTTTAGTTGGTGTAAACCAAAAGTACGACACCATTCCTGGCACCATGTCCATCTTGCCGCGCATTTGCGGTACATAGAAATCGTGCACCACATCTTTAGCGCGCAGTAAAACTTTCACGGGGTGATTGAGTGGAAGGTGAACTTCATTGTTCATTATAAGTACATCGTCCTGCCCGGCAGGATCCTTGGGATCAAGGCCGAAGGGATTAGCGGAATCAACAAACTTAATATTCGATCTGCCCAGCTTTCCGTCTTTACCGGCAAAGCGAAAGGACCACTGCCACTGCTGGGCAACCACTTCAAGTTCATAAGCATTTTTGGGTACCCGGACGAAATCACTGTAAACAACCAGGCCAGGCGCCAACATGGCGGCAATACCTACCGAGGTAATGATGATTAACCATAGTTCCAACTTTTTATTTTCTGGCTGGTAGGCCGCCTTGGCACCCACCTTGTGACGATAACGCATCACGGCTACCGCCATAAATACCGTGATGGCGATGAAAAATATTCCGCAAATGATCAGGGTGATGAACAGGGTGGTGTCTATTGATCCCCAGTTGGAAGCTGCCGGTGCCGCATGCCAAGGCGCCAATGCGTTGAACAACACTGATGCAACAACGATTAGAATTAAGATGATTGCCATGGCCATTTTTTTCTTCATCCTATTCTGTTACTTGTTGGTTGTGCAACAAAGCCAGCAATAAGTATAGTGCAAGGACGGAGTGAGCGCTTTTTCTAAAAAGACCGATGCCTGGATAGGCCAACTTCAATATTAAGTTGATTAACTTAAATCCCGATTGCGCCTGTGTAATGTTTAAAAAAACAGAACTAAGGAGGCTGGCCTGCAAGGGCTTCTATCCTCCCCCTGACTCCCTGCCGGGAGGAGAAGGTCCGGTTGCCGGCTATACTTAATTTCTGGTTATGGACGGCTTCTGATTACGGACGGCAGTGATCCGCCAGAAGCAGCCCTGGAAGACGAACCCTGCCCTTGTGCAGCGGTCAAACGGAGGTGACGGCACTGAGCCGGGACGATAGCTACAGAGTTCAGCAATCCACCTTGGAGGCTTCGTCATGAGTGCGCTGACGATCGAGGGCTGGTGCAAACCCAGCGCTGCCCAAAAGTCCACCCCGATGGGGGAAATCCATTTTTACGTCGATGGCCCTTTGCATATGCGTCTGGAGCAAGCCGAAGAACGCCTGCAGAAGACCCACGAGCCCGAGGCCATGGTCGATGTCGATATGGATTCAATGGATTTGATCATGCCAGAGGGATATGGCCCCTTGTCTGACTGCCAAATGCGTGTTTATTTGAGCGCCGAACGCGGGCAGTTCCATCTGGTCGGGCACCGAGCGAGCGATGGCAGTTTGATCTATACCAATGCGGTTTTGATTGATCAACTGCTTGAGTAGTGGCTACGTGATTCTCGGCATCGGTCTTTCTTCATACAAGCTGGACCCATGGCGGACGCTTCCTTCAACTCGGCGGGCGCATTTTTCAGCGCTTCAAGCTTCAACGGTTTTGCACATCGTCGACGATGCGCTTGTGCTGGTTGTCGAGAATCACCTGGCCCCACGGCCGGTAGCGCAGTGAAAAAACCGCGGTTGGATGGCAGCCCTCCGTAGACGCGTCCGGGGTGGCCGGTTCTGCGCGGAACGGCTGACCCTCGGCACTGACTTGACGGTACGCTTCGTACACGATGCCCACCGAGCAGGGCAGTGCGCTGGCGTAGCTGCTTCGAACCAGTGGTGGCAAGCGCCCGGTGCCCGCACCGTCCTGCCACCAGACGTGGACCTTATTCGCCGCCAGCTCGCCCAGCCACTGCGCATTCACCCGAGGCGCGAGCTTGCCGGCACTGAAGGCGCTGACATGCAGCGGCGCATCGAGCTTGCCGGCGAAGTCCTTGAGCTGGCGTTGCAGGGTTGCCCGGCGATCGACCGCCAGGAAATGAACGTCATCCAGCTCCATCGGCAGATACCAGCCGCTGACCGGAAGCATCCAATCCTTGCGCAGAACCTGTTGCTGAGCCAGCGACTGCCCCAGTTGTGCCTGCCAGTAAGTCGCCAGCCCGGCGCTGTCCAGTTCATTGATACGCTGGTAATAGGCCGGGTCCATGGCCAGGCCCAGCACCAGGCTCAGGCCTTGCTCATGAGCCAGTTTCAGACTGTCGGCGAGCCAACCCGTAGGACCGCCGAAGTTCAAGTCGCCGTAGGCGGTCCATTGCACGATCAGTGTGTGCGCGCCGTGTCTGGCGGTGTCTTGCCAGATCCGCTTCCATTGCGTTTGGCTGAGACTGGCATCGACGCTCAACGGCTGATAGAAAATCCGCTCATCCGCGTGGGCCACGGTGCTGGCGAGTAACAGGCACGCCACCCATAGAAGTCGTGTCATCAGAAATTCAACTCCACACCCAACAGCACGCCATTGCCACCTTCATACAGATTGCCGCTCAGGGACTGCTGATACTCGGTACGCACCGTCAGGTGAGCACGGTAGGCATTGTAGATATCATCGTCGAACCACCATTGCCAGCGCAGGCCGATGCCGGTGCGCAGGTCCTGACGCGAGTCATTGTTCGGGTCCTGCGCGGCGAACTCGAGAAAGCCATAAGGCATGAGCGTGTGCGCGCCGTTGAACGGCAGCTTCCAGGTGTGCCCCTGCTGGAACCGCGACAGCCATTGGTGATCGCCGGCCTGGGTCCACCAAGCCGCATCGAGGTACAGAAAACGTTCTTCCCAGTCGCTCTCATCGACGCGCCAGTCGTTGCGAAATCGCCCTTGATCGAGGAAAGATGCGGTGGCGCGCAGCAGGAAATCGGTGGTGGTGTGCCCGTCCTGACGGTGGTCGTCGGCCTGATCGGCGAGCTTTTCGGGGATGAGCATTTGGCCAAGGCTCAGGCCGTGATTGTCCTGTTCATCGAACTGGCTCTGTTTGTAGAGCTCGCCATAGAAGTTGATATTAGCCGTGCCCCAAGGCTTGTAGCGCAGACCGACGCCGGTGCCGATGGATTCGGCGTAGCTCGACCGACTTTGTCCGCCGAGCAACGCCCGACCATAGACCGACAGCGTGCTGCCGGCGCGGCTCGGTTCCTCGCCCAGCGCGTGGTCCCACAGGGCCAGTTGCACGTTCTGCGGCGTCGAGCGGCGTTGGGACCCTGTGCTCTGGTCGGGGCGCAGAAAATCATTGGTCGACACCCCGGCTGGCGACCAAGTGCTGGCCACGGTACGACTGTCGCGACGGGACAAGGTTTCGTGCGCGCGGCGCTGGCGATAACGTCGCGCCTCCAGACTGCCGTCTTCGTCGTCGGCGGCCACCGGGTTTTGCTCCAGATCGATGACCCGGCGCAACTCCTTGCGCGCTTGGGCGCTGTCGGCGACTTCGTCATAACGCACTGCCAGGGTTTCGCCGAGGCGATAGTCTTCCGGGAAAGCCTGGGTGGCGCTTTGCAGATAGGGAATGGCCCTGGCGCGCTCTTGCCGGGTCGCGGCGCCAGCCAGACGCATGCCGTAATCGGCGCGATAACGCGGGTTGTCTGGCTCCAGGCGCACGGCATCGGCGAGCCACGCCGTGCTTTGTTCCAGCGCCCCGGCCTTTTGCGCGGTGACCGACGCGGCATAGAAATGCCCGGCACCCGGCGCCTGTTGCAAGGCCAAGCGTTGACGCTGCAAGGCGAGCGCGTGATCACCCCGAGTGTCGGCAATCGCCGCACCCAAGGCCCACTCATTGGCGCCACGGCTGCGGCTTTGCTGCCAGTAATGTTCGGCGGCCTGAGTGTCGCCCAATGTCAGGGCACTACGGCTCGCGGTAAGTCGGGCGTTATCGCTCAGCTCGGCATCTGGAACGCTGCGCCAGATCGCCAGCGCACCGCAAGCGTCACCGGCCGCTTCCAAGGCATACGCTAATGGCAGGCGACTGCTGCGGTCACCGAGTTCTTCCGCCGTTTGGTAATACACGACCGCTTCACCGGGCCGCTCCGGCATGGCGCAACGACCGAGGGCGCGATAATCGTCGGCGATTTGAGGACGTGCGCCAATGGCTTGCTGCACCACCTCACACTGACCGTTCTCGGCCAATTGCGCGAGTAACTGGCCGCGGGTGGCGGGATCGACGCGGGTCAGCAGCGACACGATGCGTTGCTGCTGCGCCGGGGTCGGCGTCGAGGAGGCATACAGCCCCGCGAGTCGTTGCAGCAGGGCGGTGGGCAGTTTGCCGTCGTGGCGGTTGTAGGCGTTTTCCAGCAGCTGTTGCACGTGCTCGCGCTGGCCGGCATTCAACCCCAGATACGTCGCCTGATTGAGCGAAGCGAGGTCACCGGTTTGCTGGTAATGCCGTTCCCACAGCGTCGCCGCTTCGGCAGGGCGCCCCAAGGCTTGTACCCGTTCGGCCCGGCGCTTTACCACATCGGCGGTCTGTGGCTGGCTGGCGAGCCAGGTCAATACTTTGTCGCTCTGGCCCTCTGCCTGCCAGATGTCCAGCAGACGCGCCTGACGACGGCTATCCCAAGGCTCCGGCAGGCGCGTGGTTTGTAGCAAATCCGTGGCGTGCAGGCGTTGGACCAGGATCAGCCAGGCCTGCGGATCGTCATCGGCCCGGCAGCCACGCAATTGCCTGAGCGCCGCTTGCGGATCGCGTCGCGACAGCCATTCGGCGGTCTCAAGACACGGGCGCTGCAACTCATCACTCAAGCGTTGAACCGTTGCGGTGTCGACGGTTTGCCGCGCCAGTTCCCATAGCCGTTGCCGTTGCGCGGGATCGGCGAGGTCGCTGGTCGGCAGTGAATGAATCCAGCGTTCGGCCTGCTCGGTATGGCCCATGGCAATTGCCCGGTCGATCATCGCCAGACGGGTCTTGTGCGCCGCTTCAGGGCTAGGTGCTTGTTGCAGCAATTGCTGCAAAGGTTTTTCGTCAAGGCGTTGTACATACGCGTTGGCCAGCCGCTGCCAGCCTTCGGCGTCCAATTGCTGGCTGGCGGCCAAGGGCGCCAGTTGCTCGATGGTGCCGTTCCAGTCATGCAACTGCTCGGACCAATTGGAGAGCGCCAGGTGCAGAATTTTGTCGTCACCTTTAGGCACCAATTGCGCCAGCCAGGCGTGCGCTCGGCCGGCGCCGCCGAACTTGGCCAGGCTAAGGCTGTAGGCCTGCCACAGACGCACGCGCTGGGGGAGGTTGCTGGTGGCCATCCACTGTTCCACCTGCCCGCTGCCGGGAGGGTCCTGTTCGATCCAGGTCAAGCGCAGGTTGAGCAGGGCCTCGCTGTTTTGCGGGTTATCCGGCAGCGCTTGCACGGCGTCCTTGTAACGCCGTTGCTTGGCCAGCGCTTCCACCAGCAGCGCCCGTGCTTCATCGTTTTTCGGCACCTTGGTCAGCAGGTGACGCATCAGCCGTTCGACTTCGGCCCAGTTGCCTTTTTTCGCTTCGCGATAGCTGCGGTCCATGTAGGGGAAGCTGCGAAATTGTTCAAAGTCGGTCAACGGCTCGGCCTGTGCCCATGTGCCAGCAATCAGGCTCAGCAGCAGGCTGCCGACCAGCAGAGCACGACGATTGGCCGGCTTCATTCGACCTCCCGGGCAATGCTGTACGCGGCGTGCTGTTCGCTGGCCTGTTCAACCAGGGCCTGTTCGAGTACCTCCTGGGTGATCATGCCGCGGGAGATCAGGTGTTGACCCAATGACATGTGTTCGACATCGAAGTCGATCAAGGCCTGATTGAACAGGCTGGGAGGGACCATGCCGCGCACTTGCAGAAGATTGCCCAGCAGCACCTGATGATGACCGACACGTTCGAGCAAGGCTTCATCGTCCTGATGACGCTCAAGCACTTCAAGCATGTGATGCACGTCCGCATTTTGCCGGGGGCTGGCGTACCAGTAGCGAATGCCCAGTGTGACCCGGCCCTGAGGCGCCAGACGGCAGCGCACCGGGCGCTTCAATTGTCGGCTGATGGCGCCCAGCGACACCTGGCTGACCGGCCCTTCGGAGGCCAGCACCAGCGTGTCGCCTTCTTCGGCCACTGGCAGCACGCCGTAGTGCGACGCGACCTTGCGCGGCACGAGGCCGATCTGGCGCTTATCGAGTTTGAACGGGTTGAGTGGTGCCCATTCCATGTCCAGTTGCTCGGCCAGGGTTTCCACCAGTTGCGTGCTATTGATATGTTCGCGCAGCAGCAGTTCGTGGCCCAGGCGACGTCGCACAGGGTTGGTGATTGCCGCTTCCAGTTGCTCTTCGGTGAGCAGGCCTTTTTCTACCAGTCGATGGCCCAATGGGGTGCGATACGCCTTGGTCAGGGCCGGGAATTCATGGGTGGTTTTGTCCCAGGCCACGCGGCGTGAATCACCCATTTTCATGACCTGTCGCAGCGCCCGCACATTGGCGAAAAAATTGACGAAGTTGCTCCACATCATGCGCGGTGCCGACAGCAAGCCTTCCCCCAAGCCGTAATAGCGGGTGACGAACCAGCCGCGCTGGAACAGTCGATTGAGCAGCATCAAACCGTTGAGCCATAGCAGAATCGAGAGCAGCGGGCTGTCGGAGAGGATCGACGGATAGCGCCAGGCATTCGGCGAAATCACCGTCACCAGCCACATCGCCAGCAGCACCAGGAACAGCAAGTTGACCAGGAAACTCAGCAGGTAAGTGATCAAGCCACGACGGTCACGCCACAGGAAGTAGTTGAGCAGGGCATGGGGGCTCCAGCCGAGGTTCTTGGTGCCCTGAAAGACAATGCCGACGATCCAGCGGGACTTCTGGCGGATGGCGTGCAGCAAGTCCCGGGGGAAATGTTCGCGAACGCAGATCACTTGGGAAAATGCGCGGTTCATGCCGAACACCCAAGGCTGGTCGAGCGCCAGTTTCGGGTCGGTCACCGAGTAGCGGGCGAAGATGCACTTCATGCCTTTTTGCTTGAGACGGAAACCGATGTCGTAGTCCTCGGTCAGGCTCTGTACGTCGAAGGCAATGCCGTCGCCGTCTTCGAGCAAGGCGCTGATGGCCTTGCGGCTGAAGCAGGTGCCGACGCCGGCGCTGGGTACCTGACCGGTCAGGGCTTCGCGCACGATAACGTCTTTGCCGTGGTTCTCGGCGAACTCGTCGACGTAATGACCGGCGGTGAAACCTTTCCATTCCGGCGCGTAGGGGTAAACCGGAATCTGGATCAAGTCCTTGCTTGGCAGCAGGTAGTTATAGAGCCGCAGCTCCATCGGCGAAATTACATCCTCGGCATCGTGCAGGATGAACCCGGCAAACTGGATTTTCGCTTCGCTTTCGAAACGCAGGATCGCGTCGATGACGTTGTTCAGACAGTCAGCCTTGCTCGTGGGGCCGGGGCGGGCGCACACCACTTTGTGCACGTTGGGGAAGTGCCGACAGACCGCTTCGACGTCGGCCTGGGTCTCGGCGTCGTTGGGGTAGGTACCGACGAAAATCTGATAGTTCTCGTAGTCGAGGGTCGAGGCGGCCAGGCGCGCCATTTCACCGACCACACCGACTTCATTCCAGGCCGGAACCATGATCGCCAGTGGTTTTTCGGCGATGGCGTAGAGCCGTTCCTCATCGGCGCGCTTGAATTTTTCGTAGATCCGCCAGCGTCGGATCAGCTTGCGGCTCCAGTACACGACGTCGATGAACAGGTCATCGAGCCCGAGCACGAACATCAACAGCGCCAAGGTCATCGCGAGGTATTTAAGACCGAACAGCACATAGGCAAAAAAATCGACAAAATCCAGGTTCATACTGCGCTGCCCGCCGCGGAACGTTTGCTTAACCAGGCGCAGAGGCGGGTGGCAATGCGTTCGCTGGCGTGGCCGTCGCCGTAGGGGCTATGGACCCGGCTCATGTGTTTGAAGTGCGCCGGGTCATCGAGCAACTGACTGGACTCCTTGACGATGCGCTCGGTGTTGGTGCCCACCAGCAGCACGGTTCCGGCCTCAAGCACGGACGGCCGCTCGGTCACGTTGCGCAGTACCAGAACCGGTTTGCCGATGGCTGGCGCTTCCTCCTGGACACCACCTGAATCGGTGAGGATGAACTGCGCACGGCCCATCAGCCAGACGAAATGCTGATAGTCCTGCGGCGCCACCAGGTAAATGTTCGGCTTGTCCGACAGCACGCCATACACCGCTTTCTGGACGTGCGGATTCAGGTGCACCGGGTAGACAAATTGCACGTCGGGGTAGCGCAGCGCAAGGTTGGCGAGGGCCAGGCAGATATTGCGAAAACCGCCGCCAAAACTCTCCCGTCGATGACCGGTAATCAGCACCATCCGCCGATTGTCATCAAGCACGGCCAGCGGAGAGTCGGGGGCCGGGTGCCAGTGAATGTCCTGCTGATGCGTGCGCATCCACAGCAGCGCGTCGATCACGGTGTTGCCGGTGACTTCGATACTGGCCTTGGGCACGCCTTCGCGCAGCAGATTGGCTTCACCTTTGGTGGTCGGCGTGAAATGCAAGTCGGCGATGACGCCGGTCAAGCGTCGATTGGCTTCTTCCGGCCAGGGCGAGCGCAGGTTGCCGGTGCGCAGACCGGCCTCGACGTGACCGATGGGCAAATGGCGATTAAAGGCCGCGAGGGCCGCGATGAAGCTGGTGGTGGTATCACCGTGGACCAGCACGATGTCGGGTTTGATCCGTTCGTAGGCTTTGTCGAGATGAATCAGCAGTTGTTCGGAGAGGCTGTTGAGCGTCTGGCCCTGAGTCATCACTTGCAGGTCCTGGTCAACCGACAGCTCAAAGGCATCCAGCACTTGTTTGAGCATTTCCCGGTGCTGGCCGGTGGAGCAGATATTCAACTCGATACCCGGCCAATGACGCAGAACCCGAGCCAGTGGCGCCATCTTGATAGCCTCCGGTCGCGTACCGAAAACCATCATGACCTGGTAAGACATGAGCCCTCCTGAAACAGCACACGCATTGGGCGCATGGCAATTGAGACTGCTTATCACCTGAGTATTGAATAAAGCAGTCGATGTCGGGATTGTCCAATGTCGTATCGGGCTGCATTGATGTCGATAAATTGCGGGGCAGCGGGGCCATACCAGCCAGGTAAGCGGCCGCGCAATCCGTAGCAGCTGGCGAAGCCTGCTGCTAAAAGTGTGTAGCGTGCTTTGCTTCAATGTGAATTGCGACATCACAATTGTGGTGCAAGTACCCGTGCGCTGTAGCCAACAGTAGCGTTCGTCAGGTGTGCGATTCGTAACGCCCATTTTGTGTTTTCGCGCATCCCTCTGATTCAAAACACTTTTCAATCTCCCCTGCATTCCCTCCGCTTCCTGTGGCACACTTTCTGCTGTCTATTCCGTTGTTACATACCTAGTTCCGGTATAGCGGAATAAACATCATCCTGGAGTGCTTGCCATGCATCACCGACCTTCCTTGTTCAAAGCGTGTGTTTTTCTTTTCGCAGCGTCGGCCGCTGCCGTGGGTATGGCCCAGGCGGCGGACAGTAAGCTCGATAGCGTGCTGGCCCGTGGGAAATTGATTGTGGGCACGGGCAGTACCAATGCG
The DNA here is from genome assembly GCF_949768125.1 of Pseudomonas sp. IT-P253. Classification (NCBI taxonomy): domain Bacteria; kingdom Pseudomonadati; phylum Pseudomonadota; class Gammaproteobacteria; order Pseudomonadales; family Pseudomonadaceae; genus Pseudomonas; species Pseudomonas sp. IT-P253. The sequence goes on along the minus strand of NZ_CATKPT010000011.1, from coordinate 416,323 downwards.
CCGTGGCACTTCCAGGGGGCGGATGGCAAGTTGCAGGGTTTTGATATCGACATCGGGCGGATGATCGCCAAGGGGTTGTTCAATGATCCGGGCAAAGTCGAATTCGTGGTGCAGTCGTCCGATGCGCGGATTCCCAACCTGCTGACCGACAAGGTCGACATCAGTTGCCAGTTCATTACCGTGACCGCCAGCCGTGCACAGCAAGTGGCGTTCACGCTGCCTTACTACCGCGAAGGTGTCGGCCTGTTGCTGCCGGCGAACAGCAAGTACAAGGAAATCGAAGACCTGAAGGCCGCCAACGACAGCGTCACGGTGGCGGTGCTGCAGAACGTGTACGCCGAAGAACTGGTGCATCAAGCCTTGCCCAAGGCCAAGGTCGATCAGTACGACAGCGTTGACCTGATGTACCAGGCCGTGAACTCCGGCCGTGCCGACGCCGCAGCCACCGATCAGTCCTCGGTGAAATACCTGATGGTGCAGAACCCTGGCCGTTACCGCAGCCCGGTCTACGCCTGGAGCCCGCAGACTTATGCGTGCGCCGTCAAACGTGGCGATCAGGACTGGCTGAACTTCGTTAACACCACCCTGCATGAAGCCATGACCGGCGTTGAGTTCCCGACTTACGCGGCCTCCTTCAAGCAGTGGTTCGGTGTCGAGCTGCCAACCCCGGCCATCGGTTTCCCCGTCGAATTCAAATGATCCCGTGAGAGCGGGGCGGTTCCGATCGCCCTGTTCAAGGTACTGTTGACCATGAACTATCAGTTGAACTTTGCCGCCGTGTGGCGCGATTTCGACACCTTGCTGGCGGGGCTCGGTCTGGGCCTCGAACTGGCGCTGGTGTCGATCGCCATCGGCTGCGTGATCGGCCTGATGATGGCGTTTGCTTTGCTGTCAAAGCATCGCGCATTGCGGGTACTGGCGTCGGTGTATGTGACGGTGATCCGCAACACGCCGATTCTGGTGTTGATTCTGTTGATTTACTTTGCGTTGCCGAGCGTGGGTATTCGACTGGACAAGATCCCGTCGTTCATCATCACCCTGTCGCTGTATGCCGGGGCTTACCTGACCGAAGTGTTCCGTGGCGGGTTGTTGAGCATTCCCAAGGGACTGCGTGAGGCCGGCTTGGCCATCGGCCTGGGCGAGTGGCAGGTCAAGGCCTACATCACGGTGCCGGTGATGCTGCGCAATGTACTGCCGGCCTTGTCGAACAACTTCATTTCGCTGTTCAAGGACACCTCGCTGGCGGCCGCGATTGCCGTGCCGGAGCTGACCTATTACGCGCGCAAGATCAATGTCGAGAGCTACCGGGTGATTGAGACCTGGCTGGTGACCACAGCGCTCTATGTTGCGGCCTGTTACCTCATTGCCATGATGCTGCGTTACCTCGAACAGCGTCTGGCGATCCGCCGTTAGGAGGCCCCATGTACGAATCCCCTGGTTGGTTACACGAGTTATGGGTGGCGCGGGAAGTCTTGTGGCAAGGCTTTCTGACCAGTGTGCAGGTCTCGGCCCTGGCAATTTTGCTGGGCACGATGGTTGGCATTGTCGCTGGTCTGGTGCTGACCTACGGCAATGTCTGGATGCGCACGCCGTTTCGCTTTTACGTCGACCTGATTCGCGGTACGCCGGTATTTGTATTGGTACTCGCCTGCTTCTATATGGCGCCTGCATTGGGCTGGCAGATCAGCGCGTTTCAGGCCGGTGCCTTGGGACTGACGCTGTTTTGCGGTTCCCACGTCGCAGAGATCGTGCGTGGCGCGTTGCAAGCGTTGCCCAGTGGACAAATGGAAGCGAGCAAGGCGATTGGCCTGACGTTTTATCAGTCCCTCGGTTACGTGTTGTTGCCCCAGGCACTGCGGCAGATTTTGCCGACCTGGGTCAACTCGTCCACCGAGATCGTGAAGGCGTCGACACTGTTGTCGGTGATCGGGGTGGCGGAAATGCTGCTCAGCACCCAGCAGATCATCGCCCGGACGTTCATGACCCTGGAGTTTTACCTGTTCGCCGGATTTCTGTTTTTCGTCATCAACTACGGCATCGAATTACTCGGCCGGCACATTGAAAAGCGGGTGGCCTTGCCATGACTCAAGCTCAACTCTCAAATGCAAAAGACGCCAACGCACAAAATGGTCAGGCCCTGCTGGACATTCGCGGCTTGCACAAGCAGTACGGCAAGCTCGAAGTGCTCAAAGGCGTCGACCTGACGATGCAGCGCGGTAACGTCGTCACGCTGATCGGCTCCAGCGGTTCGGGCAAGACCACGCTGCTGCGCTGCGTGAACATGCTCGAAGAATTTCAGGGCGGGCAGATCATGCTCGATGGCGAGTCCATCGGTTATGACGAGGTCAACGGCAAGCGTGTGCGTCATGCGGAAAAAGTCATCGCCCGGCATCGCGCGATGACGGGCATGGCGTTCCAACAGTTCAACCTGTTCCCGCACCTCACCGCGTTGCAGAACGTCACGCTGGGTCTGTTGAAGGTCAAAAAACTGCACAAGGACGAGGCGGTTGCACTCGCTGAAAAATGGCTGGAGCGGGTCGGCTTGCTGGAGCGACGCAATCACTACCCCGGTCAGTTGTCCGGTGGTCAGCAGCAGCGCGTGGCGATCGCCCGGGCGATTGCAATGAACCCGAGCCTGATGCTGTTTGACGAAGTCACCTCGGCCCTGGATCCGGAACTGGTCGGCGAAGTGCTGAGCGTGATCAAGGGGCTGGCCGAAGACGGCATGACCATGCTGCTGGTGACCCACGAAATGCGATTTGCGTTCGAGGTCTCGGACAAGATCGTTTTCATGAATCAAGGGCGGATCGAAGAGCAGGGGCCTCCGAAGGAGCTGTTCGAACGCCCGCAATCGCCGCGTCTGACGGAATTTCTCAAGAACACGCGTTTTTAATTATCCACTTTCAAATCAGGAGAAACACTCATGAGCATCACTCGTTACGGCACCGGTAGCACCGCCGGTGGCGGCCAGCCGCGTCCTTTCGCCCGCGCCGTTGAAGCCGATGGCTGGCTGCACGTGTCCGGCCAGGTGCCGGCGGTGGATGGCGAGATCATTGCAGGCGGCATCGTCGAGCAGACTCACCAGACCATGAAAAACCTGATCGCCATTCTTGAAGAGGCCGGTTATGACCTCAAAGACGTGGTCCGCGCCGGTGTGTGGCTGGAAGATCCACGGGACTTCTGGAGCTTCAACAAGGTGTTTTCCGAGTACTTCAGCCCTGAGCACGCACCGGCCCGGGCCTGTGTGCAGGCAAACATGATGGTCGACTGCAAGGTTGAGATCGACTGCATCGCCTACAAGAAAAAGGCTTGATATTTACGGTGAATTCTTCGCGGGCAAGCCTCGCTCCTACAGGGAATCATCGTCTGTAGGAGCGAGGCTTGCCCGCGAAGGCGGCCTAACAGTCACCGCAGCACTCTGGTTAAACTCCCGACGAATTTTATGGGAAGCACTGACATGACCGAAGACACCATCAAGCGCCGGGCCCGCGGTCTGGACCGGGCGTTCGATATCCTCGATTTCCTCAAGGAGATCGGCCAGCCGCTGCGCCCGAATGAAATCGCCAGCGGTATCGGCAGCCCGAAATCCACAGTCTACGAACTGGTGGCGTCCTTGCTGGAGCGGCGGATTCTGGAGGCCGTGGGCAAGGACGGTCACGTCTACCTTGGCCGTCAGCTGTACTTCCTCGGGCAGGCGCATCTACGCCATTTCGACCTGACTCGCGAGGCCGATCTCGCCTTGCAGGATATCGTCAGCCAGACCCATGAAACCGCGCAGATGTGCCTGCTCAACGGGCGCAAATACACCGTGGCGCTGATGAAAGAGGGTGAACGGCATTTCCGCATTTCTTCGGACATCGGCGAGAACGCACCCATCCCCTGGACCGCTTCCGGGCGCCTGCTGCTGGCGCACCTGAGCGACCAGGAAATCGTCGAACTGATCGACCATGACGACTTCATCCTGCCCGGCGGCCAACGCTTGCCGGTGGATCAGTTCCTCAAGGAAATTCGTCAGGCCGGTATCGATGGGTTCTTCTCTTTCGATAGCGTCGCCGACACCTTTACCCATTGCTTCGCCGCCCCGGTCAAAGACCCGCACGGCGTGGCCATTGCGACCCTGTGCATTGTCGCCCCACGGGACGATGCCAAGACCCATTACAACGACTACCGTCGGGTGCTGATCGACAACGCCAACAGCCTGGCCCGTCGCATCAACGAATAACAGCGGCCGCTCGCGACCGCGAAAATGTGAGGAGTTCGACCATGTCTTCTGCCCTAAATACTGCTGCCGTGGAGAAGGGCTTTGCCCAGACCGGCGCCAACCTGGTACGCGATGTCAGCCTGCCGGCGCTGGTGCTGCACCGCGAAGCCCTGGAACACAACATTCGCTGGATGCAGGCCTTTGTCAGCAACAGCGGTGCCGAACTCGCGCCCCACGGCAAAACCAGCATGACGCCTGCGCTGTTTCGCCGCCAGCTCGACGCCGGGGCATGGGGCATCACCCTGGCCAGCGCCACGCAAACCCGTGCGGCGTATGCCCATGGCGTGCGTCGGGTGCTGATGGCCAACCAATTGGTCGGTACGCCAAACATGGCGCTGATCGCCGATCTGCTGGCAGACCCGACGTTCGACTTCCATTGCATGGTCGATCACCCGGACAACGTCGCTGACCTGGGGGCGTATTTCGCTTCTCGCGGCGTGCGGCTGAACGTGATGATCGAGTATGGCGTGGTCGGCGGTCGTTGCGGTTGCCGGACTGAAGAAGAAGTGGTCGCACTGGCCAAGGCCATCGCCGCCCAACCTGCGTTGGCGCTGACCGGCATCGAAGGCTATGAAGGCGTGATCCACGGTGATCATGCGGTCACGGGCATCCGCGAATTCGCCGCGTCATTGGTGCGCCTGGCCGTGCAGTTGCAGGACAGCGGCGCCTTCGCCATTCCCAAGCCGATCATTACCGCCTCGGGCTCGGCCTGGTATGACCTGATCGCCGAATCCTTCGAAGCACAGAACGCCGGCGGGCGTTTCCTCAGCGTGCTGCGCCCCGGCAGTTATGTGGCGCACGACCATGGCATCTACAAAGAAGCGCAATGCTGTGTGCTCGACCGTCGCAGCGGCCTGCACGAAGGTTTGCGCCCGGCGCTGGAAGTCTGGGCCCATGTGCAGTCATTGCCGGAGCCAGGGTTTGCAGTGATCGCCCTGGGTAAACGCGACGTGGCCTACGACGCCGGTTTGCCGGTGCCGCTGCTGCGTTACAAGGCCGGTGTGGTGCCGGCGAAGGGCGATGACGTCAGCGCCTGCACAGTCACGGCGGTAATGGACCAGCATGCGTTCATGACGGTGGCGCCAGGGGTTGAATTGCGAGTTGGCGATATCATTTCATTCGGTACTTCGCACCCGTGCCTGACGTTCGACAAGTGGCGGACGGGGTGTCTGGTGGATGAACAGCTGAATGTCATCGAAACCATGGAAACCTGTTTTTAGGTTTGAGACCGAGGTGCGGCTTTCGCGGGCAAGCCTCGCTCCTACAAGAGCGGGCACCGTCCCCGTAGGAGCGAGGCTTGCCCGCGAAGGCGACCTGCGAGACAACAAAGAAACCCCAGAGACCCCCACACCATGAACACCATCAGCACACTCGGCCCGAACACTCCGCGCATCGCCCTGATCGGCGAATGCATGATCGAGTTGCAGCGACGCGCCGACGGCAGTCTGCAACAGAGCTTCGGTGGCGATACCCTGAACACGGCGGTCTACCTGTCCCGGGAGCTGGGCGCGGGCGGCACGGTGGATTACGTCACCGCCCTGGGCGATGACAGTTTCAGTGATGCCATGTGCCAGAGCTGGGCCGATGAAAACATCGGGCTGGGCATGGTTCAGCGTTTACCCGGCCGATTGCCCGGTTTGTATTGCATCCAGACCGACGCCGCCGGCGAGCGGCGTTTTCTTTACTGGCGCAATGAAGCCGCCGTCCGTGATTGCTTCACCACCCCGGCTGCCGCTCCGATCCTGCAAGCACTGCCGGATTACGACGTGCTGTATTTCAGCGGTATCACCTTGGCCGTGCTCGGTGTACAGGGGCGGGAAAAGTTGCTGGAAACCTTGATCGAAGCCCGGCAACGGGATGCGCGGATCGTGTTCGACAACAATTACCGGCCGCGTTTGTGGGCCTCGATCGAAGAGGCTCGAGCGGCTTATCGCAGTGTTCTGCCTTACGTCGACCTGGCGTTACTGACTGTCGATGACGAACAGGCGTTGTTCCATTTCTCCGATTGCGACGCAATATTTGCCGCTTACGAGCAGATTGGCACGCCTGAAGTGGTGCTCAAGCGCGGCGCAGAGGCGTGTTTGATTCGCTGTGATGGCGAGTCGTTTGAAGTGCCGGCGCAGGTGGTCGAACGGGTGGTAGACACCACGGCGGCGGGGGATTCATTCAGTGCCGCGTATTTGGCCAGCCGCCTGAAAGGGGGCAGCCCGGTCGAGGCGGCGCAGGCTGGGCATTGGCTGGCGAGTCGAGTGATTCAGGTGCCGGGGGCGCTGATCCCGAGATAAGCGGTGAATGGCCGCTGGCTGCACCATCGGTTCGCGAGCAAGCTCCCACAGTTGACCGCATCTAAATGTGGGAGCGAGCTTGCTCGCGATGGGGCCCAAAAGCCAACCCCATCAATCCCGGTAAAACACCTGCACCAGGTGATACCCGAACTTGCTCTTGATCGGCCCATGCACGACCCGTAGCGGCTTTTTGAAAATGACCGCGTCAATCACCCCCACCATCTGACCTGGCCGTACTTCACCCAGGTCGCCGCCGCGCTTGCCGGACGGGCAGGTCGAGTATTTCTTGGCCAGTACATCGAACGCTTCGCCCTTGGCGATGCGTTGTTTGAGCTGCTCGGCTTCTTCCGAGGTTTTCACCAGAATATGGCGGGCTTGAGCTTTCATTGGGGCAGATACCTTGCAACGGTGGTGACAGCGGGGCGCGCGATTATGCCTTAACTCAGTCCGGTTGGCCGATCATCGTGCGAATCTTGTTGGCCAACAGGTCGATGGAAAAGGGTTTAGCCACCATGTCCATGCCTTCCTCGAGGAAACCCTGGCGTTCGGTGGCTTTCTCCGCGTAACCGGTCATGAACAGCACTTTGAGTTCGGGGCGGTGCTGACGAGCGATTTCCGCCAGTTGTCGACCGTTCATCCCCGGTAGCCCGACATCGGTCACCAACAGATCGACCCGTAGATCAGACTCCAGCAGGGGCAGGGCGGTCTTCGCGTCTTCGGCTTCATGGGCGTGATAACCCAGCTCATTGAGCAAGTCGAGCACCAGCATGCGCACTGCCGGATCGTCTTCCACCAACACCACCGTTTCACCGGCAATCGCTGCCGGCGGTTCACCAGTGACCGGAATCAGGATATTTTCCGGCTCCACGGCGTACAGCCTTGGCAGGTACAAACGAACGCTGGTGCCCTGGCCGGGCAGGCTGAACAGGCTTACGTGGCCACCCGATTGCTGGGCGAACCCGTAAATCATTGACAACCCGAGGCCGGTGCCCTGGCCGATGGGTTTGGTGGTGAAAAACGGGTCGAACGCCTTGGACAGCACCGACGGCGTCATGCCGGAGCCGTTGTCGCTGACGGCAATCATCAGGTAATCCCCGGCCTTGACCGGTTCCAGCGTGGAAATGTCACTGCTGTCGAGGTACATATTGGCGGTTTCGATCAGCAACTCGCCGCCATCGGGCATAGCGTCCCGCGCGTTGATCACCAGGTTGAGCAGTGCGTTTTCCAGTTGGCTGACGTCGGTGCTGACTGGCCAGACTTCATCGGCCAGTTGCAGTTTGAGTTCGATATGTTCGCCCTTGGTGCGGCTGAGCAAATCTTCCAGTGAATGGATCAGCTTATTGACGTTCAGCGGTTTTCGATCCAGCGACTGACGCCGGGAGAACGCCAGCAGGCGGTGGGTCAACGCGGCGGCGCGATTGGCCGAGGACACGGCGGCTTCGGCGAAACGGCCAATCTCGGCGGCACGCCCGTCGGCGATGTAGCGCTGCATCAAATCAAGGCTGCCGATGATTCCAGTGAGCATGTTGTTGAAGTCATGGGCGATGCCCCCGGTGAGCTGTCCGACCGCTTCCATTTTCTGTGCATGCCGCAAGGCCTCTTCGGCGCGCTCGCGTTCGAACATCTCGTTTTGCAGTTTTTCGTTGGCTTCGGCCAACTGCCGGGTTCGGGCGGCGACCCGTTCCTCCAGGGTTTCATTGAGATTGCGCAGGGCTTCTTCAGTCTGTTTGCGCTCGGTTTCATCGATCACAAAGATGTAGAAACCATTCACCGCCCCATCCGGGCCGTGGCGCGGCAGGAAGTTCATCAGTGCCTGGCGGGTGCTGCCATCGCGGTGCGGGGTGCTGACGCTGAAAGAGCAAGCCTTGCCGGCCAGCGCCTCGGCGATGTGTTCGGCGCGCAAGGCATAGGCTTCCTCGCCCAGCACTTCAAGAATGGTGCGCCCATAAAGCTCCTGGGGCGTCAGGCCATACCAGTCCAGGTACGCGGAATTGTTCAGGCGAAAGCGTTCCTCGCGGTCCACGTAGCTGATCAGGATTGGCATGGCGTTGATGATCAGCTGCAGCTCGGTCTGGCTCTGGCGCAGGGCTTGCTCGGTGTTTTTGCGCTCGGTCAGGTCAAGCGCGGCACCAAGAAACCGGATCGGCCGGCCATGGTGGTCCTTGTAGCAACGACCCCGGGCAAACACCCAGCGCAGTTCGCCGTCGGGCTGCAGCAGGCGATATTCTTCAGCGTATTCGCTGCCATGGGCGATCGAGTGCTTGATGCCGCGGGCGACCATGGCGCGGTCTTCCGGGTGCACGGCCTGGAGGTAGGCGCTGATGGGCAGCTGGCTGGCGAGCAGCGGGTCGATCCCGTGCAACTGGGCGAAGCGGGCGTCGGCAATGAAGCGGTCTTCGCCAATGTCCCAGTCCCAGGTGCCGACGGCATCGGTGGCGGCGAGAGCGAGTTGCAGTCGCTCCTCGGTTTCGTGCTGGGCCTTGAGGCTGGCCGCCGAGCGCTGTTCAAGTTCGAGGGCAATACGTCGGCGCTCGTTGGTTTCAATCGCCGTGACCAGAATTCCGGCGACCTCGGCGCTTTCATCGCGGATCGGGCTGTAAGTCAGGTCCAGCCAGAAGTCGGAATCACGACCGTCGCGCTGCAAGGTAAAGCGCTGTTCGCTGTAAGTTCGCACCTGGCCTTGTAGGACGGCGCTGTAAATCGGGTCGGTAAAGTCTTTGAGTTCTGGCCAGATCTGGTGTGTCGGTTGTCCGAAAGCGTGCGGATGCTTGCTGCCGGCGAGGAGGGCGAAGCCGTCGTTGTAGATTTGCGTGAGCGCTGGCCCCCACAGCAACAGCATCGGCATCGGCGAATGAATCACGATGTCCACGGCGGTTCGCAGGCTCTGCGGCCAGGTACTGGCAGCGCCCAGGGGCGTGCATGTCCAGTCCAGTCTGGCAATCAAGGCCTGGGCATCGCTGCCGATCGGTGTTGCGCTCATCTAAATGTCCTGCCTAAGTCGGTGTAGCGGCATCTACTATCCTTGGCGGGTAGTAGATGCTGGATGACCCGCGTCGGGTCTTTTTTCATTGAATGCTTCGCGGGTGCTTTTTGCCATGGAAATCGATGCACTGTTGAAACTGTTGGCCAGCCAGAATGGCTCCGATCTCTACCTGTCCACCGGCGCGCCACCCAGCGCGCGGTTCGACGGTGTCCTTAAATCGTTGGCGGACCCGCCGTTCAATCCGGGGGAAATTGCGGCCATTGCTGCGTCCATCATGGACGCCGAACAGCGCCTGGAGCTCGACCGGGAGCTGGAAATGAACCTGGCCATCTCGCTGCCAGGGATCGGGCGCTTCCGGGTCAATATCTTCAAGCAGCGCAATGATGTATCGATCGTGGCGCGCAACATCAAACTCGACATTCCGCGTTTCGAAGACCTCAAGTTGCCGCTGGTGCTGCTCGACACGATCATGCTCAAACAAGGCCTGATGCTGTTTGTCGGCACCACCGATTCGGGCAAGTCTACCTCGCTGGCGGCGTTGATCGATTACCGTAACCGCCACAGCAGTGGCCATATCATCACCATCGAGGACCCGGTCGAGTACATCCACCGCCACAAGAAGTCGATCATCAACCAGCGGGAAGTCGGCGTCGATACCCGCAGTTTTCATGCGGCCTTGAAAAACACCCTGCGCCAGGCACCGGACGTGGTGCTGATCGGTGAAATCCGCGACCGCGAGACCATGGAGCACGCGCTGGCGTTTGCCGATACCGGCCATCTGGTGATTTCCACCCTGCATGCTCATAACGCCCATCAGGCGCTGGACCGGATTATCAATTTCTTCCCTGAAGAGCGCCGGTCGCAACTGCTGCATGACTTGGGCAACAACCTCAAAGCATTCGTTTCCCAGCGATTGGTGCGCACCCGCGATGGTCAGCGCCGGGCAGCGGTTGAAGTGATGCTGGGGACACCGACCATCGGCGATCTGATCCGGCGCAACGGGTTCGACGAGCTCAAGGGGATCATGGAAAAGTCTGCGGAACTGGGGATGCAGACATTTGACTGTGCGCTTTATACGCTGGTCGTCGAAGGTTCGATCACCGAGGAAGAAGCGTTGAAGCATGCGGACTCGGTGAACAATTTGAGGTTGCGGCTCAAATTGCACATCGAAGCATCACCGGGCGTCCATTCCCCTCCAGGCGAATGGGGCCTGATGGACTGACACAACCCAAAACTGTGGGAGCGAGCCTGCTCGCGAAGGCGTTGTGTCAGTCAATAATGATGTTGCCTGACTCACCGCCTTCGCGAGCAGGCTCGCTCCCACAGGAGATTTACGGCGTCAATCATTGAGCTCGGGGCGATTGCGGAATTGCTCCAGCGCTTCGGGGTTGGCCAATGCATCGGTGTTTTTCACCGGTTGGCCATGCACCACGTTCCTCACCGCCAGCTCGACCACCTTGCCGCTGATTGTCCGGGGAATGTCCGTCACCGCGACAATCTTAGCCGGCACGTGCCGAGGCGTGGTGTTGGCACGAATGACCTGACGAATCTGCTGCTCCAGCGCCGCGTCCAGTGCCACACCGTCGCGCAAGCGCACGAACAGCACCACCCGCACGTCATCCTGCCAGTGCTGACCGATGGCGACGCTGTCGATGACCTGCGGGACTTTCTCGACCTGACGGTAGATTTCCGCTGTGCCGATTCGTACGCCGCCGGGGTTGAGCACGGCGTCCGAGCGTCCGTGGATCATCATCCCGCCATGAGGCAATTGCTCGGCGTAATCGCCCTGGGCCCAGACACCGGGGAACTGCGTGAAATAGGAGGCGCGCAGTTTTTCTCCGGTGGGGTCGTTCCACAAGCCGACGGGCATCGCCGGAAAGTGCCGGGTGCAGACCAGTTCGCCTTTCTCACCGATGACCGGTTGACCGTCGTCGTTCCAGACTTCGATCGCCATGCCCAGGCTTTTGCCTTGTATCTCGCCACGGCGTACCGGTTGCAGCGGATTGCCGTTCACAAAGCAGGAAACGATATCGGTACCGCCGGACATCGAGGCCAGGCACAGGTTGGTCTTGAAGTCGCGGTAGACGTAGTCGTAGCTCTGCGGCGACAGCGCGGAGCCGGTGCAGAGCAGCGTTTTCAGGCTGCTCAGCGCATGGCTTTGCCGCGGGTTCACGCCGTTGCTTTCCAGGGTTGCCAGGTACTTGGGGCTGGTGCCGAACACGCTGATGCGTTCGTCGTCGATCAAGTCGATCAGGCGCTCCGGATCGGGATGGAACGGCGAACCGTCGTACAGCACCACGGCGCTGTTCACGGCCAGGGCCGACACCAGCCAGTTCCACATCATCCAGCCGCACGTGGTGTAGTAGAACAATCGGTCGCCGGCTCCGAGATCACAGTGCAGCCCGTGTTCCTTGACGTGTTGCAGCAGCACGCCGCCGGTGCTGTGAATGATGCATTTCGGCACGCCAGTGGTGCCGCTGGAATAGAGGATGTACAGCGGATGCGCGAAGGGGACGGCAACGAAATCCGGCTCGCCGCCCGGGCTGTAGAAGTCTTCCCACAGCGCCACTTCGGCTTCGGTGTGGAAGTCTTCGATACGCGCCTGGGGCCGCGCATAAGGCACGACGATCAACTGCACTAATGAGGGCAATCGTTCGAGGATTTCATTGACCTTGGCACTCTGGTCAATTTCTTTGCCGGCGTAGCGGTAGCCGGCGCAGGTGATCAGCACCTTCGGCTCAATCTGGCCGAAGCGGTCGATCACGCCTTGAGTGCCGAAATCCGGCGAAGAACAAGACCAGATCGCGCCCAGGCTGGTGGTGGCGAGCATGGCCACGAGTGTTTGCCAGGTGTTCGGCATGCACGCGGCCACGCGGTCGCCGACGACGACGCCAGCGGCGATCAAGCTGTTCTGAAAACCGGCGACATGCTCCGCCAGTTCGCCCCAGGTCAACTGTTCGCGCTGGCCGTTCTCGCCAACTGCCACCACCGCCACGGCATCGTCACGGCGGCGCAGCAAATGTTCGGCGAAGTTCAGGGTGGCGCCGGGAAACCATTGGGCGCTGGGCATTTTCTCGCCTTCCACCAGCACAGCGTCCGGTTGATCGTGAAAGCGAATGTCAAAGAAATCGACGATGGCCTGCCAGAATGCAATCCGCTGATCGATGGACCATTGATGCAGGGCCGGGTAGTCGTCGACGTGGAGGTGGTGCCGCTGATTGATGAAGCGCCGAAAGGCCTCCATGCGGGTCTTGCCGATGCGCTCGGCGCTGGGTTGCCAGAGAATGTCGGACATGGCTTGCCTCTTCTTGTATCTGCAGATCCATTCGCGGGCAAGCCACGCTCCCACAGGTTTCGGCGTTAACCACAAACCTGTGGGAGCGTGGCTTGCCCGCGAAGAACGATAACGCGGTCTGGTGGCGTGCTACTGCGCCAACCACCCACCATCAATATTCCACGCCGCGCCACGCACCTGGCTACCGGCCTCACTGCACAAAAACAGCACCAGCTCGCCCAATTGCGGCGGCGTCACGAACTCCAGCGAAGGCTGCTTCTCGGCCAGCAAATCATGCTGCGCCTGCTGCGGGTCGATTCCGCTCGCGGCGCGGTCATCGATCTGCTTTTGCACCAGCGGGGTCAGCACCCAGCCCGGGCAGATCGCATTGCAGGTGACGTGGGTGGTGGCCGTTTCCAGCGCCACAACCTTGGTCAAACCTATCACCCCATGCTTGGCCGCTACATAGGCAGCCTTACCCACCGACCCCACCTGGCCATGCACCGAGGCGATATTGATGATCCGGCCCCAATTCTTCGCACGCATGCGCGGCAGGCAGAGGCGGGTGCTGTGAAACACCGACGACAAGTTGATCGCGATGATCGAGTCCCAGCGCTCTACGGGAAAATCCTCCACTGAAGCAACGTGCTGGATGCCGGCGTTATTGACCAGAATGTCGATGCCGCCGAACTCACGTTCGGCGTAAGCAATCATCTCGGCGATCTGCACCGGGTTGCTGACGTCGGCCGGGTGATGACCCACCCTGCCGCCAAACTGCTGGACCTGCGCGATGACTGCGCCGGCATCGCCGAAACCGTTGAGGACCACGTTAGCGCCAGCCTTGGCCAGGCTGAGGGCGATGCCCAGGCCAATGCCGCTGGTGGAACCGGTAACCAGTGCAGTCTTGCCCGATAGAGTCGTCATGAATACCTCACACAATGCCAGTGGCGTAGAAAGTGCCGATCACTACGAAGACCGCCAGGGTCTTGATGATCGTAATACAGAAAATGTCTTTATAGGCCTCACGGTGGGTCAGGCCGGTGACCGCCAGCAACGTGATCACCGCGCCGTTGTGCGGCAGGGTGTCCATGCCACCACTGGCCATGGCGGCGACCCGGTGCAGCACTTCCAGCGGAATATTGGCGGCGTGGGCCGCGCTGATAAAACTCTCGGACATCGCCGCCAGCGCAATGCTCATGCCGCCCGACGCGGAACCGGTGATGCCGGCCAGCAAGGTGACGGTAATCGCTTCGTTGACCAGCGGGTTGGGGATGCTTTTGAGCCAGTCGGCCAGCACCAGGAAACCCGGCAAGGAGGCGATCACCGCACCGAAACCGTATTCCGAGGCGGTGTTCATCGCCGCGAGCAGCGCGCCACTGACCGCACTTTTACTGCCTTCGGCCAGTTTGCTGCGAATCGCCTGGAAGCCGAACACCAGTACCATGATGATACCGACCAGCAAGGCCGCCTGAACCGCCCAAATGGCCGTCAGTTTGGCGATTTCGGTGGTCACCGGCGCGGCCATGCCCGGCAGTGCAAGGGTGTGGGTCTTGCCGTACCACTGGGGAATCCACTGGGTGAACAACAGGTTCATGATGCCGACCGCCAGTAGCGGCGACAGCGCGATCCAGGGGTTCGGCAGCTTGATGTCGGCCGCGGTTTCCGGCTCATTGCGCAACTCGCTGCCGTAGCCTTCACCCGAGCGCAGGGCCTTGTTGCGTTGGCGTTGCAGAAACAGCATGCCGGCGCAGAACACGAAAATCGCGCCAATCACACCCAGCCACGGTGCAGCCCAGGCGGTGGTGTTGAAGAAGGTGCTGGGGATGATGTTCTGAATCTGCGGTGTGCCGGGCAGGGCGTCCATGGTGAAGGAGAACGCGCCGAGGGCAATGGTCGCCGGGATCAGGCGTTTGGGTATGTTGCTCTGACGGAACATTTCAGCGGCAAACGGGTAGACCGCAAACACCACCACAAACAACGACACGCCGCCGTAAGTGAGCAGCGCGCAGACCAGCACGATCACCAGCATGGCCTGGCGAGTGCCCAGCAGGCCAATCGCCGCCGCGACGATGGAGCGCGAGAAACCCGACAGTTCGATCAGCTTGCCGAACACGGCACCGAGCAGGAACACCGGGAAATACAATTTGATGAAGCCGACCATCTTCTCCATGAACACCCCGGTGAAGGCTGGGGCGACGGCGGACGGGTCGGTGAGAAGGACAGCGCCTAGGGCGGCAATCGGGGCGAAGAGAATAACGCTGTAGCCACGGTAGGCCGCGAGCATCAGCAGCGCGAGGGCTGCCAAGGCAATGATCACACTCATGGTGTGTCTCCTGGATTGTTATTTTTTTAGGGTGGAACGTTGCGGTGGAGGGCCTTAGCGAGTTTCGTGCCATGCGTTCAAGTTATTGAAAACTAAGAATATATTGCAATGTTTGAGTGGATTTGAGGATCGATGTCTTGAATTTGAGACTTATGTTGTTGATACCGGCCTCATCGCGAGCAAGCTCGCTCCCACATTTGATCGGGTTCTACCAAGTAACTCGGTCAAATGTGGGAGCGAGCCTGCTCGCGATGATCTGTCTATGTATGGAGATTTATGTCTCACTACAGAGACTCGACAATCCCCAACGCCACCATCTTCTTGTACAACGTTGACCGCCCCAACCCCAGCCGCGCCGCCGCGTCGATCACCTTCCCCTTGCATTGCACAAGGGTAGTTTCAATTAACTGGCGGTCAAATCGCTCCCGAGCCTGGCTAAAGGTTTCATGGGCAACCACATCGATGGCCACCGGTGCGTCACGCTCCACCAGGGTAATTGTCCCAATGGCCGCCTGGATATCCGCTGCATTCAGCATCAATTCATCACTGAGCAACGCCGCACGTTCCAGCACATTGCGCAATTCTCGAATATTGCCCGGCCAGGCATGTTGCCCCAGCAATGCCAGTGCTTCGCGGTTCAGTTCATGCTGGCTGCGCAGTTCCTCAAGAATCGCTTCACTCAGGGCCGGCAAGTCATCGAGGCGATCACGCAACGGCGGCACGTTGATGGGCAGCACATTCAAGCGGTAATACAAGTCGGCGCGAAATTCGCCGCGTTTGATCGCCGCTTCCAGGTCAGTGGACGTCGCCGCGATCACCCGCACATCACTCTGAATGACTTCGTTGGAGCCCACCGGCTCGAATTCCTTTTCCTGCAACACCCGCAGCAGCTTGCTTTGCAACGGTAACGGCATGTCGCCGATTTCATCGAGAAACAGCGTACCGCCCTGGGCGATCTGCAACTTGCCAGCCCGGCCTTTGCGATCGGCACCGGTAAAGGCCCCGGGGGCGGTGCCGAAGAATTCCGCTTCCAGCAGCGACTCGGGAATCGCCGCGCTGTTGATGCTGACAAACGCTTTGTGCGCCCGTGGCGAAGCGCCGTGTATCGCCTGCGCCAGCAATTCCTTGCCGGTGCCGGTTTCACCGAGCAGCAACACTGGAGACTCGGCGCTGGCACTGCGCCGGGCGCGGCGTTTGACTTCCAGGCTGGCGGCGCTGGTGCCAATGAAATGGGCGAAGTTGTACTTGGTCTGCCGTGCCCGCAGCAGCGATCGGGTGGAAGCGAGCTCTTCCTGCATGCTCATGTAGCGCTTGAGCATTGGCGACAGGCTGCGCAACTCGTCGAACAACGCAAAACCGATGGCACCGATCACCACGCCAGCATCGTCATGAATCGGCAGGCGCATGACCACCAGCGGTTCATTTGAGGTGTCCTGCATGTCGAGCAGAATTGGCCGGCCGGTGCGCACCACCTCGCGCAGCAAGCTGCCGGGGATCACGCTTTCGCAGGCCTTGCCGATGGCCACTTCGGCTGATTCCAGACCAAAACGCCGGGCGTAGCGCTCGTTCATCCAGACGATGTTGGCGTCGCGGTCGACAATCACTGTGCCTTCGCTGGACTGCTCAATGATCTCGAACAGCGAGCGGATTGCCAGCAGGCGCACGCGCTGGTAGTCCTTGAGGCTTTCGGTGGTGTTCATGGATGCAGATCCTGGTTGTGTGTTGCTGGTGCCGGCCCCTTCGCTACGGATCACCTCGTCTGTAGGCGCGAGGCTTGCCCGCGAAGGCCACGACACGGTTTTGTGCCTACCGCGGATGCGCCGCTGCCAACAACTCTTTGGTATACGGGTGCTGCGGCGAATCGAACACGTCATGGCTGGCGCCGCTTTCCACCACTTTGCCATCCTTGATCACGATCATGTCGTGGGCCAGGGCGCGGACCACGGCCAGGTCGTGACTGATGAACAGGTACGTCAGGCCGTGTTTTTCCTGAAGCTGGCGGAGCAGGGCGACCACTTGCTTTTGCACCGTGCGATCCAGCGCCGAGGTGGGCTCGTCCAGCAGAATCAGCGCCGGTTTAAGCACCAGCGCCCGGGCAATGGCAATGCGTTGGCGCTGCCCACCGGAGAATTCGTGCGGGTAGCGATGCCGGCTTTGCGGGTCGAGGCCGACTTCTTCCAGGGCTCGAATCACTTCGGCCTTGCATTCCTCAGCGCTCAGCTGGCTATGCACTTCAAGGCCTTCGCTGATGATCTGCGCCACCGACATGCGCGGGCTGAGGCTGCCGTAGGGGTCCTGAAACACCACCTGCATTCTTTTGCGCCACGGCCGCAGCTGCTTTTGCGTCAGGCTATCCAGCGCCTCCCCCTCGAAGTGAATGCTGCCCTCTGAATCGAGCAGGCGCAGAATCGCCTGGCCCAGCGTCGATTTGCCGGAACCGGATTCGCCGACAATGCCCAGCGTCTTGCCACGCTGAACATTCAGGCTGATACCGTCCACGGCTTTCAGGTACGTCTTGCGCTGAAACAATCCGTCACTCAGGGCGAATCGCACCGTCAGATTGTCTACTTCCAGAACGTTTTCGCGCTCGTTGCGGGGCAGGGCTTCGCCTTCGGGCTCAGCGTTCAGCAACAAGCAGCTGTAAGGGTGTTTGGGCTCGGTGAACAGCGTCTCGCAGGGCGCCTGTTCGACGATCTCCCCCGCCTTCATCACACACACGCGTTGGGCAATGCTGCGCACCAGATTGAGGTCGTGGCTGATCAGCAGCAGGGACATGCCGAGCCGCTGTTGCAGGGATTTGAGCAGCAGCAGGATCTTGCGCTGTACCGTCACGTCGAGGGCGGTGGTCGGTTCATCGGCGATCAGCAACTCCGGCTCACAGGACAGGGCCATGGCGATCATCACCCGTTGTCGTTGGCCACCGGACAGTTGATGGGGGTACGCCTTGAGCCGTTCTTCAGGTTTTTGAATGCCCACCAAATGCAGCAATTCGAGAATCCGTGCGCGCGCGGCCTTGCCGGTCAGGCCTTTGTGCAACAGCAAGGTTTCACCGATTTGTTTTTCGATGTTGTGCAGCGGATTGAGCGAAGTCATCGGCTCCTGAAAGATCATCGCAATCCGGTTGCCGCGCAGTTCTCGCAGGACTCTGGACGACGCGCCAAGCAGTTCCTTGCCGCGATATTGGATGCTGCCAGTGGACTCGGTGCCGGTTTCGGGCAGCAGCTGCAGGATCGAATGCGCCGTTACGGATTTGCCGGAGCCTGACTCGCCGACCAGCGCCAGGCATTCACCGGGCCGGATGTCCAGGCATAGGTTGCGCACCACGGTCTGACCGTTGAAGGCCACGCTGAGGTCACGGATTTCGATCAGGTTGTTCATATCATCTGTCCGCGTCATGACCTCGGGTCAAAGGCATCACGCAACGCCTCCCCGATAAACACCAGTAAGGAAAGAATCAGCGCCAAGGTGAAAAACGCTGTCAGCCCCAGCCACGGTGCTTGCAGGTTCTGCTTGCCCTGGCCGATCAGTTCGCCCAGCGAGGCACTGCCGGCCGGCATGCCGAAGCCGAGGAAATCCAGCGCCGTGAGCGTGGAAATCGCCCCGGTCAGAATAAATGGCAGATAACTCAAGGTTGCGTTCATCGCGTTGGGCAGGATGTGCCGCACAATGACTTTGCGGTCGCTCAGGCCCAACGCACGGGCGGCTTTGACGTACTCCAGGTTGCGCCCGCGCAGGAACTCGGCGCGCACCACGTCGACCAGGGCCAGCCAGGAAAACAGCGCCATGATCCCCAGCAACCACCAGAAATTCGGTTCGACGAACCCCGAGAGGATGATCAGCAGGTACAGCACCGGCAGCCCGGACCACACCTCCAGCAATCGCTGGCCGATCAGGTCGATCCAGCCGCCGTAATAGCCTTGCAGCGCGCCGGCCGCAATGCCGATCAGGGCGCTGACAAAGGTCAGCATCAAGGCGAACAGGATCGACACCCGCGCACCGAAAATCACCCTGGCCAACACGTCGCGAGCCTGGTCGTCCGTCCCCAGCCAATTAACGTTGGAGGGCGGGCTCGGTGCCGGTTGATTCAGATCATAGTTCGGTGTGTCGTCGCTGAACGGAATCGGCGGGAACAGCATCCAGCCGCCATCCTTTTGAATCAGTTTCTGCACATAATCGCTGCGGTAGTCGGCCTGGAAGGGCAGTTTCCCGCCAAACTCCTGTTCGGTGTGTCGCTTGAAGGCCGGGAAATACAGCGAGCCCTGATAACTGACAATCAGCGGATTGTCGTTGGCGATCAATTCGCCACCGAGGCTCAGCAGGAACAACCCGATAAACAACCACAGTGACCACCAGCCGCGGCGGTTTTTCTTGAAACGTTCGAAACGCCGACGGCCTAACGGCGAGAGCTTGAACATCAGGCGTTCCTCGCGGAGAAGTCGATGCGCGGGTCGACCAGGGTGTAGCACAGATCGCCGACGATTTTTATCAAGAGACCGAACAGCGTGAAGATGAACAGCGAACCAAACACCACCGGATAGTCGCGTGAAACCGCGGCTTCGTAACTCATGCGGCCCAGGCCATCGAGGGAGAAAATCACTTCGATCAGCAAGGAACCGGCAAAGAACACGCTGATGAACGCTTGAGGAATCCCCGATACCACCAGCAACATCGCGTTGCGGAACACATGCCCGTACAGCACGCGACGCTCGCTCATGCCTTTGGCGCGCGCGGTCACCACGTACTGGCGGGTGATTTCATTGAGGAAGGAATTTTTGGTCAGGATGGTCAGGGTCGCGAAACCGCCGATCACCAGCGCGGTGACCGGCAGCACCAGGTGCCAGAAGTAATCGGCGATCTTGCCCACGGTCGACAGCGATTCGAAGTTGTCCGACACCAGTCCACGGACCGGGAACCAGTTCAGCGAGGTGCCACCGGCGAAGACCACGATCAGGAACATCGCGAACAGGAACGCCGGCATGGCGTAGCCGATGATGATCGCGGTGCTGCTCCAGATGTCGAAATGGCTGCCATGGTGCACGGCCTTGCGGATGCCCAGCGGAATCGACACCAGATAGGTGATCAGTGTCGCCCAGAGCCCGAGGGAAATGGTGACCGGCATTTTTTCCAGGATCAGGTCGGTGACCGTGGCGCCACGGAAGAAGCTCTTGCCGAAGTCCAGGCGCGCGTAACTGCTGAGCATCAGCCACAGGCGTTCGTGCGCGGGTTTGTCGAAGCCGTATTGTTTTTCTATGTCCTTGATCATTTGCGGATCGAGGCCGCGACTGGCCCGGGAAGTGCCAGACATGGTTTCGCCGGAACCACCGCCGACACTGGCACCGCCAATGCCTTGCAGGTGTGCGATGGCCTGTTCCACCGGACCGCCCGGTGCTGCCTGAACGATGATGAAGTTGACCAGCAGAATGATCACCAGCGTTGGAATGATCAGCAGCAGGCGCCGCGCTATGTAAGCCCACATCAGTGTGCTCCTCCGGGTTTGCCCCGACTGATTTTCTCGGCGGTCATCTGTTGGTTGGTCAGCGGCGTGGTGCTCACTTCCCACCAGCTTTCGATGGCTTCGTCATTGCTCGCCTGCTCGGTGGGCATGCCGAAGCGATTCCACCACACGGTGGAGGTGCCCGGCGGGTAATAGTTGGGAATCCAGTAGTAGTTCCATTGCAGCACCCGGTCCAGCGCGTGGGCATAGCGCAGCATTTCCGGCTGGGTGGTGGCGCGGATCAGGCCGGTGATCAAAGTGTCCACCGCCGGGTTCTTCAGCGCCATGTAGTTATTGGCGCCGGGGTCGGTGGCCGAGGCGGAGCCGAAGTAATTGAGCAGTTCGCTGCCTGGCGAGGTGGTGACCGGGTAACCGGTGACGATCATGTCGTAGTCGCGGCTCATCAGGCGATTGACGTACTGGGAGGAATCGATGCGGCGGATGTTCAGGTCGATGCCGATCTGTTTCAACGTGCGCTTATAAGGCAGCAGCAATCGGTCCATGCCGTTCTGGCTGACCAGAAAGGTGAAGCTCAGTGGTTCGCCTTTGGCGTTGACCAGTTGATCGCCATCGGGTTTCCAGCCGGCCTGCTCGAGCAAGTCCAGGGCTTGTAACTGCTTGTCGCGAATCAGGCCGCTGCCATCGGTCTTCGGCGCTTCGAAGACTTGAGTGAACACCTCATCGGGGATCTGCCCGCGCAACGGTTCAAGAATCGCCAGTTCGCCCGCATCCGGCAATTGTCGGGCGGCGAGGTCAGTGTTGGAAAAGAAGCTCTGCTGGCGGATGTACATGTTTCGCATCATCTGCCGGTTGCTCCACTCGAAATCCCAGAGCATGGCCAGCGCCTGGCGCACTCGGCGATCCTGGAAAATCGGATTTAACAGGTTGAACACAAAGCCCTGGCTCGGTTGTGGCGCTTGTGTGGCCAGGTGGGCCTTTTGCAGGCGACCGTCGCTCAGGGCCGGGCTGTCATAACCGATCGAGTATCCGGTGGCGGAGAATTCGCGGTTGTAGTCGTAGGCGCCGCCACGCAGCACCTGGCGCGCCACATCGGTATCGCCAAAGTACTCGATGCTGAAGTGATCGAAATTATAGAGGCCACGGCTGACCGGTAAATCCTTGCCCCACCAGTCGGGATTGCGCTCAAAAGTGATGCTGCGCCCGGAGTCGACCTTGCTTATCGTGTAAGGGCCACTTCCCAGTGGCGGCTCGTACCCGCCACCACCGGCGAAGTCGCGGGTTTTCCACCAGTGCTCGGGAAACACCGGCAGGGTCGCGACGTCCAGTGGCAGGGTGCGGTTTTCGTTGCTTTTGAAGTCGAACCGAACAACCAGCGGTGATTCCACTTCGACGCCTTTGACGTCGGCGAACTGGGTGCGATAACGCAGGCTGCCCTGGGTCATCAGCAAGTCAAAGGTGTAGCGCACGTCTTCGGCGGTGATCGGTGTCCCGTCGGCGAAACGGGCTTTTGGGTTGAGGTAGAAGCGCAGGAACAAGCCATCATCGGCGCGCTCCATTTTTTGCGCGACCAGGCCATACACGGTGTAAGGCTCGTCCAGCGAGCGCTGGGCCAGAGGCGAGTAGAGAAGACCGTCGACCTGCGTAACGCCGATGCCCTTGTCGATGTAGGGCAAGATGTGGTCGAAGTGACCGATTTCGATCGCCGAGCGACGCATCGTGCCGCCCTTGGGGGCGTGCGGGTTGGTGTAGGCAAAATGACTGAAGCCAGCAGGATACTTTGCCGGTTCGCCGTACACGGTCAGCGCATGTTGCGGTTCAGCATTCACACCGGCGGCGCCCAACAGCAGGGCCACGGCAGTGAACAATAAAGTGGGGAAAACCAGTCGCATTGTCAGCCTTAGAGCCGGGTGGTCGATAATCGCAATTTGTACGCTACCGGCGCGTCCCTAGCCAGCCGTATCACGTATCCCAAACACAACGGCCCACCAAAAGGCGGGCCGTTATGCGCAATACGCAGGTGTTGATCAGTCCTGGCGGCTGGTCACTTCCAGCAGGTGATAACCGAACTGGGTCTTGACCGGGCCTTGCACCACGTTGATCGGTGCGCTGAAGACCACGGTGTCGAATTCCTTGACCATTTGGCCTGGACCGAACGAACCCAGATCACCGCCCTGGCGGCTGGACGGGCAAGTGGAATTGGTTTTGGCAACTTCGGCGAAATCAGCGCCGCCTTCGATCTGGGCTTTGAGTTCGTTGCACTTGGCTTCTGAGGCAACCAGGATGTGACGGGCAGTGGCTTTAGCCATGGGTAAATTCTCCTTTCAATGTTCAGTAAAGTGCTGAGCCTACCGGATTCAGTGGTCTATTTCTTCTCAAAATTCCGTCCGGGTGGCGCAGCCAGTATGGCATTCCTTTATAAGCCGGCCATTCGCAGGCGCTCGGCATGCTGCACATACAAGTCGATCGGGTCGATGCCCGTGCGAACTCGACCGACGGCCTGGCCGATGCTGTCCAGGTGGTCGAGCGGGTAGTCGGAACGGATCACTTTGCCCAGATGGGAGCTGAATCGGCCGACCATGCCATCATTCTGCTCCGCTTCGGTGGTGAAATACCGGGAAAAGGCCCGGGATAACCCATGCAGTGGATCGAGCGCGTTGAGCCCTTCATCGAGGGTGTTCCTCGACAGGATGCCGCTCCAGGAATAATAGCCAACACCGTTGACCCATTCGCTGCCCTTGCCGCCCCAGGTTTTTGGCAAGCCTTGGGGATACTTGTCGTTGAACGCGCCCACGCCTTCGGTGGTGAGCGCGTTGAGCGCGGCGACAGCGTTCTGCGGCAGGTGGCGATGGCCACTGAGCAACGACAGAAAATCGGCAAACAGGCTGGCAACCGTCTCAGCAATATGTTCTGGCAGGCGTCCGGGCGTCAGGGCCTTGCGCAGGAAGTCGGCCAATTCCGAACCATGATTCGGCCCGCTGACGGACGTCACCGAGGCGACGGTGTGTGGTGCAACCGCCGCGGCATAACGTGCGGCGAGTGCGCCTTGACTGTGACCTATCAGGTTGACTTTTTTCGCGCCGGTTCCTTCCAGCACCCGTTCGATCTGCATCAGCAATTGGTCGCCGCGCGCTTCGTTGCTATGGGTAGCCGACAGGTGCGGGACAAACACCCTGGCGCCAGCCCCTCTGAGGGCGTGTTTGACCTCATGGAACAGCTCGAACTTGCCGATGCGCTCGAAGCCGAAAAGCCCGTGGACCAAGAGGATCGGATGGTGAGTGGTTGCATTCCGTTGCATGTTCATACCTTTTTCGCGGGAGTTCATGGGTGTGCTTGCGGCTCACTCTAAAGCACTCCTGCGCGTATGCGGTGTATGAAAAAGCCGCTGTAAGCTGATGAAAACGGTATAGAAAAGGTACGAAATCTCGAATGAGGATGAGGTCTATATCGGAATATTCGGCCATCCTTTGATGGGAGGTAGAGCACATTTGGGTAATGGCCTACCTCCAGAACGTCATTTGACTGTTATCCGTGTTGCGCTCGCAGCCGCGCTGCCGCCTGACGCAACAACTCCTCCGTCCCGTCCCAGCCAAGGCAACCATCCGTTACCGACACGCCGTAACGCAGCGACGGGCTCAACGGCTGGCAACCTTCGAACAGATGACTCTCAATCATCATGCCGATCAGCGAGCGATCACCTTGCAGGCGTTGCTCAAGCACGTCGTTGAACACCGCCGGCTGACGCAACGGATCTTTGCCGCTGTTGGCGTGGCTGCAGTCGACCATGATTCGCGCCGGGATTTTCAGCTTGGTCAGGTCGCTGTGCACCTGGGCGATGCTGTCGCGGTCGTAGTTCGGCCCGCGATGGCCTCCGCGCAATACCAGATGAGTGTCCGCATTGCCCGGGGTCTGAATGATCGCCGGGTGTCCCTGGCTGTCGACACCGAAATGACGATGCGGATGGGCGGCCGAGCGCATGGCGTCGCTGGCGACGCCGACACTGCCATCGGTGCCGTTCTTGAAGCCCACCGGCATGCTCAGGCCGCTGGCCATTTCCCGGTGAATTTGCGATTCGGTGGTGCGGGCACCAATGGCCACCCAGCTCAGCAGGTCGTCGAAGTAACCAGCGGCCATCGGTTGCAGCAGCTCGGTGGCAATCGGCAATCCGAGACGGAGCATTTCGCGCATCAGCTCACGGGACAACGTCAGGCCACCGGCCATGTCATCACGGCCGTCCAGGTGCGGATCGTAGGCCAGGCCTTTCCAGCCGATCGTGGTGCGAGGCTTTTCGACGTAGGCACGCATCACCAACAGCAGTTCATCACTGACTTCAGCGGCGAGTCGGGCGAGGTGGTTGGCGTATTCAAGGGCTGACTGCGGGTCGTGAATCGAGCAAGGGCCGACGATCACCAGCAGACGGGAGTCTTTACCGTTGAGGATCGCGCGGACCGCGTCGCGGTGGGCAACGACTTGCTGGGTCAGGGCGTTGCTGAGTGGCAATTGCTGTTTGAGTTGCAACGAGCTGGGCAGACGCAGGGTCAGCGCTTCATTGGCAGGGCTCAGGGTGGACAGCGGCAGAGCGGAGACGGACGAATTCATGTTCAGGCTTCCTGGGCTGGCGGCGGGTTCGTTCCCGCGCACTCGGCCCTACTGGGGTGTTCGACAATTAGCCGGATTGGCTGCGTGTGGGTGCTTGCCACCAGTGGGTGACCGATCGGAGGCGGCAGGCTGTCCCGAGCGGAGGCTGCTAAATCGCCAGGCGGTAAAACTGTCGTAACGGTAATAAGTGGCGTAGTTCATTTTCTAAATCCTCTGAATGTCTGGTTGTTGCTAAAAAGTGTCTGGGGCTGAAAAAACAAAACCCCCGGTCGGGAGGCCGACCGGGGGTTGAGAATTCTCTGGCGGCGACCCGTTTAAAGTGGGCGCCGTGTGGGTATCAGGCGCGCCAGTGGCTAAACCAATACCCAAAATAAAAGCTGACCGGAGCACAAGCGTCGTTCGCCCGGGCAGCCGCAACCGAGCGCAGGGCGCTGGCGGTACGAAGCGGTGAGCGGGCGTTGAACATGGTTTGTCTCCGATGGATGCGCCGAGCTTACTAGAGGCCGGTACGCGGATTCAATCAGAAATTGCTATCGATCACCGACGAGGTTTGCTACCGCTTGAGTGCGTCGAAGGTTGTGACACACTCGTGGCCTCGACCCAACACAACATTACAAGGACGAAGCATGACACCACTGACCATCGCGGCCGCTCAATCGATTTCCGTCGCGGGCGACCTTGCCGCCAATATCGCCGGGCATCAACGCTTCATGCAGGTGGCTGCAGAGCAGGGCGTGCAATTGCTGGTGTTCCCGGAGTTATCGTTGACGGGGTACGAGCGTGGACTGGCGGCTGAGCTGGCCATTGTGCCGGGCGCCGAGGTTCTGCAGTCCCTGCGGGATTTCGCCCGCGAAGTCGGCTTAACAACGGTTGTCGGCATGCCGATTCGGCTGTCGGAAGATTCGCCGGTATTGATCGGGGCGTTGGTACTGGGCGCCGATGGTTCGCTGGGGATCTATAGTAAGCAACATTTGCACGCAGGCGAGGAGGTGGCGTTTGCCCCGGGCACCGGTGGCTCGACCTTGACGATCGGTACCGACACTGTCGCGCTGGCGGTGTGCGCGGATTTTTCCCACGCCAGCCATGCGGCAGCGGCGGCGCAGCAAGGCGCGGATGTTTATGCGGCCGGCGTGCTGATCACGGAAAACGGCTACGCCCCGGACACGGCCATCTTGCAAGGCTACGCCCGCAGCCATTCGATGGTGGTGCTGATGGCCAATCATGGTGGTGCGACGGGGGGCTGGGAGTCCGCAGGACGCAGCGCAATCTGGGCGTCTGACGGTTCGCTGATCTCGGTCGCGCCGGGAACCGGCAATCTGATGGTGATTGCTCGGCGCAACGCGGATGGGTGGCAGGGGCAAGTAGTCGCTGTTTCGGAGGCTTGATGGGGTTTGAATTACGTACGGCGACTTCGGGGGACCTCGGTTTTGCTCGCGATCTCACTCGTCGCAATATGCTGCGCTATTACCTGCAGCACGATTTGCTGTGGCAGGACGAGGCGTTCGATGTGGGCTGGGCAGGACGCGAAAACTGGTTGGTTGTGCGAGAGGGTGTTTCGCTGGGTTATGTGAGCCTGAGCAGAGACGCAAGGGCTTTATACATTCGCGAGCTGCACATGCTTGAGTCGTTTCAGGGACAGGGCGCCGGTTCCTGGGTAATCGATCAGGTCGTTGCC
Source organism: Pseudomonas sp. IT-P253 (assembly GCF_949768125.1). Classification (NCBI taxonomy): domain Bacteria; kingdom Pseudomonadati; phylum Pseudomonadota; class Gammaproteobacteria; order Pseudomonadales; family Pseudomonadaceae; genus Pseudomonas; species Pseudomonas sp. IT-P253. The sequence continues at coordinate 389,471 of NZ_CATKPT010000011.1, read as the reverse complement.
ATGGCGTGCAAGGAGCGGCGCCCGGCCTTGCGTCTGACGGTTTTTGAAAATAATCCGGCGAAAGCGTTGTATGAGCGAAAGGGCCTCAAGGTGGTCGGTGAGGAGGCGTGTTTCCTGAGAATGCAGCGTGATATCGGTGACTTGCATCGCTGAAACACACTGGCGACAAGCCTTTCCAGATGTATTGAAACTTTTTATATAACGCTTGCCGCTAGGTCTGCCAGATGCTTTTTGCTAAGGTGTCGACAACCCAATAGGACCATATCGCGAGGTGTCTGCTTGATTAGGGTGCTAGTAGTCGATGACCATGATCTCGTTCGTACAGGCATTACACGAATGCTGGCTGACATCGATGGCCTGCAAGTAGTCGGCCAGGCTGAGTCAGGCGAAGAATCCTTGCTCAAGGCGCGTGAGCTGAAACCCGATGTGGTGCTGATGGACGTCAAGATGCCCGGTATCGGCGGTCTTGAAGCCACGCGCAAATTGTTGCGCAGTCATCCGGACATCAAAGTCGTTGCGGTCACCGTGTGCGAAGAGGATCCGTTTCCTACACGCCTGTTGCAGGCGGGGGCTGCGGGTTATCTGACCAAGGGCGCCGGTTTGCCTGAAATGGTCCAGGCCATTCGCCTGGTATTTGCCGGGCAACGCTACATCAGTCCGCAGATTGCCCAGCAACTGGCGATCAAATCCTTCCAGCCGACTAACGATTCGCCCTTCGACGCGTTGTCGGAGCGGGAAATCCAGATCGCGCTGATGATTGTCGGTTGTCAAAAAGTCCAGATCATTTCCGACAAGCTGTGCCTGTCGCCAAAAACCGTGAACACCTACCGTTACCGTATTTTCGAGAAGCTCTCGATCAGCAGCGATGTCGAGTTGACGCTGTTGGCGGTTCGTCACGGCATGGTCGATGCCAGCCTCTGAAAATGACTGAAGCCTTCGATCCAAGCGCCTTTCTTTCAACGGTCAGTGGGCGCCCCGGTGTGTATCGCATGTTCGACAGCGAGGCACGCCTGCTTTATGTCGGCAAGGCCAAGAACCTCAAGAATCGCCTGTCGAGTTACTTTCGAAAAACCGGTCTGGCGCCCAAGACCGCTGCGCTGGTCGCGCGTATCGCCCAGGTCGAAACGACAATTACGGCCAATGAAACCGAGGCCTTGTTGCTCGAGCAGACGCTGATCAAGGAATGGCGTCCACCTTACAACATTCTGCTGCGCGACGATAAATCCTATCCTTATGTCTTCCTCTCGGACGGCCCGTTCCCTCGTTTGAGCATCCATCGCGGTGCGAAGAAGGCCAAGGGCAAATATTTTGGTCCTTATCCGAGTGCGGGTGCCATTCGCGAAAGCCTGAGCCTGCTGCAAAAGACCTTTTTTGTTCGTCAGTGCGAAGACAGCTATTACAAAAACCGCACGCGTCCCTGTTTGCAATACCAGATCAAACGCTGCAAGGCGCCTTGTGTCGGCCTGGTGGAGCCCGAGGTATATGCCGAAGACGTCAGGCACTCGGTGATGTTCCTCGAAGGCCGCAGCAACGCGCTGACCGACGAATTGTCCGCCGGAATGGAAGAAGCGGCGATCAACCTCGAATTCGAGCGTGCGGCGCAGCTGCGGGATCAGATCTCATTGCTGCGCCGGGTCCAGGATCAGCAAAGCATGGAAGGCGGCACGGGTGACGTCGATGTGATCGCCGCGTTTGTCAATCCGGGTGGCGCGTGTGTGCACTTGATCAGCGTGCGCGGCGGCCGCGTACTGGGGAGCAAGAACTTCTTTCCGCAAGTGGGTATTGAAGAGGACGTTTCCGAGGTGATGGCGGCGTTTCTCGGCCAGTACTTCATCAGCAGCCCTGAGCGCGACCTGCCGAGTGAACTCATCGTCAACGTGGTTCACGAAGACTTCCCGACCCTGATCGCCGCCATCGAAGAGCTGCGCGGTCGCGAACTGACCATCAGCCATCGGGTCCGCGGCACACGAGCCCGCTGGCAGCAATTGGCGGTCACCAATGCCGAGCAGGCCCTGGGTGCACGGTTGGCCAACCGTCAACACGTTGCGGCTCGTTTCGATGCCTTGGCAGAAGTCCTGAATCTGGATGAGCCGCCACAACGCCTCGAGTGCTATGACATCAGCCACTCCAGCGGCGAAGCGACGGTGGCGTCCTGCGTAGTGTTTGGCCCTGAAGGCCCGATCAAGTCTGACTACCGTCGTTACAACATTGAGGGCGTCACCCCGGGTGATGACTACGCAGCGATGCACCAGGCGCTGACCCGACGTTTCAGCAAGCTGAAGGACGGGGAGGGCAAGCTACCGGACATTCTGCTGGTGGACGGCGGCAAGGGTCAGCTGTCCATGGCCCGCGATGTGCTCAATGAGCTGGCGGTGCCCGACCTGATTCTGCTGGGCGTGGCCAAAGGCGCGACACGCAAGGCCGGTTTCGAAACCTTGTACCTGAACGATGCCGCCCATGAATTTACCTTGCGCGGTGATTCCCCCGCGCTGCATTTGATCCAGCAGATACGCGACGAAGCTCACCGTTTCGCAATCACCGGCCACCGCGCACGCCGCGGGAAAACCCGCCGCACCTCTACACTTGAGGGCGTCGCCGGAGTCGGACCGACACGTCGCCGCGATTTGTTGAAACATTTTGGTGGATTGCAGGAGCTGTCTCGTGCCAGCATCGAAGAGATCGCCAAAGCACCCGGGATCAGTAAAAAGCTCGCAGAGTTGATTTATGCAAATCTGCACAGCGAGTAGAATGCCACCTCACCTCGTAGCCAGTTGTGCCGATGAATATCCCTAATCTGATTACCGTTCTACGTGTCCTGCTCATCCCGATCTTCATTTTACTGTTCTACCTGCCCTACCAATGGAGCTACGTGGCCTCCGCCTCGGTCTTCGCATTTGCCGCTGCCACAGACTGGCTGGACGGGTATCTCGCCCGCCGTCTGGAGCAAAGCACGCCGTTCGGGGCCTTTCTCGATCCGGTGGCTGACAAGTTGATGGTCGCCGTTGCGCTGGTATTGCTGGTGCAAGAACACGGCAACCTGTGGCTCACGCTGCCGGCCGCCGTGATCATCGGTCGCGAAATTGTTGTTTCCGCACTCCGGGAGTGGATGGCCGAACTCGGCGCTCGCGCGCACGTCGCCGTGTCCAACCTGGGCAAATGGAAAACCGCCGCGCAAATGCTGGCACTGGTGATCCTGCTGGCCAATCCGTCGGACTTCAGTTTCTGGGTCCTGGTCGGTTACGCCTTGCTGATGGTGTCCGCTGGCCTGACTTTGTGGTCCATGGTCCAGTACTTGCGGGCTGCCTGGCCTCATCTGAAGACCGACGTAGAAAAGAAATAAAACTTTTTTGAATCAAAGGGTTGACGGGGCTTCTGGATTCTATAGAATGCGCCACACCAAGACGCGGGAATAGCTCAGTTGGTAGAGCACGACCTTGCCAAGGTCGGGGTCGCGAGTTCGAGTCTCGTTTCCCGCTCCAAGTTTGTACACATTTGTTGTTGCGCTACATGACATCAAATGTTTGAGGCCGAGTAGCAAAATGGTTATGCAGTGGATTGCAAATCCACCTACGCCGGTTCGATTCCGACCTCGGCCTCCACTATAAACAACCCCGTAGATCAATGATCTACGGGGTTTTTTATTTGCCCTCGGGAAAGTGACGAGTTCCGCAATTTTTGGGGGGTGTTCCGCAACTGCGCATGATGGGAGCACCTGTGGTCAGAGTGATGACAGGTTGCAGTCGACCCAATATAGCGGCCGATACCGCGTCGTCGACAGGCGACAAGGCTACAGCGACTAAGTCTGCTAGCCTTGAGGGCTCTGGGTGCTATAGAAGGGCTGATAATGCAGATGTTTAAAATCGAGGCGAACGGATTGAGTCAGCTCCGTGAGGCTCTGAGTCAAGCAGCATTGCCCTTTGATGATGTAAGCGACCCGGGGCGGCAGTTTTTCCGTTTTGAGATAGATGGAAAATGGATCGCGTACGGCGGGCTAGAGGGTTCCGATCAGGATATGCTGCTTCGCTCACTGGTCGTTTGTAATTTGCATCGCGGGAAAGGACTGGGCAAAGCTGTGCTGTCTGAGCTGGAACGATATGCTGCCTCCCAGGGGGCGCTTCGGTTGCACTTGTTAACTCAAAGCGTTACTGGATTTTTTACAGCCAATGGATTTGAAACTTTCGATAGGGATGAAGCGCCGGTCGCTATCAGTCAAACCGTCCAGTTCAAGCATTTGTGTCCTGCGTCGGCAACCTATCTACGAAAGTCGTTAGGCAACGCGGTTGTTACGAAGTAGCTCGTCAATTCGCGCTTATGGACGGGACCCGTGTTGTGAGTGTATGTCCGCACTTGGCGTTTTTTTTTGCCTGTCGCGAAGGACGGCAACCGACCCAAAACAGGCATTCGAGAAAGGCGGAAATCGGTCAAGTGTAGTCTTTCGTTGTCAATAAACTCGGGACGATTCAGAGCGCTTGCATCGAGCGCTGTATGTTTCTCCCCCAACATGTCCTACTTGCAATGCAAAATCTTCAAAAGATCAAGGAATCGCGTGCCGCTTGGCGGTAATGGACGGGTTGTGTCAGTCACTGCACAGAACGTTACAGAGTAGCTCTGAGTATCGGGAACGGCCCGAAAATCCCAGCTCTGTGGCAATAGCTCGGCATAGTGTCGGGGAAGAATCCCGCAAAATTGACCAGTTCGGATGAGTAAAGCTACGGAATCGAGCCCAAATGCATCGGGCCCTCGGCTGAAATTATGGTTTACCAGTGCTTGAGAAACAAAAGGCTGTCCCAGACGATTCACCAGCGGCATTGAGACTCCTGTATCGAGTGTCGCACCCGAGGCATATATCAAATGGACTTCTTCGAAAAGCTCCACGTAGCGTAGAGAGGGTGAGCGTTCGTGAGTGCCCTGGATTGCCACATGAATTCGCCGGTCTACCAATGCACGGGTAAGGTCGGTGAGAGTGAGCGTATGGATTTCCAGATGTAAGCCGCTTGCTGTCTGACCGAGCTGGCGGAGGGCCTCACCCACCCGGCAGTTGGGGTTACTGAAAGCATTATCGGTGATCCCTATCGCCAGATCTCCGGTGACCAACCCTTTCAATGCGTCGACATGAGGCTTGATACGATCCAAAGCATCCAGCGCTTCCGCTGTTAATCCCAAGACCGCTCTTCCTGCTTCAGTCAACTCGAAGCCCTGGGGACCTCGCGTACAAAGTGGAGTACCCAGCTTGGACTCTACGTCTTTGATCCGCCTGCTTATAGTCGCCCGGCTCATGCGCAGGCGCTGTTCGGCAGCACCAAAGCCTCCGGCCTCCGCAGCGACGCGAAATATCCGTAAACCCTTGAGGTCTTTCTCTACCAGTGATTCTTCTATATCAGACATGGTGGTTTCAGTTTCTGCAATCATGGTTTCGGATTTTGGTAGTTTTAAGCAGGTTTTGATGGGGATAGAGTAGTTCATATTCCACGTTGCGGTGTGAAGTAAAGGAGAACTACGCGCTCAATCGACGGAAATATCTGGAACGTCTGCCCAGAATTAAAAAAGACAAACGTCAGCCTGATCTCACTAAAAATAAAGCAGTATAGGAGGCGCGATGAGTTCTATCCCATTAGCAATATCAACAACTGAAAAGCCAACTCGCTATAGATGGTTTTTGGTTGCCTTGGCTTTTCTGGCTATTATTACGAACTACATGGACAGGGCAAACCTGTCAATCGCTCTGCCCTATATGAAAGCGGACCTGAATTTATCCTCTTCAGAAGCTGGTTTTATATTAGGTGCATTTTTTTGGACCTACGCACTATTTCAAATTCCCGCAGGTATGCTCGTTGATCGCTTTGGAGCGAAAGTAGTTCTAGGTGTTGCGGTCGTTTGGTGGTCCGCATTCACAATGGCAACGAGCCTGGTACAAACGGGAGCAGGGCTTCTGGGACTTCGGTTAATGTTGGGAGTCGGAGAAGCTGGCGCATTTCCTGCCGCAACCAAATTTGTTGAGCGTTGGTTTCCTCGGTCCGAGCGGGGTACAGCCACCGGTATCTATGACAGCGGGGCGCGGGGAGGAACATTGATCGCACTTCCCCTTTGCACCGCAATCATTGGTGCCTGGGGCTGGCAAACATCCTTTATCGTGACGGGGCTGATTGGGATCATTTGGGTTATTGTCTGGAAATTTGCCGCAACTGAATATCCATCGCAAAGCAAAAATGTTAACCAGGCCGAAGTTGAGCATATCTTGGACGGAACGAAGGATGAGCGTATCTCTACCGTTCGAATCCGCTGGGGAGCACTGCTGAAAACACGCCAAATATGGGCTATGGCGCTAGGCTTGGCATGCCAAAGCTACGTGATCTACTTTTTCATTACATGGTATCCGACCTATCTCGTCAACGAGAGGGGGTTCTCTCTGCTTCAGCTTGGATTCTTCGGTGTGCTGCCAGGAATCGCAGGATTGATCGGCTCATTTGTCGGGGGTTGGGCTTCGGACAAGATCGCCAATAGCGGCTACGGGGTCAGCGTTGGCCGTAAGGTCTGCATCGTGGCAGGCATGGTACTGGGTGCGTCTATCGGCTTGGCAGGTTTTGCAGCCCAGGCGTGGCTGGCTCTTGCCTTGCTGTCACTCGCTTTCTTCGGCGTATCAGCGGCAACATCCAGCATGTTGGCGTTACCAGCTGATATGTCTCCGTCGGGTTCAAAGTCGATTGTAGGGACTATCGCTGGCTTTCAAAACAGCATCGCAAACTTTGCGGGAATCGCTAGCCCTGTAGTCATTGGTTATCTAAAAGATCAAACTGGTTCCTTCGCTCCTGGATTATTGTCCGCGTCCGCTGTAGCTCTGTTGGGCTGTTTGATCTACGTATTTATGCTGGGCCCTATAAAGCCGGATGTATTTACACACGCAATTGAAGATAGAACCAAATAGCACTTCCTTGCTTAAATATCGAAATATTAACAAGATATTTCTGAATACTTTGCTGCGCGAAAGGAGTATAGAATGAATTTTCCCCTTACAGTTCCGCCGTCCAAAAAACATCAAAGTTTTCTATGGTCGCCAATTTGCACTGATCTTGACCAGCTAAATGCGCATGTGGCAATTCTAGGTATTCCTTTTGGCCAGGCCTACACTGCGGAACACATTAGCAATGACCAGAGCAAAGCCCCCGACGCGATTCGTGCTATGAGCGATCGTATCTGTCGCGCACTGCATCACTATGACTTCGACGTAGGCGGCCCTATCTACGACAACCGAGCCCTTAAAGTGGTCGATTGCGGAAACGTGCCTGCCGATCCGCGTGATCTCAGTACGCACGGACCACGCTCCGAAATGGCTGTGCGCAAGATTCTAAAGGCTGGAGCGATGCCAATCATCCTGGGCGGAGATCATGCAATCCCGATTCCAGTACTGCGAGCCTACGACGGCGAGGGCGGGCCTATTACCCTCATTCACATCGACGCTCATCTGGATTGGCGTGAAGAAATCAACGGTGTACGTGAAGGCTTATCCAGCACAATTCGCCGCGCCTCGGAAATGGATCACATCGGCGAGATCTACCAGATCGGGCTTCGTGCTCAGGGGAGCGGTCGTCAGACCGACTATGACGCCGCTGTAGCCTACGGTTCTCACTTGATCCCCGCATACGAGGTACATGAAAACGGTATGCAATCTGTGCTGGACCGAATCGATGATGGTGGCCGCTACTATCTGACCATAGATGCTGATGGCCTGGATCCTTCTATTGCACCGGGTGTAGCCGGACCGGCTCTGGGTGGAATTACTTACGTCCAGATGCGTCAGCTCATTCATGGGTTGGTAAAGAAAGGACGCGTAGTTGGTATGGACATTGTTGAGATCACACCGTCCATGGATGTCAATAATATTACTTCCATCACTGCTGGACGGCTGATTGTTAACTTGATCGGCGCTGCTGTACGTGCTGACTATTTTGACGCACCTCTAGCCGAGTAAAGCATGGGGCTAGCGGTATAAAAGCGGCGGTTTATCAGCCGCTTTTTGCTTATCCTGCGCAGGACGGGAATATCCAATGGCTCGATTTTCCGTTTCCTGCTAGGTCTTTTTCGATCGGCAGGCTCCTTGGTAAATTCGCTGGTTGGCCCAGCACCGAGTCAATCAACAAGCATTCAAAATCTAGTTTCCCAAAGCTTTGCTACGAAATAGACGCTTTTGCCACGCGATAGCACGGCTTAGGGCAGAGACTGTTTTGTTATGCTTTTTGCACACGTAACACCAAGGAGGCTTCATCATTGATGGACAATAAACTGACTTCCAAGATTGCGGTTGGTGGTCTGTTGGCTGGGGCGGCTGACCACGGGTTATGGCGAGGTGATGGGCACTTGGTGCCTGAAGACCATCAGCGAGGAACAGGGCGCGCTGTTGCACGGCGGGATTCCCCGTAAACAAGGGTTCACTCTGGAGTTCGCGCGCTATGGCGACGACATGCAGAACGTCTGATGGGGACATGCTCGATGTCATTTGTCACAACGTATATGGCCATCTGAACGGCAGCACCGAGGCGGTGCTGGATGCCAATCAGGGGCTGGCGGACGAGCCCCAGCCCTACCGCGCGGGTGTGGTGATCGTGCTGCCGGATCTGCCCAGCCCGACCGAGGCAGGGATTAGCTTGTGGGATTGACCCCGGGCTACACCGCCGGCCGCCCCTTGCGTTACGCGTAACGCTCCTTTGTTTTTTGACCCGCCCGGTGCGGGCTTTTTTTTTGGACAAAATCCATGACCCCCTTTTTTAGAATCGTCGCGGACGGTGCCGACATCACGGCCCTGATTAATGATCGGCTGTTGTTGCTGCGCACCTCGGACAAGCCGGGCATGGAGTCCGACGAGTTTGAGTTGCGCATTGATGACCGTGACGGCCAGGTGCGAGATCTACCTGGGCTATGTCGAAACGTCCCTGGCGCGCCTGGCGCGCTATGCGGTGGACACGGTCGAGGTGTCGGGGCCGCCGGACACGATCGTGATCAAGGGGAAGGCCAGCGATATGCGGGGCAGTGGCAAGACCATCCGGAGCGGCAGCTGGGAGGCCGTGCCGCTGTCGGTGATCGTGGCCGACATCGCGGAGCGCAATGGCTGGCAGCCGGCGTGCCCGGTGGCGACGAAAGTCGCTCGGGTCGATCAGCTCAACGAGTCGGATTTTAATTTCCTCACGCGCCTGGCCAAGCAATACGACTACACGGCCAAGGTCGCGGACCGCAAGCTGTTGGTGATGCCGCGTCAAGGGGGCCAGACCGCCAGCGGCAAGGCGTTCGGCGCGATCACCCTGACGCGTAGCGATGTCAGTCGCTGGCAGTTCAGCCTCGGCGATCGCAACTCGCACAAGGCCGTGGCGGCCAAACACCAGAACAAGAAGGACGGCAACCGGCGGCGTGGTTCATGGAGGAACACGAGCCCACCTTGACCCAGCGCATGCTCAACGAATTATCGGCATCACCGATGCCGGTCGCCGTCCCTGCAGATTGTCCCTGCAAGTCCAGCCAAGGCTCTTGCTCCGTGCACAAAGCGCGGCGAGCCCGGCGCCTGTTTATCCATACAGTAAAGGTCTTGTTATCAATGTCTACACCCATCATCCCTTGGATGGGCGGCAAACGCCGCCTGGCCGACCGCCTCATTCCGCTTTTCCACCACACGAATGCTATGTCGAAGTCTTTGCCGGCGGTGCCGCGTTGTATTTCATGCGGCCCCAGGCCGCGCCCGTTGAAGTCCTGAATGACATCAACGGCGACTTGGTCACGCTGTACCGTGTTGTGCAACATCACCTTGAAGAGTTCGTGCGCCAGTTCAAATGGGCGCTCAGCTCGCGCCAAGTGTTCGAGTGGCAGAAAATGACTCGCCCCGAAACCCTCACCGACATCCAGAGAGCCGCCCGATTCTTCTACCTGCAGCACCATGCCTTCGCCGGCAAGATCACCGGGGGAGACCTTCGGTACTGCGACCACCGGTCCTGCGATCAACCTGCTGCGGATCGAGGAAAACCTCTCGGCTGCTTGGCAGCGCCTGTCCGGCACTTATGTAGAAAATCTCCCCTGGCTTGAATGCGCCGAGCGCTATGACCGTGCCCATACCTTCCACTACATGGACCCGCCTTACTGGCAGACCGCCGGGTATGGGGTGGACTTTCCATTCGAAAACTACGAGCGGATGACCGACTTCATGCGCCGCTGCAAAGGCAAGGTAATGGTCAGCATCAACGACCATCCGGACATTCGCCGTGTGTTCGAGGGCTTCCATTTCGAAACGCTGGACATCCGCTACTGCAACACCAACCAGCGCCAAGGCAAAGCCGAGGTGAGTGGCGAACTGGTGATCATGAACTGGGAGCCGATTGCGTTGGGAGGATTGTTCTAGGTCATCAGTAGTGGTGTAGGAGGCCGGTGCGCCGAAAGCAGTCACTGGTGACCGGCTGCGTTCGACCGATTCCGTTAAAAAAGTCGGCTATGGTTTGCGCATCAGAAAATTACGCGCCCGAGATTGAAATCTTTACTTTTGGTAGAGGCTTCCGGACTCGGATTTCACGTAGCAGCGTGCAAAAAAGGCGTTTTCACCAGTCAATGATCAGGCGTTTTGGGCAGACCGACTTCCTCAGGGCGTGATGCTGCCTGTCGCAGAAATCCGGTGGGCAACCTGAACTCCCGACTTAGACCAGGTGGAAAACCGCGAAGCGTTTTCAATCGTGGGATATCAGGCTGCTTGCTGCGCTTGGCGCTTATGAGTGTTGGCTATTGATGTTCAAAGGGTCGCGAGCTCAGCTGCTCCCGCAAACATTGCCCTCCATGTTTGCGCCAACTTTGTCGGATGGGGGAGAGGGGCAATAGCCATCGGTTGTAAGAGGTGGACACTAAGGCATTGAGGGCGCATTCCCCCAGGGTCTACCCGGCAGGCACCTTTGAGATGCGGGTCTATACTCACGATCCTTGTCATTGGTAAGGGCTATGAATGCAAGCTGTGTATTCGACATTAGCCACAAGTCATTGCGGGTCAATGCTCAATATATTAAGGGTGCTGCACCAAAGGATGACGGATGGCCGTCAGTATTAAGATGGGGCAGTTGAAGTTTTTGAGCCTTGAGAGATGAGAACACGACATATCCGATATGGGTAGTTATGTGAATCGACTGGACGAGGATCAAACTCATGAAACCGAGAAAACTTATACTGGCGGGATTGGCGTTGAGTAGTCTGGCAGTGGGAGTGAGCATGCCAGCAGTGATTCAAGCTGCCGAAAACAAACCCAACATTATGTTCATCATGGCAGACGACATCGGTTGGATGCAGCCGAGCATCTATCACCAAGGGCTGGCGGTCGGTGAAACGCCGAATATTGATCGCATCGCCCAAGAAGGTGCGAAATTCATGACCTACTACGCCGAGCAGAGTTGTACGGCGGGGCGCAACGCGTTCTATACCGGAATGCATCCGCTGCGTACCGGCATGATTCCACCGCAATTACCCGGCAGCCCCTCATGGCTGCGTCCTGGCACACCCGCACTGTCCAAGTTTTTGCTTGATCTGGGCTATACCACCGGCGAATTCGGTAAGAATCACCTGGGTGACAACTTTGAGGCGCTGCCGACTTCCCACGGCTTCCAGGAGTTCTGGGGCTACCTTTATCACCTCGATGCGATGCAGGGAGTCAGCTTTGTCGACATCAACAAGACTCCGCAAGAGCAGGGCATTGCACCGCCATGCAAGGCCACTCCAATCAATGGGCTGCCGGACGTACCTGGAGCCATCGATCCGAGAGACGGTACCTGCCTGACACCACCACGTCCAGTCATCTCCTGCGTCTCCAGCGACGGTACGCAGAAGAACACCACGTGCAAGGACGAAGGGCCGCTGACGCTGGAACGCTCGAAGTCTGTGGATGAAGAAATCTCCGCCAAGGTCATCGACTTCCTCGACCGCAACGATCCGAAGAAGACCAACAAACCCTTCTTCGTCTGGTACAACCCGGCACGCATGCACATCACCACGGTACTGCCACCCAAGTATGAGGCCATGGTCGGTGAACCCGGCGGAAAGGACTGGGGCACCAATGAAGCGGGCATGAAACAACTGGATGACAATATTGGTTATGTCCTGAAGAAACTCCAGGACATGGGCCAGTTGGACAACACCATTGTCGTCTTCACCACCGACAACGGTGCGGAAACCATTACCTTCCCGGACGGCGGCACTACCCCGTTCAAGGGCGGCAAGTTGACCACCTGGGAGGGTGGCATGCGCGCTCCATTGGTCATTCGCTGGCCTGGAATGATTAAACCAGGCACGATCCTGACCGACATTTTTTCCGCGCTCGACTGGGTACCGACCCTGGTCAATATCGCTGGCGGAAAGAAGGGTAACGAGCTGAATGAGCAGATCATGGCGGGCAAGTACCCTGGTATCGTCAAGACCAAGCTCGATGGTGTGGATCAAACTGACTACCTGACCGGCAAGTCCGACAAGTCGGCGCGGGACACCTTTTTCTACTATACCGGCTCGCAACCTTCGGCCGTGCGCTACAAGAACTGGAAGATGTACTACACCATGGTGCCGGATACCGCGACAGGCGGGCTATTTGGCGCGACCACTTTCCACTGGACCCAACTGCTCAACCTCAAACGTGACCCTTTTGAAACAACAGTCGGCGCTGACGCGAAGTCCATCACCGGCTATGGCGGTGCTTTGGGTTCCCCTGGCAACGCCTATGTCTACAACTGGAACATGCTGCCAATCGGGCAATTGCTCTGGGAGAAGGAGTTGATGTCCTACAAAGATTTCCCGCCAATGCAGGCTCCTGAAACCTACAACCTGGATGGCATTCTCAAAGCCATGCAGCAGAATGGTCATAACGGACACGATTAACTCCGTGGCTAACCAGTCGCTATAAATCAACGGGCGCCCCAGACAGGCGCCCGTTTTTCTGAGTAGATGGATTTTTCTTTCCGGATGCCCGCTATTGGCCGATTTCTACCTGTCGCGAAGGACGGCAACCGACTGTGGATTCAACCGGTCGATGCAACAGATTGGCTAAATCGTTCAGCGGGCTTTTTGTTTTCGGGAGAAAAGCATGTTTGCGCTGGCGATCAATTACCGCCGGTTGGTGTAACCATTTGATGTGCTGAACCAACCCATCCTCGACTGATCGATCAGCGGAGGATCTCGGCCAGCGCTTGGCGCATCGGCTCACCGGAGACATGGACTAGGCCGGAGAATGGAGAGTCCAGCTCGAGAATCATTAAGATGCCTCCCGCAACTGCAACCGAACAGAGGCAGAGTGCGGTGATAGTCGTAGCATTGCGAGGTGCGAACAAGCCGAAGCTGGCTAATACAAGGCTAAGCCAAAAGATCAGCAGAGTTAGGAACGGCATCGGAATGTTGTTGGCATGCTGTTCCGCCAACAGCCAACGCGCCTGTAACACCTCGTCCGAGAGCGTGAGTGCTTGCGAGCGCAGCCAGCGCTGTCTTGGATCAGTAGGAACAAGCAATAGAATTGATTCTTGTGTCCTCTCCATCATCCGGACGGTCGCGTCTGTTGACTGTGAGGGTTCCCCCATCACTGGGAACAACTCCTGCATTTTCGCGTTCGCGTAGTTGCGAAGCTTAACGCGGGCATCCTCCGCCTCTGGCCCGTAGCGCTCCATCAGGCGGTTGATGCGGACAATGTCCACGGCGATCCTGGTTACTTCGCTCGACCGCGCCGAGAACGAACTGTTTGCTGTCGTGATCATCAGGCCGATCACCAAGGCCGAAAGCGTGCCGACAATCGCCGCTGAAACGGAGATTGCATTGCGCGACTCGTTGCTGAGATGTTGTTCAGGCAGAGTCCGCGCAGCAAAGATGCCGATAAGCGCGCCCCCGAAGATAGCGACGAATGCGATGAAACCGATAGCGAAATGGTTCATAAGAGATTGCGCATTGCGTCACCTTGGCATGCCTGCCGTCGTTTGGAAGGTTCGCGCTGCATACGTATTGCACGTCGGCCATGGCAAGCAACCGATCGAACTACGTGGTCAGCGGAACGCATCATTCATTTACTGCTCTGGAGGAGTGTAGTGCGATTTCAGCTCCGAACTTTGCATGCCTGCTTTTGGGCCTGGGCGATCGTCCGCTATTGGCCGAGGCTGTGTAAAAACGGCTTAGAGCAGGTTTGAGAGTCAGAACCAGAACGAAAATCGCGTTCCTACACAAATTTCAGGTCCGCTGATACACCAATCATTGGCAGATTTTACGTAGCGACACAGACTTCAAGACAGTGTCTGCGTTTTTACACAGCCTGGGCCGATTGCTGTCCGTCGCGATGGGTCGCAACCGACCCAATATAGCTGACTCTCGCATCCACCCAACGTTATCGACCAACAGCTGCTATTGCCTCTTGATGATTGAGGCACGAAAAACCGACTACGCTGTGAACGGCAAATGAACAGTGCTGGTTAAAGCGTTTGAATAGCTGCGCTGCCCCGAAATTACCGGAGTTTGTCGATAATGAATATCAAACAGCTAAAAACTTCCACATTGATGATGGCATTCCTGGGACTGCTGCCATTGTCGACGGTACATGCTCAGTCGGGGCTTACCGCTGAAGAAGCACATGCCATTGGCATTGATGCCTACACCTATTTCTATCCGCTGTTATCCATGGATATCTCCCGCAAACAGTTCACCAACATTGAGCCCGGTAAATCGTTCGGCAAAGGCCCAATGAATACGTTCGTGAGCGTTCCCGCGTATCCGCCAGCAAATATGAAAGCGGTAGTTCGCTTGAACTTTGACACGCTCTACTCCTCCGCATGGCTGGACCTTACCAAGGAACCTTTGGTGATCTCCGCACCGGACACCGATGGACGCTATTACCTTCTGCCGATGCTCGACATGTGGACGGATGTCTTTGCCTCCCCCGGTTGGCGGACAACCGGCACCCATGCGGGCAATTTTCTGGTGACCCCGCCCGGCTGGAGCGGAACTGTTCCGGAGGGCTTTACGCATCTTCCGGCCCCGACGTCTTATGTCTGGGTCATCGGCCGCACCAAGACCGATGGAGAACCGGATTACGCAGCGGTGCATAAGATCCAGGCCGGTTACAAGGTGACTCCGCTCTCGCATTGGGGCAAGGCTGCGGAGCCGGTAACGGTGCAGATTGACCCGAGCATCGACATGAAAACGCCACCCAAGGTACAGGTCGACACCATGCCGGCCGACCAGTACTTTGCATACGCCGCCGAACTTCTCAAGGTCAATCCTCCCCACGACACTGACCAGCCGATCATCGCGCAGATGAAGAAGATTGGTCTTGAGCCCGGTAAGAGCTTTGACATCAACAAGCTCGATCCGGCGTTGAAGCAAACACTTGAGAAGGTACCGGCAGAAGCGCAAGAGCTTATGAAATGGAAGATGGAGACAATTGCCCGAGTCACTAACGGCTGGTCGATGAACACCGACACGATGGGGGTCTACGGCAATTACTACCTCAAGCGCGCCATCATTGCACAACAAGGTCTCGGCGCTAACCTTCCAGAGGATGCAATCTACCCGTTGAACCTCGCCGACGACACCGGCAAACCGCTCGATGGCGCCAACAAGTACACGCTCCATTTCGACAAAAGTAATATCCCACCGATAAACGCTTTCTGGTCTGTCACGCTCTATGACGATGAGGGCTTCCAGGTGGGGAACGTGCTCAATCGATTTGCCGTCAGCAGTTGGATGCCGTTCAAAAACAACGCAGATGGTTCTCTAGACCTGTACATCCAAAACGAGAGCCCTGGCAAAGAAAAGGAGGCCAATTGGCTGCCTGCGCCCGAGGGCGCGTTCAATCTGACCATGCGTCTTTATGCACCCAAGCCCGAAGCACTCAATGGCAAATGGAACCCTCCATCGGTTAAGCGGATTTAAACGGCCAGAGGTTCGACTGAGTTCAATGCGAAGCAGTTATCGATTAACCGCTTCGCATTGAGCGAGTACAGAGGCTGGGTTCGGCGACCATGGCTACTCACCGATTAGACACTCGTGACGGGCTTCTTTTGGTCGTTTTCTGCCCATCGCGAGAGGCAGAAAACGACCGATTGTGTTGAAAAAGTCGGTCCTTCCAGACTGCCCGCATACTGGTTGCTGAAAACGCCTTTTTTCCGCGCAGCTACGCGAAATCTGAGCCCGGAATCCTCTTCTCATAGAAAAGATTTCAATCTCAAGCGCGTACTTTTCTGCCGTGGAAACCATGGCCGACTTTTTCAACAGAATCGACCCATAGCGGTCATTTGAATCGCATTGATTGACAGGCACGTCACCCGCTAAACCTAAAATTGTGCCGATGGTTCATTGATAGCAGACACTGGCTGATCGGTTGGATAAGCTGGGCGATCACCGTCGCACCGCTAGTGGAATCTGACAGGTTGTAAGTAGATTCAGGTGCGTGGGGATTTTTGTTTACCTTACGAGGCACCATGGACTCTTCTTTTGACGAATTGATCGACAGGGCGATGTATCTGGGCGTACATCAAGTTGCATACCCAATTGATATCTTCGGTATTGCTAGGTTGTTAGCAGAGCACACCTCCGACGATGTGGACTTTGAAAAGATACTTTCACTGGTTTCAGACCCCGAGAACCATTTTACTCGTTGGGCCGCCATACGAGCCATTGTGATCCTGGGGTCTGCATCGGTGGCCAAAGCTCACGAAACGCTGAGTGTCAGGATGACGCTCGAGGATTTTCCTCTCGCCCGACAAGAATTACACAAAGCGCTGGCATTGATGACAGGGTGATGCGATCCCCCTGAAAAGGGAATTAGCTGTCAGTTGGCTCAGCAGAGATGTGTATTCAGGACTGACCGCTATTGGCCGAGTTCTGCCCGTTACAGAAGTCAGCAATTGACCCGGGGGGATTGAACAAATCCGACAGAAAATCTTCGTTAGGGGAGGAGACAACGTCAAAAAAAACCGTTCCGCAACTCAAATCCAGCTCGTTGAAAGCCGCGGGGTGCAGCCCCTTAAAAATCAGTAGCTTGCGGAACGCTAATGATGTTAACCTATTGAAATTGCTTGTATTGTGGATGGATTGCAAATCCACCTACGCCGGTTCGATTCCGACCTCGGCCTCCACTAATAAACAAGCTCCGTAGATCTATGAATTACGGAGCTTTTTTATTTGCACCATCCTGAAAGATTTAGTCTTGAAAAGGATAGTTGCGAACTTGCTTCACCGGGACGGGATGTATATATTTCCCCCTCTGCTGCACAGGCGTCAAAATGGCCAGTTGTTTGGCCGTTTTCAGACAGCTTTATCGCGCTACCGCCCGAATGGCGAAACTGGTAGACGCATGGGACTTAAAATCCCCCGCTCGTAAGGGCGTGCCGGTTCGATTCCGGCTTCGGGCACCATCCTGCATTCCACCGAGCGCTTTTGAGTTCTTTGGAAGCCTTGAAAAACCTGCCTTCTGGCGGGTTTTTTCGTTTTAGCATTCCGTCGGATTCTCGTCCATTCTTCTGGAATCCAGTCATTTAGAGGGTAAAGTTAGGGGTAGTCATTGGTTCGATTAAGGATAGTACCCTTATGTCGCGCACAACTGCTCCGCTTACCGATGCTGCTTGCCGTTTAGCCAAGCCAACAGACCGTCCCTACAAGCTTTTCGACGGCGACGGTCTCTATCTCCTAATCCAACCCAATGGTCGTAAAGGCTGGCGTCTCAGGTATGTAAAGCCTGACGGCCGGGAGGGGTTGACCTCCCTCGGCAGCTATCCCGTAATTGGCCTGGCCGAAGCTCGCCAGAAGCGTTTAGATGCGAAGCGGATGCTCGCAGACGGCATTGATCCCGTCGAGAACAAGCGTAAAGCCAAAACGGAAGATGCTGTTAACGGCCGTACTTTTGAAAGCGTTGCGTTGGACTGGCACAAGAACATGTCGGCCAGATGGGCTCCCGACCATTCCAAAAATGTGTTCAACCGTCTGAATAACTATGTGTTCCCGTTTATCGGTGCTCGCGCGATTGCTGATCTCGATACTTATGATCTGATGCAACCTTTGGAGGCGATCAGAAAACGAGGAACGATTGACGTCGCCTTAAGGGTACAAAGATACCTGCAAAGTATTATGCGTGAGGCAAAACGCCTTCGTCTTATTCCGATAAACCCTGCGTACGATCTTCAGGGCTTGATCAAAGCGCCGCGAGTCTCCCATCGGCCTGCATTGCCCCTATCACGCCTGCCTGAATTGCTGGCACGAATCAATGCCTACAAGGGCCGAGAGCTGACCCGGCTGACGCTCATGCTGTCGCTGCACGTGTTTGTTCGCTCGAGTGAATTACGTTTCGCTCGTTGGTGTGAGTTCGACCTCAAGCGTGGCGTATGGGAGATCCCGGATACTCGGCCGGAACTGGAGGACGTACGTCATTCAACGCGGGGGACGAAAATGGCGGGCGATGTTCATCTTGTGCCTTTATCGCCGCAAGTTGTGGCCGTGCTTGAACAGATCCACACCCTCACTGGCACATTCGACCTGGTATTTGCCGGTGATGCTAGGGCCTGGAAGCCGATGTCAGAAAACACCGTGAACAAAGCGTTGCGCACTATGGGGTACGAAACCAAGACCGAGGTCTGTGGTCACGGCTTCCGCTCAATGGCATGCAGCGCACTGGTTGAGTCAGGGCTGTGGTCAGAGACGGCTATTGAAAGACAGATGAGCCATCGAGAGCGGAACAGCGTTCGTGCCGCCTACATTCACAAGGCAGAGTTCATTGAAGAGCGCAGGTTGATCATGAACTGGTGGAGCCGGTACCTTGAGGCCAATCTTCAGGAGCATGTCACCCCTCACGAGTTTGCGAATCAGGCCGGCGAGAATGTCAATCGGTTAAAAGTAAAACATGGCGCAATGAAGTAGGAGGGTAATTGCATCGACTTGACCACTTGTTTGCATTCGACTTGACCAGTCATTTGCATCGGATTTGACCAGCATGCTTCGTGGCCATGACTGGCAGAGAACGACCGAGGCTGTGTGAAAACGCCAGTGATTGTCTAACCTTCTGATCGTCGAGATCGTATCGGGGGCGATCATGAAGCGATTCATTGAAGGTGAGACTCGGACGCAAGTGACGTTGCTGCCGGAGTGCCTGGACGATTACGTAACCGAAGAAAATCCAGTCCGAGTGGTCGACGTTTTCGTCGATGAACTCGACCTGGGTGCACTTGGGTTTGAAGGTATTGATCCTGCTGCAACGGGGCGTCCGGCCTACCATCCCGCGATCTTGCTGAAGATCTATATCTATGGCTACCTCAATCGGATTCAGTCCAGCCGCCGGCTTGAGCGTGAAGCCCAGCGTAACGTTGAGTTGATGTGGCTGACTGGGCGATTGGCTCCGGATTTCAAAACCATTGCCGACTTTCGTAAGAACAACGGCAAAGCCATTCGCAGTGTCTGCCGGCAGTTCGTAGTGCTTTGCCGCAACCTCGACCTCTTCTCCCAATCGATCATCGCCATCGACGGCAGCAAATTCAAAGCCGTCAACAACCGTGACCGTAACTTCACCCAGGGAAAAGTGAAGGCACGCATGCAACAGATCGAACAAAGCATTGATCGATATCTGGCGGCGATGGATTCGGCGGATCGGGCAACGCCCGAAGTGGCCGAGGCCAAAGCAGAGCGGCTTAAAGAAAAGATAGAAACACTGAAAAAGCAGATGCAGAAACTCAAGGACATCGAGGCGCAGCTCCACGAAAGTCCAGACCAGCAGATCTCCCTCACAGACCCAGATGCACGCTCAATGGCCACGAGCGGCCGAGGCACCGGAACGGTCGGCTACAACGTACAAACAGCGGTCGACGACAAACACCATCTGATCGTTGCCCATGAGGTGACCAACGTTGGTAATGATCGTGGGCAACTGAGCAATATGGCGAACCAGGCGCGTGAAGAAATCAAGGCTGAATCGCTAACGGTGGTGGCCGACCGAGGTTATTACAAAGGTCTGGAAATCCTTGCTTGCGAGCAAGCCGGCATCACTACCTTCGTACCGAAACCCCTGACCTCCGGCAGCAAAGCCGAAGGCAGATTCGGCAAACAGGATTTCATCTTTCTTATTGCGTCGGACGAGTATCGATGCCCTGCGGGGCAGCTACTAACCAGGCGGCATTCGTCGATGGAAGACGGCATGTTATTGCATTGTTACTACTTCTCGGGCTGCCAGTCCTGCTCAATGCAAAAGCAATGTACGACGGGTAAGGAGCGCCGTGTGAAGCGCTGGGACATGAGGCGGTAATCGACGCGATGCAGGTTCGGCTGGAACATGACCTGGGGAAAATGAAGGTTCGCCGCCAGACTGTTGAGCATCCTTTTGGAACGCTCAAATATTGGATGGGATCCGCCCACTTCCTGACCAAAACACTTCCGCGGGTAAGTACCGAAATGAGTCTGCATGTACTCGCCTACAACCTCAAACGAATGATGAGCATCTTCGGCATCGTAGGACTGCTGAGGCGATCAGGGCGTAAATCCAGCCGCTTGCTCGCCCGTGAGTGGCTATTTGGGCCGCTGACGCGGCCCAAACGGCATTACGCACGTCTATGTAGCTGACTAAGGTAATTCGCGTTTCCGCCCGCTGATTCCACAGGCCCCCTCGCGACTCTCGGTTTTCGACGTATTTAGTGCGTTTTTACACAGCCTGGACCCAAAGCGGACATCACTCAAGCGCGTTAAGAGGCGTGCCTCGGCCGTCCCGGTTTCGAGCTATTGCGATACCTGCGGCAACGCATGAATGACATCCGCAGCCATCTTTTCAGCACTGTTTATCCGGTCAATCTGTAAGCCCATAGTGACTGCCATGTCTGGTAGGGTGAGGAGCGAAGGCCCGTTTGAGCCGAAGCCAGCGGTTATTGTTCGAATTGGCGGTTTCTGGCCGACTGCGATCGCACACTCCTGCATTTCGGCACTACCTGAAGCCGTTCATCCCTGCCTCGCGGCCGCCACTCTGTTGATTACATCATCCCAAGGTGGCGTTGCAGGGAACAGATCAGTCAGAAATGCGATGAATGCTTTTACGTTTGGGCTACCTCGACGGCTTTCCGGCCACAAGGCGGTGATGGCGAACCGTTCCACGGTGAATTGTGGGAGGACTGGAACCAGTTCTCCCCGGCGAACATAGGGCGCAGCCACATAATGCGGTGAGATACCGATACCGCCCCCCGCAGCCAGTACCGCCGCTACCGCGTCGCTGACATCAACGGTAAAGGCTGAATCGGGCGTCAGCTCAAGCAGCTTGTCACCCGCCTGATAAGGCCACCGCAAACTCTGCCCCGTACTCTGATAGCGAAAATTCACGCACTCGTGACCCGCAAGATCTTCAGCCGTGAGCGGTGTGCCTTTGTGCTGGAGGTAGTGAGGTGATGCAAACGCACCGATTCGATGGGGCCCCAGAGGCCGTGAAACCAGGCGCGAATCGGCAAGGTTGCCCACTCGAATGGCCACGTCGATTCCTTGCTCAATGATGTCTGAATACTGATCTCCGAGCCTCAGGTCGATTGCCAGACTGGGGTATTGCTCACGAAACCTGGGCAGTGCAGGCGCCAGGATGTTCAAACCGATGGGCAGCGGGGCAGCCACTTTCAAAATGCCTGAGGGCTCGGCTCGGGAAGCGACTGCTGCCTGATCAATGTCTTCTACTTCCCGCAGAATCCGCAGCGCACGTTCATAAAGGTCGCGTCCCTCCGGTGTAAGGATCAACGACCGCGTAGTGCGGGTGAACAGCATCAGCCCAAAATGCTCCTCAAGCCTTTGCACGCTTTTACTGATTGCAGAGGGGGACACCGAGAGTGCTCGCGCAGCAGCGGTGTAGCTGCCCAGCGAAGCCGCTCGTGCAAAGGCAATGAGCCCGGTTAAACGGTCTAAACCAATTTGTTCCTTCATGGCACTAGTAAAGCGACTTTGCCCCCAATTATCAATCTATCTTCATCGTATTAGTCTCTCTCCATCGAACGCCACTCAGGTGTTCCAGCGGAGACTCATCATGACGATTACCCAAACACTTCCATCCTCACTTGCCGACCGCACTGTGGTCATTTTCGGCGGCACATCCGGCATTGGTCTGGCAGCTGCCGTACAAGCGAAAGCAGCAGGCGCCAAAGTTATCGTGATTGGCTCGAACGCAGCTCGTGCCGAGCAAGCTGCAATCGACCACGGTCTGGACGGATGGCGTGCAGCGGACGTGACCGATAACAACGCTGTCGAAGTCGCCCTGTCCGATATTCCTGAGGTTGACCACCTTGTGCTGCTTGCCGGTACGTTCGTAGCCGGAACCGTACTGGCCGCTGATCTTGACTACCTACGCCGGGCGTTCGATGAACGTATCTGGGCTGCGATCAGTGTAATCCGTGCCCTCGGTGACAGGCTCTCAAAAGATGGGTCGATTACCTTCATCTCGGGTTCACTTGCTGATCGCCCCAATGCCTACGGCACTTCCGTGCTAGCGGCAGCATCGGCAGCCATGGAAGCGCTGGCTCGCGGCCTGGCCCTGGAACTGGCACCGGTTCGTGTCAACACGCTATCTCCCGGCCCGATCAACACGCCAATCCTCGGCAAGGCATTGGGCGAGGGCCGTGACGCATTCGTGGCATCTCTGGAGCAAGTTTTGCCGTTGCATCGCCTTGGCACATCAGAGGAAGCAGGGTCGGCAACAGTGTTTTTGATGACCAACACATTCATGAACGGCGCTGTGCTCAACATTGATGGCGGCGCACGCCTGGTTTGATCCTGTCCATTAATCTGAGAGCTTAACCATGACCACGCTATTTGATTCCCTGCGCCTCGGCGCGCTCGACCTGCCGCAACGTATTTTGATGGCGCCTATGACCCGGGCGCGCGGTACTCGCGATCACATTCCGACCGACATGATGGTCGAGTATTACCGTCAGCGAGCCAGCGCCGGTCTCATCATTTCCGAAGCCATCGGTATCAGCCAACAAGGACTGGGATGGCCCTACGCGACAGGCCTCTGGCTAGACGAACAGGTCGCCGGATGGCGCAAGGTAACCGATGCGGTGCATGCCGCTGGCGGTCAAATCATCGCGCAGCTCTGGCACATGGGGCGTGTAGTGCATCCCAGTTTTCTGGGTGGTGGGCAGCCGGTGTCCGCTTCCGTGACCACCGCGCCGGGGCAGGCCCACACCTACTCAGGCAAGCAGCCTTATACCCCAGCGCGTGCATTACCCCCGGAAGAAATTCCCGCACTGCTAGAAGACTTTCGTCATGCAACCCGCAATGCAATGAACGCTGGTTTTGATGGCGTACAGATCCATGCGGCCAACGGCTATCTGATCGACCAGTTTCTGCGTGACAGCGAAAACTTTCGTACCGATGTGTATGGCGGTTCGATCGATAACCGAATCCGCTTGTTGAAGGAAGTCACGCAGGCGGTGGCGCAGGTCATCGGCGCAGATCGCACAGGTGTCCGATTGACCCCAAGCAGCTATGAACAGGGCGTGCGCGACAGTGACCCCGAGCCCTTGTTCAAGCGCGCGGCCGAGGTGCTGTCTTCGATTGGAATCGCCCATCTGGAATTACGCGAGCCGCCGCTGGACGGTACATTCGGCAAGTCCGAGCGCCCACCGCTTGCTAGGGTAATTCGCGAGGTGTTCAGTGGGGTGCTGATTCTCAACTCGGACTACGATTTCACTCGGGCGCAGGCACAAATAGAGGCCGGGCTCGCCGATGCGATTGCTTTTGGGCGGCCCTTTATTGCTAACCCCGATCTGCCTCTAAGATTAGCGCGGCAGCTGCCCCTGGCTCACAGCGAGATGAACACCTGGTTCACACAAGGCAGGGAAGGGTATTCGGACTATCCGGCGTCAGGTAGCGTTTGAGTATGGCGAGTCGTCGACCAGTTGAATCCACAGCCGATTGCTGCCCTTCGTAAAAGGGCCGCAATCGACCCGTTATAGATAGTCCGTCCCGCCTTCACCGATACTGGAAACGGTTGGCAGGTAGCTGTCAGCGAGGGTGGAACATGCACCTGTAGACTACGAATAAATCGACCCAAACGCATGACGTTCGCCGCTTTAGTTTCGAGTCTGCAGGTGCGCTTGCGCTCGATAACGAATACTCAGGGTTCGCCGTCGCACCGGCGAACTATATTGCCTTCGCTGAACGCAAGCATGCATGTCCCTAGCAGTTATTTTATCGCTTGCGGAGGTTCACGTGACAGCGTCCTTGAGTCAGCACTTCACAGCCTATGTTGGCATCGATTGGGCAGATATCAATCATAATATTTGCCTACAGGCTGGGGATGACGATCATCGCCAGCTTGACTGTATTCCGCACCAGATTGATCGCATTGATGAATGGGCCATGCGCTTCGGTGGCCCTATCGCTGTAGCTCTGGAGTTGGCCAAAGGGCCTATTGTGTCGGCCCTGCTGAAGTATGATTTTTTTGTGCTGTTCCCGATCAATCCCTCGACGCTTGCCAAATATCGCGTGGCGTTCAAGCCGAGTCGCGCCAAGGATGATCCCACCGATGCGGAGTTAGCACTCGATCTACTGCTTCGCCATCCTGAACGGTTCACCGCGCTCAGGCCGCAGAGTGTGGCCATGCGCTCGCTGCTTAGTCTGATCGAACAGCGCCGGGACCTGGTCAACGACAAGACGCGTTTTACCAACCGTTTATGCAACACCCTCAAGCAATATTACCCGCAGGCACTGGAATGGTTCGAGCAGCGAGACACTCTGTTGTTTTGCGATTTCCTCACTCGCTGGCCGACACTCCTGTCAGCCAAACGGGTGCGTAAAACCACGCTTGAGGCGTTCTTTTATGCCCACAACGGGCGTCGCGCCACATTGATCGAGGCGCGTTTGGCGTCGATCCGTGCGGCATCTGCGCTCACAGAAGATGCCGGCATTATCGAGCTTTGCCGCTTACACGCCCTCGCGTTGGTGGAGCAGCTACGCACCGTCCTCACGGTGGTCGATCGCTTCGATAAGGAAATCGAGCGGGTCGCTTCTGCACTACCGGATTACGCATTGTTTCGTGGCTTGCCGGGCGCAGGCCCGCATCTAGCGCCACGCTTACTCGCAGCCTTCGGAGAGCAACGTGAGCGTTTCCATGGCGCGGACGAGCTGCAAAAGTACTCCGGCATAGCCCCGGTGACGGAACGGAGTGGTAAGAAGAGCTGGGTGCATTGGCGCTGGCAATGTCCAACGTTCCTTCGTCAGACCTTCGTGGAATGGGCGGGTCAGACCATCAATAAATCCTTTTGGGCGCGAGCTTTCTACCGGCAGCAACGCGCCAAAGGGAGCACCTATCAGGCTGCTGTACGCGCACTCGCGTTTAAGTGGATTCGGATTCTGTATCGGTGCTGGCAGACCAGGACGCCCTACGATGAAACCACCTATTTGAATGCCTTGAGGAAACGTGGTTCACCGCTCCTGAAGAACCTCGATTTAGGTTGACTTCCTCAGGGCGTGATGCGGGCGGTCGCGAGCGTCTGCTTTTGGGATGCCCTGCTTTCAGCTACGGGGACTGGAAGGGAGTGAACAGCGTGCCGGCTTGAGTTGGTCACCCTTATCGGTTCGCGCTGTCAGGCGGCACCTCCGATCGAGCAGGAAAATCCTGGCGTGGGGCATCACTGGGCGTGCCGTCAAAGCGGGCGCGTGCGGCATGGATGTCGCCATAGCAACGATCCGCCCAATCGATGAGGCTCGCCATCGGTTCCAGCAGCGATTGGCCCAGTGGGGCCAACCGATATTCAACGCCCGGCGGCTTGGTCGGAAAGACATGGCGGGTGATCAGTCCATCGCGCTCCAAATCGCGCAAGGTCTGGGTGAGCATGCGCTTGGAAATGTCATGGACAGCGCGGTGAAGCTCGCTGAAGCGGTGCGGCCGCATCGCGAGAGCCATGATCATGAGCATGCTCCATTTGTCGCCAATACGGTCGAGCACGTCTCGAACCGGGCAGTGCACGGATTGGGACTCGCCTAATGGATATTTTCTAAATCTTTCGATCGCCCTCAATGCGTTGCTCATGCGCAGTTCCTCGAAATCTGCTGGTTACTAAAAACTGCCTCCTTACGGCACGCGGCAGCGGTCTCTATAGTAGACCTACCCCAAGTAATAAGTCTCTCGACCACGGAGTCTCTATGTCGGGCGAGGGTTTGAAATCACTTACTCCAACTAAAGCGTATCGGCAGGAATGCCTGCCTGTTAGTTGGCCCTTACGTACAAAAATCCTAAAGATCAGGAGACCGTTCATGTTTTTAGTCATGGGAATTACGGGGAAAGTTGGCGGCGCCACGGCAAAACATCTGTTAGCGCAAGGCAAAGAAGTACGCGCGCTCGTCCGAAATCGTGGAAAGGCGGCGAAGTGGGTCGATGAAGGCGTGCAACTGGTAGACGGCGACTGGAATGATTCGGCAGCCATTGAGATGGCGCTTAGAGATGTCGAAGGCGCGTTTGTCATGTTGCCAGCTGAATGGGCACCTTCGCCTGATTACAAAGAAGCGAAGGCTGTGATTGCAAACTACGTCGGTGCGCTTGCCCAGGCAGAACCGCCGCGGGTGGTAGCACTCTCATCAATGGGTGCGAACAAAACCAGCGGGCTGGGGATGATCACGGCCCTGTCGCTTCTGGAGCAAGGATTTCGCGACCTGAAATTGCCGATCGCCTATGTGCGCGCCGGCGGTTTTTTTGAAAACTTCCTCTACGGCTTACATGTTGCCCAGGGTGGCACGCTCCCGGTCTACTACAACCCGACAGATCGGAAATCGACCATGGTCGCGACAAATGATATCGGCGCCGAGATCGCAGCGCTTCTGACCGGGCCGGCTTGGCTGAAGCATCGGGTCATCGAGCTCGGTTCAATGGTCAGTGCGGATGAAGTTGCCACACAACTGGGTGAAGTCTTGAAGGTCGACGTCAAAGCTTTTGCCATCCCGCGGGCTGGGTGGCCGTCGGCGTTCGAGCAACTGGGCATTCCGAAGGGCCAGACGGGGCCGGCCGAAGCGATGTTTGACGCTGTCAACTCGGGCTGGATGGACCTCGGGGTCGAGGGTACGTTGCACGTCCCGGGCGCGACGTCCGCCCGCGATGTCTTTGCTGCGGCCCAGAAAGCCGCTACGGCGTCGGTCCGATGATCCGCTGATCAGGGGTGGGATACGACTTTTGGAACCTACTCAGAAATTCGTCGTAGATCACCTTTTCCAGCTGCGGTATTCGTTGGGAATCAGCCAGCTTGTCGGTCAGGCAGTCACACCATTCCTCGGCAGCAAACTCATAATCCAAGGTCGGACAAATGTCTAAAATTTCTTGGCGCCAAGTCTTACCCTTAGCGCTTGCCGCTTTCTTCGTCGTGGGTTCACTCAGCAATTTTTTCGCCCCAGGACCTATCTATGAGGAATACCTGAAATGGGGGTACCCGCGCTGGTTCCATTTCGTGACCGGATCGCTGGAACTCACTGCTGCCATTCTGCTTTTCCGGGCGCCTAGTCGCCTGTTAGGCTCGGCGCTCGGCTGCACCGTCATGTTTGCCGCCCTCGCGACTGTTATCATCCACGGCGAATATGGGCACGCTGTGCCACCACTCGTCGTGGCGACATTGTCACTTGTGGTCGGCTGGATGAGCTGGCGCAAGCGGATGGCGTCAGCCGAACCGAGCTGACGCCGGAATCTGCCTTTCGCGCGCTGTCACCAGCACCCTAAAAGCAAGCCTCCAACGGCCGCTCTCGGGCAACTTGATGGACATTCCGATTGGCAGGTTTGGCCGATTGCTGCCTGTCGCGAAGGGCTACAATCGATTTTAGAAAGCTGTCGTCACGTCATCGTTCCGGTGAAGGACGATCACAAGCCTTGCATCGCCATGATGCATTTGTGGGCAGTGGCGATCGGGGCGGCCCTGCGTGTTGAACGCCGTACTGGAGTGATACGCGTCTTTCAGGATGGGGCTGTCGACAGATCACTCGGACCGACCCGAGCGGTTGGAGCGAGTTTGCACGTACCCGTTCGTGTACGCCGTTTCCGCTATTGGCCAATGTTCGCTCCAATATCCAACTAAAGAGTTATGAGCTAATAACCAGTCACTTATAGCTGTTCACTCATTTTTAGAGTGGATTAGTTATAGGCTCGATCTTCTATCTTTAGAATAAATGGTGATTAGTCAGAGCTGCTTTTATGTCTTTATGATTGGTTCTACAACTACTCGTGAGACAGGAAGTGGCTCGATGACAATTAAAATCAAACCCGTTGCCGGTCGAATTGGTGCGCAATTGGAAGGTGTGAAACTGGGTGGAAACATCAGTGCTGAGCAATTCGAACTTATTAACCAGGCGCTGCTGAAATATAAAGTGCTGTTCTTTCGCGACCAGCATCTGGATGACGCCGAACACGAAGCTTTTTCCCGGCGTTTCGGTGATCAGGTACCGCATCCGACCGTACGTTCCGCCGAGCAAAGTGCCGCCATCCTGCACCTGGACTCCAAGGAGACTCGAGCCAATTCCTGGCACACCGACGTGACCTTTGTTGCTAACTATCCGAAGATTTCAATCTTGCGCGGTGTGGTTATTCCACCGTATGGCGGTGACACGGTGTGGGCCAATACCGCAGCGGCTTACAACGACTTGCCCGAGCCATTAAAACAACTGGCAGACAGTTTGCGTGCGTTGCACACCAACTTATATGACTATGCGGCGCCACGTAATACTGACGAGTCGGGTATCAGGCGTTATCGCGAACAGTTTACTGCCGAAGTCTATGAGACCGAACACCCTTTGGTGAGAGTGCACCCAGAGTCGGGCGAAAGAAGTTTATTGTTGGGGCACTTTGTCAAACAGATTCAGGGCGTCAGCCATAGCGATTCGAAACAACTTATTCGCTTGTTCCACGATCGTATTACCCATGTCGACAACACCGTGCGCTGGCGCTGGCAGGAGGGCGACGTGGTGATCTGGGACAACCGCGCCACGCAGCACATCGCGATCAACGACTATGGCGATGCCCAACGAATCGTGCGCCGAACCACCATTGACGGTGACGTGCCAGTTGGCGTTGACGGTCGATTGAGCCAAGCACTCAAGCCAAGCCCGGATACCCGTTCGCCGAAAACCGAAGCCGATAAAAAACACCTCGCTGCTTAACAAACGAGTCTCATCGACACAAGGAAGGTTTCTATATGGAACTCAAAGGTATCCCCCTGTTTCGCAAAGGCCGCCTCGCTGCAGTACTGGCAGCGCTGCTTGCAATACCCCTGGCTCAGGCCGATGTATTGCGCATTGGTGTAGCAACGGCCGGCGGAGGTGACCCGGTAACGTTCAGTGGCTCGACCTTGGGCATCGTGCGCAATCAGCAACTGCTGGAAAAGGCCTTCGCTGGAACCGGTACCGAGGTGCAATGGTTCTTTTTCAAGGGGGCTGGCCCCGCGGTAAACGAAGCCTTATCGAACCAGCAACTGGATTTCGCCTACCAGGGCGATCTGCCCGCAGTCGTCGGGCGCTCCAATGGGCTGGACACCAAACTGCTGGCCGCGCTGGGTGTGCGTGCCAACCTTTACCTGGCAGTTCCCAAGGGCTCCGAGGTCAAAAGCATCGAAGATCTGAAAGGTAAAAAGGTGGCGGTTTTTCGTGGAACCAACGGCCATCTGGTGACGATCAATCTTTTGGCGGCGCATGGTCTGACCGAGCGCGATATCAAGGTAATCAACCTCGATACCGGAAGCACTCAGGCAGCCTTGGTATCCAATGGAGTGGATGCCGCATTCGGCGGCCGCGAATTGTTCAAGCTTCGCGATCAAGGACTGATCGACATCGTTTATGACAATCCCACCCAGGAAGTGCGCTACACCCGGCAGACTGCACTGGTGGTTCGGGGTACCTATGAGAAAGAACATCCGGACAACGTGCAAAAGGTTGTCGATACGCTGGTGGATGCGGCGAAATGGACATCGGATGTCAGCCATCGTGATGCTGTCTTTACTGAATGGGCCAAGAGTAATGAACCCGCAGAATCACTACGCGCCGACTTTACCGGCGTAAGCCTCAGGGACAGAGCCTCGCCTCTGGTCGACAACTTTCTGCTTGGCCGCTATCAGGCCGTGGCGGACCAGGCCAAGGAAGAAAAACTCATCCGTCGCCCCGTCAGTATCGATGGCTGGTTCGAGACCAGCTACTTGCAAAAATCCCTGAAAACCAAGGGGCTTGAAAACTACTGGACGCCCTACGGCCCGGACGGCAAACAGCCGGCTGGCAATGCAGTAGCGGCAGCGACCAGCAAGCAAGGGAGCTAGGCAAATGGCCAGGGCACAGACCGTCAGAGTAGCGCCGTACGCGACGCCGGCATTACCGAGCGACAACGTCAAACGCTTGCCACCGTCACCGGCCCGTTCAGTTCGCAAGGTAGAGGTGCTGCGCACGTCAGCCTGGACCTTCAATCCGGGTGATAAAGCCTTGCCCTGGCTGTTGCCGCTGGTGTTGCTCGGCTTATGGTACCTGGGGGTGGAACGCGGTTGGCTTTCAGAGCAGGTGCTGCCACCGCCAGGCTACGTTTATCAAACCTTGTCGGACCTGATCACCTCTGGTGACCTTTGGCTTAACGCCTCCGCCAGCTTGCAACGGGTGGTCGTCGGATTTGCGTTGGGTGCATTCGTCGGCATAGCGCTGGGCTTGGCCATGGGCCTTTCCAGAACGGTAGAGGATTATCTTTTACCCACCTTCAACGCGCTGGTGCAAATACCGGTACTGGGCTGGTTGCCGTTTGCCTTGCTGCTGTTCGGCATCGGCGAGACGCTCAAGTATGTGCTGATTGCCAAGGCGGCCATGGTGCCGATCACTCTGTGTACGTTGCAGGCTTTCCACCAGGCGCCCAAAGGGCTGTTGGAAGTCGGTCGGGCCTACGGCTTCAGTCGTCGGCAAAGCGTCACCTCCATCGTCTTGCCGGCGGCCATCCCGACGCTGTTCACGGGTTTGCGTCTGGGCTTCACCAAAGCCTGGTTATCGCTGGTAGTGGTTGAGTTGGTGGCATCGAGTGAGGGCCTGGGTTACCTGATTGTCTATGGGCGCCAGCTGTTTCAACTGGACCTGGTGATGGCGGCCGTTGTGGTGGTCGGTGCTCTCGGCCTATTGATAGATCGCGGTTTCGACTACCTGGAACAACGCTTGAGTCGGGGTCGGCCAACTGCCGGGGGACGACTGTCATGAGTGCGATTATCTCAGTCGGTAGCCGTAACCGTCGATATCGCGGATGGGTCTTGCCAATTGCCGCCATTACCGTGTGGTGGCTGGCTTCGAGCCAGGGCTGGAGCCAATCGGGCTTGCTCGTTTCGCCGGAAAAAGTCGCCACCACGGCCTGGGATCAAATTGCCTCGGGCAAGTTCTGGCGGGCCATTTCTGCCAGCCTGGCGCGTAACCTCAGTGGCTTTTTTATCGGCACCACGCTTGGCCTGGTATTGGGTTGCCTGCTGGGCCTGTCGTGGTATTTCCAACGTCTGGTAGGTCCGAGTTTCAATACCTTCAAGCAAATTTCTCTGTTCGCCTGGATCCCGTTGATCTCGGTGTGGTTCGGCCTGGGCGATGTGGCCAAGGTCGTGTTCCTGTCACTGGCAGCGCTGGTGCCGGTGGTGGTGAATACCTGCGACGGTTTACGCAATGTCCCACCCAACCTGTTGGAAGTGGCGCGGGTCTACGGCTTCACCCGTTGGCAAACCATCGTCGGGGTCATGCTTCCCGCTGCCTTGCCGTCGATTTTTACGGGGATTTACCTGGCGCTGGTCTATTCCTGGCTGGCAACCATCGGTGCCGA
Source organism: Pseudomonas sp. IT-P253 (assembly GCF_949768125.1). Taxonomy (NCBI): domain Bacteria; kingdom Pseudomonadati; phylum Pseudomonadota; class Gammaproteobacteria; order Pseudomonadales; family Pseudomonadaceae; genus Pseudomonas; species Pseudomonas sp. IT-P253. The sequence goes on along the minus strand of NZ_CATKPT010000011.1, from coordinate 357,709 downwards.
ATACCTGCTGGTATCGGGGGAGGGGATCGGCAACACGCTGATTGATGGCAGCGAACATTTCATGATGGACCTGGTGTTATTTGGAATGGTGGTTATCGGCCTGGTGGGCTGGGGCCTCAACGCATTGGCCCGGACACTTGAGCGGCGAATGCAGCGCCTGTACGGCATCGCTCCTCGTTGATTGGCACTTTCAAAAGGATTGCAACATGCTCAACAACAGCCTGACCCTCGAAAACATCAGCAAGCGTTTCGCTTCCCGACCGGGCAGTTCGACTCAATTGCAAGTACTCGACAACATCCACCTCGACATCGCTCCCGGGGAGTTCATCAGCATCGTCGGTGCCAGCGGCTGCGGCAAATCCACGCTGCTGCGACTGATTCTTGGACTGGACGAAGAATATGACGGGCGCATCCTGCTGGATGGCAAACCCATCGAAGGCACTGGCCTGGAACGTGGCATCGTATTTCAGGACCACCGCTTGTTCCCCTGGCTCAATGTGGAACAGAACGTCGCTGTCGGCCTCAAGAATTCACCCCTGAGCGCTGGGCAGAAACGCGACACCGTGCGCGAGCACATTGAGCTGGTCGGCCTGCAAGACTTTATCGATGCCTACCCTCATCAGATATCCGGCGGCATGGCGCAACGCGTGGCCATAGCCCGCGGGTTGGTCAATCGCCCGAGCGTGCTGCTACTCGATGAACCGCTGGGTGCCCTCGATGCCTTGACCCGTGCGCGCCTACAGGGCGAGCTGCAAAACATCTGGGTCAAGGAAAAAATCACCATGATCCTGGTCACGCACGATGTTGATGAGGCGGTATTCCTGGGGGACCGCGTGGTGGTGATGCAGCCCAACCCCGGCCGCATCCGGCGCATCCTCGACATCGACTTGCCGCGTTCACGCAACCGCAGTGACAGCCGCTTCATTGCCCTGCGCGACGATGTGCTGAGCGATTTTGCCGAGCTGCACTGAGACGCTGCGCCTGACGCCGTGCGCAATTTTTTTTTCAAACTCAATTTTTTCAGGGAACGGGAAATGTCCGAACGCCAGCTCAGCCTCAACCTATTTATCTATCCGAACGGCCATCACGAAGCGGCCTGGCGTCACCCACAATCGGTGCCGGAATCCTCCATGGATATCGGCTATTACCAGCAACTGGCACTGCGTGCTGAACACGAGAAACTTGATGCGATTTTCTTCGCGGATTCTCCTTCACTGGCTGAAAGCGGGCATGAGGGTTTGCGCATTCGTTTCGAACCCATCACCTGGCTGGCAGCGATTGCCGCAGTGACCCAACGCATAGGACTGATCGCCACGGCCAGCACGACCTACAGCGAACCCTACAATCTGGCCCGCTCATTCAGCGCGCTGGACCACCTCAGCAAGGGGCGCGCCGGCTGGAACATCGTAACCACTTCCATGGCCGCTGCAGCCGCCAATTTTGGTCTGGATAAACATCCCTCGGCGTCTGACCGCTACGCTCAGGCCGAAGAATTCGTGCAGGTGGTCGGTGACCTGTGGGACAGCTGGGAGGACGATGCGCTGGTGCTGGACAAGACTTCCGGAGTGTTTGCCGATGGTGACAAGGTGCATGCGATCAACCACGTAGGTACCCACTACAAAGTAAAGGGCCCATTCAACTCTCCGCGCTCGCCACAGGGGCGGCCGGTGCAGGTGCAGGCGGGGTCTTCTGAAGATGGCCGTGATTTCGCTTCCAGGCATGCCGAAGCGATTTTCACCGCGCACCAGACCCTGCAAAGCGCGACCGAATTCGCCAACGATATCCGTGCTCGAGCGAAGGCGGCGGGGCGCGATCCTCGCCAGCTGAAAATTCTCCCGGGCATCAGCCCCTACATCGGTAGCACCGAAGCCGAAGCCCAGCGCAAGTTCGACGAGCTCAACGAACTGGTGCTGCCGCACATCTCGTTAGGTCAGCTACGCCGCCTGTTGGGGGTCGACCTGACCGGGCACGATCTGGATGCACCGTTCCCGCGCCACCTGATCAACTTCGACAGCAGTGAAAGCCAGTCAAGCCGTTTCAAATTGATCATCGACATTGTCGACCGCGAGAAACCGACGCTGCGCCAACTGATCAATCGCCTGGCGGGTGCTCGTGGGCATTGGGTGCCGGTAGGTACGCCGGTGCGGATTGCAGACTTGATCGAGCAGTGGTTCCGCAGTGGTGCCGCCGATGGTTTCAACGTGATGCCGCCAGCGTTCCCCGAAGGTTTTGAAGTGTTCCTCGATGAAGTGCTGCCGATACTGCGAAAGCGTGGCCTGTTCCGCAGTGAATATTCGGGCAGTACCCTGCGCGAGCATTACGGCTTGAATCGCCCGGATTCGCGTTTTTCCCTGAAGTCCGCCTGAGCGAGGAGCAGATAGTCTTGCGCAGACCAGGACGGCCTGGCTGCAACCGGACTCAAAGCAGCCGCTTGCAGATCATCCCGGGCCGTTCACGCTCATACCTGATCCATCACCTCGGTCACCCCCCGGTCCTCACCCAGGAACCCGCCACTCTGATGGTGCCACAGCCGCGCATAGATGCCGTTCCTGGCGAGTAATTCGGTGTGGGTGCCCTGTTCGTTAATGCGCCCATCATCCATGACAATAAGTCGATCCATCGCCGCAATCGTGGACAGCCGATGGGCGATGGCGATGACGGTTTTGCCCTTCATCATTTCATCGAGGCTTTCCTGAATCGCCACTTCGACTTCCGAATCCAGCGCGCTGGTAGCCTCGTCAAGTAGTAGGATCGGGGCGTTCTTGAGCATCACTCGGGCAATCGCGACGCGCTGGCGCTGGCCGCCCGAAAGCTTGATGCCGCGCTCGCCCACCAAGGTGTCGTAGCCGGTGTGGCCTTGCCGGTCGCTCAGTTGGCTGATGAACTCATCGGCCTGGGCACTGGCCGCGGCACTGCGGATTTGTGCGTCGCTTGCATCGGGTCGGCCGTAGGCGATGTTGTCGCGAATGGAGCGGTGCAGCAGGGAAGTATCCTGGGTGACCATGCCGATGGCGCTGCGCAGGCTGTCTTGTGTCACGTGCGCAATGTCTTGCCCGTCAATGCGAATCTGCCCGCTGTCGACATCATAGAAGCGCAGCAGCAAGTTGATGAGCGTGGATTTGCCCGCGCCGGAGCGGCCTACCAGGCCGATTTTTTCGCCCGGACGAATGTTCAGGCTCAGGCCATCGAGCACCTGGCGTTCGCCATTGTAGTTGAAGCGCACGTTATCGAAGGTTACTGCCCCGCCGGAGGTCACCAGCACGCCCGCGTCCGGCGCGTCCTGCACCTTGGGGCCGCGGGTCAGGGTTGTCATGCCATCCTGCACGGTGCCGATGCTCTCGAACAGCGAGGTCATTTGCCACATGATCCAGTGCGACATGCCGTTGATACGCAACGCCATGGCGGTAATCGCCGCCACGGCACCTGTGCCGACTTCGCCCAGGTGCCACAGCCAAAGTGCATAACCGCCGGCTGCCATGATCAACGCCACCACCAACGCCTGGTTGACGATCTCGAATTGGCTGACCAGGCGCATCTGGCGAAAACCGGTCTGCTTGAAATCCTCCATGGCCGCGCGCGCGAAGTGCGCTTCACGATTGGAATGGGAGAACAGTTTCACTGTCGTGATGTTGGTGTAGGCGTCTGAGATACGTCCCGTCATTGAGGAGCGCGCATGGGCCTGTTCCTGTCCGACTTTCCCCAAGCGGGGCACGAAGTAGAGCATGGCCAGCCCGAACAACACGATCCAGGCAACGAAAGGCAGCATCAGTTTCAGTGCGAAGCCGCCGGCCAGTGCGATGATCGCGATGAAATACACCCCGATTCCGGGTGCGATCTCGATAAGGGTGAACAGCACGTCGCGCACGGCCAGCGCAGTCTGCATCACCTTGGTGGTGACCCGGCCGGAGAACTCATCGGAAAAGAATGAAAGGCTTTGCCGCAGCATCAGGCGGTGGAAATCCCAACGCAGCCGCAACGGCAGATTGATCGCCAATATCTGGTGCTGCACCATGGTACGCAACGCCACCAGCCCGATGCTGGCCACCATTACGATGCCCATGCCCCACAACACGCGACTTTCCTGCGCAGCCGCATCACCACCAGCTTGCCAGGTCGAGAGCAGATCCACGACCTGACCGAGGAAAGAAAACAGCCAGGCTTCGTAGATCGACACACCGGCACTGAGCAGCGCAAACGCGAGAATATAGCCGCGGGCGCCCCGTGTGCACGCCCAAAGGAACCGAGCCAGGCCTTCGGGTGGCGGTGGTACCTCGTCGGGCGGGAAGGGGTCGAGTCTTTGTTCAAATGCGCGAAGCATGGTGGTCTCCGAAACAACAAGTTAAGGGGATTCTGCCATTTAAAGGTTGCTTTGAGGGTTAGAGTTGGCGGGTATCCTGCCAATCCTAAAATTGTGATGGTGGCTCTTTTCCGGCCTTGATATGCGAAAAGACCTGATCTGGATTTGCCTGACACCAATATCTGAACAGAAGGCACGACAGGTTAAGGCCGGATTCTCAGATATGTGACGATATTACAATTTGGTCACAAGTTGTCAACCGCCTTTGAGATGAGTAGGCTGTTCGCATGAACCAGTCATCAATATCCTCGCCCAGCTCCAGCTCCAGCTCCAGCTCCAGCTCCAGCTCCAGCTCCCGCGGCCCAGCCGATCACGACATTCGAGACCAGATTGTCGCGGCGGCCAATGAACACTTCAGTCAGTACGGCTACGGCAAAACCACGGTTTCCGACCTGGCCAAGGCCATCGGGTTTTCAAAGGCCTACATCTACAAATTTTTTGATTCCAAGCAGGCGATCGGTGAAGCCATCTGCGCTAATTGTCTGGCAGAAATCGTCGCGACTGTGGAGCAGGCTATCAATGTGGAAGGCCTGTCGCCGACGGAGCGCTTTCGACGTTTGGTCAAAACGGTGATCGCCACAGGTGTGAATCTGTTCTTCAACGACCGAAAACTCTATGACATTGCAGCATTCGCGGCGTCGGAAAGCTGGCCTAGTACGCAGGCTTATGACGCACAGATCAAACGCTTCGTGTCGCAAATCGTGCGGGAAGGGCGAGAGATTGGCGAATTTGAACGCAAGACTCCACTGGACGAGACAGTAGAAGCGATTCATCTCGCGCTACGGCCATTCGTCAATCCTTTGCTGCTGCAGTACAACCTCGATTTCGTCGAGGAAGCGCCCACGCTCACCTCCAACCTCATCTTGCGTAGCCTCATGCCTTGACCCTCGGCTAAAGGTTTACGGCATACCCGGGTCAGCACCAGATCATCAAAACGGCTTTTCACTTTGCCCTTCTTCCTATCCGTCGAAGGGCATTTTATTTATCTGATTGGTGACTAAAGACTGAATTGGTCATATGAATAAGTATGGGGATGCGTCGCTTCTACTGTTTCATCTCAGTGATACCCATAGAGTTCAAACAATGAAAACAATATTGCTCAAGAGCCCATTAGGCCTTGCTGTCGTGCTCGCATCCTCAAACGTTTTTGCAAGCGGCTGCGCTCTCAATGAACAAAGCATCAGCGGGATGGGATCAGCTAAGCTGCCCTTGCCGTGTTTCGCGATCGTTACCCGAACAGCGTCGCCACCTGTGCGACGTGGGTGCCCCGGCGCAGATCGAAGCGGTGTTCAAGGTTCAGCGCGCAGTTCGGGGGACTCGATGTCTTGGTCAGCAACGCCAGGAACGCCGGGCCGACCGCCCGGGATCGACGCGATCACCGATGAGGAATGGCAGCGCACCATCGACATCAACCTCACTGGACAATACCGGTTTGCCCATTACGCGGTGGACTGCTCAAAGCGTCACCCCGCGCGCAACTGATCCACATCGCGTCGATGGCCGGACGCTTGGGTTATGTTTGGCGCAAATCAAGGCCAAAGTGACGTGGTGATCAACATCACCACCGGCGGTGCACCGACCATGGGCGTGGAAGAACGCCTGCAGCCTGTGGCACAGCTCAAGCCGGAACTGGCGTCGCTGAACATGGGGTCGATGAACTTAAGGCTGTACGAAATGCTCGATCGTTTCACCGAGTTCAAGCACGACTGGGAGCGGCCAGACCTGGCCGAAAGCGTCTAAAATTTTCGTGTATCTGCAAGGCTCCGGTTTTTCATGTATCTAGAACACCCGAGCATTGATTTAACACTTGGGGAAATTATCGTCCGTCGCTTTTGGGCCGAAATCGCCGTTAATGTAGAGATCGAAGTTTTCCACGGTCTGGGCGGAGACAGCCTTGTCCAACCGATGTTTTATAAACCACCGGCCATTCACGCGGTGATAAGTAACATCATAGTAACCTGCAGCACTTCGCTGCCCATTATAGTTGGCGTTAGGCCTGAACAAACCAATCCACTGAAAATGCAACCGACTATAAGCCCTGTCACCGATGAGCTGGATTCGGGGAAGATGCATGAAGTGCAGCCCCTTGTAGAAGGCGTCGATGTCCCGGCAGAAGGCTGAGAGTTGTGCGCTTCCGGTGATGATCTGACGTTCTTGAGCACCGGCGGGGGCCAAGTCGAGCACGCCATCACTTGTGAACAGCGCTGCCCAGCCATCACCATCACCGGCATCCCAACTCCGTGCATATTCTGCCTCAAGATCTATGATTGCCAGACGGGCTTCAACCTCCGCGAGACGCATTTCAAGGGCCGCTAACTTTTCGCCATTCATTGTATTTCAGCTCCAAGCGTTTTCAGGGGCGTCGATACAATCTGCACGTTGAAAACTACGGGGTCAGAACTCCAAGTCATGTGACAGTTCCTTGTTGTTGTATTTTTTGTTCGGCTCTACTCAGAGGCCTGGCAGCCGTCATAGTCCAAACGGAGATTGGAAGCGGCACTTTCGCTTCCGCCTGGCTTCTCGTGCATTCAGTGAAGGCTCTCTATCGTCTCTTCAGACTAAGACACCCATCTGTTTGACCTTTAGGATCAGATCCAAAGGCCAATTCCAGAGAGAGCACCGGGTATGACTGTCGAGCGAGATTTCACCAATAAAGTGGTGTTGGTTACAGGTGGCACCAAAGGCATTGGATACGGGATAGCAGAGTGCTTCCTGAAGGCCGGCGCCACAGTACTGGTGTGCGGACGTAATGCTCCGCTGACATTACCGGGCGCAGAAGGGCGATCGGCGGATTTTTTTCCTGCGGATATTCGCGAGAGCGCCGACCTGGACAGACTCTTCACCCATATCCAAGAGCGCTATGGCCGGCTTGATGTGCTGGTAAAAAATGCCGGCGGTACGCCTTATTCTCTTGCAGCCAGCGGTTCAGCCCGCTTCCACGAGTCGTTGATCAGCCTGAACCTGACCGCACCATTGCTTACTGCATTGCGGGCGAATGCCCTTATGCAGGATCAGGACACAGGAGGAGTCATTCTGTTCATCGGCAGCGTGGGCGCTTACTCGGCCAGGCCGGGTAGTGCTACCTATGCGGCGGCCAAGGCTGGCGTGCTCAGTTTGACCAAATCCTTGGCAGTGGAGTGGGCGCCCAAAGTCCGGGTGGTCTGCGTCAGCCCCGGGCTGGTACAAACCGAGCAGTCTCATTTGCATTATGGCGATGATGACGGCATCGCTGCGGTGTCCGCTACCGTGCCACTTGGACGTATGGCACAACCTTCGGATATCGGTGAAGCCTGCTTGTTCATGGCTTCTTCGCAAGCAGCGTACATCAGTGGGGTAGACCTGCTGGTCCACGGCGGGGGCGAGCGCCCTGCGTTTCTCAATGCGGCATGTGTGAACAACGAATGAATCCCCGGCCTTTGCTCTAGTCCTGATGGACGATGAGTCAGCTTGTTCTCTCGGCCAGCATCTGGCCAGGTTCTACTTCTTCAGAATAGGAAATGACAAATGACACAGGCGGTCATCGTATCCGTAGCGCGCACGGCAATGGGCAAGGCCTATCGAGGGGCTTTTAATGACACTGAAGCGCCAGTACTCGGTGGTCATGTAGTGCGTGCAGTGGTCGAACGGGCAGGAATCGAATCGTCCGAGGTCGATGATGTGGTCATTGGCGTAGCGGCTCAGCAGGGGACTCAGGGCTACAATCTGGGTCGCTTGTGCGCTTACACGGGCGGCCTGCCTGACTCTGTGCCTGGCATGGCGGTGGACCGGATGTGCGCATCGGGATTGATGAGCATCGCAACGGTCGCCAAGGGCATCATGTGTGGCGAACTGAACATTGCAGTGGCCGGTGGTCTGGAGTCAATTTCGCTGATCCAGAACAAACACAAAAACACTTATCGGCTCCAGTCCAAAGCTGTGCTGGAGGTCGCGCCCAGCGCATATATCCAGATGATTGAAACCGCTGAAATCGTCGCGAAGAAATATGCGATCCCGCGTGCCTTGCAAGATGAGTACTCCCTGCAAAGCCAACAACGTATCGCAGCGGCTCAACGTGATGGGCTATTCAGCGAGGAAATCGTACCCATCACCACGGCCAAACAGCTGTTCGACAAAGAAGGCAACAGCCTTGGCCATGAACTGGTCACCCTGACCCAGGATGAATGCAATCGGGCAGATACAACACTCGAGAGCCTGGCGAACCTGAAGCCGGTTTGGAAGGGGGGTAATTGGATTGCTGAAGGAGAACACATAACCGCGGGCAACGCCTCGCAACTGTCCGACGGAGCTGCCGCCAGTTTGCTGATGAGTGCTTCTGAAGCAAAACGCCGTGGATTACAACCGCTTGGGGCTTACCTCGGCCTTGCGGTGGCTGGCTGTAAGCCCGAAGAAATGGGCATCGGTCCGGTTTATGCGATTCCCAAACTACTCAAACAGCACGGGTTGGCGGTCAAGGATATTGGGCTGTGGGAGATCAACGAGGCATTTGCCTGTCAGGTGATTTACAGCCGCGATCAGTTGGGTATTCCTCAGGACAGGCTTAACGTCAACGGCGGCGCTATTGCCATTGGACACCCCTTTGGAATGAGTGGCACGCGGATGGTCAACCATGCCTTGCTCGAAGGCCGACGTCGCGGCGTTAAATATGTCGTTGTGGCCATGTGTATCGGCGGTGGCATGGGAGCCGCCGGGCTTTTCGAGGTGTTATGAGCGTGAACGCCCAAACCGGTGATTGGTTATCACGGATTCAAGCGCGCCTCGATCAGCCTTATGCTCGGGTATTGGCGTGTGATCCCGTGAATCCAAGCATGATTCGGCACTGGTGCGAGGCTCACGGCGTCGATGATCCACGCTATCGGGTAGGCGTGGGTGAATGCAGTGACGCACAGTTGTTGGCCCCACCGAGTATGTTGCAGGTCTGGCTTCAGCCGGGCCCTTCAGGCTGGCGGCCGGAAGGCTCGGCGCAATTGGATGCGACGGAAATTATCCGGCTGTTCAGTGAGGGAGGTTATACCGGTCTGGTTGGCGTCAATGTTGATCAGGAGTTCGTTCGATACCTTCGCGCGGGGGAGCAGCTTTATAGCGTCAGTACCCTTGTGTTGGTGAGTGATCGCAAAACCACAGGGTTGGGTGACGGTTACTTCTTCACTGTGCGCCAGGATGTATTTGCTCAGGACGATGAAAAGGTTGCAGTCCTGCACTTCCGTCAGTTGTGCTATGTGCCGAGGGAGTCATCATGACCAGTACTTCGCCTGTGCGTTTTGAAGATATTTGCGTCGGCCAATCTTTACCGACATTGCGGGCTGAGGTGACGACCAGCAGCATCGTTACCAGTGCCATGGCCACCCGTGATTTTCATCCAATTCACCATGATATCGATACAGTCCGTAAGTTGGGGCACCCAGAGCTTTTCTTGAATATCTTTTCAAGCGCTGCCTATGTCGAGCGCTTCGTCAGTCAATGGGCAGGAACCGAGGCGCGTCTTAGCAGGATGAGCATTCGGCTAGGTGCTCCGTGTTATGCAGGCAATACGTTACGCATTGAGGGTACTGTCAGCGACTCAGGGGCCACGTCAATGCGCTGGGTTGAAATTGAGATGCATGCATACGGGAATGAAATCGTGCATGCCAGTGGTGCGGTCAGGCTGGAGTGGCCTTGAGTGGTTATTTTCTGCCCGCAAATGTAGTGTCCGATTCTCAAACAAGAATAAGCAGAGGATGACCTGATGAACGATGGCAGTACGGCGGCCGCTATCGGCGCCAATGAAAACGCCAAAGCGTGTGTGGTTGTGGCCGGCCCTGCGCTGGTGGCACTGATCCCTATGGCTGCGGCGCCTGCGCTACCGGCCATGGCGGTACAGTTCGCCGCTGAAGGTGACGGGGCACTCTTTGCACAGTTGGTGATGACGATTCCAGCGGTCATGGTCATTCTCGCCGCTCCTCTCATGGGCTATCTCGCTGAGCGTATTGGGCGTCGATTGGTACTGCTCAGTTGTCTGTTTCTGTTCAGCCTTTCGGGTGCTTGTGTGATGTTGTTGAGCGATCCCTGGTTGCTGATCGGCTCACGATTATTGTTGGGTGTTGCTGGCGGTGGGCTGCTAACCATTTCATTTGCATTGGCGGGGGATTTCCAGGGACACCTTCGTGAGCGCGTACTCGGTTTTGCCGGGGCGGGCGCGGCGCTGATGGCCATAGTCGCGATGGTCGCCGGCGGGCATCTGGTGGACTTACTGGGATGGCGAGGGCCTTTCATACTCTATTTGTTAGGTTTGCCTGTGGTGCTTCTCGGCTGGTTTGTAGTGGCTAGGCATAGTGCTGTAGAGCGTATCGTTAGCGACGTCAAGTTTCCGATAGGCAGCCTTTGGCCTCTTTATTTGCTAACCATTGTTTTGACCATTGGCCTATTCATGCCGGGTATTCAGGGGCCGTTCCTGCTTGAGGCGGATGGAGTAGAAAGCGCGACGACTCGAGGCCTCGTGCTATCGGCATACTCACTGGTGGCTGCGATTGCCGCCGGTAGCTTCGGTTACTTGCGCCGTCGTTTAGAGCCAAGAGCAGTGTTGGTGCTCACGGCGCTCGCTCTGGGCATCGGCAGCCTGGTCATGGCCGCAGCTCACAGCGTCTTCGGATTGATCCTGGGTTGTGTGATTACCGGGATTGGGGCGGGTCTGGTGGAGCCGATTACGGTATCAATGATTTTGTCCCGTGCGCCGGAATCCGTGCGAGCACGGGCGGTTGGATTGCTCTTGAGCGCGGTGTTCCTCGGGCAATTCCTTAACCCTTTGGCGGTAGGTCCTCTACGGACACTTTACAGTATCCATGGTGCATTTTTTGGCGTCGGGCTGCTCTTCATTGGTCTGGCGGTCATGCTTTTGTTAGTCGCACGCAAGCGCGTAGCCAACGCGGTGCCAGTGCCTTCCAATAGCGAGCGTTGAGCGCAGAGTCAGCGATACTTAAATGCCCCAGCCGGTGTTCAGGCTGGGGCATTTTTTTCATTGTGCTTTTTTGAAGGCAAGCTGCAAGGCAGTCGCTGCCACGCTCAAGGCCTCGTCGGCCGCATCAATAACCCCGAGCATGCTGGCGAAACCATGGATTTGCCCCTCCCACCGGTGGAGGCGAGCAATGACTCCTGCCGCCCTCAGTGCTTTGGCATACGCCTCGCCCTCGTCGCACAAGGGGTCATACTCGGCGGTGATTACGGTGGCTGGCGCCACGGCAGGTGAAAGAGTGGCTCGTAACGGAGAGGCGTGTGGGTCGTTCGCCGCCGATTGATCAGGCAAGTACTGATCCCAGTACCATTGCATCATTTCAGTGGTAAGAAAGTAATCTTCGCCACGTGCCCGGTAGGAGGGGCTGTCGAAGCGGCAGTCGGTTACCGGATACAGCAGCACTTGATGGCAGAGTGTCGGTGCGGCGTTTTGTGCGTCGATGTTGGCGATCACAGTGGCCAGATTACCTCCGGCACTGTCACCGGCGATGGCTATGCGACTTGGGTCGCCACCGAGTGAGGCGGCGTTCGTGATGATCCAGTTCAGCGCGGCAAGGCTATCATCCAAGGCCGCGGGAAATTTCGCTTCTGGCGCCAGGCGATAGTCGACCGACACAACCAGGCTTGCTGCGCGATTAGCCAGACAACGGCAGACGTTGTCGTGCATCTGTGGCGAGCCGAAGACAAAGCCACCACCGTGCAGATAAAGCGTAATGGGTAGCGGTCCTTCAGCGTCGGGATAATACAGGCGCAGGCTCAGTCGGCCAACGGGACCTTCGATACTGAGGTCTTCGATACGTCGCACCTCATCACCGGGACTGAAGGGTGATTGGCCTTCGGGCATCAGGGCCAAGGCAGCGCGGATCTGGGCGCCGTCCATGCTGTAGTCCATCGGCGGCATCAAGGACAGTAACTCCAGGGCGGCCTTGGCTTGTGGGTGAAGTGGCATGAGTCTGTTCCTGTTCGTTATGGAGGTAATCAATCGTGCTTGGTGGTTGCCAAAATGCGTTGTAGTCGGCGCTCGGCCGCTGTGCGAACTTCCTGTTGAGGGAAAATCCAGAACTGCTGTGCCTCGATCCCGGCCAGCACTATTTCAGCCAGAACTTCGGGGGACATGGCATGGCTGATCAAATCACGTAAATGTGCATTCAGATCCCCACTGTGGACAGAGCCATTGTCATTCAGGTTTCGGGCGATACCTGTGCTGATGGCAGCAGGACAGACCACCGAGACGGTGATGGGATGTCCAGTAGCTGCCATTTCTGCAGCCAGGCATTCGCTCAGAGCAATTACTCCATGTTTGGACACAGTATAGGGTGCCACCCAGGCTCCGCTCGTAAGTCCGGCCAGTGAGGCGATGTTCACGACATGGGCGCCACCTGTTTGATTGAGCAGGCGCGGGATGAAGGCATGAATGGCGTGAATCACGCTCCACAGATTGATATCCAGCACACGCTTCCATTCTTGTACATCGAGTTCCCAGCTGGCACCGCTGCTCAGCACGCCAGCATTATTGATCAGCAGGTCGACGCGGCCGAACTGTTCGAATGCCCTTATGGCCAGGTTCTCAACAGCAGCGGACTCGGCGACATCCGTTTCGATAGACAGGGCCGTGACACCCTGCGCGCTCACCTCGGCATGGACCTGTTCCAGACCAGTCAAGTTGATATCCGCCAGCACCAGCTTGCAGCCGCGCTTGGCCAGTGCAAGTACTAGGCCTTTGCCGATGCCGCTGGCCGCGCCGGTCACGACAGCTACCGAGTTTTTGCAGATGCGCATGGGGGTCGTGCTCCAGCTTTGAAATAAACATTGTTCTAGCGCGAGAGACGTCCGCGCAGCATCGTCCGCACGGACTAATCGGCAACTCGTCCAAATGGGGTATGTGCAGATCGGAGGTGGCGCCTAACGTGAGCAAAACCTGAGCGCGATGCGTGCCTGACGCGCGCGCTTTATGTGGTCCGGCTGGATTTGGCGCCAACGTGCGCTTCGTTTTGAGGAGAGAGAGATGGCACTGGGACACAAGATCGAGACACAAGCGATCCCGGAACGTTACGCCCGTGGCTGGCATTGTCTGGGGTTGGCGCAGGATTACAAAAACGGCAAGCCACATAAGCTCGATGTGTTTGGCACCAAGTTGGTGGCCTTTCAGGGTGAAGATGGCAATGTGCATATACTCGATGCGTATTGCATTCACATGGGCGCCGATCTGAGTATGGGAGAAGTGCAAGGCAACTCTGTCGTTTGTCCTTTCCATCACTGGAGTTGGGGGGCGGATGGCAAGTGCAACAGTATTCCTTACTGCAAACGAATTCCGCCAAGAGCCAAGACCAAAACCTGGCCAACTCGTGAGCAAAATCTACTGTTGTTCGTCTACAACGACCCGGAGGGTAATCCACCGCCGCCAGAAGTCGAGATTCCGCGCATCGATGCCTGTTTCTCTAATGAGTGGACGGACTGGAGCGTCAAGTATTGGCTGTTCAATACCAACTGCCGCGAGCTGGTCGACAACTTGGCGGACGAAGGTCACTTTAATGCGGTCCACCATGCTCCGAATGATTATTTCGCCAACATTTTTGAAGGGCACAAGGCCAGTCAAATCACCATTGGTGGCAGTGAAACGCTGACGGAAGGGGGGTTGAGTACCTACAACACCTATTTCGGACCGGCTTACCACATCACCCATATGATCGCCGAACAAGGCGGTATGGCCATTGAGTCGATCCTGTTGAACTCGCATGTGCCGCGGGATCTCAACAGCTTTCATCAGCGTTTTGGTGTGATCGTCAAGCGCGTGCCAGGGATGTCGGACGCCGAGAACGAAGCGTTGGCCGAAGCGTATTCGAAGGCAGTGTTCGATGCCTTTGCCCAGGACCAAGTGATCTGGGATAACAAGGTGAGAATCGACAATCCTATGCTCTGTGAGAACGACGGCCCGATTTATCAGTTACGCAAGTGGTACTCGCAGTTCTACACCGACGTCGTAGATCTGCCAGCGGATGTCGGTGAGCGCAAGATCTTCGAAACCGTGACCAAGGTGGCATCGCCTGCGATGCATCACGTGTTCGAGCAGGAAGATTCCGGGGATCAATGTTCCACGCCGCTACAGGCCGGTCGCACGGCATGATTTGACAAATGCAAGACGGGTGGAGGGCGGACCGGGTTGATCTTGGTTCGCCTTTTTTTTGCGTCAGTGAAACACCCGTCGGGGGAGGAGCTGGCCGTTAGTCTTTTTGGACGATGCCTGGGGCCCGTGCGAATGGAAGGATAGGGTTAAAGGCACACAGTCTCTGGTGTGACCATCAGGCTTTTATAGGGAGAAATTGCATGTCCATTCAGTCCGTACCCAAGACGGCGATCCCGAGTGAGTACGACCTCGTACAGCGTGCTCGCGCGATGGTGCCGCGGTTGCTTGAGCGTGCAGAACAGGCCGAGCGAGACGGTAAGGTCCCCGATGAAACGGTCGGTGAAATGCTGGAAGCCGGTTTCTTTCGTGTCTTGCAGCCCAAACGGTATGGCGGTTATGAAATGTCACCGGCGACGTTCTACAAGGTGCAGATGACCTTGGCCGAGGGCTGCATGTCGACCGCCTGGATCTACGGCGTTTTGGGAGTCCATCCCTGGCAGATGGCCTTGTTCGATGAGCGTGCCCAGGACGACGTTTGGGGGAGCGATACTTCCACTCTGGTGGGGTCAACTTACATGCCTGTCGGTAAAGTCACGCCGGCAGAGAAGGGGTTTCGTTTGAGTGGTCGTTGGAGTTTCTCCAGCGGTTGCGAACATGTTGAGTGGATTTTTCTAGGGGGAATGGTTCCTCCCTGCAACGAGGGTGGTACGCCGGAATACCGGACTTTTCTGTTGCCAAAAAGTGACTTCGAGATCGTCCGCAACTGGAATACCTTCGGCCTCAAGGGCACTGGGAGCCACGATATTGTTGTCGAGGATGTTTTCGTTCCGGAGTATCGAACCCATCGCACCCGTGACGATTCAGTAGCGGCCCGTCCAGGCTTGGCCATCAACGATGCGCCGCTGTACCTCTTGCCATTTGCACAGGTGTTTGTGCGTGCAGTGTCGTCTTCCTGTATCGGTGGTCTGCAGGGCGCGCTGAATGCATTTCGAGCGAGTGCCGCAGTTCAAGTCAGCCGCAATTTCCTCGGTGCGACCGCCAATGATCCATCGGCTCAACTGGTGGCCAGCGAAGCAGCTTCAGCGGTTGATCAACTGAAAACGACATTGTTTCGCAATTTCGAGGCGCTAATGAGCGCTGCTGAGAAGGGGGAGCCGGCCCCTATCGAAGACCGTTTGCTGTATCGCTTTCAATCGTCTCAGGCGCCGGAAATCTGCGCGCATCATGTCAGTCGTCTACTCAAGGCTTGTGGTGGTTCCGGGCTTTATCAAAGCCATCCGGTGGTGCGCTATTTCCTCGATATTCATGCGGGGCGAGCACACGTCGCCAACTATGCAGACCCTGTGGGGCGCAACTTCGGTGGGGTGCTCTGTGGTCTTGAGAATAAAGACACTACTGTTTAAGCGCCTCTGGGCGTCTTTCAGTCCCGCCAATAATAACGACAAGATCAGGCCATGAATGCGATAGCAAGCCGGGAAGAAGCATACGATGTGGTGGTGGTCGGGACCGGGGCGGGCGCGATGCTGACGGCTGCCCGAGCCCACGACTTGGGGTTGTCGGTACTGGTGATCGAAAAAACCGACAAATACGGCGGCACGTCTGCAGTGTCGGGTGGGGGGATCTGGATTCCCAACAACGACCACATTGCAGCCAGCGGCGGTAGCGACAGCATAGAAGACGCAAAGGCGTATCTGGTTGCTGCGGCCAAGGGAGAAGTGGCCCCTGAGCGCATTCGTGCCTATGTGGAACAGGCGCCACTCATGTTGCGCTATGCCGAAGAAAAGACGCGCATGCGTTATCGCGCCGTGCCCAATTACGCCGATTATTATCAGGATTTGCCTGGTGCCAAACTTGGCTACCGGACCCTCGATCCTTTGGCATTCGATGGTCGCTCCCTCGGTTCGCTATTATCCCGGTTGCGTGAAACTTCTCCCACCATGCTGATATTCGGGCGAATGGGCATGACCACGTTCGAAGCCATGACCCTGTTGGCCCGTGTGCCCGGTTGGAAGAAACTCGCGTTCAAGCTGGGTTGCAAGTACTGGCTGGACTTGCCTGGACGGCTTCGCAGTAAGCGCGATCGTCGGTTGACCATGGGCAACGCGCTGGTGGGCTCGCTGCTGCGCTCGTTGCTGGATCGCAACATTGCGATTTGGTTGAACACACCGTTAAAAAGCCTGCGAGAAGAGGGCGGCCGTGTGGTTGGCGTACAGGTGAATCATCAGGGACGGGAGCTGTTCATTCATGCCCGCAAGGGCGTAGTGCTGGCTGCCGGTGGTTTTGAGCGCAATCAGCAAATGCGTGAACAGTACTTGCCCAAGCCCACTCAAACCGGTTGGACGGCAGCGCCACCCTGCAATACCGGGGATGCGATTCTGGCCGGACAACAGTTGGGGGCTGCGGTGGATCTGATGCAGCATGCCTGGTGGACTCCTACCGTACATGTACCGGGTGAGGAGAAACAACGCGGCTTGTTTTCCGAGCGCGCCTTGCCAGGGTGCATCGTGGTCAATCGACTGGGTAAGCGCTTTGCCAACGAAGCGCAGGACTACCTGGACTTCGTTCTGGCGATGTATGAAGACCACGCCAGGACGAAAGCCAATCTACCGGCCTGGATGATTTTCGACGCTAACTTCCGGCGCAAGTACAACGCAGGTCCGCTGGTCTCTGCTTCGGTCATGCCTGATGCGCTGCTGCCACGTGATTGGCTGGGCAATGTGTTCTTTCGCGGTCAAACCCTCGAATCCCTCGCCAGCGCCATTGGTGTCGATGCAGCAGGTCTGACGGACAGCGTGCAGCGTATCAACCGCTACGCGGCCACGGGTATCGATACAGATTTTGCAAAGGGCGGTAACCAGTATGACTTGTTCTATGGCGACCCTACCGTCAAGCCGAATCCGTGTCTTGGACCGATCCTGAAACCACCGTTCTACGCACTGAAACTCGACGCGGGAGAGATCGGAACCAAGGGTGGCCTGGTGACCGATGAGTTCGCTCGGGTGTTGAACGAGTCCGGGCAGCCTATCGTCGGCCTCTATGCCACCGGCAATACTTCGGCCTCGGTAACCGGGCCTTCTTATCCGGGGGCGGGCGCCACGCTTGGGCCTGCGTTGACATTCGGTTTCATTGCCGCCAACCATCTTGCGGGAGAGAAAAATGCTTGAAGGAAAAATTTGCCTGGTCACGGGTGCGAGTCGAGGCGTTGGCCGTGGCGTAGCACTCGCGCTTGGCGCCGCGGGCGCTACGGTCTACGTGACTGGACGCAGTGTGCGTGAAGGTGATGCGCCTTTACCCGGCACAGTTTATCGCACCGCTGAAGATATCGACCAGGCAGGCGGACAGGGCATCCCCGTGGTCTGTGATCATGCCGACGACGCTCAGGTTCAGGCCTTGTTCGAGCGGGTTCAGCGTGAGCAGGGGCGGCTCGATATTCTGGTCAACTGTGCCATCGCCATTCCTGCAGAGCTGACGGATATCGCGCCGTTCTGGAAGAAGCCGTTGGCAATGACCGAGTTATTCGGGGTCGGTATGCATTCGGTGTATGTCGCCTGTTATCACGCGGCGCCCTTGCTGCTCGAAACCCAGGGGTTGATCGTCAATATTTCTTCCGCTGGCGGACGTTGCTATATGCATGGCCCGGCTTATGGCGGTGCAAAAGCTGCGACCGACAAAATGTCCCATGACATGGCTCACGACTTTCGCGCATTTGGAGTCAGTGTTGTGTCTCTGTGGCCGGGGCTGGTCAAAACCGAGCGGACCTTGGCTGTCTGTGCGGCGGAGCCGGAGAAGTACGGCGACTGGCTGGCCATGGGCGAAACGCCGGAGTTTCTTGGGCGGGTAGTGGCGGCGTTGTATCTGGATAGCGAGCGACAGGCGCGTTCAGGAAAAGTCTTCTATGCCGCTGAATTGGCAGTGGATTACGGCGTGCAGGATGAGGGCGGCACACAGCCTCCATCCCATCGTGCGTTCCTCGGTGACCCTCCTGAGTTCTCTTCGGCAGTGGTGGAGTAGCACGCAATTTTTTTTGATCATCGCTCCCCTTCACAAACTGATCATGGCGCCCCGTAAAAGGGGCGTTTTTTTGCGGCAAAGATTTAAAGCGCTGGCGATAGTCCTATTGGACGATGAGTCCAGACGCATTGAATCCGAGAATCCAGACATCCCAGAACCAATTACAAAAAAGTAAGGGGCGCGCTTTTGAAGACTCGCATGCAAGACAAGGTGGTGTTGATCACCGGCGCAGCCAGTGGTGTAGGCCAAGCGGCCGCGCAAGCACTGGTGGAGCAGGGAGCCCGCGTGGTCGTCGCCGATGTTGACGAGCACAATGGTCGTGAAACCGCTCAACGCTTGGGCGAGGCTGCACTGTTCGTACGCTTGAACATCGCTGATGAGTACGATTGGGAACAGGCTATGGCCGTGACTTATGCGCATTTCGGACGCCTGGACGCGGTCGTCAATAATGCCGGTATTTTGCCGATGGACGATATCGAGCAGACCAGTCTGCAAGAGTGGCGGCGAACACTTTCGATCAATGCCGATGGGACTTTCCTTGGCTGCAAATACGCCATTCAGGCGCTGCGTGAGAAGGGCGGCGCGATCGTCAACCTCGCTTCCACCGCCGCTGTCGCGGGTCACCCTGGCATGTGCGCTTACTCGGCTTCCAAGGGGGCCGTGGCTGCGCTGACGCGTAACGTGGCTGCGCATTGTCTCAATCATGGCTATCGAATCCGCTGCAATACGATCATTCCTGGGGGAATCCGCACGCCAATGACGGCTGCCATCTGGAGTGGGAATGATGACCTCAGTTTTACTGACAATCCCAAATCACCTTTCTGTGAGCCGCAGGATGTCGCCAATCTGATCGTGTTCCTGGTCTCGGATGAATCGCGATACATCAATGGCACCGAAATGCGAGTCGATAATGCATTTCTGGTGGCGCTCGGTTGAGCAGGAGATTTTAAAACATGAGCGGCCCGGTTTATCACACCCTTCGTATCCGAACCGTCATTGAAGAAACGCTGGACGCCAAGTCTCTCGTGTTCGATGTTCCGCTGTCGTTGGCTGAGACCTTTCGCTATCGGCCGGGGCAGTTCCTCACGTTGCGTTTACCCGTTGGCGAGCGGCACTTGCCCCGTTGTTACTCTCTGGCCAGTTCGCCCTTGGTCGACGGCGCG
The DNA here is from genome assembly GCF_949768125.1 of Pseudomonas sp. IT-P253. Classification (NCBI taxonomy): domain Bacteria; kingdom Pseudomonadati; phylum Pseudomonadota; class Gammaproteobacteria; order Pseudomonadales; family Pseudomonadaceae; genus Pseudomonas; species Pseudomonas sp. IT-P253. Next base: position 338,070 of record NZ_CATKPT010000011.1, on the reverse strand, counting down.
ATGCGGGTCACCGTCAAGCGCGTTCGCGACGGGCGGGGCTCCAATTGGGTCTGCGATAACCTGAACGCCGGCGATGAGTTGCAGGTGCTGCCACCTGCTGGCGTATTCACCCCGAAATCCTTCGAGGGCGACTTCTTGCTCTTTGGTGGGGGGAGTGGCATCACCCCGGTGCTGTCGATCCTACGCTCGGTATTGGTGGCGGGAACGGGACGAATCTGTCTGATTTATGCCAACCGCGATGAGGCCTCGATCATCTTCCGTGATGAGTTGAAAACCCTGGCGGCCGCCCACCCATCACGTCTGCAAGTCCTGCATTGGCTGGACTCGGTTCAGGGTATTCCTTCGGTCGCCCAACTTGCGGAACTGGCCAGGCCGTGGCGTCAGGCCAATTGTTTTATCTGCGGTCCGGGGCCTTTCATGGATGCGTCGGTCGAGGCGTTGCACGGTCTGGAGATTCCCCAGGCACGGATCCATGTCGAGCGCTTCGTGTCCTTGCCTGAAGAAGGGGCTGAGGTCGTGCCGATTCAAGGCGATGGCCCGGTCAAGGAAGTGCGTCTTGACGTCACGCTCGATGGTGAGCAGCACCAATTGACCTGCACCAATCAGGAATCCCTGCTCGACGCCATGCTGCGCGCTGGTATCGATGCGCCTTATTCCTGTCGCGCCGGTGCCTGTGCGACCTGCATGTGCACGTTGGTGAGCGGAAAAGTGAATTTACGCGTGAATGATGTCCTGGACAAAAACGAGCTGGCCGAAGGTTGGACGTTGGCATGCCAGGCGGTCGCCGACAGCGATCACATCACTTTGCGCTTCCCGGATTGATCGTGCCGGGCCGTCTTAACATTGAGGTTTATTGAACATGGCGTCGAATACTCTGACAATCCCTCGCATGCTGGCGCACTCGGCGCAGTGCCACGGTGAACGTACCGCTATCGAGGAAAACGGTGTTGCGCTCACGTACGCACAGTTACATCTCAACGCCTTGAGAGTCGCCGCGGGGCTGATCGCCCTGGGCGTCGACTCCGGTGACCGAGTGGCCATCTGGGCACCCAACGGCAGCCAGTGGATCGTCGCGGCACTGGGTATTCATTGCGCAGGTGCGGCGTTGGTGCCGGTCAACACCCGCATGAAAGGCAGTGAAGCCGGTTATGTGTTGGCATCCAGTGGTGCGCGCGTCCTGTTCAGTGCCGGGCAGTTTCTCGGCAGTCACTATCCTGAGTTGCTGGCTGAACATCGTCCGTCCTCATTGACGCAGATCGTCGTCCTCAATGATGCACGTCCCGCCGAACTGAGCTGGGAAAAGTTTCTCGATAAAGCGCAGGAAATTGATGATTCCGTGGCTTTCCAGCGTGCGGCAGCGGTGACTCCGGACATGCTCAGCGATGTGATGTTCACCTCTGGCACTACGGGTAACCCCAAAGGCGTCATGACCGCACACGGACAGAACCTGAAAGCTATCGACGGCTGGGCTCAGGCCATGGGCTTGTGCGCAGAAGACCGCTATTTGATCGTCAATCCGTTTTTTCATGCCATGGGTTACAAGGCGGGCTGGTTGGCAGCCTTGTTGCGTGGCGCGACAATCCTGCCGCAACAGGTTTTTGATACGTCGGCCGTATTGAAAGCCATCGAGCGTGACCGCATCAGCGTATTACCTGGACCGCCCACGGTATTCCATAGCTTGTTGGCCGACCCTGCTTTGGCGACGACTGATCTTTCAAGCTTGCGCGCAACCATCACCGGTTCGACCACCATCCCCCCCAGCCTGATTGAGCGCATGCGTAGTGAGTTGGGTTTCAAAGTCGTGCTAACCGGCTACGGTCTGACGGAGTCCTGCGGGTTTGCCACGTTGACCTCCCGAGATGATTCGCCACAAGTGGTCGCTCATAGTTGTGGCCGAGCGATGCCGGGCGTTGAGCTGAGGATCGTTGATGAGCACGACCGGGAGGTTGTGCCAGGTACGGCGGGTGAGGTGCTGATTCGAGGCTACAACGTCATGCAGGGGTATTTTTCCGATGATGCCGCCACTCGTGAGGTGGTCGACACCGAGGGTTGGCTGCACACAGGAGATATCGGTTTGCTAGATGAGGCGGGCTGTCTGCGCATCACTGATCGACTCAAGGACATGTACATAGTGGGTGGCTTCAACTGTTACCCGGCGGAGATCGAACGATTGATCGCTGCTCACTCTGCCGTCGCTCAAGTGGCGATAGTTGGTGTCCTGGATGATCGTATGGGGGAGGTTGGGCGAGCCTTTGTAGTGTTACGTCCAGGTGCGTCGATGAATGGCGAGGAGTTCATTGCCTGGTGCCGCACGAACATGTCGAACTATAAAGTGCCGCGCTACGTCGATTTCGTTGACAGCCTGCCCACTAACCCCAGCGGTAAAGTCCTCAAGCGTGAGCTGCGGTCGGTGGCGCTAGCGCAGGTTTCCTGAACGGGAAGCGTGCGTAGTGATTAAGGGAAAGGGAACCGATCGGTTCCCTTTCTACGCTTTGCCTGGCTCATCGGCCACACAATAATCCTGTCTGTCAGCTTGCGCATCGAATCCTCTCCAGCAGGGTTCGACGGGCAATCGAAGCGCTGATCTTCAAGGGTTTTTGATTATCGAATCGATAGTCTCAATGGACGATGTTTGATCCCGCTATCCGTCTGAGAATCCTCATCAGGTAATCGAAATTTCTGAGAGGCACTCATGATCGATATCAGAGGACTGGCCTACGTGGTCGCGGAGTCGACCGACATTGCCCGTTGGAAACGCTATGGCGAGCAGGTAATGGGCTGCATGTCGACACCGGCGGCAGTAGGTGGCGTCTATCTCAAGCTCGACGAGCGTCCCTATCGCTATGTCATCACACCGGGTCCGCGTGATTGTTACTTCGCTTCCGGTTGGGAAGTGGCCGATCAACAGGCATTCGACAAGGCCTTTGTCGAGCTGGAGGCCGCCGGTGTCAGTCCGCGAAAGGCAACCGCGGCTGAGCTGACTTCACGCATGTTTCAAGACATGGTCTGGTTCCTTGACCCCTCTGGAAATCGCCATGAAGTGGTCTGGGGTCTGAAGTCTGACTTCAAATTTTTCGATTCGCCGGTCGGTGTCCCGAAATTTATTACGGGAGCGATGGGGCTGGGGCACACCGTCCTGCCTGCTCCGAACTTCGACGCCACCTGGGTCTTTTTCCGCGATGTGATGGGCTTCGGTTTGTCCGATATCTACAACCATCAGGCAGGTCCCGATGCTCCGGTCCAGCGTCTGCACTTCACCCATTGCAACAACGGTCGTCAGCACAGCTTGGCGTTGTTTGAAGCTGAGGCACCGTCCGGTTGCATTCATGTCATGGCCGAAGTCGATTCGATGACCGAAGTCGGACGGGCCATGGATCGTTGCAAGGCGCAGGGGTTCAAGCTTCTGGCGAGCCTGGGTCAACACGTCAATGACGAAATGGTTTCCTTCTACATGGAAACCCCCGGAGGTTTCGCGTTGGAGTACGGGTACGGCGGGCTGGTCGTGGACTGGAACCAGCACTCGGTCTTTGAGGCCACTGCGATCAGCTATTGGGGGCATGACTGGAGTCTCGGTCTCGCCACTGCACACCTGGATAAATGAGGCCCACGATGAATAAAGAACTCAGCGCAAAGGATGTCGTCGCTCGACTGCGTGATGGCATGACCATCGGTATCGGTGGTTGGGGACCGCGTCGCAAGCCCATGGCGATCGTTCGTGAACTGCTGCGCTCGGACCTCAAGGATCTGACGATCGTCAGCTACGGTGGGCCAGAGGTGGGCATGCTGTGTGCTGCGGGCAAAGTCAGCAAACTGATTTTCGGCTTCGTCACACTCGACGCCATTCCGCTGGAACCTTACTTCCGTAAAGCCCGTGAAGCCGGTGAGTTGCAGGTCATGGAGCTGGACGAAGGGATGTTCGAGTGGGGCTTGCGTGCCGCAGGCATGCGTATGTCTTTCCTGCCGACTCGCTGCGGTTTGGGCACCGATGTGCTTGACCGCAATCCTGATCTGCGCACGGTGCGTTCGCCTTATGACGACGGTGAGGTCTATGTCGCCATGCCGGCCTTGAATCTCGATGTGGCGCTGATTCATGTCAATGAATCGGACCGCTTGGGTAACACCTTGGTCAAGGGGGGCGATCCGCTCTTTGATCACCTGTTCGCCCGTGCCGCCAAAGAGTGCTACGTCAGCACGGAAGTCCTGCATGACTGCTTTGGCCTTGGACCAGACATGGCTCGCCTGAATTTTTTCGAGCGTTACCTGGTCACTGGCGTGGTGCACGCACCCTATGGCGCGCACCCCACCTACAGTGGCCCCGACTACGGCTGGGATCTGGAGCACTTGAAGCGTTATTGCGCCAGTGCCACCCAGGAAAATGGCTGGCAAGGCTACGTCGATGAATTCATTGCCTGCAGTGAAACCGAGTACCTGAGCAAGGTCGGAGGCGCCGAGCGCGTCAGCAAATTGCCTTTGCCGATTTTCTAGCTTTCGCAGCCTAAAGATAAGGACAACCGTCATGACTCAAGCGTCTACCGCCGCCGCTGGCTACAGCCTTGCTGAGCTGTTGATTGTCGCCGCCAGCGAAGCCTGGCGTGGCAATGGTGAAATTCTTGCTTCCGGTATCGGCGTGGTGCCGCGCCTGGGGGCTAGCCTGGCAAAGCTTACTCATTCCCCGGAGCTATTGATGACCGACAGCGAATGCTTTCTGGTCGAGGAGCCAATCCCCCTTGGCCCGCGTGGCGAGTACCAGCCCAAGTATTCAGGCTACATGTCATTCGACCGAGTGTTCGAATGTGTTTGGGGCGGTCGTCGGCACGCGATGATCGGTCCGACACAGATTGATCGCTACGGTCAGACAAACTTGTCATTGATCGGTGATTACGCCAAGCCGAAAACCGCCGTTCTGGGTGTTCGCGGACTGCCAGGTAACAGCATCAATCACGCCAACTCGTTGTTCGTGCCTAACCACGGTGTGAGGGTATTCGTCAGTGGCGAGGTCGATATGGTCTCCGGTGCCGGATACAACCCAGAACGTTGGCCAGAAGGCGCACGCAATGATTTTGTCGATCTGCGATTGATCATCACCGATCTGTGCGTCATGGATTTCCGCGGACCGAATCATGGGGTTCGAGTGGTTTCCCTGCATCCGGGTGTGAGTTTTGAGCAGGTCCAGAGTGCCACCGGTTTTAGCTTGCTCAAGATCGACGATCTTCTGACGACGCCGGCACCGACCGAAGAGCAGCTGGAAATCATCCGCCGCCTCGATCCGCACAACTTGCGAGCAAGTGTGATCAAAAACAATCCGCCTGGCGTACGCACCGCCTGAAGCCGCTGCAAGAACGGGGAGCACCGTATGGCTGAACAACAAGAAACAGGCGTCGACAGTGCGCAAGAGGTGGTCCTGTACAACGTGCAGGATGGCATCGCGACGGTGACGATGAACCGTCCCGAGTTCAACAATGCGCAGAACTCGAAAATGACCTATGCACTGGACGCTGCCTTTCGCCGCGCAGTGGATGATGACGAGGTCAAGGTCATCATTCTGCGTGGCAGTGGCAAACACTTTTCTGCCGGACATGACATCGGCACGCCAGGACGAGACATCAATCAGAGTTTTGATCGCGCATCGCTGTGGTACGACCATGTGAACAAGCCGGGTGGCGAGTTTCTTTATGTGCGTGAGCAAGAGGTGTATCTGGGCATGTGCCGACGCTGGCGCGATCTGCCCAAACCGACCATTGCCATGGTCCAGGGTGCCTGTGTAGCCGGTGGTCTGATGCTGGCCTGGGTTTGCGACATGATTGTTGCCAGCGACGATGCGTTCTTCTCCGACCCAGTTGTGCGCATGGGAATTCCGGGCGTCGAGTACTTTGCCCACGCCTTTGAGTTGAACCCACGTATTGCCAAGGAGTTTCTGTTTCTCGGTGAGCGCATGAGCGCCGAGCGGGCCTACCAGATGGGCATGGTCAACCGCATTGCCAGTCGGGAGAACCTCGAGGAAGAGACTTACAGCATCGCTCAACGGATCGGCAAGATGCCACGCATGGGGCTGGCCTTGACCAAACAGGCGATCAATCACATCGAAGACCTGCAAGGCAAACGAGCCGGCATGGATGCTGCGTTTGCCTGGCACCATTTTGCCCATGCTCACAATGAGTTGATCTCCGGTGACAAATTGGGCGGTTACGACGCCAAAGCCATGGCTGATTCGCAGCGCACTCCTGGTGAAGTCCGTTCCGGCGAGGCACAGAACAAATGACCCTGAGCCTGCATACACCGATCTGTGACCTGCTGGGTTGCCGCTATCCGGTGATTCAAACCGCGATGGGCTGGGTGGCGGATGCGCGGCTGGTGGCGGCAGTCGGCAATGCAGGCGGTTTTGGCTTTCTGGCGGCCGCGACACTGCCGGCGGACCGTTTGGAGGCGGAAATTCGTCAGGTGCTGGCGCTTACTGATCAGCCATTCGGAATCAATTTTCACATGTTCCAGGCGAATGCCGGGCAAGTGCTGGCCTTGATCGTCAAATACCGTTTGCGCGCAGCAAGTTATGGACGAGGTGCGGATCGCCAGAGTATCGATCGCTTGAAGCAGGCAGGGGTGATTTGCATACCTACCGTGGGTGCCGTAAGGCATGCGCGTAAAGCCGTGGAGTTTGGTGCTGACGCCTTGGTCATTCAGGGTTCCGAAGGCGGTGGGCATACCGGTGTCGTGCCTACCAGCATGCTCCTGCCAATGGTGCTCGATGCGGTGAATGTACCGGTTCTGGCGGCCGGTGGAATGCACGATGGTCGGGGCCTGGCAGCGGCCTTGGCATGTGGTGCTCAGGGAATAGCAATGGGCACACGCTTTTTGCTGACTGAGGAATCACCCGTGCCGGCCACCACGCTGGAACGCTATTTGAGTGTTACAGATCCAGCCAGTATCCGTGTTTCCCTGGCGGTAGACGGCTTGCCGCAACGGATGATTGACAACCCGACACTGCAGCGTCTGGAGCGGGCGGGTGTGATATGTCAGGCCTGGCAGGCCTTGCGCAGTGCCTGGTATTACAAACAGCAGGCAGATCTGAATTTTTTCCAATTATTGCGCGTCGCACTGAGTACCTGGCGGGCTGACCGTGAGCTCTCGCTGAGTATGGCCGCCCGCGCCGCCAACGCCCCACAACTGATTCGCCTGGCATTGAGTGACGGACGTCCCGACGACGGCGTGCTACCCAGTGGCCAGGTGGCTGCCAACATCGATCGACTACAGAGCTGTGCACAGGTTATCGAAACAATCGTTGTCCAGGCCCGTCAACGGCTGCTCGCTCTTCAGACCTGGATGGCAACGACTCCGGAGGTAAAGATATGATTCAAGGATTTCATAGCTCGATAGAAGACGGTGTCGCCGAGTTGGTCATCGATCATCCACCGGTCAATGCCCTCGACAGCGCGGGCTGGTTCGCCCTGGCTCTGGCGATTGATGCTCTAGGTACACGAAGCGACGTCCATGTGATTGTGATTCGAGCCGAAGGTCGAGGTTTCTGCGCAGGTGTCGACATCAAAGAGCTGGCGACCTATCCGGAGCGCATTGTTGCAGTCAACGCTGGCAACTACGAAACCTTCAGGGCGGTGCACCGGTGTCCGGTGCCCGTGATTGCAGCGGTGCACGGCTTCGTTTTGGGTGGGGGCATCGGCATCGCCGGTGCGGCAGACATCGTTATCGGTGCCGAGTGCGCAACGTTCGGTGTACCGGAAGTTGATCGTGGTGCGATGGGGGGCGGGGCGCATTTGCAGCGTCTATTCCCGGTACAGAAAGTGCGCCACATGTACTTCACTGGAGAAAAAATCACTGCCGCCGAGGCCTATCGCCTTGGTGCGCTCGAGCAGGTTGTACCGCGCGCGCAGCTACGGGAAACCGCGCTGGCCGTCGCGCGCAAAATTGCTGCGAAAAGTCCGGCAATGATTCGCCTGGCCAAAGAAGCATTGAATGGTGTGGAAGACGGAAACCTGGAGGACAAGTATCGCTGGGAGCAGGGTTTCACGCTTCAGGCCTATCTGAATGCCGACTCCGCCGAAACCCGCCAGGCCTTCGTCGAGAAGCGCCAGGCAAGCTTTATTCCACACAGCGCGGATTGACCAGGAGAGCCTTTGATGAAACTCGAATATACCGACCAGCAACAGGCGTTCCGCCAGGAAGTCCGCAATTGGCTGGCAGTGCATGTACCCAAGCGACCTTTGGACAGTTTCGACTCGGCGGAGGGCTTCGAACAGCATCGCGAATGGGAGCGAACGCTGGCAACCGGCAACTGGAGCATGGTGACCTGGCCCAAGGAGTTGGGCGGTCGCGCTTGCGATCTGATTGAGTGGCTGATCTTCGAAGAAGAATACTGGCGCGCCGGTGCGCCAATGCGGGTTAACCAGAACGGAATTTTCCTGCTCGGCCCAACGTTGATGGACTTCGGTACACCCGAACAGAAGCAGCGTTTCCTGCCCATGATGGCCAGCGGTGAAAGCATTTGGGCTCAAGGCTGGTCGGAACCAAATGCTGGCTCGGACATGGCTGCCATTCGTGCCAAAGCGACCCGTGATGGCGATCATTATGTGCTTAACGGCCAGAAAACCTGGTCGACCCGAGCGGTCTGGGCTGACTGGTTGTTCGGGATGTTCCGTAGCGACCCGAACTCGCAGCGTCATCATGGCTTGAGCTTTCTTCTGGTGCCGCTGGATTCTCCAGGCATCACGGTTCGTCCGATCCGTCAGCTCAACGGTCTGCCCGGTTTTGCCGAAGTGTTCTTCGATGATGTACGGGTTCCGGTAGAAAACCGGTTGAGTGAGGAGGGCGCGGGTTGGCAGGTGGCGATGTCCACGGCCGGTTTCGAGCGCGGTTTGATGCTGCGCTCACCCGCGCGGTTCCAGGCGACCGCCAAAGCGCTGGTGCAACTGTATCTGGCGAACCGGGCTTCGGCCGATCAGGATCCATCGGTCCGTGAGGCGGTAGTCAGTGCCTGGATGCAAGCAGAGGCCTACGCGCTCGCGACCTATCGCACCGCCAGCAGCCTGATCGCCGGCGGGCATATCGGCGCCGAGTCCAGCACCAACAAGATTTTCTGGTCCGAGCTTGATCAGCGTATGCACGAGACGGCCATGCAAATACTCGGTGCGCGCGCAGAGCTGTTGCCGCACTCGCCTGCGGCCCAAGACGTCGGCACCTGGCTGGAGGGGTTCATGTTCGCCCAGGCCGGGCCTATCTACGCTGGCACCAACGAGATCCAGCGCAACATTATCGCCGAGCGCATGCTCGGTATGCCTCGCTGAGGAGACGTCCATGGACTTTAAATTTACAGCGGATCAGATTCTGTTTCGCGACACCATGCGGCGATTCTTTCTGGTCGAAGCCGCCCCTGAAATGCTTCGCGAGCTCTGGGAAACTGAAGCCGGTCGGTCCCCGCAGTTGCGCCGCAAGATTGCCGAGCAGGGCTTGACTGCGCTGTCGGTCGGTGAGGCCTTTGGTGGCCTGGGATGTGGCGATGTTGACTGGGCGTTGATGATGCCCGAACTCGGCTACTTTGCGATCCCCGACTCACTGGCGGGTACAGCCTACCTGGCGGCAGCCATGCTCAGTGCCTTGCCGGATGAATCGCTGGTCAAGCAGGAGTGGTTGCCGCGTGTGGCTGATGGCAGTGCAAGGATTGCTGTGGGCCACCCGATCAACCCGTTGGTGGCTGACGCGCACTTGTGTGACTTGCTGCTATTAGCCCATGAAGGTGAGGTCCACGCGTTGCATCGTGACGAGGTGAAACTGGAGCGCAACTCGAGCGTTGATTTATCACGGCGCCTGTCCCAAGTGAGCTGGACACCGAGCGACAGCAGCCGTATTGCCGATGCTCAGAGCGGCCAACTGATCTGGACCGACACCCTCGAGCGTGGTGCCTTGGCCACCAGTGGGCAGCTACTGGGCCTGGCCAAACGCATGCTTGACCTCTCTATCGACTACACCGCCGAGCGCAAGCAATTCGGTAAGCCGATTGGCAGTTTTCAGGCGGTCAAGCACCACTTGGCAAACGTTGCTGTGCTGATCGAGTTCGCCAAGCCCGTGTTCTATCGGGCGGCTTATGCGGTCGAGCATCAACTCCCAAACCGTGAAATCCATGTCTCCCACGCCAAGTTGGCGGCGGGCGAGGCCGCTTTGCTCGCCGCGAAAATGGGCATTCAGGTTCATGGGGCCATGGGGTACACCTGGGAAGTCGACCTGCAAATTTTCATGAAGCGCGCTTGGGCCCTGGTGGGCACCTGGGGCGATCGTGGCTTCCACAAAGCCCGGGTTGCCGAGTTCGTACTCGGTAACGTCGACCAGCTCGGTCCGGGCAATACCTTTAACTTGAATGAATGAGGTCCAGCATGGCGCAAGCCTATATCGTCGATGCACTGCGTACGCCGACCGGTAAACGTCGCGGCTCCTTGTCCGAGGTTCATCCTGCTGACCTGGGTGCACACGTTTTAAAAGCCTTGGTCGAACGCAACAATATTCCTGCTGAAGACTACGAAGATGTGATCTTCGGTTGTGTAGATGCGGTTGGCCCCAATGCCGGGGTTATCAGCCGCACGTCCTGGTTGGCGGCCGGTTTGCCTGACCATGTGCCGGGCACGGTGATCGACCGCGCCTGCGGCTCCTCGCAGCAGGCCCTGCACTTCGCCGCGCAAGCAGTGATGAGCGGCACTCAGGATGTGATTGCCGTGGGCGGCGTGCAGAACATGAGCATGGTCCCGATTGCCTATGCCATGACCGCCGCGAACCCCTTGGGCTTTACCGACCCGTTCTCGGGTAGCAAGGGCTGGAAAGCGCGTTACGGCGATCAGCCAGTCAATCAGTTTTATGCGGCGCAGATTATCGCCGAGAAATGGAAACTGACCCGCGAAGACATGGAGCGATTCTCTCTGGAGAGCCATGAGCGGGCGTTAAGGGCTATCAGGGAAGGGCGCTTCGAGCGCGAGATCGTCGGCCTTAATGGTTTTTCCATCGACGAGACACCGCGTGTCAGTAGTCTGGAAAAAATGGCCACGCTGGAGCCAGTCGATCCGGCTTACCCGATGATCACTGCAGCGGTGTCCAGCCAGACCTGTGATGCGGCCGCCGCTCTGCTGGTGGTTTCCGAGGCGGCGCTCAAACGTTACAACCTGACGCCCCGTGCACGGATCGAGCATATCAGCGTGCGTGCCGATGATCCGATCTGGCACCTCACTGCGCCAATTCCAGCCACCGCTGCCGCTTTGAAAAAGGCGGGCCTGCGCTTGGAAGACATCGACCTGATAGAGATCAATGAAGCTTTCGCTTCCGTGGTCCAGGCCTGGCTCAAAGAGACCGGCTATCCCTATGAACGAACCAACGTCAATGGCGGGGCTATAGGTCTGGGTCATCCGCTGGGCGCCAGTGGCGCACGCTTGATGACAACCTTGCTGCATGAACTGGAACGCACCGGTGGCCGTTATGGCTTGCAGACAATGTGCGAGGGTGGCGGCCAAGCCAACGTCACCATCATCGAACGACTTGGGTGAGGGATTTGAAAATGGGCATTTGTGCTAACAGAACAGTAATTATCACCGGCGCCGGTGGCGGTCTCGGGCGTGCTTATGCGTTGGCCTTCGCCGCCGAAGGCGCGAATGTGGTGGTCAACGACATTCGTCGTGAGGCTGCCGAGGCGGTGGTCGCCGATATCGTCGCCGCCGGTGGGCAGGCACTGGCCAACGATGACGACATCACCCGTCTCGACCACGCTCAAGCGATCGTCGAGAAGGCCGTGGCACATTTTGGTGAAGTGCATGTACTGGTCAACAACGCCGGCAACCTGCGCGACCGGATGTTTGTCAGCCTGAGCGAAGATGACTGGGACGAGGTCATGCGCGTCCATCTCAAAGGTCACTTTTGCTTAGCCAATACCTTGGCCAAACGCTGGCGCGACAAGGCCAAGGCGGGCGAACCTGTCGATGCACGGATTATCAACACCAGCTCCGGTGCCGGGCTGCAAGGTTCGGTTGGACAATCCAATTACGCCACCGCTAAAGCCGGCATTTGTGCACTGACACTGGTGCAGTCGGCAGAGTTGATCCGCTATGGCATCACCTCTAATGCCCTGGCGCCGGCAGCGCGTACCAGCATGACCGAGTCGGCAATGCCCGACGTGGTGAAAAAACCCAGTGACGACAGCTTTGATTTTTGGGACCCCGCCAACGTCGCGCCGCTGGTGGTCTGGCTAGGCAGTGAACAGTCTCGACACATCAACGGGCGGGTGTTTGAGGCTTCCGGTGGCAAGCTGTCGCTGGCCGATGGCTGGCGCCTTGGCCCACAGCGCAATAAAGCGGCGCGCTGGCTGCCGGCTGAAATTGCAGAGGTCGTCGATGCACTGGTTGCTGAAGCGGTACCTCCACAAAAGGTGTATGGGGCATGAGTGCCGGTATGGATTTTTCCCTCAACGACGATCAGAAGATGATCGCTGAAGCCGCCGAAAGCTTCATGGCTGAGGCCTGTCCATCGTCGTCAGTGCGTGAGGCCATGGAAAGCCCGACTGGCTACGACGCCGCGCTGTGGAAGCAGATTGCTGAGGACATGGGCTGGTGCGCCACGCATATTCCTGAAAGCCAGGGCGGACTGGGTTTATCGTGGGTCGAGTTGACCCTGATTTTCGAACAGATGGGACGACGTCTGCTGCCATCGCCGTTTTTCGCCACGGTGGGCCTGGCTGCGACGACATTGCTCGAAGCGGTGGACGAATCAACACGTGCTCCTTATCTGGAGAAAATTGCCGTCGGGCAGTTGCGGGCGACCGTGGCGATGGCAGGCAAAGGCTTATCCTGGTGCGCCGAATCGCCTGGTGCCACGGCTCAGGCCTGCGCTGAGGGCTATCGTCTGCAAGGGCGATTCCGCCACGTCCCGGATGGCGCCAGTGCCGAGCTTCTTTTGTTGCCTGCGCGGCTGGAAAACGGTGAGTTGGCGTTGTTCGCGGTGGCTGCCGACCTCCAGGGGATCGAGCGGCAGGAACACGTCGGTATCGATCTGACGCGACGCGTGGCTGAGGTTATTTTGACCGACGTTACGGTTGGAAAAGCCTGCAAACTGGCCGCAGGTCCACAACTTGATGACCGCTTGCAACGTGTGCAGGCCCTGGCAACGCTGGTGCTCGCCACCGAGCAGCTGGGTGGTGCGCAACAGTGCCTGGATTTGACACTGGCCTATGCCGCTGAACGGGTGCAGTTTGGTCGTCCGATCAATGCATTTCAGGCGGTCAAACACCGCTGTGCGGAAATGATGGTGAAGATCGAGGCGACACGTTCTGCCGTCGGTGGCTGTGCTCGCGTTGCAGCCTCTGTGCCGGGGACCGCCGAGTTGCTGCGCGAGGCGGCCTGCGTCAAGAGCTTCGCCAGCGAGACGTTCTATTTCTGCGCTCAAGAAGCGATTCAGTTGCACGGCGGCGTGGGGTTCACCTGGGAATACGATCCGCAGCTGTATTTCAAACGTGCCCAGGCGAGTGCTCATTGGTTTGGCGATGTCGACGCGTCCCGCGAAGCCATTGCCAGCTGGCTGATCACTGGCGGCGAAGCCGAGCGGGAAAAGCCTGAAGAGGCGGATGAAGCGCTAGCCTTTCGCGCAGAGATTTCGCAGTGGATGGGGGAGCATTTAACGGGTCGCTTCGCCTGTCTGAAGCATCGCGGTGGCGCCGGAGACGAGGATGCCTATCCAGAGCTGCGCAAGGAGTGGGAGCAGGAACTGGCCAAAGGTGGTTGGACCTGCGTCGGCTGGCCGAAGGAGTACGGCGGCCGAGGCCTCAGTGTGGCGCAGCAGATTATTTTTCACGAGGAATACGCTCGCGCAGGTGGTCCGGGCAATATCGGTCATTTGGGTGAAACGTTGCTCGGTCCCACCGTGATTGCCTATGGCAGCGAAGCACAGAAACAGCAGTTTCTACCGGGAATCGTGGCAGGTACCGAGTATTGGTGCCAAGGGTATTCCGAACCCAGTGCCGGCTCGGACCTGGCCAATGTACAGACCCGTGCACGCCTTGACCCGGTGACCGGTGAATGGGTGCTGCACGGTCAAAAAGTCTGGACCTCTCTGGCACACGAATCGCAATGGATTTTCGTCGTGGCCCGTTGTGAGCCAGAGTCTCGGGGGCATCACGGGCTGATCTTTCTGCTGGTTCAGCTGGATCAGCCAGGTGTCGACGTTCGCGGGATCAAACAGATTACCGGCACCTGCGAATTCAACGAAGTGTTCTTCGATGGTGCGCGCTGTCCGGCACAGAATGTCATTGGTCAACCCGGCGAGGGCTGGAAGATCGCCATGGCCTTGCTTGGATTTGAGCGCGGGCTGTCCTGGATCGGCATGCAGATGCATTTTGCGCATCAGCTCGAGCTGGTCTGTAAAGCGGCCCGGGATACCGGCAGTGTCGACAACCCGTTGATTCGTGCGCGTATCGGTCAAGCCTGGATGGGCCTCAAGGTCATGCACTACAACACCTTGCGCACACTCAGCGGCGGGGATGACGGCAGCCTTTCCCGTGAGGGTTATATCATCAAGTACTACTGGTCCAACTGGCACCGCGAACTGGGCAAGTTGGCTGTGGATGCATTAGGTATCGAAGGCGATATCGTTATCGATGACTTCTCTCGAACCCGGCTGCAACAAGTGTTCCTGTTCAGTCGTTCGGACACCATCGTCGCGGGTACCAACGAGATTCAGCTCAATATCATTGCCGAACGTGCCTTGGGTATGCCCAAAGAAGCACGGCCGACGCGCTAGTTCATCAGGAGTCTCGCATGATTAATGTTCCTGCCTATGTTCCCGGCCATGACCTGCTCAAGGGCAAGTCAGCGCTGGTCACCGCTGCCGCTGGCGGTGGTATTGGCTATTCCACTGCGCAACGATTTGCCGAGGAGGGGGTGCGCGCGTTGATGCTTTCTGACGTGCACCCGCGTCGCCTTGAAGAGGCGGTAGCCCGTTTGCGTGAGGAAACCGGACTCGACGCGATTTACGGCCAGGTCTGCGACGTGACACAAGAAGATCAAGTGCAGGCCTTGGTCGCCGAGGCTGAGGCGCGTCTGGGCGGCACCGATATCCTGTTCAACAACGCAGGTCTGGGCGGGCAAAAGCGCATCATTGAAATGAGCGATGAGGAATGGTTGCGGGTAATCGATGTATCGCTCAACGGTACGTTCCGCATGACCCGCGCAATGCTCAAGGTCATGCAACCGCGTGGCCATGGCGCAATCATCAATAATGCCTCGGTGCTGGGCTGGCGCGCTCAGAAAGAGCAGGCGCACTATGCGGCGGCCAAGGCCGGGGTCATGGCCCTGACGCGCTGCAGTGCGTTGGAAGCGGCCGAATACGGTATCCGCATCAATGCAATATCTCCGAGTATTGCCATGCATGCGTTCCTGAAAAAGACAGCGGATGAAAACCTGCTTTCAGCTTTATCCGCCAACGAAGCCTTTGGGCGCCCTGCGGAAGTCTGGGAGATGGCCAATATTGCAGTTTTCCTGGCCAGTGAATATGCGTCCTATCTCGTGGGAGAAGTCATTTCTGCCAGTAGTCAACGGGCTTGAGGGGCGGCGCATGGTAAACATCTACAACAATGCCGAAGAAGTGCTCGCAGCCGTTGGCACTTCTCTTGGTGTGACCGAGTGGCTGAATATCGATCAGGCTCGGGTAACGGGGTTCGCCGAGGCGACCAATGATCATCAATGGATTCATGTCGATGCTGAACGGGCCAAGGAGGGACCGTTTGGCACAACCATAGCGCATGGGTATTTGACGTTGGCCTTGGCCGGCAGCTACTTCCTCTCGCAACTTATCGATGTGCGAATGCGCATGGGTGTCAATTACGGTACCGACCGTGTCCGCTTTCCTGCACCAGTTCCCGTCGGGGCGTCTATTCGGGGGAGGGGGGAGATCATCAAGGCTGAGGTTGTGGATGGTGGAGTGCAGGCAACTGTGCGGGTCACGGTGGAGATTCAAGGGACTGAGCGACCGGCCTGCATCGTCGACACAATCAGTCGTTACTATTTCGATTGATTCAACGGAGTCATCCAATGCCTAGCATCGTACGTATGAAGTCAATTTTTCAGCATTATATTGACGGCTTTGAGCGTGCTGATGCTCAGGCAGTCATCGCACTATTCGCTGAAGACGCAAGTATCGAAGATCCAGTTGGATCGAAAGCTCATGTTGGCAGAGCAGCTATCGTCGATTTCTACAACAAAGCCATCGCAGCAGAAACAATTGTGAAGGTTCGAGGACCGATCCGAGGTGCTCCTCATGGTAACGCGCTAGCCGTTGTCCTGGAGACATTGGAACCCACTGCAAAAGGTCTTGAGGTCTACTCGAGAATTGACGTGTTTCGGTTCGATGATTCGGAAAAAATAATTTCACGACAATCTTTCTACGGGCCTGATGATTTGTTATTGGTCACGCCTGGTTAGTTCTATCGATAACTGCATTGCCCCCTCATTCGGAGGCGCACTTTTCTATGAGGTTTGAACACCGTGGATGCGACTGACTACTTTGAGATCCAGAACCTGATTTATGAATATGCCGCGCGTCTGGATCAAGGTGATCTTGATGGTGTTGGCAGGTTGTTCGCACACGCTGATGTTCATATTCCTGGGCGCAGTGCTCCGGTGAGCAACGACCCTAAGCTGCTGTCCGAGCTGTTCAAGGATTTTGTTCGCCTGTATGACGGTAAACCGCGTACCCGGCACATGATGAGCAATGTGCAGATCCGCCCCAATGGTCCGAATCGGGCCATGGCCCATGTCTACGTGATGGTCTTCCAACAGACCGCTGAACTGCCACTGCAGCCGATCATTGGCGGTGACTATATTGATCGGTTCGAGAAGGTTGATAACGTCTGGCGGTTTTCCGAACGGATCATCGCCAATGATTTGTACGGGGACCTGAGTGCCCATGGAAAGTACACCTATGCTCCAGGCGGAGCATAAAGTCATAAGCGACTACTCCGGATGGACGATGCAGCGGGGGGCTCTGCACGGCACATTCCAGTAAGCCCATGATGCAGTGATCCGTGACTGCTCGGCGATGCTTAATCAGGAGGAGTCATGAATCAGCAGTCAACAATAATCAACAATGAATCTGCTACGCGAAGTGCCCATCGGCAGCCGCCTTTAGGCCTGCACTCCACCGACTCAGGACGACATCGGGTTTGGGGCGGTTTGGCTATGGCTCTTCTGGTTGCTATCGGCACGGTTGTTTCCTTTTTGCCTCGGCCGAGCCCACATTTCCCTGCTACCTCAGTCCAGCCGCAGCGCATGCTGATCAATAGTGCTGCTCAAGTTAATGCGCAAATTGTTGCAGCCGGGGAGTTGGGGCATCTTTTCTTCAGTGTGGACGCAGGCAAGAGCTGGCAGGACGCTAAAGTCGAGCCGCAACGTGGTTCGACACTGACAAGGGTTTTCTTCGCCAACCCGACACTCGGTTTTGTGGTCGGTCACGACAACTGGATTTTACGTACTGAGGACGCTGGCAAGACTTGGCAGGAGGCCAACTTTGTGGCTGAAAACTCAGAAGTATTGCTTGATGTCTGGGGTAAGGCGCAGGGGCCGTTTTTTGCTGTAGGTAGTTTTGGCAGTTTTCTCACCTCGACAGATAAGGGGAAATCCTGGACGCCACGTGATACGGGGCTGGGTGACCGACATTTGTATGCACTGTCCGGAGCCGGCGAGACACATCTGATGCTGGTGGGGGAGAGTGGATTGGTCGCGAGGTCTTCTGATCAGGGTACGACCTGGACTCGCTTGCCGGAGTTCTACAAAGGTTCGTTTTTCGGTCTGGTCGCGCTTTCCCCTGATGCTTGGCTGGTGTACGGCATGCGTGGCAAGGTCTACCGCACTCAGGATTTCGGTGAGACCTGGAAGGAAATCGACTCGGGCACTACCGCTGCGCTTTACGGTGGAACTCAGACTCGGGAAGGCAACGTTGTTCTGGTGGGTGAGGGCGGTGTGGTCACTGTCTCGGAAGATCACGGCCAGACATTTAAGCGCACGCACGCTGGAGGTGGCCAAAGTCTCTCGAGTGTCAGTGAGGCTACTGATGCAAGACTGATATTTGTCGGCCCGGCGGGTATCACGCAGCAGGCACAACAGCCTGTGCAACGCAAAGCCGTCGAATGAGGAACGCGTCGTGAATAACAAGAAATCCATCTTCGTCGATCGTTGTGCCGATCTATTGATGGCGCACCGCCGCTGGTTGTTCGTGCTGTTCGTGCTGCTGACATTGGTGTTTGCCGGCACGGCCACACGCATCAAGCTGGACCCTGGTTTCTATAAAATGATCCCGCTGCAACATCCGTATATGCAGACCTTCGTCGATTATTTGAAGGTGTTTCCCGGGGCAAATCGGGTCTTGGTCAATCTTCGCTGGAAAGGTGAGGGTGACATCTACAACAAGCAATTTCTGCAAGCCTTGCGCGAGGCTACCGATGAGGTGTTTTTCATTCCCGGAGTGGACCGCACACGGGTCTCGTCACTGTTTACCCCTGATACGCGCTTTATCGAAGTGACAGAAGAGGGCTTTTACGGTGATGTGGTGGTTCCGTCGCGCTTTGGCGGAACCGACGAGGACCTTGCGGTGGTACGGCGCAACGTGGCGCGCTCTGGTGTCATTGGACGCCTGGTCCAGATAGATCTGAAGGGGGCCCTGATTCGCGCCGATCTGCAGGAACTCAATCCGCAAACCGGCGAGAAGGTCGATTACGAAAAAGTCGCGGCCGCGCTTGAAAAAGTTCGAGCCAAATTCAGCAGCGATCAGCTCGACGTCAATATCATCGGTTTTCCGGTGTTGATCGGTGAGATTATCAACGGTTTGGTTGGGGTGATTGCGTTTTTTGGGGTTGCATTCGCGATCACTGCAATCTTGCTGTTTTTCTATTGCCGATCATTTCGCCTGACCTTGCTGACCCTGGCGGTAGCGCTGCTGCCCGTCATCTGGCTGTTGGGTTTGTTGCCGCTGCTCGGCTATGGCATCGACCCACTGTCTATTCTGGTGCCGTTTTTGATTTTCTCCATCGGCGTCTCCCATGCGGTGCAGATGACCAATGCCTGGAAGCAGTCGGTACTGGGTGGTGCTGACTCACTGTCCGCCGCGCATTCGGCGTTCCGGCGACTGTTTATTCCCGGGGCGCTGGCCTTGCTGACCAACGCACTGGGCTTCGCAGTGATCATGCGAATTCAGATCGATAGCGTGCGTGAGCTGGGCATTACCGCGTGCCTGGGCGTTCTATTGATGATCATCACCAATAAAATGATGTTGCCAATACTGCTGTCCAGAATGCGTCTGGAGAGTTCTGCGCGGAACATCAAGACCGATCCGGTCGGTCGTCATCCTGTCTGGTGGAAACTATCGGCGGTGACGCGGCCAGGGCCGGCCATGGCTGTCTTCGTGGTTTGGCTGGCGTTGCTGGTGGTGGGGACGCTGGAGTCGCGCCACCTTACGGTGGGCGATATCGGTAGCGGCGCCCCGGAGCTGCGAACCGACTCACGTTATAACCAGGATAATGAGGCCATCGTCGGCCACTACGCCATTGGCGTCGATGTACTGACAGTGGTAGTCGAAGCCAAGGGGTTCGATGGGGATGCCTGTCTTTATTATTCGGTGATGAATAACGTCGATCGTTTTGAAATGTTCTTGCGCGGCGTCTACGGCGTGCAGTCGGTGGTCAGTGTACCGGACCTGGCCAAGGTCGGTATTGCTGCCAACAACGAAGGTAATCCGCGTTGGGCGGCGCTACCGCGAAGCAGTCAGGCGTTGCAGCAGGGATCTGCAGCCTATAACCCTGACTTGGGCTTGAATACGGACAGCTGCACTGCCATGCAAGTATTGATCTACACCAAAGATCACCAGGGTGTGACGCTTGATCACCTGACCAGGGAAATCAAACGCTACATCGCTGAGCAGCCGACTGAGGGGGTTGAGTTTCGGGTCGATCAGTCGTTCCGTCTGGCGGGTGGCAACGCTGGCGTAATGGCCGCCACCAACGAAGCTGTCGAGCAAGCAGAAGTGACCATGCTGGCCTCAATCTTCGGTGCGATCACACTCCTTTGTCTATTGACCTTCCGTTCCTGGAAGGCGGTGCTGTGCATCATCATGCCGCTGGCGGTTGTCTCGATCCTGTGCAATGCGCTGATGGCGCAGCTGGGGATCGGCCTGAAAGTCGCGACGCTGCCGGTCATCGCGCTGGGTGTCGGAGTAGGGGTGGATTACGGGATCTATCTCTATGAATGCATCAAGCATCATCTCGACGAAGGGGGTGACTTGCGCTCTGCCTTTTACGAAGCAATGCGTCAGCGGGGGACGGCTGCGGTGTTCACTGCCGTGACTATGTCGGTGGGCGTCGGCACTTGGGCATTCTCCGCACTGAAGTTTCAAGCCGACATGGGTATTTTGCTGGCCTTCATGTTCCTGGTGAACATGTTCGGTGCTGTGCTTTTGCTACCGGCATTTGCCAGTTGGTTAAACGTCGGAGCCAAGGCAGAAACCAAACTTAACGCTCCGGCGTCCGTCAAGTAAAACAACACTTTCTGGTTGTACATCGCATCGACAACTGTGTTGTCGATGCGCCTTTGTGCCCTCTATTTAACATTCAGTCGAGGACGTTATGCATATCGCAATACCGAGGGAGACACTCGCCGGTGAAACACGGGTTGCTGCAACCCCGGAAACCATCAAGAAGCTGATCGGCCAGGGTCATAAGGTCACTGTGCAAAGCGGCGCCGGCATTAATGCCAGTGTTGTCGACAGTGCCTATGAAGCGGCAGGCGCAACCATTGGCAGCGCCAATGATGCGTTTGGTGCCGAGCTGATTCTCAAGGTGGTCGCCCCCAGCGACAGCGAGCTGACGCTGATAAAGAGCGGCACCATTGTGGTGGGCATGCTCAATCCGTTCAGCAATGAAACCATTGCCAAGCTGGCCGAGTGCGGCATTACCGCGTTCGCGCTGGAAGCTGCGCCACGCACCTCCCGCGCTCAGAGCCTGGACGTGCTGTCGTCCCAGGCCAACATCGCCGGCTATAAAGCCGTGTTGCTGGCCGCTCACCACTATCCTCGCTTCATGCCGATGCTGATGACCGCTGCGGGTACCGTGAAAGCGGCGCGCGTGCTGATTCTCGGCGCTGGCGTGGCTGGTTTGCAGGCGATCGCTACGGCGAAACGTCTGGGTGCAGTGATCGAAGCGTCTGACGTACGTCCTGCGGTAAAAGAGCAGATCGAATCCCTCGGCGCCAAGTTCGTCGACGTGCCTTACGAGACCGATGAAGAGCGCGAATGCGCCGTGGGTGTCGGCGGTTACGCCCGCCCCATGCCGGCCAGCTGGATGCGACGTCAGGCCCTGGCTGTGCACGAACGCGCCAAACAGGCTGACATCGTCATCACCACCGCACTGATCCCGGGCCGAAAGGCGCCAACGCTGTTGAGCGCGGAAACCGTGGCACAGATGAAACCAGGCTCGGTGGTCATCGACCTCGCGGCAGCCCAAGGCGGCAACTGCCCGCTTACCGTAGCCGATCAGGTAGTGGTCGAACATGGCGTGACCATTTGCGGTCCGACCAACCTGGCCGGTGCAGTCGGCGCCGACGCCTCGGCCCTGTACGCGCGCAACCTGCTGGACTTCCTGAAGCTGGTCTTCAACAAAGAAGGCCAGTTTGAGATCAACCTCGAAGACGACATCGTCGCCGCGTGCCTGATGTGCCGCGACGGCCAAGTCATCCGCAAAAACGCCTAAGCAAGGATTCAGACGATGGAAGAGCTTATCTCCCCCGGTATCTACAACCTGATCATCTTCGTGCTGGCCATCTATGTCGGCTACCACGTGGTCTGGAACGTGACCCCTGCACTGCACACACCGCTGATGGCGGTGACCAACGCCATCTCGGCCATCGTGATCGTCGGCGCCATGCTCGCCGCCGCCCTCACCGTGACCCCGCTGGGCAAGACCATGGGCACCCTGGCCGTGGCCCTGGCCGCGGTCAACGTATTTGGTGGCTTCCTGGTGACCCGGCGCATGCTGGAAATGTTCAAGAAAAAAGCCGCGCCGGCAAAAGCGCCTGCCGCGAAGTCAGCAACAGGTAAGGTAGAGGTGCAAAACGCATGAGCATGAACCTGGTTACCTCCCTGTATTTGTTCGCGTCGGTCTGCTTCATCCAGGCGCTCAAGGGCTTGTCGCATCCCACCACATCGCGGCGCGGCAACCTGTACGGCATGCTCGGCATGGGCCTGGCGATCCTCACCACGGTCGGCCTGATTTACAAGCTCGGTGCTGAGCTGGCCCATGACGGGATCGTCTACGTGATCGTCGGTCTGCTGATCGGCGGCACGGCCGGTTCGATCATGGCCAAACGCGTGGAAATGACCAAGATGCCGGAACTGGTCGCCTTCATGCACAGCATGATCGGTCTGGCCGCGGTGTTCATTGCCATCGCTGCTGTCGTTGAACCGCAATCGCTGGGCATCGTTAAGCAGCTGGGCGACGCGATTCCGGCCGGTAATCGCCTGGAATTGTTCCTCGGTGCCGCGATCGGTGCAATTACCTTCTCCGGCTCGGTGATCGCCTTTGGCAAACTCTCGGGCAAGTACAAATTTCGCCTGTTCCAGGGCGCGCCGGTCCAGTTTAGCGGCCAACACAAGCTTAACCTGCTGCTGGGCCTGGCGACACTGGGCCTCGGCGTGACTTTCATGCTGACCGGTAACCTGAACGCCTTCGCGCTGATGCTGGCCCTGGCCTTCGTGCTGGGCGTACTCATCATCATCCCGATCGGCGGCGCGGACATGCCGGTGGTGGTGTCGATGCTCAACAGCTATTCCGGCTGGGCAGCGGCGGGCATCGGCTTCTCGCTGAACAACTCGATGCTGATCATCGCAGGTTCGCTGGTGGGTTCGTCCGGTGCGATCCTCTCGTACATCATGTGCAAGGCGATGAACCGTTCGTTCTTCAACGTGCTGCTCGGTGGCTTCGGCAATACTGCGGATGCGGCTGGCCCTGCTGGCTCGAAAGAAGCCCGTCCGGTGAAATCCGGTTCGGCTGATGACGCGACCTTCCTGCTGACCAACGCCGACACCGTGATCATCGTTCCGGGCTACGGCCTGGCCGTGGCACGGGCGCAGCACGCGCTGAAAGAACTGACCGAGAAGCTGACTCACCGGGGAGTCACCGTGAAGTACGCGATCCATCCGGTTGCCGGTCGGATGCCTGGCCACATGAACGTGTTGCTAGCCGAGGCCGAAGTGCCTTACGACCAAGTGTTCGAGATGGAAGACATCAACTCCGAGTTCGGCCAGGCCGACGTGGTGCTGGTGTTGGGCGCCAACGACGTGGTCAACCCGGCGGCCAAGAACGATCCGAAATCGCCGATTGCCGGTATGCCGATTCTCGAGGCGTTCAAGGCCAAGACTATCATCGTCAACAAGCGCTCGATGGCCAGCGGCTATGCCGGTCTGGACAACGAACTGTTCTATCTCGACAAAACCATGATGGTCTTCGGCGACGCCAAGAAAGTCATCGAAGACATGGTCAAAGCCGTCGAGTAAAGCCTCCACAAGTACCTCTGCCGCCCGCTGGCGCAATACCGGTCGGGCGGACTATTGCTTGGCAAAAAACGCCCTCTGCGCGCTGCTGATCCATCAACATCAAATCGGCCGAGTTGACTACTCCAGTCAGACGATGCGCGAAAGTTTTAACACTATCCATACTTGGCGCAACTTCTGAGCGACGACCACACAAAACGGTTGCGACGCTACAGGTAGAGCCCAGCGATAAGGAGAAAAACCATGAAGTTTTCGTTAATTTATGAAGCACAAACCACAGACTCTTCACGCGAAGGTGACCGCAAGGTATTCGACGATACCGTCGAGCAAGTCGTACTGGCGGACAAGCTCGGTTTCGATGTGGTATGGGCGGTAGAACACACTGCTCTTAGCAACTACTCGCACTCGAGCGCACCTGAAACCTTGCTGGCATTTCTCGCTGGCAAGACTGAACGCATTGGTATTGGTCACGGAGTGGTGTGCTTGCCTCCGGCGATGAACCACCCGGTAAAAATCGCTGAACGAATCTCTACGCTCGACCTGTTATCCAAAGGGCGAGTGCATTTCGGTATGGGTAAAGGTGGGACGCAACAAGAGGCAGGCACCTTTGGTTACGACCTGGCCAAGCTGCAGCCGCAAATCGATGAAATGATGTACTTGATCCCGAAAATGTTTGTTCAGGATGAGATCGAACATGACGGCGAATTCGTCAAGATTCCACGTCGCCCTATCCATCCAAAGCCTTACCAATACCCGCATCCTCCGATGTATATGGCCTGTACCAATGCGACCAGCCTGGCGACCGCGGGGGGGCGTGGTCTTGGCGCTCTGGTCCTTGGGTTTGGTGGTCCTGATGAGGTCGCGAAAAAGAATGCAACCTACCGAGAGGCATTTGCCAATCGCAAGGCTGAAGATCAGGTGGGCTTCCGCCCGACCGAGCATTTGGCGGCGCTTTGCCCGGCTATCGTCATGCAGGACGGACAGGCAGCCCGCAAGATCGGGATACGTGGGCAGCGCTACTTCCTCGAGTCCCTGGCGCACTGGTACACGGGGGGGGAGAAGCCTGATCCATCGAAGTGGGATGAGGATGTAACCACCACGGGTAGCGGGCAAGCTGTACTCAATACGTCGTGGGGATCGGAAAAGGTATCGGTGGACTTCAGTGATCCGTCCCTTGAGTTGCTCAACCCCAATCATGCCTATGGCACGGTTGCCGACTGTATCGGTTACGTTCAGCGGCTCGTGGATGCCGGCGCGGATGAAATTCTGTTCATTTGCCAGATGGGGACTATCCCGCAGGAGGCTCAACTGGAGACCATTCGCAATATCGGCGAGCATGTCATCCCTTATTTTCGCGATGCGCTGGTCAAAGGCCGGGAGGCCGCTGTAGAGGCCTGATCGAGGGCGTGTGGGCGTTGCTCCGACGGGAGCAGCGTCGCTTTGCGGGGTACGTGTTTTCGAGGGGCGTGCGGATAAATTTGAGGTATTTTTCGCCCTCGTCCAAATGAAGGATGTGAGGGGGATTCTGCAAAGCAATAGTAACGGCACCTGCTGATAAGGAAGCGCTCACCGTCCTGAATACAGGTCGAGACGCATCACTCACAGGGGCTTTGCCGGCAGTAGTGAAATGGCTGGCAAGCGTTCCAGGGCGAACAATAAATTCAATACTGTCCCGGAGGCGAAACTGAAATGAACGCTCGAAATTGCAAGGCGAACGCTGGCAGTCCACGGCTGCGTTTAAAGCTGAATATGGTGACGTGCGCCTTTGTCGCAATGGGAGTGTCCTCAGCGCATGCGGGGAACTTCCAATTTGGTGACGGCATCAATGTCGATTACCTCACGACCGTCAATTACGGCTTGAATGTCCGTGCTGAAAAACAATCGAATAACCTGATCGACAACAATATCAACGGCGATGACGGTGATCGCAATTTCAAGCGAGGGAGTATCGTCAACAATCGCATCAGTGCCATCGGTGAAATGAATATTTCCAAGGATGGCACCGGCGTAATGCTGCGTGGCTCGACCTTTTATGATTTTGCCTACAACACCTCGAACGACAACAACTCGCCGGACACGATCAACAAGTTTGGTCCGGTAGACCACTTTTCATCCCAGGCCGAGGATCGCAGCGGATCGCGTAGTCGCCTCCTTGATACTTACGCCTATACGGGGGGCACCGTAGGCGATAGCAGCTTCTACGATCTGCGTGTCGGTAATCAAGTGGTAGCGTGGGGTGAGAGTCTCTTCATCGCCGGGATTTCTGCAGTGCAGGGGCCAGTGGATGCGACCAAGGCCAACGTGCCAGGAACCGAAGTCAAGGAAATACTGCTACCGGAGAGTCAGATCGCCGGGAGCTTTTCCTTCAATGACTGGACGTTGCTCAGCTATTACCAGTTCAAGAGTCACCCGTACGAACTGTCGCCAGTGGGTGATTACTTCTCCTACACCGATGTAGTGGGTCCTGGTGCACGATACATCCGTTTCTCTGAGGGTGATCTGGCCAGCGTAGGCAAGCTCGCGCGGACCAGCGATGACGATGCGAGGGACAGTGGGCAATGGGGCCTTGGTGTGCGTTACATGCTGACACCGAATACCCAAGTGGGTGTTTATCGGCTGCGCTACCACGACCGACTGCCGAGTGTCCTGCTTAACCCGACTGCAGGTACGTATACGGTCAAATACTTTGAAGACATTGATCTGACCGGGGCCAGTGTCTCCACCCGTATTGGTGATTGGCAGGTGTCGGGCGAGGTCAGTTACAAGGATGGCTTGCCGCTCGCCAGCACCACCGTCGGCGTCTCTCGTGGTTCTGCCAGCCAAGCGCAGATATCGACAATCAGGACCTGGGGTGCGAGCTGGATTGCCCCGCAAACCACGCTGGTGGCCGAAGTCGGCGCCTTGCACGTCAATGGCATCGACCAAGGCACACTGGCGGGAGATCGTAACGCTCAGATGGGCCAGATGACGGCGACCATGACTTATCCCGACGTCTTCAGTGGTTGGGACATGTCGGTCCCGGTCAGCTATGGCCGTCAGTTCAATCAGTCTTCAGTGGGGACCTTCGGGTTTGGCGGCGATGGTGATTCGCGAGCCAGCATCGGCGCCAAGTTCAAATACCTGAGCAACCTGGAAGTCGGGCTGACATACAACGCTTTCCTCGGTTCTCCAGACCCGGTGGAACGTCCTCTGGCCGATAGAGACTTCGTCTCCTTCAACGTCAAATACGACCTGTAACAAGACAAGAACAGGAGATTTACGATGACGATTAATGTTCTTCGTACTGCAGTGGTCGCCGTTGGTTTGAGTTTTGCGTTAGCGCATCCGGCCTGGGCAAAAGTTTCCGCTGATGAAGCCGCCAAGTTGAAGGGCGACCTGACGTGTGTCGGGGCCGAGAAACAAGGCAATGCCGATGGATCAATTCCCGCTTTTTCCGGTAAATGGCTGGGTGTTCCACCACAACTCAAGTTCCCTGGGACGGGCCACTACTGGCCTGATCCGTATGCGGATGAAAAACCACAGTTCATCATTACTGCGCAGAATATGGCCCAGTATGCAAACAACCTGACAGCTGGCCAGCAAGCGCTGCTAAAAAAATACCCCGATACTTTCAAGATCCCGGTCTATGCCAGTCATCGTGATTTCCGTTATCCGGATTGGGTGTGTGCTACAGCTGAAAAGAACGCGACGCAAGCAGAAATGGTCGACAACGGCGAGGGGTTCATCGCAACCACTGGAGCACCTCCGTTCCCGATTCCAAAGACCGGACTGGAACTGTTCTGGAACTTCAACAACACCTCTTTGCAACCGTGGACTGAGGCCTCGGTCCAGCAGCAAGCCGTAGTTTATCCGGACGGTAACACCGCATGGGGTGAGGTAGACATGCGCTGTCTGTCCCCACGAGGCGAGCCGACCGTTCGAAGAAGCACTGATTCTAATGAACAACCTTACGGAGGTGTGAACTCCTGGTGTTTCGTCAAAACCATCCTTCCGCAGCGCGATAAAGGCTCGGTGTTGGTGGCGGGCGACTATTTCAACTACGCCAAGCGTCCTCGTGATGCCTACCAATACAACCCAGGCACCCGCCGTGTGCGCCAGTTACCTTCATTCGGCTTCGATATGCCGCAAGGGCCGGGTGGCTTCCGCACGGTGGACGACGATCACTTGTTCAACGGTTCGCCAGAACGGTATGACTGGAAAATCGCAGGCAAGCGTGAAATCTACATTCCCTGGAACAGTTATCGTGTCCACCAAAGTGACGTGACCACGGACGAGTTGCTCAAGAATAAAGGTCATATCAACACCGACAAGATGCGCTTTGAGAAACACCGTGTCTGGGTGCTCGAAGGTAATCTCAAGCCTGGCTTCCGGCATCAATATGCCAAGCGCGTGATTTACGTTGATGAGGACACTTGGGCGGGGGTGACGGCGGACGAGTACGACAGCCGTGGCCAACTCTGGCGTACGGTGCTGACTAACTGGCTATACGCCTATGAGATCCAGGGCTACTACTACGGCGTGGTGGGACATCATGACCTGATCTCCGGTGCCTACCTGGTCGACCGGATGACCATGGGCCGTGGTGCGCCAAAACTCAACGATGGGGGGATGACTCCAGCCATGTTCACGCCTGAGGCGGCTGCTCGCGCCGGTCGTTAACGATCGTTTGCCGAACAGTTAACCAGAGAATGCCCCGGCCAGTCCGGGGCATTCTCATCATGGGAGCATCATCAGTGATGAATCATATCGACTGGCCCGATCTGACCTTCGATTACCGTGGCCGACATGTGTTGGTGACAGGTGGAACCAGTGGAATCGGTGCCGTGATCGCTGCGGCTTACCACCGCGCAGGCGCGCAGGTGTGTGTGACCGGAACGCGTACGGCAGCGGCTGACTATCCAGAGGATCTGAGCGGCTACTGCTATATGCCACTCAATGTGCTTGATAACGATCAAATAGAAAACGTCGCGTGTGCTTTGCCGCAACTCGACATCCTGGTGCATTGCGCGGGCGTGGCCTTGTCCGGGGATGGTGGCAGTGAGTTCGACCCCGATACTTTCGAGCGTGCCTTGCAGATCAATCTGTCGAGCTTCTATCGCATGGCCCTGGCGCTGCAGCCGAAGCTGGCAGTGAGTTCGCTGCCGGGAGGCGCGAGCGTGATCAGCATTGCATCTATGACATCGTTCTTTGGCAACCCTGTCGTCCCTGGCTATGGCGCGGCCAAGGCAGGGCTGGTGCAGTTGAGCAAAACACTGGCCATCGCCTGGGCCGGGCAGGGTATCCGGGTCAATGCGGTAGCGGCGGGCCTGACCGAGACCCGCATGACGGCAAAACACATCGCCAATGATCAAGCGCTTGAGCCGGTCATGCAGCGTACGCCGCTCAAGCGAGTCGCCCAGCCGGTGGACATTGCCGGTGCCGTTCTCTTTCTGACCAGCTCCGCTGCCGCATTCATCACGGGGCAAACGCTCCCGGTCGATGGCGGATATTCGGTGGTGGGGTAAATCATCCAGTGATTCTCAGGAGTTAGTCATGGCCAAGGTTATTCCAAGCGTCGAGCATATCCGTCAGATGTTCGAGCGTTATGCTTTATGTCTCAGTAAAGGCGACGTTGAGGGTGTCGTTTCGTTGTTTGCTCCGGAGGCGTTATTAGAGGATCCAATAGGAACCAAATATCGTGGGCATGCGGCGATCCGTGATTTTTTCCAGCGCAGTTTCAACGGTGTCGGTGGGCGCATCCGGTTCGAGCCTGAAGGTCAAGTGCGCATTCACAATGAGCACGCAGCCTGTGCCTTTACGGCCATCTGTGATCATATTGATCCACCCTTTGAGGTCGATACGCTAGACATCGCTCGTTTCGATGAGCAAGGGCGGTTTGGCTCTTTGGTTGCGATCTGGAGTCAAGCCAACGTGCGCACGGGAAGGCCTCTGAAATGAGCAGCTCCACGATCCAATCGCATTCTACCGGGCATTTGCGTTGGGCTATGCCCGTATTGCTGGCCAGTTCACCGGCGATGGCATTGTTGTACACCGCCGTTAGCCCGGTACTGCCGGAGCTGGCTGACTATCTGGGTGGAGATCCTGGCGAGGCGGCATTGATGGCGCAGCTGGTGATGATGGTTCCGAGCATCGGTTTGATGTTTGGCGGCCCGCTGACTGGCTGGTTGGTTGACCGCCTGGGGGCGAGATTTTTACTGATTGTTTGTGCCGGGATCTATGCGCTCACCGGGTCGGCAGGTTTGTATCTGGACAGTGCCTGGAGCTTGTTGCTAAGCCGCTTTTTTCTGGGGATGTCAGCCGCGGGATTGGGTACGTCCACACTGGTGTTGATCGGCGAAAGCTTCGATGCCCAGGCTCGGAATCGAATCGTAGGCTATCAGTCGGCGTGCGGCGCGCTGATGGGCTTGTTGTCGATGCTATTGGCCGGATACCTCGGCCAATTGGCTGGCTGGAGACTGCCCTTTAGCTTCTACTTGCTCGGCGTGCCACTGCTGGTGTTGTCCGTGCTGGTGATCCCCAAGCGCGGTCCACCCCCCGTCGCCGTGGACTATAAAGCGAGAGAAAAGAGCTCGATCCGCAGTCTATTCCCACTGTATCTGGGCTTCATCCCATTGTACGCTGCGGTATTTACCAGCAGCACACAAACCTCGTTTCTACTGGCGGACAGTGGCGTGTCCAAGCCGACGATCCTGGCACTGGTACTTGCAATGTCAGCGCTTGCCAACACGCTGGGAGCCACCGGGTACGGATTTCTGCGGAGCCGATTGGGCAGTCGTCGCGTGTTTTTTCTCGGGCTTATTGCGCTTGCGATTGGGCATGTGGTGTTGGGCTTATCCAGTGGTGCATGGGTAGCGGGTCTAGGATGTGCCATGACGGGCCTGGGAGGAGGAATTCTGACTCCACATCTTGTCAATCTGGTGCTGGACCGCGCCAGCGAAAGCCAGCGAGGACGAGCGGTTGGCGTCATGTACAGCGCACTGTTCTTTGGCAGCTTCCTCAATCCACTGCTCATGGCGCCTTTAGCCGCATGGTTTGGACGTCATACGGCGGTGTTGGGGATTGGCATAGTGCTGACGATTGTTGCGTTGCTCATCCTGTCGCGGCGTGAACGGCCTGATCAGTCGTCGACGGCTCCTGCCCAGGTGCCGTCTTCGTCAGGCTGAATCACGATGAGTGCGGCTGACGCCTGAGTATTTCCAGGCGGACGCCGTTCGGGTCACTACAGGACAAACCGCATAGACCGCGTTGGTCCTGTGCGCGAAAGTGGACGATACCGCCTCTTGCCTCAATAGTATCTGCAGCGGTGGCAAGGTCGGTGGCGGACAACATCAGAAAGTTAAACCCGTAACTGCTCAATGGCGCCCGAGTGAGTGAACCGAAGCAGAGTGGGTGATCAATTTTAAGCAGTTCGAGTGTGTCGCCTTGGGCGTTTCGGACCATTTGCGCACTGAGCCGGACGTCGTCCAGTTCATTGATGGTGTCCAGCCACTCGCTTTGCAAATCGAAACGTTCAGCTTTAGCAAAGTTGAGTTGCGAATAGAAGTCGAGGGCAGGCTCTATCGCTGAAGTACACATCCCTGAATGCGAGAAGCGGTCATTTTCTTCGGGGCAATGCATGAGTTCGATACGTATCCCGTTCGGGTCGCTGGCATACATCATGGTGACCTGTGCCTCGGAAAAAAATGCACGGGTGTGCGGGTAGATCTTTCCACCCGCGGCATCAATCCGCTCTGCACTGCGCGAAATATCGGCCACCCAGAATGCCAGGTGCGTGAGGCCGTATTGATTGTTAGGGCGTCGTTCCAATGAGCCTGAGGATTGTGGGTTCTCGAGTTCAAACAGTGTCAAATCGACCCCTTGAGAGTTGCGGACGCTTTGAAGACGGCCCCGCGCATTGTGCAGTTCGCCGCTTCCTGGAAGGCAGGCCAGGTCCAGCGTGTGCGGTGAGAGTTGGGGCGTGAAATCCAAGGCGTCTTCATAGAAACGCACTGATCGATTGAGGTCATGGACGCATAAGCCTCTGGACTTGAACTGAATATTCATCGCTTCTCTCTTCATTGATCAGTGCTGTGGATGAGTACTTTGCCGGTTGACATATCCGCTTCCCGCGCGCGTCGAAGATCCTCCTTTTGTGTTCTTCGGCCATCGTCCGCTTGGACTAACAAAACAACGTTCAACCTATCGCTGCATACCCGACTCAATCTCGCTCAAAAGTAGTCCGGACGGACGATGGATGACGCGCTCCATTGCCGTAATTTCAATTCAAAGGCCTGTCGCCGACGAGCCGCTCAAGCGGTCGTCACGGGGATTGGTGTGAGTAGAAATCAGCCAGGAGAGAGCTCGGGCATGAAAGTCGAAAATAGAGAACCGTTGGCCGAGTATTCGCAAGCGCGCGTGCTCCCAGGTGCAACACTGACTCACTTGCAGCGTCTCGAAGCCGAAAGCATCGATATCATGCGCGAAGCGGTATCGGACAGTGAAAACCCGGTGATGATGTACTCCATCGGCAAAGACAGTTCGGTCATGCTGCATTTGGCAATGAAGGCTTTTTATCCATCCAAACCGCCGTTCCAGTTCCTTCACGTGGACACCACGTGGAAGTTCCGCGAGATGATCGAGTTCCGCGACAAGACCGCAGACAAGCTGGGTATGGATCTGTTGGTGCATATCAATCCGGAAGGGGTGGAGAAGAACATCAATCCTTTTGATCACGGCTCTTCCTTACACACCGACATCTGGAAAACCCAAGGTCTCAAGCAGGCGCTGGACAAGTACGGCTTTGATGCGGCGTTCGGTGGCGCACGCCGCGACGAAGAGAAATCGCGAGCCAAGGAACGCATCTTTTCATTCCGCTCGGCCCAGCATCGCTGGGATCCGAAAATGCAACGTCCAGAGCTCTGGCGTTTGTACAACTCTCGCAAAAACAAAGGTGAGAGCATTCGGGTGTTCCCTCTGTCGAACTGGACCGAGCTGGATATCTGGCAATACATCTATCTGGAAAACATCGAGCTGGTTCCGCTGTACTTCGCCAAAGAGCGTCCTGTGGTCGAGCGCGACGGTACGCTGATCATGGTCGATGACGAGCGCATGCCGTTGCTTCCAGGCGAAACGCCGATGATGAAAAGCGTGCGCTTCCGCACCTTGGGTTGCTACCCCCTGACCGGCGCTGTCGAGAGTACTGCTTCGACGTTGCCGGAAATTATTCAGGAAATGCTCCTGGCTAAAACCTCCGAGCGCCAGGGTCGCATGATCGATCATGACTCAAGCGGCTCGATGGAGAAGAAAAAACAAGAGGGGTACTTCTAATGGCACACGTTTCTGATTTGATTGGCGAGGATATTGAACAGTATCTGCACGCCCACCAGCACAAGAGTTTGCTGCGTTTCATTACCTGCGGCAGTGTCGATGACGGCAAAAGTACCCTGATCGGTCGGTTGCTTTATGAATCGAAGATGCTGTTTGAAGACCAACTTTCTGCACTGGAAGCTGATTCCAAGAAAGTCGGTACCCAAGGGGGGGATCTGGACTTCGCATTGTTGGTCGATGGCTTGGCCGCCGAGCGCGAGCAGGGCATCACCATTGACGTGGCTTACCGGTTTTTCTCCACTGACCGCCGCAAATTCATCGTCGCCGATACCCCGGGTCATGAGCAATATACCCGTAACATGGTGACCGGTGCTTCGACCGCCGATGTGGCGGTCATCCTGATCGACGCCCGTCGTGGTGTGCTGACTCAGAGCCGTCGCCACAGTTATCTGGTTTCGCTGATCGGTATCCGGCATGTGGTGCTGGCAATCAATAAACTCGACATGGTCGATTATTCAAAAGCGCGATACGACGAGATCGTCGATGAGTACCGCGCATTCGCGCAGCAGATTGGTATCGAACAGTTCCAGGCCATTCCGATGTCGGCACTCAAGGGTGACAACATCATCGACAAGAGCCCTAATACGCCTTGGTACGACGGCCCGACACTGATGGAGTACCTGGAAACCGTCGAGATCGACAATGATCTGTTGATTCGTGGTCCTTTCCGTATGCCTGTGCAATGGGTCAACCGTCCGAACCTGGATTTCCGTGGTTTTTCGGGGCGTATTCTCGGCGGTGCGATCAAGCCGGGCGACCGGGTTCGTGTCTTGCCATCCGGGCGCGAGAGTACGGTCAAACGTATTGTTACTTATACCGGCGACCTGCCGATTGCTGTGGCGGGACAGTCGATCACTTTGACCTTGGCGGATGAAGTCGATATCAGCCGTGGCGATGCCATCGTTACGGTCGATGCGCCGGCATCGGTGGCGGATCAGTTTGAAGCCAATCTGGTCTGGATGAGTGATGAGGCATTGGTGCCTGGGCGTCAGTACCTGATGAAAATCGGCGCCAAGACCGTGACCATGAC
Organism: Pseudomonas sp. IT-P253; assembly: GCF_949768125.1. Taxonomy (NCBI): domain Bacteria; kingdom Pseudomonadati; phylum Pseudomonadota; class Gammaproteobacteria; order Pseudomonadales; family Pseudomonadaceae; genus Pseudomonas; species Pseudomonas sp. IT-P253. The sequence goes on along the minus strand of NZ_CATKPT010000011.1, from coordinate 304,115 downwards.
CATTGCCGCGCCCAAGTACAAGGTCAATGTAAACACCCTTGAACACTTGGCGGCCAAGACCCTGGAACTCAACGAAATCGGTGTGTGCAACCTCAGCCTGGATCAGGCGGTGGCGTTTGACCCCTACACCGAAAACCGTGACATGGGCAGCTTCATCATCATCGATCGAGCCAGCAACACTACGGTCGCTGCGGGGATGTTGCACTTCGCCTTGCGCCGTTCGCAGAATATTCACTGGCAGGCCATCGAGGTCAACAAGGCCGCTCATGCGAAACTTAAAGGGCAGCGTCCCGCGGTAGTCTGGTTTACCGGTTTGTCCGGTGCCGGCAAGTCGACCATCGCCAACTTCGTGGAAAAACGCCTGCACGCATTGGGTCGTCACACGTATCTGCTGGATGGCGACAACGTGCGTCACGGTTTGAACAAAGATCTTGGTTTCACCGAAGCGGATCGAGTGGAGAACATCCGTCGAGTCGCCGAAGTCTCGAAGCTGATGCTTGATGCCGGTTTGATTACTCTGGTTTCGTTCATCTCACCGTTCCGTACCGAACGTGATATGGCTCGCAGCCTGATGCAGGAGGGCGAGTTCTGCGAAGTGTTCGTCGACACGCCGTTGGGAGTGGCCGAAGAGCGTGATCCGAAAGGGTTGTACAAAAAAGCACGCCGTGGCGATCTGAAAAACTTCACGGGTATCGACTCGCCGTATGAAGCGCCAGAGAATCCTGAGTTGCGTATCGACACCACCTCGCTATCGCCCGAAGATGCGGCGGAGCGTATTGTCGAACACCTGCGCACTATGGGCATCCTGACCTGAGTGCGTCGAGCCTGAAGCTGCCCGGATAAGTCTTCGGACTTATTTGGGCGGTGTCGATCACGCAGATGGAGAATTATGGATGAGCGGAATCGTCTTCGACTTTAGCCAGTTGGATGTCATCGTCACCGGCGGTACCAGCGGCATCGGTCTGGCAACCGCCAGGTCATTTCTGGCTGCCGGTGCAAGGGTTACTGTTACCGGGCAACGTGCGACGCTTGGTGAGTATCCGGACGTGGATTTGAGTGGTCTTGATTACCACTGCCTGCGGCTGGATAACAAAGGCTCAATTGCGGACTTTGCAGGTTCGGTCAAGTCTGTCGACATCTTGATCAATAACGCAGGGCATATCATGCCCGACGCTGATTTTGCCGAGGCCGTTCAAGTCAATCTGAATGCAGTCTACGAGTTGAGCGCAGCGTTGCGTCACACGCTGACCAAAAGCCTGCTTGAAGGGGGAGCCAGCATCATCAATATCGCCTCGATGATGTCCTATTTTGGCAGTCCGCATATGCCTGGTTATGGCGCAGCGAAGGCAGGGGTTGTGCAGCTGACAAAAACCCTGGCGGTGGCTTGGGCGAAGGAAAATATCCGCGTCAACGCGATCGCTGCAGGTTCGGTGCCGACCAGTATGACCGCGACCTACGCGGACAATCCTTATTGGGCCAAGGTGGTCAGTGACAAAACTCCCTTGGGACGTTGGGCTACGCCGCAGGAGATGGCCGAGCCGATCATGTTTCTCTGTTCACCTTCGGCCAGTTACATCACCGGTCATACCTTGGTGGTCGACGGTGGTTATTCGGTAATCGATTGATCCAGCCCGGACACGTCAGGGATACAGGGCTGCAAGCTGGCCATAACAATAAAATGAGGAGCAAGACATGCAACGTTTCAACGGGAAAGTAGCGCTGGTGACCGGTGCAGCCTCCGGTATTGGTCGTGCCAGTGCAGTGCGTCTGGCACAAGAGGGCGCAAAACTTCTGCTGGCAGACATCAATGCTGCGGGCCTTGAGTCTGTCGCCGCACAGCTGCGAGAAGCTCATGGGACCGAGGTCGCCTGTTTTACCTTTGACGCCACTGACATGCAAAGTTGCCGGGAAATGGTTGCACTGGCGGTGGCGCATTTCGACCGCCTCGATGTGCTGTGCAACATTGCCGGCATTGCCGGTGGTTGGCACTTCGCGCAGATGACCGACACCCAATGGCGGCGGATGCTGACGATTAACCTGGATAGCGTATTTGCCATTTCCCAAGCGGCGATTCCCGCCCTGATTGCCAGTAAAGGCAATATCGTCAATATGTCTTCAGCCTCGGCTAAACAAGGCCAGGCTTATCTGGCGGCCTATTGTGCTTCCAAGGCTGCGGTGGTTGCGTTGACCACCAGTATCGCCGTCGAGTTTGCCGCTGATGGTGTGCGGGCGAATGCGATTTGTCCGGGCGGGGTAAACACCAATATCCATGCCACGATCCAGTTCCCGGAAGATATCGATCAGAAATTGATGGCCAAGCTGTACCCACTGTCAGCCATTGCCGAGCCTGAGGAAATCGCTGCCGCTGTCGCTTACCTGGCCTCTGATGAAGCGCGCTACGTCACCGGTATCGACTTCTCCATCGATGGCGGGCAGACCATGTCCTGAACGGACATCCGTCCGCGATAGCCGAACAGAATTATAAAAAAATGGAGTCCATCAGTATGTCCAGTGGCTTTAGCCATCTCATGTCCCCAGGGTCGATCGGATCCATGGCCCTGCGCAACCGGATCATCATGTCGCCGATGGGATCGAACCTGGCAGAGCCTGAAGGCTTCTGTGGCGAGCGCATCGTGCGTTATTACGAAGCGCGCGCCAAAGGCGGCGCAGCAATGGTCATCATGGGCTCCACGGGTGTGGCGTGGCCGCGCGGCTCGGGTAATCAGATGCAGGTGGCGATCTCCGAGGACCACTTCATTCCAGGGCTCAAGGCAGTGGCCGACGCGGTGCATGCTCACGGCGGAAAAATCGCCATGCAGCTGCAACATGCCGGTGCCATTGCGGTGAATGAGCCGTTGCGCGGTTTGCCGTTGCTGGTGCCGTCCATACCTACAGATAAAGCGTTTGACTGGCCTGTAGATTTGACCCCGGAAGAAAACAAGGAGATGTTCGAAGCGTTTTTCAAACCCGGCGTAGTGATAAGCCACCACGTGGCCACTGAAGAAGATCTGGAATGGGTAATCGACTGTTTTGCCCAGGCCGCGCGTCGAGCCAAGGCTGCGGGTATGGACGGTGTTGAGATCCACGCAGGACATGGCTACTTGCTGTCGGGTTTTTTGTCTCCTTCGAGTAACAAGCGCGATGACCGCTGGGGCGGCTCGTTGGAAAATCGCGCGCGGTTGTTGGTCGACGTCATCAAGCGGATCAAGAGTACCGTGGGCGCAGAGTACCCGGTGTGGTTCCGTCTCGATTCTCAAGAGTTCCTGATGGATGACGGTATCACCCTGGAAGATGCAGTAGCAGTGGCCCGACTTGGCGAGCAGGCTGGCGCCGACGCGATCCATGTGACGGCGAACGCAGATAAAAGTAAGGGCATCAGTTTCACAGAAGGCCACGCCACGCATTTTCCCGGCTACTTTGTCAAAAATGCCGAGGCAATCAAGGCTGCGGTCAACATTCCAGTGATCTGCCCCGGGCGCATCGAGCCGGAAGTCGGTGATCGGTTGATCGGTGAAGGCAAGTTGGACTTTATCACCATGGCGCGCAAGCTCCTGGCCGACCCTGAGTTACCGAACAAACTCGCAACCAATCGTCCGGAATTGGTTCGTCCATGCATCTATTGCTACACCTGCATCAGCCAGATATTTCTGGGTACCAATGTGCGCTGTGCGGTCAATGCGCAGACTGGCTATGAAAATACCGCGCCCATCATGCCCATCGAGGGCCCGCGCAAGCGAATAATAGTGGTTGGTGGTGGGCCGGCAGGTATGGAAGTGGCGCGAGTCGCGGCCTTGCGTGGTCACGAGGTACAGCTGTATGAGGCCTCCAAGCGTCTTGGCGGAACAGTGTTTTTCTCATCCATTGTCTATCCGGAAAACGGCAAACTGATCGAGTACCTTGCCCGGCAGATGATCGAACTCAAAGTGTCGGTGCATTTGAACTGCACCGTCACCCCTGAGTTGGTCAGGCAGCTGCAACCGGATGCGGTGGTGGTCGCGACAGGCGCCACGCGCAGCTTGATCGATTTACCCGGATCCAAATTGCCCCACGTATTCAGCGGCGATGAAATGCGCTCCATGGTGACCGGCCAGTACGGTCCTGAACTCGCCCGCAAACTGCCAGCCTATGTTCGCTTGCTGATCACTACCGGCAGGACCCTGGGCTTTCTCAATAACGCGGCAACCATCAGCCATATGAGCGAGTACTGGCTACCGCTCGGCAAACATGTGGTGATTTACGGCGGCGGGTTGGTAGGTGTCGAACTGGCCGAGTTCCTCGCCGAGCGTGGACGCAAGGTCACTGTCATCGAGCCAGGCGTCAGCTTCGGTAAAGAGCTGATGATGGTTCGCCGCTGGCGCCTGATGGACACCCTTCGCAAGCTGAAAGTAACGCTTCTGTCGTCCAGCGATCTGCTTGAGATCAAAGCTGATCGTGTGGTTTACCGCACGGCCACCGGACAAGTGCAATCGCGCAAGGCCGATACCGTCATCATGGCGCTGGGCGCCAAACCGAGCGGGGAAAAGCTGTCCAGGAGCCTTGAATCCGAGTGTGCCCACGTGCACTGCATCGGCGATGCTCAGGAGCTGGGTTACATCGAGGGAGCGATCCGTACGGGCAACGCCGTCGGCCGCGCGCTCTGAGTTTTTACCAATATTTGGGAGTTGAACGATGAACATCTCGCCTTCAAGCGATCAAGCCGTTCGCGACAAAAATAAAGCGTTGTTCGTACGCATGCTGGGTCACCTTGGACGAAAGGAATTCGACGAGTTCGAGGCTTGCCTTGCGCCGGATATGCTTCAGGAATGGCCTTATCGCCCGGTGCCGAACATGCCCTCGAGCCTGGTTGGTAATCACGCATTACGTACACTGATCGAGCGCGGCACCGCACCTTTTGACCCTTATGCGTATGAGATCGAATCGATGCATGATTTGCTCGATCCCAATACGCTGATCGCCGAATACAGCTCCCACACTTTTTACCATCCCACCAACAGACCGTATTCGAATTTCTATCTGAGTATTTTCCGGTTTGTTGACGACAAGATCGTGTACTGGCGCGAGTACGTGAACCCGCTGATCATCAAGGAGGCCTTGCTCGACGATTTCACCAAGCCTGTGTCCGCCGATCCGGAGGAGCCGCGATGAACATGGCGGACACCCTGGACCAACTGCTGTCCATTGAGCTGATCAAGCGCCTGAAAGCCAGCTATTTCCGGTGTATTGATAGCCAGGACTGGTTGGCACTCGCTGATTTGTTTACGCAAGACGCACGCTTCGACATGCGCGATGCGAGCGGCCTTCAGCACGACCCCAATGCCTTGTCCGAGGGCCGAGCGAATATCATCGCGTTTTTGCGTGAGGCATTGGCCGGAGTGACCACGATGCACCATGGGCATATGCCTGAAATCGAGATAATCAGCCAGGATTCGGCGGTTGGTGTCTGGGCGATGGAAGATGTTTTGCACTGGTCTGAAGAGTCGGACTCGCCGCTGAGGTTCCTGCAGGGTTATGGCCACTACCACGACGAATATCGACGTGTCGACGGGCGTTGGCAGCTCCATTCCTGCCGTATCAGTCGACTGTTCGTAGAATCTCAGGGGCGCTGAGCAAGACTCAAGTCAGTTGCCCCGATTCATTGTAACGATCATGTTCGATCACCACCGTGGAGCCCTTCCATGAAGACTATCGTTATCATCGGCGCGGGTTTCAGCGGCACGGCGACGGCGGTTCAACTACTGCGACAGAGTCCGGTCGGCCTGCATATCGTGATGGTCAACCGCACTGCAGGCATGGCAAGGGGTATCGCCTATGGAACCAATAGCCCGCATCATCGGTTAAACGTACCGGCAGGAAACATGAGCGCGCTGGCCGATGATCCGCAAGATTTTCTGCGCTACTGCCAGGCATATGATGCCTCGATCGGCGCTGCTGATTTCGTCTCGCGCAAGCGTTACGGCGATTATCTGGCTGCGCTGCTGAACAGTGCCCAAGGGCAATGTCGCTCGGGAAGTACATTGACTTGTCTGGCAGGAGAAGCCTTGGCGTTACGCCCCTGCGAACAGGGGGCTCAGGTCGAGTTGGCCGATGGCCGGTTGATCGAGGCCGCGCATGTGGTCCTGGCATTCGGGCACTTTGCGCCACTTGACCCCAAAGGAATCGATACGGACCTGGGCGCTGGTCGTTATCAACGCGATCCGTGGGCTGCCGAGGGACTGGTATCAAACGTTGCCCATCAACCCGTGCTTTTGTTGGGCTGCGGTCTGACGGCAATGGATGTTGCCCTGAGTCTTGAGCGTCAAACACCTCACGCGCCCATTTATTTGTTGTCACGCCGAGGGCTGTTGCCACTGCCGCATCGTGCGGGCCCAGTGAATACTCAAGTTGATGATGAGCTGGTCCAGAGAATGCTGGAAGGACCGGCGACGGTGCGTTGCTACATGAAAGAGATTCGGCGCCAGGTTCGTTTGGGAGAGGGGGATGGGGTCAATTGGCGTGATGTGTTTGTAATGTTGCGCCCTCATACCGCAACGCTGTGGAAGCGCCTTGCGGTAACTGAGCGCAGACGTTTTATTCGTCATGCCCAGGCGTATTGGGACGTCCATCGTCATCGGGTGGCTCCGAGCTCTTTTCAATCGTTTCAAACGGCGGTGGCTGATGGTCGACTCAAGCCTATGGCGGGGCGAATCAAAACGCTTGAACCATGTGAGCATGGGTTACGCATAGGTATTCAACTGCGCGGGAGTCATCAGCTCACACACATCGAGGTGGCCCAACTGATTAATTGCACCGGGCCGAACTCAGACCTGCGACGTGTCGATGACAAATTGATTCAGCAATTACAGACGGATGGCCTGATCAGCATTGATCCTGACGGAATGGGTTTGCGCGTTGATTCCAGTCTTGCGGTAAAAGATCGAGAGGGTAGACCACTTTCGTGGTTGAGCTATGTAGGGCCGATGCTCAAGGCCGATTATTGGGAGGCGACGGCGGTTCCTGAACTGCGCCAACACGCTTGGCAATTGGCTCGAAAACTGGTTGCTGCCACAGTTCAGTCGCACCTTGAAGATTGAAATCTCGTACTGGTATTGCGCCTGGCCAAGCCGTCGTTGCCCCAAACGAACTAACCGCCTAGGGCTCAGATTTGGAATTGCTTCAGCAGTCCTTGAAGTTCCCCACCCAAGGTTGCGAGACGAGCGCTCGATATTGCGGTCTTTTCGCTGGTGGACGCGCTTTTCTCCCCAATGTCACGTACCTGGACCATGCTGGTGCTGATCGATTCGGCCGCCGCGGTTTGCTCCTCGCCCGAGGCGGCGATCTGTTGATTCATCTGTTTGATGATGGAGACCGACTGCGTAATGCGTCCCAGGGCCGAGCTGGCCTGGCCGGCGAGGTTGACGGTGCTTTGCGTCAATTTGCGACTGTTTTCCATTTCGACGACTGCCTTCTGCGCCATCCGCTGGAGAGTAGTGATCAATATTTCGATCTCTTGCGTCGAGCTCTGCGTGCGCCTGGCCAAAGCACGAACCTCGTCCGCCACCACAGCAAATCCTCGGCCCTGATCGCCGGCCCGAGCGGCTTCAATCGCGGCATTCAATGCCAGCAGATTGGTTTGTTCGGCAACACTTCGAATGACTTCCAGCACGGTGTTGATCTGGGTGCTTTCCTGGTGCAGCTGTTGGACGGCCTGAGCGGAGTGTTCGATTCCGATGGACAAATGATCAATCTGTGCGACGGCTTCGCGCACGACCCGATCACCATGACGGGCCTCTTCGTCTGCTTCATGGGCGGCTCGAGAGGCGTGGTCGGCATTGCTGGCCACCTCTTGAACGGTGATGCTCATCTGCTGGATGGCTGAGGCGGCGAGCTCGGTCTCTGTTTTTTGTATCAACACCCCCTCACGTGTTTGCGCGGTGATGCTTGAAAGAGCTTCGGATGCACTGGCGATTTGACCTACGCCTGTACCAATTTTCCCAATCAGATTTCTTAGACTGAGCATCATGTCTTGCATGGCCGTCAACAACTGTCCAAGTTCATCGGTACGCTCAACTTTCAGGTTTTGTCGCAGATCGCCCGCGGCGACCTTTTGGGCGAACGCGACCGTTTGCAGCAGGGGAGTAACAATCAGCCTGGAAATGATCACCGTGGCGCAGATACCTAGCGCAATTGCAAAGGCCGTCATTGCACCAAGCAACACAAAAACTTGCTGGCTATCGGAGCGCATGGCTTGTTCTTCTGTTAACAGGGCCTCTTCGCTCAGCGCGGTGACAGTCTGTGCCCGTTCGATCAACCTGGCTTCGATGGCCTTGCTATCCAGACGTGCCTGATGGTAATTCTCGAAGGATTGCTGATAGCGGAACAGCGCTTCCAGAGCGCCGTTGAGTGCGTGCATCTGCTCTTCACCCAGCCATACCGAGAGGTTACGTGCCTGAGCTTGAAGCTCATCATTGACCTGTCCCCAGGTATCCAGGGCCTCTTGCGTCCCATCGATAATGTAGAGGCTTTCATTGCTGCGCAGGTCGAGCATGTACTTGCTCAATTTTGAGGCGCTCTCGGCCAAAGACAGAGGGTCACCGCCACGCAGTATGTTTTTGGCCAATTGTTCGTCGCGGGCGGCGTTATACATGTCTTGTTCAATGACTTCGAACTGCCGGCGTGCATCATTGGCATCTTCTGAGATGACGTTACGCGCAGTTTGAGCCTTGGCCACTTGCTCAACGTAGTCTTGGAATTGTTGCCGGTAAATGACAACAGCATCAGTCATTTTTTTTAGATTCGGATCCGCTGGACCCGCTGCGTTCAGGTTGTTGATCTGAAGGGTCGCCTTGTCAAGACGAGCGTTTACCTCCCGCACCGATTCCGCATTCCGAGTCAGCGCGAAGTCTTTTTCAGCTTGGCGTGTTTGCAAAATCTGGGTATTGACTTGAGTAAGTAACACCGCCCGTGTATGCCTTTGGATGATAGCGTTGACTGCATATAAACCGGTGATGGCGACGGTTAACGTCAATCCAAGCACCATGCCAAATCCAAGAATCAGCTTTTTACCTACAGCCAAGTTGGCGCAGGCACGAGAGGCAACACGTAGCATCTGAATGTTCCTTATTATTCTAAAGACATGAGCTTCGTTAGCGTTTTCGCTGAATCCAAAAAAAGGGTGGCTTCCTATAGATAGAGCCAGCAATAGCATCCGCCAAGTTAACATTATCCCAACGTTAAATTATCGGTTGTTGCTTTGGTGTGCCTCGTCCATATGGACTAGCCGGTCGCGCGTATTTTTACTTTCAGGAATAGTCCGAATAGACGATGTTCGAGAGAGTGGCAAAACTTAGGTTACTGGAGAGTAGGAGGGGATACTCGCAGTAGGTAGATACCGCGCGTTGCGATCAACAACAATAAGAGGACGCAGCAAAATGAAGATTTCACCAAGGGCTCTCTGCAAACTGGCCCGGGTGCCGATGTCGGCAGCATTCGTTTCTCTGGCCTTGCCAAATATTAGCTGTTTTGCGGGTGAAACGATCAATTATGACAATGGCGCGAGCTTGGATTACACGCTGACGGCCAACTACGGTATCGGAGTTCGCGCGGAGAAGCAGTCCAGGAGAATTCTTGACCAGCTTAACGCAGACGATTCCGATCGAAATTTCGATCAAGGAAGTCTGACCACCAATCGCCTGAGTTTATTGATCGAATCCGATCTGCATAAGGACAATTATGGGTTGTTCTTGCGTGGTAGTACTTTCTATGACGCGGTCTATAAAGGATCAACTGATAATAAGTCGCAAAGCACATTGAACCATGATGGTGATGCGGACGAGTTCAGTTCAGAGACTCGCAAGTGGGACGGTAGCCGTACCGTCATGCTTGATGCATACACTTATGGGGCCTGGGACCTGGGGGGCGAAAGTAAACTCAGTGCGAAGCTGGGCAAACATTTGGTTGCTTGGGGTGAAAACGTGTTTTTCCCGGGTATTTCGGGCGGACAGAACGGCGCAGATGCCTCAAAGAGTAACATCCCGGGGGTTGAAACCAAGGATATTCTGCTAGGTGCAGAGGCTTTCTCCAGTCAGTGGAATATCACTCAGAACTGGTCTCTGGTGGGGTATTCGCAGTTCCGTTTCCGCCCGACAGAGTTGTCGCCGACGGGCGACTATCTGTTCTCCTCCGATGTCATTGGTCCGGGTTCGGAGAAGCTGTTTTTCGCGCCCGGTGTCGCCATTCCGCGCACGTCAACGGACGATGCACGTGATTCCGGCCAGTGGGGCATTGGCACTCGGTATCGAGTGACACCTTCGACGGAACTTGGTCTCTATCATATTAACTACCACGCCAAAACACCTTCCGTTATTTTCGACCCTTCTGGTAGTTCATATCATGTGAAGTACTTTGAAGATATCAAAGCCACCGCCATGAGTATTTCCACGCGCTTGGGGGATTACAGTCTGGGCGGGGAGGTCGGCTATTATCAAGGGTTGCCAGTTCAAGTAAATACAGCCGGCTTGCCGCAACAAGTCCGCGGCGATGCGGTGCAAGCACAAGCCAATATATATGGATCGTTCGGGCCTAACTTTATGTCTGATCAAGTGATCGTGCTGGCGGAAGTTATTGGCGAGAAACTGCTTGATCTTGATAGTAATCCGTATGGGGCGAGTACCAAAAATACTAGCCTGGCGTCATCTACTCGTACAGGTTGGGGTTATTCGTTTGCCTATATCAACCGATACCTGGGTGTCTTCGACGGTTGGGATATGAGCGTTCCAATCGCGTGGAACCAAGGGGTGAAAGGCAGTGGGGTCATTCAAAGCAGTGGTCTTCTTAATGAGGGTGACAAGCGTCTGAGTGTCGGTTCCAGTTTGATTTATCTCGATAATCTCGAAATTGGCGTTAAATACAATATGTTCTTCGGTGATGCCAATGATCCGAGTCAGCTGGCTGATCGGGACTTTGTCACGCTTAACGCAAAATACAGTTTCTGAACGGTATAAGAGGGTATAAAAATGTTCAGCAAATACTATTCAGGTGCAGCCGCTTGCACCTTGGCGGTGACCTGTCTTGTCAGCGTTCCAGCCTGGGCCAAGGTCTCTGCTGAAGAGGCGTCCAAGCTTGGTAATGAACTGACCTGCCAGGGTGCCGAGAGGGCGGGGAATGCCGAGGGTACGATTCCTGAGTACTCAGGCAAGTGGCTTGGCAAACCTTCGGGTCTTGCTTATGCCGGGACCGGCACACCCTACACCGACCCTTATGCGGATGAAAAACCGCTTTATGTCATCACAGCCAGCAACATGGAGCAGTACGCGGCTAAATTGACCGATGGTCAAAAAGCACTGCTCAAAAAATACCCGGACACCTTCAATCTCCCGATCTATAAAACGCATAGAGACTGGGTTTATCCGCAATGGATTTGTGATGTCTCGAAAAAGAATGCTGTTACGGCCGAACTTGTCGATGACGGGTTGGGTATAAAGGCAACTAATGGCAGTTCTCCATTTCCTATTCCAAAAAGCGGGCTGGAACTCGTATGGAATATGACGGTGCCTGCGGCGTCTCCTCGAGAGGTGGGAACATTCGATACGGCGGTTGTGAACCCCAGTGGCGGAATTTCCTGGGCGCGTGAGTTCCACAAAATCGTACTCAGCAAGGCCGACCCCAAGAATCGAGTGGAAACGACGGGATCAGCTGCCTGGAGTTATGGCGAGAAGCTCGTGCCTCAGCGCGACAAAGGAACCCTGACGTACGCCCGTGTACCCTATAACTACAAATCGGACTTTCTTGATGTCTGGCAGTACAGCCCGGGCACTCGCCGTGTCCGTCAATTGCCTAACTACGGATTTGATCAGCCCGGCCCTGGAGGGTACATCACGCTGGACGAGGGGCAAGTCTTCAATGGTTCTCCCGAGCGTTACAATTGGAAAATGGTCGGCAAGCGCGAGATATATGTTCCTTACAACACGTATAAATTGCTGGACCCGAAACTGAAATATGCGGACCTGCTGAAGAACAAAGGGCATATCAGTCCGGAATACACGCGATTCGAGCTGCATCGGGTTTGGGTCGTTGAAGCCGAGCTGAAACCTGGTTTCCGGCATCTGTATCCCAAGCGAGTCATGTACATCGATGAAGATACCTGGGTGCCACTGATGGGTGACAATTACGATGCCCGAGGGCAATTCTGGCGCACAGTCATGAACCACACGGTGTATGCCTACGATGCTCAAACCGTTTGGCCGCATTTGGCTGTGTACCACGACCTGGTGTCGGGATCCTATATCGCCGATCGCCTGACGACCGAGCAGAAACCTGTCACGTTGGTGGATGACGGCAGCCTCAAGGAAGCGCAATTCTCTCCTGATATGTTGCGCGGGGCAGGGCGCTAAAACACCAGTGGTTGTCCAGTGGTAACAGATAAGGCTCTCCAGGTAATGGGGGGCCTTTTTTGGTTGTGCGCCAGGCGTGGTGCGTTGCGCGCAAGTGCTACTGGCTTGGCGGTGGTGGCTCGCCGCCTTGGCAGCGCGCGGGCTCCAGCGGCGCGACCACGCTGTTTTAACGGCTGCCATTAGCCTATCGGTCTATCACCGCGAATTGCCTGGCCTGGCAAAGTCGACACCATGACTTCGCTCTCCCATCCCGGCCACCGTTCCCCTGAACAACTGCGCGCTCTGGCAGCGCAGTTGATGCAGTGTGTCGAGACGCTCGACCAACAAGTGGAGACGCCTGAAACGCTGGGCAGCGCTGTCGCGCTACCTCAATGACGGGGGGGTTACCCATTGATAATAATTGGGCGCAGAGCCAGATCCGGCCGTGGCACCTGGTGACAAGAACTGGCTTTGTGCAATCTCGTTACGCAGCGGCAAACGGGCGGCGGCGATCATGAGCTTGGTCCAGTCTGCGCGGCTCAATGGGGCATGATCCGTGCGTGTATCCGAAGGATGTTTGCATGCGCCTGCCGACGCGGCGGGCGAGTGAAATCGACCAGGTGCTGCCCTATAGGTGGTAACCGGTTCAGTTACGCAAGGCGGACTGCTCTTGCCGTTGTTGTCGAATAGGTAGCTTATCCGTATGGATGACAGTCGAGATCATAGAGGAATGCAGGAGGCCAAGTGCGGATCAATAAGCAGGTCAATGCCCATTGCACTGCCTGTTTATAGGATTGGAAGACATCAACGGACTGGAGCCGTTGTGTTATTGGGCTGTTGCCCCTTCATTATGTGAAAGGGCATTTGCTGGATGATGGATCCTATCGAGCCAGAACTTGGGATGCATTTTGCCAGACGATCAACGAAACACGGCTGCCAAATTGATTTGTGAGGGGGCAACACAGAGCTGGCCAGGGCCTGGGGTCGTGTAATTGCATATTGCAGCGTTTTCGGGGTGAGGATTTATCCGCGCTTCGATGAGTGTCAACGTCATCGTCAGCGCAGTGACCGATAGTAAAACGACGAACATGTTCTCAATTCTTATTTTTGTTTTCATGCTGACTCCAGTCTGCAAACGCAATCGTGAAGGTTTTAGTGGAGCGTCTTCTCTATCCCGTATCGATTGGAAATTGCTCCATCTACAGGCTACGTGGGCGCGTTTTTCCTCGAATCGTCCAAATGGACTACTCGCTCGAAGGTTCTGGGTTTGGTAGCGCGTAGGCGATTATGTAATCGCCCAGTGTGGTTCCCATATGGGCATGCCCGCCGGCGGCAATGATCACGTACTGTCGTCCATCATGTGATGAAACGTAGCTCATCGGCGTGGCCTGGCCACCCGCGGGAAGGCGGGCCTTCCAGAGTTCTTTGCCTGTTTTGGTCTCAAAGGCACGCAAATAGTTGTCGGTGGTTGCACCAATGAAAACCAGGCCGCTGGCCGTGACTATCGACCCGCCCTGATTCGGCATTCCAAGTTTGAGGGCAATACCGAGCGGGGCGTTGTCCTGGGTCGTGCCCAGAGGGATCTCCCACAGCCGTTGTTTGGTTTTCAGATCAATGGCCGTCAACACCCCCCACGGTGGTGGCGTGCAAGGGATGCCTAACGCAGAAAGGAAAGGAGTGTTCTGCACTGCGTAAGGAGTGCCATATGACGGGTTGTACTGGGTTACACCGGCTTGTTCCTGTCGATCGGCCTCGTCGCGGGGGATGAGCTTGACGATGGAGGCGATTCGATTGGTGTTGGCGATCAGGATCTGACGCTGCTCGTCCACTGCAACGCTGCCCCAACTGCTGGCGCCCAGGTTGCTGGGGTAATTCACGGTCCCTTGCAGTGACGGCGGAGTGAAGATGCCTTCGTGGCGGTAGCGACGGAATTCGCGTAGGCACAAATGGCGGTCGATGGGCGTCAACCCCCAGATATCCTCTTCCGTCAGTACGGTGGGATGCAGTGACGGCATGTCGCTCGAGAACGGCTGAGTGGGTGAAGCGTGGTCACCGGGTGCTGGGTCGCCGGGTACCGGGCGCTCACTCACGTTGCTGAGCGGGGTACCCGTGCGACGGTCGAGGACAAACAGCTGGCCGGTCTTGGTGCTCTGGATGAGTGCGGGGGTCCCGTTGAACTCTGTCAATACCGGCTGGGAAGCCACGTCATAGTCCCACAAGTCATGATGAACGGTCTGAAAAGCCCAGCGGACTTTCCCAGTGCTCACTTCCAGTGCGACGACCGAACTGCTGTAGCGTTCTTCGCTCGGACTACGCTCTCCACCGAAATAGTCAGGCGAACGGTTGCCGGTCGGGATGTAGACCAAACCTAGTTGCGGGTCTGCGCTGAACACTGACCAGGCATTGGCCGAGCCGCGGGTGTAGGTATTTGCAATCTGATCGGTCTCGATAGCGCCGGAGTCCCAAGACCAGAGCGGTTTGCCTGTACGGGCATCAAAAGCCCGAACCACTCCGCTCGGTACATCGGTTGACTGGTTATCAAGCACCAGACCGCCGACCATCACGCTGTCGCCGACTACGGTGGGGGGGGAGGTGACGCTATAAAAGCCTGGCTTGACGCTACCTAGGTGTTCAAGTAGTGACACGGTGCCATTGACGCCGAAATCGGTGCAAGGTTTGCCGGTTTTGGCATTCAGCGCCAGCAACCGTCCATCCAGCGTGGCCGCCAGAATTCGCGTCGGACAGGCCGAAGGAAAATCATTAACGGGATTAACGGGATTAACGGGATTGACGGGATTGACGGGATTGACGGGAGCATCGGCGTGGTAAGCCACGCCTCGGCAGGTCACTAGATAATGTCCTGAGGTATTGCTCTGCGGGTCGAACCGCCAGCGCTCTTTGCCGCTGTCGGCATCAAGGGCGATGATGACGTTGTGCGGCGTGCAAAAATACAGGCTATCGTCGACTTTCAGCGGTGTGGCTTCAAATGCCGGCAAGTTTTTTGTGTCCTGCGTTTCCAGGTCGCCGGTACGGTACGTCCAGGCGACTTGCAGGTTTTTCACGTTATCCGGTCCGATTTGTGTGGCCGGCACAAAGCGCGTACCAGACTGCGTTCGACCGTAATGAGGCCATTGCTCGCTCGCTGGCATGTCGGCAAGCGCCATGCCAGCAAACGGCAGTAACAGGCCTGCGACAGCGCAGCGCCGAGGCGCAGTCAGCTTGAAAAAAAGGTGCATGCTAGGCTTCCTGTTCTTCAAGTTATCAGGCTTCGGTGCTGTCATCCCAAGGGTGGGCAAGGCCAGGATCGGTTTGAATAATCAGCTGTTTGAGCAGGTTTTTCAGGGAGACGGATTCCCAATAACCGAAGCGGTCGAGTACGTCCGCCTCCAGGGCCTTGGCCGCAGCGATAATGCGCAAGGTTGAGTCGCGACCTACTTCTGTGAGGTAGCAGGTAGTGCCATCGAGTCGCACGAAGCCTTTGTCGCGCAGGCCTTGCAAAACTTGCTCGTTGGCCTCGAAGCCGGTGTACGAAAACAGACTGTTGAGTTTTTCCAGGCTTCGCCCGTCTTTCACGCTGAGCACACTCAGGAAAAAGTACTCGGTGTCGTTCAGGCCATAACTCAGCGCGTGTTGACGGATCTGGCTGTAGAACTGGAAGTGTGCACGTGCGAGCAGGTAGCCAATGAAGTCCTCGCTGAAGCTTGAGTCCACATCGGCTCCGGGCGCCATCGACAAGGTTGCGCTTTTACGGGTGGCGACGGCGTATTTCCCTGCCTGAAACACCAATGGCGCAACAGGTTGGTGGTCGAACTCAATCACTTCACCGACGAAAATAATGTGATCGCCGCCTTCATACATAAAGGAAGTCTTGCACTGCATGCGGGTGCAACAGCCGTTAAGCAGAGGCACGCCGCCGAGTCCGAGGTCTATATCGACGCCGTTGAACTTGTCTTCACCACTTTTGGCGAAACGGTTCGACAGGGCTTCCTGTTCGGCCGAGAGAATGTGCACAGCCCAGAATTCGCTGGTTTCGAAAGCCTCCAGATTGCGAGAACTCTTGGCCAGACTCCACAGCACCATCGGTGGATCCAGTGAGACTGAATTGAAGCTATTGGCGGTGATGCCGACCGGGGTGCCATCCGGTGCGCTGGCGGTAATGATGGTGACGCCGGTGGTGAAGGTGCCTAGAGCGTTGCGAAATTCGCGTGGATCGAACTGGGTTTTAGCGTTCATGGTGGGCCTCACGGATCTTGTTTTTGTCAAAAGTGATGGGCGCGGAGGAGGTCTCGGTTCAATTGGCCAGTTTTTGCGTGATGACCAACTGAAATGCGCTATTGAGAGGTTCGAGGACGGCGCGCCACTCATGGGGGCCTTTCTCGATCGGGTGCACGACCAGGATGTCAGCTGCAATCAGGCGATCAACGACAACCTCGATATCTCGCTCGACCTGGATGACCAACGCCGGTTTATCAATGATACGTTCGGCGTCGCTGGCAAGAGTGAGACTCAAAGGGGCTGATTCGAACGCAGCGTAGCGGTCTGCATCACGAAATTTCAGCGCCAGGCCCAGGACGTCCTGAAGCAGGCGCAAGGTTGATTCCAGGTTTGCGACGGGTAGTAAGAGGGCATTGAGCTTCATGGGCACTAACTCCAGCGGTGATGACCCTAGCCTACGGAGTCCCCCCTCTGGATTTCATCGTCCGATGAGACTAGCCGGCGAGTCCTTTGCCGGTTTTCCAGTGTTTTAGGCAGATGAGCACCGACATCGTCCAAATGAACGATTGCCGCGCCGCCCAGGACGCCTAAATTTCCATTAGCATTCCGCAGACTTTGTAGGATTTGATGAGGTAGGATCGTAAGAAATAATCTTGACGTTGCGTCATCAGCGGAAGTGTCGAGCTCCACAATAAAAATAAGCGGGAGAAAAGCATGAGACTCGTTTGGCCTGAACCTGTATCGCACAGCGATGTTTGTCATCCCACCTGTGAACCTGCCGACATGAGCGAACAACAAGATGGGGCTGCCAGCCCTGACGTTTTTTCACGCAGCCGTATGGCCCCGGCAAAGTTCAACCAGCTAATTTCGCTAATTTATGAAGGTCCCCTGGAGACCTTGCCTTGGGCGAGTTCACTCAATTTATTGCGCGACCTTCTGGATGCAAATTGGGTGACGTTGATCTTGCGTCCTGCCTCGGAAAGAAATGATGCGTTGATTATCAATGCAGGGCCTAAAGGTCCCTTTATGGAGCAAGGAAAATTCTCCAGCCGCACCGCTTTTACCCTTGATCCTTTCGTAGGCTTACCGCCAGACAAGGTACTGACGGTGGAAGAGATGATCGGTGCCGGCGATTGGCATACCAGCGACTTCTATAAGCAGTTTGTCGAGCCCTACGATATACGTTATCTGTTGGGGTTCGATCTCTATACCAAAGATGGGTCCGAGTGCCGGTTCCGTGTCTGTCGCAGCCATGCGTCGCAGCCGTTTTCCGATCGGGATCGCGCGGTGTGCGAGGCTCTGTTGCCACATCTGAAACGCTCCATCGAGCTTCACTCCCGACTGGATCACATTGAATCGGAACGCCGTCTGTATGCCGGTGCTGTGGATCGCATGATGCTGGGTACCGTGGTGTTCGATGAGACCGGAACCATCATGAAAACCAACAAAGTGGCCGATGAAATTCTTCGGGCCCATGACGGTATCCACATGTCGAACGGGACGCTGGAGGCCAAGTATTCGACTGAAAATCGCGCTCTTCAACAATTTATCCGGCAGGCACTGGAAAGCGCCACCAATCTTCCACAAGCAATGTCGATCACTCGACCATCGGGATTGGCCAAATATGGCGTGGCGATACGTTCGGTACCTCTGAGCGAGTGGTCGGAAGGACGACATCGGCCAGCTGTTATGGTGTTTTTACGCGATCCAGAGCACAAATCCCAGGCTTCGCCGGACG
Source organism: Pseudomonas sp. IT-P253 (assembly GCF_949768125.1). Lineage (NCBI taxonomy): Bacteria > Pseudomonadati > Pseudomonadota > Gammaproteobacteria > Pseudomonadales > Pseudomonadaceae > Pseudomonas > Pseudomonas sp. IT-P253. Next base: position 285,815 of record NZ_CATKPT010000011.1, on the reverse strand, counting down.
TGATTCAGTCGCTGTTCGAATTGACCCCGGCCGAAGCGGCTCTGGCGCTGTTGCTGGCTGATGGCATGACGCTGGAAGAGGCAGCGGATGATCTCAATATTCGTAAGAACACAGCGCGAGCGCATCTGCGCTCGATTTTTTCCAAGACCGGGGTGACCCGTCAAACAGCGCTGGTGCGTCTGCTGTTGGGCAGTATTACACCCAACAACGATTGAGCCGGATCAGTCGATAGAAAAACGGCCTCTCAAGAGGCCGTAAAGCGTGTTTGGAAAAGGTCGGCAAAGCGATCGAACTCAACGTGTGGTAAATCGTTGATGCCGGCTGCCCCGCGTCGACCTCCGCCCGTGGGGAAGTCTCTACAGAACTCATCAGCGCCCAGGTTGCTATTGGCGGGTACCCGGACGCTAACGGTGAAACCACCTTTGGATTTTGGCGAAAGAATGGCGATGGCGTGCCCAGGTTGAGCCAGCATCAGCTCGTTGGCCAACACGCCAATCGCCCGACGAGCCCAGGCTGCGTCCGGCAGCATGACAATCGACGTCGTCGGCCCCTGCCGCACTGGCTGCAGCTGACGGGCCTGCTCCATATCGGCCTCATAACCGGCGCTTAATGCTGCAAATGCCTTGGAGTTGTGAACGAACTCAAGTGGATCACTATAGGGGCGTATCTCTTGAGCCAGCAATGCAGGATCGAAGTGCAAGTCTTCGATACTCTCACCGTAGGCGTTGTAGTTCAGGTAGATGCCCAGCTTTTCCAGGGTCGCTCGAGCGGTGGCGTCGAAGCCGGCCGAAATCGCCATTGCGTTGGCTACCTTTGGCAGGCTGTCACCGTATGCAGCCGTGATGGCCCATGCGCGATAAGCGCCTTCCAGATGGCGGTCGACCAAAATGCTGGTGCATACGTCGCCCGCTGTGTCGATGTGTGATGTGAAACGTTCATGGTCTGGTTGTTCACCCGCGAAGTGGTGATCGAAGTACCGAACGCGAGCACCGTTGTCGAGCAGTCTGGTCAGACCTGCACGATTGGTATCCAGGGAGATGTCTAATGCAACCACCTCATCACCGACGCCGGCCAGGGCTCGATCCAGCAGCTTGATGTCGCGTTTGACCCCCGTTATCAGTTGCGCTTCCTGCGGATCGGCAAGGCGCAATTGCTGGAGCGCACAGAGCCCATCTGCATCACCATTGAAGGCATAAATCAAACTCATCCGAAAATCCTCAACGGTTAACCGCCTTGCCGGCGGCATGCAATGCTTCGGCGTGCTGTTTCAGGCCATTGGCCACGGCATCGAAATTCTGTTTCACCCAGGGCCCGAAGGTCTGCATGATGTTGTCAGCATTGAGCCCCAGGAAAATGTCGGTGGTGAAATACCGGCAGCGTTCGGCGCCCAGGCTTTCGATGTACTGGTCGCGACGGGCAGCATCCTTGGAGTCCGCAGTCGGTCGTTGCTCCCAGGACAGCAATTGGTTGGGCTCGTACGCGACCAGGTGCTCCACCACGCAAAAACGCGTTCCGGGTTTGGCAGGGTCCGGGATGTAGAGATTGACCGGGGCGCCCAGTTGCAAGCTTGACTCGACGGCTACAGTGAAGGGGTTCCATCGGTGGTATTGCGCAAGATCCACCAGAATCTCCCAGACCAGTTCGGCTGGCGCGTCGATCTCGACTACCACGGATGTGACAATATTTTCAGCCTTACTCATGTGTTCAACTCCAGTGATTCAGGGCGCCATGAACTCGCCGCCATTGATGTCGAGCCAGGCGCCAGTGACGGCCTTGGCGTAATCGGATACCAAAAATAGCGCACCCTTGGCGCAGTCATCGTCGGTCGGGATATGCCCCATGGGAATATTGAGCGATGCCGCCGAAATCTGCTCTTGCACGCTGATGCCTTGTTCTTGCTCGACGTGCTGCATGTACTGTTCAACCGGTGTGCCCCACATCCAGCCCATGGCCGCAGTGTTGACCCGCACACCGAACGGCGCATATTCCTGGGCCAGGTATTTCACCGCGGTAGCCAATGCGCCTTTCGACGCGGCATAGCCACCCTGACCAATAAGAGGTTTGCGGGTCACCATTGAGTTGATCATGACCATCGCACCGCCACCCTGGAGTTTCATTTGCCTGGCAGCCTCCAGTGCCAGGTTCATCGTACCGAAGACATTGGTCTGGAAAATCTCTTGCCAGCCTTCAGTGCCGCCGTCTTGCAAGTTACCCATCACATTCCCGGGGTTATAGGCGCTGTTGACCAGACAATCCACCCGACCGAAATGTGCCACCGTCTGTTCTATAAGGTTGCGACACTGGCTGGGGTCGAGAATATCGGTCGGCACTTTGAGTACTTCACAAGACAGTTGCAACGCTTCGATGCGGGCTTGAGCAGCATCGAGTTTGGCCATGCCACGCGCCGCCAACACCACACCGCGCGCGCCCGCTCGAGCGGCCTCGACGGCCAGTTTTATGCCAAGGCCTGGACCTATCCCTGAAATGACTACGACTTTGTTCTGCAGAATCATGTTGGCAGTCCTTGACGGTGGTTACGCGCTCTTTTCCAGGCGCGGGAGGATGTGGCGCGCGCGGTAGGCGGCGAAGTCATGTTCGAGCTGTTCCTTGGTCAACCCCATCTTCTCCAGGGAGTACTCGTGTGCGGCCCGTTTATCCCGGCTGCTGGTGGACAACCATTGCTGCATCAGTTGCTCGACTTCCGGCGTCAGCTCGACACCGATGAAGGGATAGATGAGCTTGATGACTTCCAGCGGGCGAGCGACGGCGTCCAGATACCACACGTCAAGAAAGCGGTCCTTGGGCTGGTTGTCGCGCACAGAGAGGGCATCACGCAGACCCTTGGCAAATTTCGCCGACCAGATGCTTGCCGCTTTTTTCGGGTCGGCCTTGTCGCTGTAGACGCCCCAAATGGTGTAAGCGAAGCTGCTCATCGAAGGGATGGTCTCGAGCGGATCACGATGCGTCTGAATGACTTTCACACCCGGGAATACCTTGAACAGCGTGTCCATGGCGTGGGTGTGGTGCGGTGCCTTCATGACCCAGCGTTGTGCCAATTCCCCGCGTTGACGCTTTTGCCATTGCAAGAATTGCAGCTGTTTTTTCAAGTACACATAGGCTGGGGTTTGATCCTGACGACCTAGCCAATCGGTGTAGTCGGGGACGTTGGCATAGGCGTACATGGCACTCAGGAACGAGTGCTCCATCAGCACGACTTCTTCATCGCACAACTCGGCATCCAATGGATGCATGGTCAACAATTCCGGCATGGCCTCGATCATCATCTTGACCTCGGCCTTACCCAGGGCTATCCGTGGGTCCGGTTTGCCGGCCTCGGCAGTGGCCAGTGGTGCCGGATAGCGGACTTCCCACCAGGCTGGCGTGTAAAAGCGCGGATCCCGGGCCAAAACCCGATGCAGCATGGTAGTGCCGGTGCGCGGCAGACCGACGATGACCACTGGATCTGCAATCGTCTCATTCAGAATCTCAGGGTGTCGCTGCACATAGTTTTCCAGCACCAGACGCGAGCCCAGGCTTTCGACCAAGCGTTCGGCGAACATTTGGCTGCCGATAGTGGACAGCTGGCCGTCTTTTTCAATCGAGGCCAGCAGCACGTCCAGGCCTTCACGAAAACTCGGGTCGCCGAAATCATTCAGGCCGTTATTGCGATTAATCGCCTCGGCAAGCAGGGCCTCGGCGTCAAGCGGGGGTGTAGTGGTCATGTTCTAGAGTCCTAGTGGCAATTCGTTGAGCTTCACCACGTGAGTTCTGGGGTGAACCTGTTCTTTTGAGCCTATCCAGCGAAAGCACAACGTGCCGTCGTTATGGCCTGCGGTTTCCAGCCAATTTGAGGTGCCCGGATCGCGATGAGCGATCACTAGGGTTACGCTGCCGTCAGGGTTTGGCTTGGCGGAGTGTTGATTGAGTGAAATTCGGAAGTAGCGATAGTCCAGCGACTCCATCCAGTAGTTGTTGACCTGGATGTTCCAGTACTCGCAGTCCGGGATACGGTCGAGATGAATCACCAGCGCTTCGTCTTCAGCCAGTTGCCAGCGCGAGTGGTAGTAGAAGATGTTTGGATCGCCACCCACCGATTGGCAGAGCGCTTGGTCGGCAGGGGGCAATTGGTTGATATGCCCCTCGTAGCTTTGCGCCCAATTGGCGAAGGTGGTCGCAGTGTTTTCGACAAAACGGGCGGCTTGAACCAGATTGTTGCGCAGCTTCCCCGGGTTGATCGGGAAGGGTTTGCCATCGGCGTCGATACGCTCGATCTTCAGTTGGGCCGGTTTCTCATTGGCTCGATCAAGGAACACTTGGCGAATCAGCAATTGAATGCTGTCGGGGGCTATTTTCAGCCAATTGCCCGGGTGCGGGTATTGGCTGATGACGAGTTCGAAACTTCCGTCTTGGGCGAACGTCAGACTGTTGCTGTCGATGAAGCCGCCAGGTTCCAGCTTGCCGGATTTGTCGTATCCACCACGTTTGGTGCTGAAGTTGATCGAGGCGGCCGATCCACGTAGTCCACTGACCCGATAGGTGTACTGACCATTAATGCGTGCAGCCAGATACCCCATGTCCGGATTGTCCGCGCCGATTTTCGCGGTCTCGTGGGAGGGCACCATGAAGGTCGGGAATTGCTCGTCACCGCCTTCGACAAACATCTCAAGACCGATGCGCGCCAAGCGGCTCAGATAACGCATACCTTCTGCCTGGTTAAAGTCGTCTTGAGGCGCCTCCTGGCGTTGTAGCTGCAGACCTGCACGCTTGAGAGTGTCGCAGTACAGTTCCCAAGTGCGAATGTTTTCACTCTTTGCCTCTGTCAGGTCTACCACGCGGGCTTCCTCGATCTGGTTGGTATGTCCGCAGAGTAGAAAACCTGTCAACAATGCTCATCGTCCTTTCGGACTAACTATCTGCACGGGTGTCGCGGATTGTCTGCCAGGCGCATGGCAACCCGGAGAGTGTTCTGAGTGACATTGCGGTTGGTGGTGTTCGCAGCGGTGTGAGGCAGGGAGGAGGGGTGCATCTAAGGGGGACAGGAAAGGAGAAAAGACGGACTCAGCGCCTGCGTGGGGGCGCCGAGTCCGGAGGGATGGACGTGTCAGGCGCTTTTGGCGATGGCTTGTGCTTTGTCGCGGGCGCGGGCCATGTCCATGGCGGTGTCCTCGATCATGTCTTCCTGGCCGCCTACCATGCCGCGAGCGCCCAACTCGACCAGAATATCCCGGGCACTGACACCGTATTTGGCTTCGGCGCGCTTGGCGAACAGCAGGAAAGACGAATAAACCCCGGCATAGCCCAACGTCAATGAATCGCGGTCGATGCGTACCATGTGGTCCATCATCGGCAGTACGATGTCTTCGGCAACGTCCATGATTTTGTAAAGATCGACGCCGGTTTCGATGCCCATCCGATTGCACACGGCAACGAACACCTCCAGCGGGGTATTGCCCGCTCCGGCGCCCAGGCCATTGGTCGAACCGTCTATACGTACTGCGCCAGCTTCGATGGCGGCCAGGGAGTTGGCAATACCCATCGCCATGTTGTGGTGGCCGTGGAAACCGATTTCGGTTTCCGGTTTAAGCGCCGCACGCAGTGCACCAATACGCTCGGTCACGTCCCCGGGAAGCATGTAGCCGGCGGAGTCGGTGGCGTAAATGCAGTTGGCGCCATAGGACTCCATCAGCTTGGCCTGGGTAACCAACTGCTCGCCGGAGACCATGTGCGCCATCATGAGAAAGCCCACGGTGTCCATTTCCAGCTTACGAGCCAAGGCGATGTGTTGTTCTGAGACGTCGGCCTCGGTGCAGTGTGTGGCAATGCGGATTGTATGCACGCCCAGGTCCTTGGCCATGCGCAAGTGATCGACCGTACCAATACCCGGCAGCAGCAGGGCTGATGCTTTGGAGTGTTTAAGTTCGCCAATCACCGCGCTCAGGTATTGCTCGTCTGTATGGGCCGGGAAACCGTAGTTTACCGACGCACCGCCCAGGCCGTCGCCATGGGTGACTTCCAGCAGCGGCATGCCGGCATCGTCCAGGCCGCGAGCGACCGCACGCATTTGTTCAAGGCTGATCTGGTGACGCTTGGGGTGCATGCCGTCGCGCAGAGTGTTGTCGTGCAGAATGATTTTCTTGCCTTGCAGGTTCATGTCAGGCCTCCAGCGCGGTCTGGGGTTCGAGGTTCAAGTTACCGTTGAGGATTTCCTCTGCGAACATCTCTGCAGTTCGGGCTGCGGCGGCAGTCATGATGTCCAGGTTTCCGGCGTACTTGGGCAGGTAATCCCCCAGCCCCTCGACCTCCATGAAAATCGACACGCGATTGCCATCGAATACTGGGCCGTTCTTGAGGCGGTAACCGGGCACGTACTTTTGCACGTCGGCGATCATGGCGTTCACCGACGCGATAATTGCCGCTTGATCAGGTTCGGATTCAGTCAAACAGTGGATGGTGTCGCGCATCATCATCGGTGGTTCTGCCGGGTTGATGACGATGATCGCCTTACCTTGTTTTGCGCCACCGACACGTTCGATGGCGCCCGCGGTGGTGCGGGTGAACTCATCGATATTCTTGCGGGTGCCCGGGCCGACTGAACGAGAGGACACAGTCGCGACGATTTCGCCATAGGCGACCGGTTGTACCCGTGAAACCGCGGCGACCATCGGGATCGTCGCCTGACCGCCACACGTCACCATGTTCACGTTCATTTGCCGCTGTCCGACCTGTTCGCGCAGGTTGACCGGTGGCACGCAATACGGTCCGATCGCGGCCGGGGTGAGGTCGATCATTAACACGCCAAGTACATTGAGTTTTCGCGAGTTCTCGGCGTGCACATAGGCTGACGTGGCATCGAAGGCGATCTGAATACCATCCTCGATCACATGGGGCAGTAGCCCGTCTACGCCGCGGTCCGTGACCTTCATGCCCATCTCGCGAGCACGCGCCAGACCTTCGGATGTGGGATCGATACCCACCATCCAGACGGGTTCGAGCACAGGGCTGCGGCTTAGTTTGTAGAGCAGATCGGTGCCGATATTGCCTGGACCGATCACTGCACATCTGATTTTTTTCATGTTGCACCTCCTGAGACGTGATGGGGGCGGTCATCAGTCGATGAAACTGACTGAGGCAGCGCCTAATCCTTCGATGGTGAGCTCGAATCTGTCACCGGCGCTGGCAGGCACCAGCGGTGCGAGAGCCCCGGACAAAATGATTTCCCCGGCACGGAATGGAATGCCGAAGCGTCCCAGGGTGTTGGCCAGCCAGGCCACAGCCTCGGCGGGATGGCCCTGGACTGCGCTACCCAGTCCAGAGCCTGCGGCGAGTCCATTGCGCAACACGTCGAGACGGACGCTGGCCAGATCTAATTCGCGAGGTGCGGTGCGCTTATCACTGAGCACGAAAACACCGCACGAAGCGTTGTCTGCGACCGTGTCCTGGATGCGGATTTTCCAGTCGGTGATCCGTGAGTCGACTATTTCGAAGCACGGAAGTACCCATTCGGTGGCATCCAATATGTCTTCACGAGTGACGTTGCCGTGGAGGTCTTCTTTGAGGATGAAGGCGATCTCGCCCTCTGCCCGCGGCTGGATCAGGCCGGATTTACTTAGACTGATGCAGGCTCCGTTTGGGTAGTGCATTGCGTCTGTCAGAAACCCAAAGTCCGGTTGATGCACATCCAGCATGTCCTGCACGGCTTTGCTGGTGACGCCGATCTTTTTGCCGACCAGTTGTTCGCCGGCAGCGATACGACGTTGCAGCATGTGCAAGGAAATGTGGTAGGCGTCGTCGATGCTGATCTCGGGGTGGTGCGTGGTCAGCGGTGAGAGTGTCTTGCGCGCACGGAGCGCGGCATACAACGCGTCTCCCAATTCACTGATGAGGTGCTGGTCCATGGAGTATCCCTTAGCCGTTTTGCAAGAAGTCGAGGCAGGTCCGATTGAACAGGTCGCGATGCTCGACCATGACCCAATGCCCGCAGCGGTTGACAAGGACAAAGCGTGCGTCCTGGCAATGCGCCAGGATTTTGAGCGCTCCTTCGGCGGGGCAGAATTTGTCATCGCTGCCCCAGAAGCCAAGCACCGGGCAGCTGATTTCAGCGAGGCGCTCGCTCAAATTGGGCACGCGCATAGTCGAGAGCACGCTCTTGGGTTGAAGCGCACAGATCGGCACGCGCTGATCAAGCAACGCTTCGGTAATCAGCGACGGGTCATAGACGAGAATTGAGAGCAGGCGGCGCATGCCTTCACGGTCCAGCGCCCCGTCGGCGAAGTCGCGCATCATTTTCTGGATGCCTTCCATCTGGAAGTACACCTCGCGCTCCTCCAGCCCACCCGGTCCCATCAGGATCAGTTTGCTGACCTCCTCGGGAAAATCGAGTGCATATTTGAGTGCAATCGCGCCACCCAGCGAATTGCCAACCAGCACGCAGCGCTGTACGTCCATTGCCTGCAGAAACTCATGCAGGGCACTGACGAAGAAGTCCAGCACATAGTCAACGTCCTCGGGTTTGGACGACAGGCCATAACCAGGGAGGTCGGGAACCAGCGTCCGATAACCGTGCTCATTAAACCATGGGTAATTGCCCTGGAAATTGCTATAGCCACTGGCGCCCGGACCGCTACCGTGAATGAACACCAAGGTGTCACCCTGACCGTCGTCCTGATAGTGGATATCCAGACCGCTGGGTATGCGTATTTGTTTGGCTGATGGAATGGGGGTCATCTGAGGCGCCATAGGTTAGTCCGTTGGTAGCGTGTGACAACTCACGATCAAGTGGTCAGTTCACCTTCAACGACATCTTCAATGTGCGCCCGGTTCGAGGCATCGTCTGTTCAGACTAACCCGCGGCCACCTCTTCAGTCAGTGATTCGCCAATGCCGCATCCAACGCGTGGAGCAGGCGAGGGTCATCGACAGTAACATCCGGAGCGAAACGGTTGAGCACTCGTCCATCGCGACCCACTAGAAATTTTTCGAAATTCCACTGCACCTCTGGCGGCGGATTGACCTTGATGCCATACCCATTCAAACGCTCACGCATCGGACCCTCGCCGGTCGCGGCAGGTTGGGCGCGAGTGAGTTCGATGTACAGCGGGTGCTTCTCTTTGCCGACTACTGAGATCCGCGAGAACATCGGGAACTGAACGTCGTAGTGAGTGCTGCAGAAGTGTGCAATCTCCTCGTCAGTACCCGGCTCCTGCTGCATGAAATCATTGGCAGGAAATCCGAGGATCACCAAGCCTTGATCACGTTTTTGCCTGTACAGATTTTCGAGGCCTTCGTACTGTTCGGTAAGCCCGCACTTGGATGCCACATTCACGACCAGCAGCACCTTGCCGGCGTGGGTGGCGAGTGTTTGTTCTAGGCCGTTGATAGTTTTGACGGGGATCTCATACAGCATCTGATTCATCGGAACTCCGGGCGGCGGGAGGGGGACAGGCTCAGGGGTTATCTGGGCGAAAAGCGAAAAAGCAGAGACTGCCGACGCTTTACCAGACAGGTCTCTTGCTAAAATGCTGAGGGTTGCGCAGCGCATATATCATGCGCCGAACTCTGGTCGTTGGTTTTTCCTGATTAGCGTGTGGGGCAGCCTATCAATTGTTTGATCCGAACTATTCAAGAACTTTCTTAATGCCTTGACGTGAATCACTTCACCGACGGTAAGGCATCAGGAATTGAAGAATGATTACCGCTACTGGCATAGAAATCCACCGTCGATATTCAGGCAAGTACCGTTGATAAACGAAGCATTTGGCGAACACAGCCACAGTACAGTTTTCGCCACTTCATCAACTGTGCCTATCCGACCGCTTGGTGTTACCGAACGCATCCATTCATGGGCCGCAGGGGGCAGCATTTGTGTATCAATGAAACCTGGAGCGATGGTATTACAGCGAATCCCCTGAGCCCCATACTCTACGGCGGCTGCTTTGCTTAGCCCCATTACCGCATGTTTGCTTGCAACGTATCCGGCAACATTTGCAAAGGCAATCTGTCCGGCAACAGAGGCGGTATTGACAATAGCGCCTCCTCCGTTGGCGAGCATGGCGGGAATCTCCTGACGCAAGCAGTAAAAAACTCCCGATAGGTTGATATCGATGACTTTTTTCCATTGTTCAAGGGGGTAGTCAGCGATAGGTTGGCTCTGCAACTGGCCTTCGCTGATGCCAGCGTTGTTGAAAGCAAAATCAAGTCGACCATATTCACGCAGGGTACTGCTTACTAACGATTCGCAATCTGCGGCTTCGGCGACGTCGCAGCGTATGAAGCTTGTCCTTGCACCGTTATGTCGTAACTGCGCAGCCAGGGTCTCGCCAGCGGCTTCATTGATGTCCGAAAGCATGACGTGTGTGCCTTCATTTGCGAAAGCCATTGCGGTAGCACGCCCGATACCCGTTGCTGCACCCGTAATCACAACAACTTTTTCAGAGAAAACACTCATGCGCACACTCCTTTTTCGGTCAGGTGTTTATCAACGACACCGTTAATTTTTCAGCAGTCGATGCAGGCGCTGTTCTGCTGCGCTGCGCACTTCAGGGTGGGGGAAAATCCATAGCTGACCTGCTTCGACTCCAGCCAGGACTTTCTCCGCCAATTCATCCGCAGACATCCCCTGGTGTATCAGGTCGCGTAAATGAGCATTCAAACGACCGCTGTGTGGCGTATCGTGAGGGGTCAAATCCTGTGTAATGTTGGTGCTGACAGGGCCTGGGCAGACCACTGAGACCTTGATCGGAAGTCCGGCGTCTTTCATCTCTGCGGCCAGACATTCACTCAATGCGACCACGCCGTGTTTGGAAACGGTGTAGGGTGCCACCCAGGGCCCGCTGGTAACGCCTGCCATTGAGGCAGTGTTCACAATATGTGCTGGTGAGCCTTGTTCAATCAGACGTGGCATGAAACTGCGCACGGCATGAATCACGCTCCAAAGATTGATGTTCAGAACTCGTTGCCAACTTGGCAGGTCAAGCTCCCAGCTGGCGCCGCTGCTCAATACACCGGCGTTATTGATCAATAAGTCCACTCGATTGAAATGCGCGAAGGCCCGTTGCGCTAAATTTTCCACCGATGCGGCATCGGCGACATCGGTTTCTATAACCAGCGCTTGTACGCCGAGGGCGTTGACCTCGCTGTAGACCTGCTCCAGGCCGGCGAGATTGATGTCTGCTAAAACTATCTTGGCGCCGCGCTTTGCGAGTGCAATGGATAGACTTCGGCCTATGCCGCTTGCTGCTCCCGTGACGACGGCAACGGAGTTTTCGTAAGATCGCATCTTATTTGTCCTGATGAAAAGGTCACGAGTAAGGTGACAAACCGCCTCTTTTGAAGTCATTGCAGCGATTTGAGCTGCCGTCAGACTAAAGTGTCATCGTCCATGTGGACTAGCATGGCTCACTGAAGGATTGGAAAAGAACGGGATGGTTGTAGCGCGTTTTTGCGCTGACTTTTCGTCATTATCCTCCGAAGACTCCACGATCATAAGTCTCGAACAAAGACGAGGAAGACAAGCGAGATTCCGATATGCAGGATGCCGATATAGTCCGAATGAACGATGTTCAATTTTAAAAGTCACGAGTAGATTGATTTTCATGATTTTAAGCGGCTTTTTTTGAACTCGGGCCTTCGTTCAAAGGTAGCAGCTAATGTGGTTATTGACGTTGATTCATAACAAGGAAAATAAGAAATGAAACAGAATGTCATGCACTTGAAATCCCACGAGTCGCTACCGATGTATGCGTTGTCGGAAGAGCTGGCGCCACGAATCGAGGCGCTGGGCCTTAGTGAAAATATTCATGAGATGGAAACGCTGGGTTACACGGTTGTCAAAGATGTCGCCCCCATGGAGTTTATTGATCGTCTGCGCGAAGCCGTGCGCCGTCATGCACTCGAAGATAAAGGAACCTATTTCAATCTCACTGAGAAAGGTGCCTCTTGTGACATGTTGCTTGGTCGTGATCCGGTTTTTGCCGAGGCAGTTGTCAATCCGAAATTATTGGCGATAGTAGAGTATATGTGTGGGCGTGGCGCCATCATTAGCCAACTCAGCGGTAGTGTCCGTGTTCAGGGATCCAAGGCTATGGCGTTGCACGCGGATCAAGACTGGATGCCTGCTCCCTTTCCCGAGCATAACGCATTGATGACCGGCTGTTGGGCTTTGGAGGATCTAGACCAACAGGCCGGTTCCACAAAAGTCATTCCTCACAGTCATCGCCTGCGTCGGCACCCGAGTCCGGAGGAGGTAGTTGCAGAAGCAGGAGCAATTCCTATTGTAGCCCCGAAAGGATCAATTGCCTTTTGGTCAGGTTCGGTCTGGCACTCCAATTACTCACGTGAGTTACCGGGTGAACGAGTGATGCTGCACAGCACGTTTGCTCGGCTCGCTTATCGTCCATTGGAGGATTACAGCCATCTAGGTGACGATTTTATCGAGCGTTTTGGCCCTGAAATGTCCACTCTGTTGGGCCGCGAACTGTGGTACGGCAGCCGCGCTCGCGGTAAGGGTGGTGTTGATATGAAAAATTACGGTTGGATGCGTTCTGCAGCCCGACGCTGAAGCACGATCTGGCGTGGCATGTGTCGACATGCATTTGCGCAGCCAGTGATGCCGCTAATCGTTACAGCTTGCAGCTTGCAGCTGTGACGTTCTGAGTTTGCTCTGTCGAATATTCAAAAGTCGCGAAAGCAGATAAAGCGGCTCTGTGGGTTTTCAGTTAACGCGCGAAAGTTAATATCGGGTCGTAATAAACGCTTTGCGCATAATATTTCAATAGCCAAAGGGGCCTATTAATGACGGCAAAAAGATTCGAAAATCGTGTTGCAGTGATAACAGGTGGCGCTTCAGGTCTTGGGCGTGAGGTCGCTCGCTGTTTAGCGGCAGAAGGCGCGAAAGTAATCATTGGGGATGTCACAAAACAAGCGGGTTTTGCTGTTGCCGAAGAAGTCAGCGGTGATTTTGTACTGACAGACGTCAGTGACCCTAAAGCGGTCGAAAATCTTGTTGACTTTGCAGTTCAAAAGTTTGGAACGCTCGATATCATGTTTAACAATGCCGGCGTCCGAGGACCTGCCGGCTTATTGAAGGATCTTTCGGACGAAGAATATCATCAACTTGTGGGGATCAATTTAAACGGAGTGTTTTATGGGATCCGTGCCGCCGCTCGCATCATGTGCGCTCAAGGGCACGGCGTCATTATTAATACGGCATCAAATGGCGGCATATCACCTTCGGCGGAAATCGCCGCGTACTGCGCAAGCAAAGCCGCAGTGGTCGCTATGACCCAGGCCTCATCCATCGAATTGGCGCCGCTGGGTATCAGAGTGAACTGTATCTGCCCCGGGGTGATGCTTAGCGGTATGACGGACGGATTATCGGCAGAAACCATCAAGGCACTCGACCGCCTGCAACCTATCGGGCGTCCAGGTGATCTGGTGGAGATGGCCCGTGCGGTCCTTTTCCTGGCATCGGATGAGTCTTCCTATGTGCTCGGTCACGCTCTGGTTGTGGACGGGGGAGCTACTGCGGGGAGGCCTTTAGGCATATGACTATGCGAGCGTCTCGACGGTAGAGAGCGCAATCACGCCTCCAAATGAACGATTTCCCCATCGCAGAGTAAGTCTGAATTTCGATCAGTATTGCGCAGGTTTTGCATGATTTGATGAGGTAGGATCGCAGGAAACAATCTTTACGTTGTGTCATCAGCGCAAGTGTCGAGCCCCACAAAATAAAAATAACCGGGAGAAAAGCATGAGACTCGTTTGGCCTGAACCTGTATCTCGCAGCGATGTCAGTCATCCCTTCTGTGAACCTGCCGACATGAGCGAACAGCAAGAGGGCGCTGGCAGCCTTGAGGTTTTTTCGCGCAGCCGTATGACCCCGGCAACCTTCAATGAACTGATTTCGCTTATTTATGAAGGTCCGCTGGAGGCCTTGCCCTGGTCAGGTTCACTCAATTTTTTGCGCGACCTTCTGGATGCGAATTGGGTCTCGTTGATCTTGCGTCCTGCCTCGGAAAGAAATAATGCATTGATTATCAATGCCAGCCCCAAAGGCCCCTTTATGGAGCAGGGCGAATATACCAGCCGCGCCATTTTCAGCCTCGATCCCTTTGTAGGCTTACCGCCAGACAAGGTCCTGACGGTAGAGGAGATGATCGGTGCCGGCAATTGGATTACCAGCGACTTCTATAAGCAGTTTGTCGAACCTTACGATATACGTTATCTGTTGGGTTTCGATATCTATACCAAAGATGGTTCCGAGTGCCGGTTTCGTGTTTGTCGCAGCCATGCGTCGCAGGCATTTACCGATCGGGATCGTGCAGTGTGCGAGGCCCTCATGTCACATCTGAAGCGGTCCATTGAACTGCACTTCCGATTGGATCACATTGAGTCGGAGCGCAGACTGTATGCGGGTGCTGTGGATCGCATGATGCTGGGTACTGTGGTGATCAATGAGACTGGAGCCATCATGAAAACCAATAAGGTGGCCGATGAAATTCTTCGCGCGCATGATGGCATCCACATATCGAACAGAGCGCTGGAAGCCAAGTATTCGACTGAAAATCGCGCTCTTCAACAATTTATCCGTCAGGCTCTGGAAAACCCTACCCATCTTCCGCAAGCGATGGCGATCACTCGATCATCGGGACTGGCCAAATATGGCGTGGCGATACGTTCGGTACCTCTGAACGAATGGTCGGAAGGACGGCATCGGCCAGCGGTCATGGTGTTTTTGCGCGATCCAGAGCATAAATCCCAGGCTTCGCCGGACGTGATTCAGTCGCTGTTCGAATTGACTCCGGCCGAAGCGGCGCTGGCGCTGTTGCTGGCTGACGGGATGACGCTGGACGAGGCCGCGGATGATCTCAATATTCGCAAGAACACCGCGCGAGCGCATCTGCGCTCGATATTTTCCAAGACCGGGGTGACCCGTCAAACAGCGCTGGTGCGTCTGTTGTTGGGCAGTGTTACACCCAACAACGATTGAGCTGGATCAGTCGATGGAAAAGCCGCCTCGCAGTTTCACCGATATCTCCAATGTGTGCCCGGTCTGAGCCAGCGTCTGTTCAGACTAAGAGCCGAGATAGTGGGCTTTTTCCTTCGTGAAGAACGCTTCTATTCCGCGACCGAAATCCTCGGTTTGAGTGCATGCGCAAAACCCTTCGCGTTCGGCGTCCAGTTGCTCCTCAAGGCTATGTTGAAAAGCGTTTCGTAGAAGTCGTTTAGTTTGCCCCAGCGCGAATGTCGGGCCCTGTGCCAGGCGATTGGCCAAACGTTCGGTTTCAGCCTGGAGCTGATCCGCGGCAACCTTTTTGCCGATCAAACCCAGACGCAATGCTTCGTCGGCATCGAACGGCTCACTCAGCAAAAGTAGCTCCATTGCCTTATGCAGGCCGACTAGCCTTGGCAGGTGCCATGAGGCTGACGCATCAGGGCTGGTGCCAATCGAGGCATAAGCCAGGTTGAAGCGTGTGCCCTGCGCGGCAAGGACAAAATCACAGGCCAATGCGATGCTGACGCCAGCGCCTGCGACGGCGCCATGTACGCTGGCAATCACCGGTTGTGACAGTCCGGTCATGATTGCCAGCGCCTCATGTAAGGGGGCAATCAGTACTTGGGCATTTTCCAGCGGGTTTTCTCGCAGGCTGGCAAGATCACCCCCTGCGACGAACGCACGGCCGGCGCCCTTGAGGATAACGACACGAATATCGCTAGAGGCAGCGATAGTCCGCATGGCGTCGCGAAACGCCAAAGCCATGGGGACATTAATTGCATTCAGTGCCGCAGGGCGATTAAAAAGAAGGTGAGCAACCGGGCCGTCCAGGGTCAAGGTCAGTGGTGCATCTTCACTGTTCATTGCTGATCTCCTGCGAGGGAGTGGGACGGTAAATTTGGGGTGAAGTAGGCTGCGCAGGCCGCGCCTCGGGTTTTGGCCTTGGCGAGTTCATCCTTGGCGACGGTGCGTAGATGCACCTCGTCCGGGCCGTCAATGAAGTGCAGCGCGCGCCCCCAGGTCCAGAGGAATGCGAGCGGGGTGTCGGCGGTCATGCCCATTGCACCAAATACCTGAATGGCACGATCCAGCACGCGGGTTTGGAGGCGTGCGGCAACCAGTTTGATGGCCGAGACATCGACACGGGCGCTGTTATTGCCCAAACGATCGATAGTGTCTGCCGCGCGCAGCACCAGGAGTCGCGCCTGATCGATCTCGACTCGCGACTCGGCAATCCAGTCACGCACATTGGAGAAATCTGCCAGGTGACGACCGAAAGCTTTGCGCTCCAGAGCGCGGGTGCACATCAATTCAAGCGCCAGTTCGCACTGACCGATGGTGCGCATGCAATGGTGAATTCGCCCCGGCCCAAGGCGTGCCTGAGCGAGAGAAAACCCGCCACCTTCCTTGCCCAGCAGATGATCAAGTGGAACGCGGACATTGCTGAGCAATACTTCGCAATGCCCCTCAACGGCGTAGTGATGCATGAGCGGCACGTTGCGCACGATCTGGACGCCGGGAGTGTCCATCGGCACAAGGATCATCGAGTGGTTTTGATGGCTGCTGCTTTCATCGGCATTGCGGCCCAATACGATCATCAATTTGCAGTTTGGGTGCAGAGCACCGGTGGTGAACCATTTGCGCCCGTTGATCACATACTGCTCACCGACGCGCTCGATGCGCGTGGCGATGTTGGTGGCATCAGAGGAAGCGACATCCGGCTCGGTCATGGCGAAACAGGAGCGAATATCACCTTCCAGCAGGGGTTTGAGCCAACGCTGGTATTGCTCGGGGCTGGCCGCGAGGTGCAACAGTTCCATATTGCCGGAGTCTGGCGCATTGCAGTTGAACACCTCGGCAGCCCAGGGCAGTCTGCCCATGATTTCCGACAGCGGCGCGTATTCGAGATTACTCAGCCGGGTGCCTGGCTCGTCCGATCGCAGGGCTGGCAGAAACAGGTTCCATAGCCCCTCGTCCTTGGCGAGAGCTTTAAGGTCATTGATCAGCTCGAGTGGGTAAATACCTTGTTCGGCCTGGTGATGCCATTGGATGTTGGCCGGCAGCAAGTAGTTATCGTAGAACGCTTGAAGGCGTTGTTGCAGTTGAACGACGTGGGGCGGATATTCAAAGTTCATGGGCGGGTCTCGACGGGTCAAAGGACAATGGCGTTATCGAGCAGCTCGAGGCCGCGTCGGGCGAAAACTTTTCCCAGGGGGCCGACACTTGCGGCGTTCTGCGAAGCTGCGCTGCCGGACCGTGCCCGGGCTGCTATGCCTTCGAAAATCACCGCCAGGCGAAACAGCGCGAAAGCGAAGTGAAAGGTTTCGGCCCCTCGACTGCATTGAGTGGAGGCGTAGTACTGCTGCAAATACTCTGCTTGGGAGGGTATGCCCAGCGCCTGAAGATCCAGACCACGGATGCCGCCGTATTCAGACGGCAAGGTGTGCCAGGCGATGCAGTTGTAAGCCAGATCGGCCAGTGGGTGACCGAGGGTTGAAAGCTCCCAGTCGAGCACGCCGATGACTCGCGGTTCGGTGGGGTGAAACATCAGGTTACCCAGTCGGAAATCGCCATGGCACACCGTGGTTTCATCGTCCAAGGGTAAATTGGCGCGAAGCCAGGCCAGCAGACTGTCAAGCTGTGGATTATCGTGCTGGTCGGCCGTTTCCCATTGGCTGCCCCACCGCGCCAGCTGTCTGGAAAAGTAATTGCCTTCACGGCCGTAGTCAGAAAGGCCAATCGCCTGCCAGTCAACTTGATGCAAGTCTGCCAGCGTCCGGGCCATGGATTCATACATGGCTCTGCGATCGTCGGGTGATACCCCGGGCAGGCTATATTCCGGAAAAACGCGCCCCTGGAGTCTTTCCATTAAATAGAAGGGCGTTCCGACGATGTCGGGTTCTGCGTGATAAAGCACAGTCTTTGGCACTGGGACCTGAGACTGCGCAAGTGCGGTCATGACACGGTATTCACGATCAACCGCGTGGGCCGATGGCAGGATCTCGCCACTTGGTTTCTTGCGAAGCACCATTTCGCGATTGTCAAAGGTGACAAAGAACGTCGGGTTGGACTGGCCACCACCGATGCGCTCCAGGCGCATATTCCCTTGCAGCCCGCTGATCGTGTCCTTGAGGAATGCCTGGAGCTGTTCGGGATGAAATTCGGTAATGTTTGAGGTCTCTTTTTTTGTCATTTTGAGCACTTCTCGGAGGGACTGGATCAGTTGACACCGCTGCTGGGGGTCGATCTGCAATTGAGCCCGTTCATCAGCAAGTCGATGCATTGGTTAGCGATGTCTTCGGCCCTGAGGGGGCCCTTGGGGTCATACCAGCGGGCAATCCAGCTCAACGCACCGGCGATGGTGAACGCTGCGATTTTTGGATCGCAGGGCATCAAGACCCCGTCGGCTATACCTTGCTGAATCAGGCTGCGGAACTTGAGATCGATGCGACTCTTGAGTCGTCGCAGTTTGCGGCGACTTTCCAAAGGCAAGGGGTCTTCACCGACGCGAATCAAGCACATACCGAAATCCATCGTCACGATCTCGGCGTACTTGTGCATCACGGCGATCAGGTTTTCCTTTGAATCACTACCGCTCTGAATCGCTTCGTTCGAGGCGTTCTCCAGCATCTCCAGACCGATACGTACGCATTCGAAGAGGATTTCATCCTTGTTCTTCACGTAGTAGTACACCGTCGGCTTGCTCACATTCAGCCGCTCAGCCACTTCGTCAAGGGAGGTGGCATGAAAGCCTTTCTCGTTGAACAACTCGGCTGCCGTGCGTAGTACAGCATCGCGTTTGTTTTCTCGCTCGGTCAGGCGGTCCTGCTTCTTTGCCCACGGTGAGCGATTGTTGATGGTGTTCGTCATGGAAATCCCTGATCAAACGAGTTGCGGCTGAATGACATCATTGCCCGAAAGCCATTCGACCCAAGAGGTCGCATCCGTGCTTTCAAGGAAATAGCTTACTCGCGAGTAGGGGGCTTCAAGAATAGTCTGAACAGACGATGCGGTCGGACGATGGAGGGGCGAACACTTATAGCAACTGCGGTGCTGGTGCTCGATTTTTCCAAGGCTATTGCTCGATCCATACGCCGCGATAATCCAAAAAAACAAGAAAATGCGAGGTCTGCGATGAAGGCCATTTTGTGCCTTGTAACGCTCGAAAATGGGTCAGCGAACCCAGCTGGCTGCCTCGCCACCATGGAGCAAGAGGAGTCGCAGCGTCATGAGTGTTGAACGAGTTGTCGAGTCTTCGCCTGATTGCGCATTCGAGGCGCATTTTACCGATGCCTTGCAGATGTTCGACGCCGCCCGCGACAAGGCTCCACAGGCCGCTGCCGTGCATTATTTCGATACGACGCTCAGCTACGCCCAACTGGATCGGGATGCCAACGCGTTGGCGGCATTCTGGCAGGAGCAAGGCGTGGTCGCTGGAGATCGCGTCGGGTTGTTTCTGCAAAATGTGCCGCAGTTTGTGATTGGCTTGATTGCCAGTTGGAAGCTGGGGGCAATTGCTGTGAGCATCAACCCTATGAACCGGGCTCGAGAACTCTCGTTATTGCTTGAGGATAGTCAGGCCAAAGTATTGATGTGCCATGACTATCTCTATCATGAGGTGGTGTCTCAGCTTGAACATCGGCCCGACAACTTGCTGTTGATTGTTGCGGGTGAGCATGAACTTCAGAGGCGGAATGATCCGCGTATTTTCGGAGTACCCTCAACACCAGCGGAAGAAGGCTTTTTCCTGCGCGACATTACTGCGGCGTGGGCCAATGCAAAGCCGGTCCGCACACGGATCAAGAGAAGTGACATTGCCACTATTGTGTACACCTCGGGAACCACCGGTCTACCCAAGGGAGTTGAACATAGTCATGCGAGTTATGCCTTTAACAGCGAGGCTTTTCGCAGCTGGGCTGCTCTGGATGATGGTGTGCCGATCCTGGCGATGGCTCCCCTGTTTCATGTCACCGGACTAATTCTGCATATCGGCGTCGCCTTTGCTTGCTCCGCTCCTCTTGTGCTGACTGCACGCTTTCACCCTGAGGTTTTTGCCGAAGCCGTGCAGACCTATCAGGCTGCATTCACTATCGGTGCCATCACTGCGTTCATTGCACTGCTTAATGCTGACAATGTTCGTCCAGAACAGCTTGCTTCACTGAAAAAAATCTACTCCGGGGGCGCGCCCATTCCTGAAGCAGTGGTCATTGCTTTCCGGCAAAAATTCGGGCACGACATCCGAGCAGTCTATGGACTGACTGAAACCACTTCTGTGGCAACGGCAGTGCCTCATGACCGATTGGCCGTGTGCAACGAAGAGGGCGTGTTGTCGGTTGGATTACCCATTCATGCTACCCACCTGCGTATTGCCAATGAACAGGGCCAGGCGCTACCGACGGGCAGCATCGGGGAGATTTTGATTCGTGGCCCGCAAGTCATGCGTGGCTACTGGCAACGCCCTGAGGCGACTTGCGAAGTCATGAGTGATGGGTTTTTGCGTAGCGGCGATGTTGGGTATCTGGACGCTGAGGGTTGGCTTTTCCTCGTTGATCGGATGAAGGACGTCATCATCGCCTCCGGCTTTAAAGTCTGGCCACGAGAAGTAGAAGACGTGCTTTACGGCCATCCTGACGTGCGTGAAGTCGCTGTGGTTGGAGTGAAAGATGACTATCGCGGAGAGAGCGTAAAAGCCGTCGTTAGCTTGAAGGCGGGAGCCCAAGTCACACCCGAGCAACTTATTGTTTTCTGTAAATCACGCATGGCTGCCTATAAATACCCACGGAAAATCGAGATTCGCGACGATTTACCCAAAACCACCAGTGGAAAAATAATGCGTAAGGAATTGCGCTGATGGGCACGTCATATCCAACTTCTAAAAGGGATGAGTTCATGCAAGCAGCCGTTTTTCACGACCCTGGGCATATAGAAATGAATGCGCAGGCGACCGTGCCGCAAGTGGCTCCTGGCGAAGTGTTGATACGCGTGGAGGCTTGCGGTATCTGCGGGAGTGACCTGCATATGTACCGCACCGACGCCCATCGCAAGCAACTGGTGCGTGTCGACCCTGAAGGGTTGGAGATTCCTGGGCATGAATTCAGTGGGGTGATCACTGCGGTTGGGGAGGGTGTGGTCAATTACAGCATTGGTGAGCGTGTGGTAGGTGTGGGAATGGGCGGAATGGCTGACCTGGTGCCCGTGCCTGTCAATCCGTTTCAGCTGGTGCGCATCCCCGGGAATGTTTCTTTCACTGCTGCGGCGACCACCGAACCCTTGGCCGATGGCCTGCAGATGATCCGCAAGGCCAACCTGAAGTCAGGTGACAACGTTGTAGTTTTCGGGGTGGGCATTATCGGTCTTGGTGTGATTCAGGCGCTCAAAGCGCTGGAAATCGACGTCGGGAAAATTGTCGCCATCGATGTGTCTGACGAGCGCCTGGCTATGGCCTTGGAGATCGGGGCGACCGATACGATCAATCCTCGTCACCAGGACCTGCTCACCACTGCCAAAGCCATTTGTGGCTTTCTGCCAATTACTTATCCCGAAATCGAGCCGACAGATATCAGTGTCGTCTTCGAGTGTGCCGGGTACCTGAAACACATGACCGGGCCCGCGCCTCTGGAGTCGGCCCTGCGTATGGCCCGCCCGGGCGACGGCAGGGTCATCTGTTTTGGCGCCTACGAGGACCAGTTGAACATCGACATGATGCCAATGATTACCAAGCAAATCAGCCTGTTCGGCTCCAACGGCTACGCCGCCGAAGAGCTGGAGTTGGCCTTGCAATTAATGTCGGAAGGAAAGCTCGACCGTGAACGTTTGATTTCCCATCAGTTTGCCCTTGCCGACGTTAGCCAGGCCTTTGAGGTCCAGGGCGGTGGGCAAGCGATCAAGGTCATTCTGTTGCCTAACCGAGAGACGCTTTGAGCCTCGCTCATTGACGTTCCAAAGCACACATAACAATAAATGGAGAGAGACGATGGCCCTGCAATCGCTAGGTGAACGTATCGCTGACCTGTTAGTTGCCGAAGGCATAGACAAGTTTTTTTCACTGCCAGAAGTCACTTTCGGCAAGTTGCATCATGCACTGCATGATCGTGGTGTCCCATTGATCGCTCCCCACCATGAAACTGCCAGCGGCTTCATGGCCGAGGCCTATGCCGCGTTCACAGGCAATATTTCAGTAGTGGGCGCCAACTGTGGCCCCGGCGTGATCAATCTTTATTCGGCCATTGCCAACTCATGGGAGGAGCACCTTCCTGTGTTGTACATCGGTTCCGAACGCACGTCGTTGGCTCGTAATTCTCCCCGACGCTCGAAATTCCAATGCCCTCCGAGCATTGAGGTGGTCAGGCCGATGACCAAGTTCGCCGCAGTGCTGGAGAATCCGATGGAGGCCGATGAGCTCTTCCATGAGGCTTTCCGGCAACTGCGATCCGGTACTCCGGGTCCGGTCTACATTGGCTTGCCCTTTGATATGTTGTTGGAAGATCGCGATTTCGGTGAGCTGGTGGCTCCGCAGAATTATCGGCCGACGACATTCGAGGAAACGGTCAGCGACGCGCAGATTAAAAGAGCCGCATCGATGTTGGTTCAGGCCAAATCGCCTTTGCTGGTTGGCGGTGCCGGGATTCGTAACTCGGGTTCCCAGGCGCTGTTCGATGAGCTGGTGCAAGCACTGCAAGCACCTGTAATTCTCACTGCATCCGGCCGTGGGGTGTTGGCGGATACACATCCGTATGTGTTTGATCTGGGTCTTGAACCAGGGGCAAGCATCAGCCGCGATGCGGACGTGATTTTCGCGATCGGCACCCCCATCGGTGAGAAGCTGGGTTTCGGCGGTTATGCCTATTCAAATGAACAGAAGGGCTTTCCGAATTATTTCGGTAAACAAGGGACACAGCGCTGGATTCAGCTTGATCTGGACCCACAGAACATTGGTCGCAATCGTCCGGTGGAGGTTGGCCTGGCGGGTGACATGCGGCAGATTTTGCCGCGGTTGATCGCTGCGCTACGTCGCCATCAGCCACTTCAGCACAACACCCAGGTGGAGCGCTGGCAAACCGAGCGGCAAAGCCGTTATGCCGATTTCTGTGCTCAGGTCGCGACCATATCGAGCACGCCGATTCATCCGGGGCGCGCAGTGCTCGAAGTCCAGAAGACCCTGCCTGAAGACGTTGTCCTGATCAGGGACGGTGGGGCATTCAGTATCTGGATGCACAACTATATCCAGCATTCGCTGGGTGGGTTCATGTTTGCCGGCAAGCTGGGCAACCTGGGGACAGGCCTGCCTTACGCGCTGGGTGCGTCACTGGCCGAAGCGAATGCTGACAAGCGTGTCTGCCTGATCACCGGAGATGGTGCTTTCGGTTTCTACCCGATGGAGTTTGAAACAGCGGTTCGTTATCAATTGCCGATCGTCATTGTGGTGGGTTACGACCAAGGCTGGTCTCTGGAGGTGCCTTACTACATGCACGTCTGTGGACGCACCTTCGAGGTCGATCACGCCTTTGTCCGTCTGGATGACATGGCCCGAGCCATGGGCGGACATGGCGAATTCTGTGAAACCAGTGAACAAATCGCTCCGGCCATGGAGCGGGCATTTGCCAGCGGAAAACCGGCCATCGTCCAGGTGGTGATAGATCGTGAGGTGAATGCCTACCAAATGCCCAATACCCATCTCTGGACACGCTGGCACGCTGACAAAGCGGTCTACAGCGACGAGTGATTGCAAGCATACGTAGCACCGCTCTGTGCGGTGCTGCGGCCAACCGTTTGAGCAGGGCATCCCCATGAGTACTCAAGATACGCAACAACTCTCTCGAAACTATCGTTGGATGTCCAGCATCACTGTGCTGCTAGGCACCATTGCCTTGGGGTTTTCCGCGACCATGGTGATGGTGGCTTTGCCGGAGATGATGGCCGCTTTCAATGTTGGTCAAGAGGTCATTCAGTGGCTTGCAACTGGCTTTCAGGTCACTGCGACCACCTCAATTCTGGCCACCGGATGGCTTACGGGGCGATTTGGTCTGCGGCGTGTTTACGTATTTACCCTGTTGCTGTTCGTCGGTGTTTCGCTGCTGGGCGCCATGAGCTGGAATGCGCAGGTGGCCATTTTTGCTCGCGTCATGCAGGGCATTGCGATGGGACTGGTCCCTGCAGTGGCACTGATCACGATTGCCCGAGTGTTCCCGCCACAAGCCGTAGGGATGGCCATGGGAGTCTTTGGTGTCGGCGCGGTGCTGGCGCCTGCCATTGGCCCTGCAGTTGGCGGTGTATTGCTGGGGCCATTTGGTTGGCCTGTGATTTTCCTGTTTCCGCTGCTGTTCTGCTTACCTGCGCTGTTACTGGCGTTCAAGTATGTGCCGGAGGCGGACCCAACCATCGTTCACGGTCGATTTGATTGGCTGGGGATGTTGCTGCTGACAGTCTTCATTTTCGCTCTGCTGAACATTACCGGGTTAGGCCTGAGCAAAGGATGGACAACCTGGCAGACGTTGGGATGCCTGGCACTGACGCTGGTCAGTCTGGTCTGGCTGGTGTTCTGGCAACTGCGCTGCAAGGCCCCACTGGTCGAACTCAGTCTGTTTCGTAACCCACGCTTTTGGGCCGTGTTTCTGGTGGCGGTACCTTATGGGTTCTGTCTATACGGCACGAGCTATTTAATCCCGTATTTCCTTCAAAGTGCCGCGGGTTACTCGCCGGCAGATTCCGGCGCAATGCAGGTTCCGGGGGGCATTATTCTTGTGCTGGTCATTTTCAGCGCGGGTGCCTTATGCGACAAGCTCAGCGCCCGAACGGTGACCATCGGTGGTTTGTTTTTGTTTGCGCTAGCGAGCATCGGCTTCACCTTTACAACTGCTGTGACCGGTTTCTGGGTGGTTGCCGCTTGGTTCACGCTTAGCCGTGTGGCGATGGGGATGCTGATTCCCTCTACCACTGTCGCCGCCATTCAGTCGGTTCCGCCTGCGTTGCTGCCTTATGCCTCTACCACCATGAACTTTTTCATGCAGTTGGGCGGGGCGATCGGAATCAATGTGTTGGCGATCCTTTACCAATGGCGGCTGGAAGGGCATGCCATAACCAATGCTTCGACGGCAGCGTTTGAAGCCTTTCATGAGTGCTTCTGGTTGGCGGCATTGTTGATGCTGTGTGCGCTGCTGCCGGCGGTATTCATTCGCAAGTCCCCCCGGATCGAGCCGGCAGCCGGTTCTGATGCAAGCAAGATTCCCTCTTGTCCCTGAACAACAAATTGGGGAAACACACCCCGAAAATGAAATGGGAGTTTGTCGATGAACGCACATACTAATGAAACCGCTCTCAAGGCGGCCTTGGCGATGCCCCGTGAGTTACTGATCAATGGGGAATGGCGGGCAGCAGTCGATGGTCGGACTGCTGCGATCCATGACCCTGCAACCGGCCAGGAGATCGCACAGATTTCTCACGCCGGTGAAAAGGACGTGGACGCAGCGGTGCGCGCGGCCCAGGCCGCATTGAGTAGCACTCACTGGCGAGATATCACTCCGGCAGTCCGTGAGCGGATGATCTTGCGCTTTGCTGATTTGATCGAGGAGAACGCCGATCTATTGGCAGGCCTGGAGACGCTCAATAACGGCAAACTGTTGGCTAACTCCCGAGGTTTCGACGTACTCGCCGGTGCACAGTGGGTGCGTTACATGGCGGGCTGGGCAACCAAGATCGAAGGTTTGGCGCTGGACGTCTCGGCGTCTGCTCCTGGGACCCGTTTTCAGGCTATCGTCAAACGCCAGCCGGCGGGTGTCGTGGCGGCCATTGTGCCTTGGAACTATCCATTGTTAATGGCGATCTGGAAGATCGCGCCAGCGCTGGCCACCGGTTGTACCTTAGTGCTGAAACCTTCTGAAGAGACACCTTTGACCGCATTAAAGCTGGCTGAATTGGCGTTGCAGGCGGGCATTCCCCCAGGTGTTTTCAATGTCGTTACCGGCGATGGTGCAACGGGTGCCGCTCTGGTCCGCCATCCCGGTGTGAATAAAGTCGCGTTTACCGGATCCACCGAGGTCGGTCGGATAATTGGTCAGCAATGCGGGCATGACATAAAACGAGTGTCACTGGAATTGGGCGGTAAAAGCCCGGTCATTGTTCTGGATGACGTTGATGTGCAAGCCGTGATTGCCGGCGCCAGTAGCGCGATTTTTTATGATCAAGGGCAGGTCTGCACCGCGGGCTCGCGTTTGTATGTGCACAAGAAACACTTCGATGAAGTTGTCGATGGGGTTGCCCAGGCGGCGAAGAACTTGCGCCTGGGATCAGGCTTCGATCCGCAGAGCCAAATTGGCCCGTTGATTTCAGCCAAGCAACGCCAACGAGTGTTGGGCCTGATCGAGACGGGTGAGCGCGAGGGCGCTGAGTTGCTGGCGGGAGGTGCGGCGCCGGAGGGGGCTGGATACTTCGTTCAGCCCACAGTGTTTGCTCATACCTCGGGTAAGCCACTGACTCTGGTGAGGGAAGAAGTGTTCGGTCCAGTACTTGTGGCCCAGCCTTTCGATGACATAGAGGAAGTGATTCGTCAGGCCAACGATACCCCCTACGGTCTGGCAGCCAGTGTCTGGACGCGCGATATCAGTAACGCGTTACGGATTGCCGAGCGAATCGAGGCTGGGACGGTCTGGATCAACACCCATCTGCCGTCGGATCCGAACATCCCGTTTGGTGGTTTCAAACAGTCAGGGATAGGTCGCGAAAACGGCCGCGCAGCGATTGAGGCCTACACCGAAACCAAGTCGATTGTCATAGCCTATTGAGGCTATGTGTGTCCCAAGCTTGAGGGTGTACAGCGACTGTCTGTCCACCCTCAATTGTTTCATGACCCTTGGAGCAGGATTCAAGCGGTCCTTTGCATCCCGAGTGCCCAGGCAATTGAACCCTGAGCGGTCTCAAGCATCAGCTTCATGCGTTCGGTTTTAGACAGCGGAGTACGTTCAAGCCACGCCGGGATATTGTTCAGAATAGACACCATGCTTTGAACTGCGGCCTTAAGATTTGGCGAGTACGATCCGGTATCTGAAAGCAATGTCAGAAAGTACTCCTCGTAACGTTGGCGCAGCTGCCGGATCCGCTCCTGATGTTGAGTGCAGAGATTGCGCGATTCATGCTCGGCCACTTGGAAGTACGCCCCTTTTTGCTCATGTAGGGCAATATGTGCCTGCAGCAGCGCATTCAGTTTTGCTGTGGCGCTTCTGTTCTTGCTCAATTGATTCTGTGCATTAACCAGCAGTGTCTCGTAAAGCTCTTCGATCACTTCGAATAGAAGGGTTTCCTTGCTTTCGAAGTGGTGATACAGCGATCCCGCATGGATTCCGAGATGAGCTGCCAAGTCGCGCATGCTCACCTGACCGAAACCTCTGGTGGCGAAAAGCTCTACCGCTTTTTGACGTGCCTGAAGTTGACGTGTCAGGGTAGAAGGCAAGCTTTCGACACTTGCCAAGGACTGCCGCTCAGTCATAGCGGTAAAACCCTTGGCCGACTTTACGACCCAGATGCCGCGCGGCAACCATTTCCTTGAGCAATGGAGCGGGGCGGTACTTGGGGTCGCCGAAGCCATCATGGAACGACTCAAGCACCGCCAGCAACGTATCGAGACCGATCAAGTCGGCCAGTGCCAGCGGGCCGATCGGCTGGTTGCACCCCAGCTTCATGCCGGTGTCGATATCTTCCGCACTGGCCAAGCCTTCCTGCAGTGCGAAGATGGCTTCATTGATCATGGGCACCAGAATGCGATTGACTGCAAAACCTGGGCTGTTTTTCGCCGTAATCGGCGTTTTGCCAATTTCTTTGGCGAAGGCCAACGTATGGGCATGGGTTGCATCGGAGGTTTGCAGGCCGCGAATCAGCTCCACCAGTTCCATCATCGGAACGGGGTTGAAAAAGTGCAGGCCAATAAAACGCTCAGGATGGCTGACCGCTGCCGCCAGTTGAGTAATGGACAGCGATGACGTGTTACTGGCAATGATGCTTGTGGCATCGACCTGCTGGTCGATCTGTTGAAGGATGCGCAACTTCAGCTGGAGGTTTTCGGTGGCGGCTTCGATAATCAGGCTTGCGTCAGACAATGCGGAATAGTCCGTCGTCGTATGGATCCTGGTTAAAGCATTATCCTTCGATTCTTGCGTCAAAGTACCTTTGCGAACCTGGCGATCCAGATTAGTCGCGAGGGTTTTCAGGCCTCGTGCCAATGCCTCATCGCTGACATCCACCAAAGTTACCTGCAGGCCTGCGATAGCGCACACCTGAGCGATACCATTACCCATGGTGCCTGCACCAATCACAGCTATACGTTGCTTATTCATAGAATTTTCCATTGAGTCAATGTCAAACGCGCTCGAAGATCGCAGCGATCCCTTGTCCACCACCAATGCACATCGTCACCAATGCATAGCGCCCCTGGATGCGATGCAGTTCATGAATGGCCTTAGTCGTGATGATGGCGCCGGTGGCGCCCACTGGATGTCCGAGCGAAATGCCAGAGCCATTGGGATTGACCTTTGCCGGATCCAGGTCCAGCTCACGAGTCACAGCACAAGCCTGGGCCGCAAATGCTTCGTTTGATTCGATGACATCCAGATCGGCCACCGTCAAACCGGCGCGTGCCAATGCCTGGCGTGTGGCAGGGATCGGGCCGAGCCCCATCAGTTGAGGGTCGACCCCGGCATGGGCATACGCCACAAGGCGGGCGAGGGGACGTAGGTTGCTGTTCTGGATCGCCGCACCAGTTGCCAGCACCAACGCAGAGGCACCGTCATTCAAGCCTGAGGCGTTGCCCGCAGTGACAGTTCCGTCTTTTCTGAAAGCGGGATTCATTTTTGCCAGCTGTTCTAGAGAGATATTGTTGCGGACATGTTCATCCACCTCAAAGCGCTCGATGCCTTTACGACTAGAAATCTCAACGGGCACGATCTGGCTCAGGAAGTGTCCGTTGGCAATCGCTGCGCCCGCGCGTTGCTGGCTTTGTAGCGCCAGAGCGTCTTGCATTTCTCGGCTGATACCATATCGATCTGCGATATTTTCAGCGGTGATACCCATATGGATGCCGTAGAGAGGGTCATGCAAAATACCGAGCATGTAATCGATGGCTTCAAGATTGCCCTGCCGTCCACCCCAACGTGCTCCGGGCAGTATGTATGGACCGCGACTCATGGATTCGACGCCACCGGCAACGGCGATCTCTGCATCGCCCACTATCAGGGACTGGGCGGCACTAATGATTGCCTGCAGGCCAGAACCGCAGAGACGATTGACATTGAACGCTGGAGTTTCCTGTGGAATGCCTGCATTCAGGGCAGCGACGCGCGACACGTAGGCGTCTTTGGGGTCGGTTGGTATGACGTTACCCATCACCACATGACCGACCTGTTGTGCGTCGCAACCACTGCGCGTCAATGCCGCTTTAACCACCGTGGTTGCCAACTGTGTGAGTGGCACATCCTTGAGTGAACCGCCGAAGGTTCCAATGGGTGTTCTGACTGCGCTGAGAACATAAACATCAGGCGAGGACATGGGGATCTCCGATGGAACTTATGGGGCTTACCAAGTGTGCGCATGCCGGTATTGGAAGTACCGCAGACAAGGGGATAGAGAATCCTTGGATCAACGATCCAAAAAAACTGGCTTTCTCTTTTCGATAAACGCTTGCATGCCTTCCTTCTGATCTTCAGTCGCGAATGTGGAATGAAACAGGCGACGCTCGAAGCGCACACCTTCGGCAAGACTGGTCTCGAATGCGCGATTGACTGCTTCTTTAGCCATCATGTTGATGGGCGCTGACTGCTGACATATACCTGCGGCTATGCTGAGCGTCTCTTCCAGCAGTCGGGCTGCGGGCACCAGTCGGCTCACTAGACCACAACGTTCCGCCTCGTCGGCGTCCATCATGCGTCCGGTCAGAATCATGTCCATGGCCTTGGATTTACCGACAAAACGAGCTAATCGTTGGGTGCCACCGCACCCGGGAATTGTGCCGATGGTAATCTCCGGCTGCCCGAATTTCGCTGTGTCAGCGGCAATGATGAAGTCGCACATCATTGCGAACTCACAACCGCCGCCTAAAGCGTACCCAGCTACTGCAGCGATAGTGGGTTTTCGAAACGCCGCCAAACGGTCCCAGGTTGTGGTGATGAAGTCAGTTTTGTAGACCTCCATGTAAGAAAAATCTTGCATTGACTTGATGTCGGCACCGGCAGCAAAGGCTTTCGCGTTGCCAGTCAAGACAACGGCGCCCACGTTGTCATCAACCTCCAATAAATCAAGAAGGTGACAGAGTTCCTTGGTTAACTCTGGAGACAGTGCGTTGAGTGCTTGCGGACGGTTGAGAGTAATAAGAGCGACTTTTCCGTGCATTTCCAGCAGGAGATTGGTGTAGGTCATTGGGTAGTCTCTTTAATGGAGTTGAGGCTGCACTTTTCAGCTAAACTCTTCAGCGACATCCAGCCCCCATAATCGATCGCTACCGGACAACGACAGTTTGGTCCGCATGGGTCCTGTAGCGGCTACCAATGTAATGTTTGTGAATTTCTGTGTGATCGTCTGAACGGACTAAGTTGGAGATGCCAACGTCAACTCCTGCGGCATGGATGCCTAGGAAATCTCGTCGAGAGGGAAGGGCTTGATGGCTTGATGGCGCTACCGCTTTGAGACTTTCCGATACTCGTTCGGTGACTGTCCAAACCAGCGCCGGAACGCACGCGCGAAGGCTGTAGCATCAGTGTAGCCAAGCTGAAACGCTAGATCCTCCTGCTTCATGTCAGTATTTTCCAACAGTTGCCCAGCGAGTTGTTTACGCTCTGCCTCGACGAGTTTGCGGAAAGTAGTACCTTCCTCTGTCAGCCTGCGATGCAGGCTGCGAGGGGCCATCGCCAGCTGATTCGCAACATCTTCGAGGGCGGCTGCCAGCCCCGTTGCCCCCAAGAGAAGCTGTCGGACCTGGCCGGTGACGCCGTCGACTTGTCGTCTCTCCAGTTGCGCGCGGCACTGCTCTTCCAATAGCCGGACCAGATGTACGTCGTACATTGGCAGAGGCAACTCCGCATCTTGCCTACGCAGAACGATGGCGTTGCGCGAACATCCATAGTGTGGCGCGATGCCGCTGAGTGCTTCGATACGGTCCGCATGCGCTGGCGGCCTGCCTTGAAATTCGAGTCGCAGCACCTGCAATCCCGACAACGCGAGCTCGTCGAACAGACGAATTCCTGTCGCCATGTCTCGTTCCAGCAGGAACTGCCGCAGGTGGTGGGGGATCGCTGAGACGTCGACGCTAGTGCCGTATTCGTGCTGATTGCAGAATATCTCCAATCGGCAGTACGCCGTGCTAAGCGGCAGGTAGCGCAGCGCGCATTGAACGGCCTCGCGCACATTGCGGCTGGTTCGCAGCGCAAAGCCCCAGATGCCGAAAGTCGCAACGTTGTAACGCAGGCCCAGCTCGAAGCCCAGTGCGGGAACGTCCGGCAACGCGAGCATCAGGTTTTCAATCAGGCGCATTTCCTGCGCGCGCGCGATCAGGGCGTCCGCGTCCCGCAGTTGCGCTTCGATGATGCCGGTACCTAGCAGGCAAGTCTGTGCATCGACGCCGTAGCGCGCAGCGAAATTCACCATCACCTGACTGATGGCGACGGGGTGCTTAAAGATCGCGTGCTTTGGTATGCCCATGCCGGAATTTTCTGAAACAACGGTGTGATACGGCCTGGCCAGAAATGCATGGCAAAAGCGCCCCATGTTGTTGGCGCTGACGCCGAATTGACCCAGTTGCCGAGATGTCACTGACCCAGTCTGATTTCTCGAAAAACATTGCCTGCGCAGGGTTTGTGCCGATTTGGAGGTGGGGCAGTCTTGCGTCAGCACGTGGGTCAATTCGGCATCGGCCTCAACAGAACGCCTACGTTCGGGTAAGGATATTTTCCCGGAGTGTTGCGGCGGTGAAATTTACGTGATAATTTTTCATGAAATTATAAATAAATAATTTCATGAGGTGTTCATGTTTCAGCAGTCCACGCAACACGTCTCCAGCTATTACGCCTACAGTTGCGCTGATCGCCTGTTGGATCGTGCTGCGCTGGAGGGTGAACACAACACTGAGGTGCTGATCATCGGTGCCGGGCTCAGTGGCCTGCATACGGCCTTGCGCCTGGCCTTGGCTGGCAAGCGTGTGACATTGCTGGAAGCCAGCCGGGTTGCCTGGGCAGCTTCCGGGCGCAATGGTGGTCAGGCGACTCTCGGGTGGTCCTCTGATATGCCGCCGCTGGAGGCAGCACAGGGCTATGAACGAGCACGGCGGCTGTGGGACAGCATGCGCTGGGCTGCGCAGGAGTTGCGTGAGTTACCCGCGCGCCATGACTTCGATTGCGATTACCGCGCCGGCCACCTGTGGACTTCGGCGATGGCGTGTCGGGTAAGTATCCTGACCGAATGGCAGCGCGAGGCCAGCCACAAGTGGGGGCACGACGGCTTGCGTTTTATTCCGCGCGCAGAGTTGCCGCAATGGGTCGCCAGCGAGCGTTATCAGGCGGGCCTGTTCGACCCCGAAGGCGGGCATCTGAATCCGCTGAAGTTGGCGCTCGGCCTGGCTGCCGCCATCGAGCGCGCCGGCGGGCACATCCATGAGCAGAGCAAAGCGTTGAGCTATCGTGAAGAAGGTGGTCAGTACATCGTGACCACCGAGCGCGGACGCATCTGTGCAGATGTGCTGGTGCTGGCCTGCAATGCCTATCTCGATCAACTCGATCCGCAGTTATCCCGCCATGTACTGCCGGTTGGCACCTTTCAGGTGGCCACCGCGCCGCTGACAGCGGAGCAGGCCACAGCGCTGCTGCCGAGTAATGTCTGCGTCACTGATAACCAG
Organism: Pseudomonas sp. IT-P253; assembly: GCF_949768125.1. Taxonomy (NCBI): domain Bacteria; kingdom Pseudomonadati; phylum Pseudomonadota; class Gammaproteobacteria; order Pseudomonadales; family Pseudomonadaceae; genus Pseudomonas; species Pseudomonas sp. IT-P253. Next base: position 252,961 of record NZ_CATKPT010000011.1, on the reverse strand, counting down.
TTCGTCCTCGACTATTTCCGGCGCACACCGGATAACCGCCTGCTGTTCGGTGGTGGCTGCACCTATCTGGGAGGGATGCCGAAGGACATCGCCGCAGCGACCCGACCTTATCTGCAGCGGGTCTTCCCGCAGCTTAAGGACGTCGAGTTGGAGTTTGCCTGGGGAGGGCATATCGACCTCACTCTCAAGCGCACCCCCGACACCGGCCGGCATGGTGACCTCTACTGGCTACAGGGCTACTCCGGACACGGTGTACTTCCGACGTTGGCCGGAGCCCGTGCGGTGTCCGACGCGATTCTCGGTCAGCCAGATGAGCTGGCCTTGTACCAAGGTTTGAGCAACAGCGGGTTCCCCGGCGGCAAACACCTGGCCGCCCCGCTGGAAGCCATCGGCAAGGCCTGGTATCGACTGCGCGACAGCATTTGATGAGCCATCTTTTGGAGCTCCTGGCATGAACAAGCAAGAAGAAATCGCTGCCTTGGCGATCCTCATTCAGGACCTGCGCAAGCACAAGAAATACACCCTGACGGAGCTGGCGGACAAAATAGGCCGTTCCGTCGGCTTTCTCTCGCAAGTCGAACGTGGCTTGTCACGGCCCACCGTGGCGGATTTGACGGCGATCAGCGAAACCTTCGGGGTGCCGACCACCTATTTTTACAATTTGCCAAAACCTAAGGAGTTGCCTTGGGTTACTCGGCCGGATGAGCGGCGCACGCTGTATTTCGCCAACGGAATTACCGACATTCTGGTTTCGCCGAGTATGTCGGCCGCCTTCTCCATGCTTGAAAGCCGGCTGGAGGCGGGTGCCCACAGTGGCGAGCGGCACTTGAGCGACAGCTCCGAGCAAGCCGGTTATGTCCTGGAAGGGGAGTTGACGCTGTGGCTCGATGACGATGAGCCCGTCACCTTGTATCCCGGCGACAGCTTCCAGTTGGCCAGCCGTGCCCATTGTCGCTACGGCAACCTCACTGAACATCCTGCCCGGGTCCTCTGGGTTTACACCTGATTGCCTAACAAGAGCGCAAAGGAAAAACAATAATGGATACTCACTGCTTTGACCTGCTGGCCGAGGTTCGTGCTTTTCGCCAGAGCTACCCTCAGGTGCGTTACGTCGACCTGATTTCCCTGGATATTCCCGGACACTTTTATGGCAAGCGCTACCCGGTAGAAATGCTCGAGAAGGTGGCCGCCGGTAGTGCCCTCAAGCTGCCGCAGAACTGCGTGCTACTAGGTGTCCAGGGTGGACTGTTCAAGATTGGCGACTACTGCTTTAACGATGGCGACCCGGATGCCCGTCGCCGTCTGGTGCCCGGCACACTCAAGCCCGTGAGCTGGGAAGCACAACCGCTGGGGCAGATGTTGATTACCTCGGATGGCACTGAGGCGCCTATCGTTTTCGAACCGCGGGAAGTCTTGGCGCAGGTCCTGGATCGCCTGCGCCGCAAAGGCATTCACCCGGTGGTGGCGTTCGAGCTGGAGTTCTATCTGTTCGATAAGCAGCTGCGCGATGGACAGCCACAGTTCCCCCGCGATCTGCTGACGGACGATGCGGATGATCAGCCGAATATGCACATCGAACGACTCTCGCGCTTTTCTCCGGTGCTCGATGAAATGGTCGAGGTAGCGCGGGCCCAAGGCATCGATACCACGGTGATCACTGCCGAACTCGGGCCGGGTCAATTCGAGATCAATTTTGGTCACCTCGATGACGGTCTGCGTGCCGCCGACTGGGCAGCACTGTTTTGCCGCAGCACTCGCGGTGTCGCCCTCAAGCACGGTTACCGCGCCAGCTTCATGGCCAAACCGTACTTGCAGCACCCGGGCAGCGGCATGCACGTGCATGTCAGCCTCTACGACGCGGCGGGTAACAACCTGCTGGTAGCAAACCAACAGCAGGTGCTGCGGCATGCGGTGGCCGGTTGCCTGGAGCTGCTACCGCATTGCATGCCGATCTTCGCACCGAACCAAAACTCCTTTCGCCGTTTGGGCGGCACAGTGAACGCCGCGGCGCGGGCCAGCTGGGGTTTTGAGGATCGCGATGCCTGTGTGCGGATTCCCGAGTCCGACCCGGAGAACCTGCGAATCGAATATCGTCTGGCCAGCGCCGATGCCAATCCTTATTTAGTCCTGGCTGCGATCCTGGTCGCTCTGGAGAACGGCCTGGCCACCGGCCATGAGCCGATCGCGCCGCTCAACGAAGACCGCAGCAGCGGCATCGACTTCCCGCTGGAAATACTGGAAGCGGTGCGTGCCATGCAGCACGAGCCACGGATACGCGAGGGGCTGGGCGCGGAGTTTGTTGATGTCTACTGCGAAAACAAGCGCCAGGACCATCTGGCCTTTATGCAAGAGATCGGTGCGCGCGAATACCGCTGGTATCTGTAAGTGGCCGCTCGCTGTTCCCGCGCGTTGGCGTGGTTGGGGATAGCAAACCCTCTCCGGATTTTTTGGATACAACAGTAGGAATCAACTATGAGCAAGCAAGCTAGCAACCCGCAGACACTCGAGTGGCAAACACTGAGCAATGATCACCACTTGGCGCCCTTCAGCGATAACAAACAGCTGAAGGAGAAGGGCCCGCGGATTATTACCAAGGCCGACGGGGTCTATATCTGGGACAGCGAGGGCAATAAGATCCTCGACGGTATGGCCGGGCTCTGGTGTGTGGCGGTGGGCTATGGTCGTGACGAGTTGGTGCAGGCCGCCAGCAAGCAGATGAAACAGCTGCCCTTCTACAACACCTTCTTCATGACTGCGCACCCACCGGTGCTGGAACTGGCCAAAGCGATTGCCGATATCGCGCCAGTCGGCATGAACCATGTGTTCTTCACTGGCTCCGGTTCGGAAGGCAACGACACCATGCTGCGCATGGTTCGTCACTACTGGGCGATCAAAGGCCAGCCGCAGAAGAAAGTGATCATCGGCCGCATCAACGGCTATCACGGCTCGACCGTAGCAGGCGCCAGCCTTGGCGGGATGCAAGGCATGCACAACCAGGGAGGCTTGATCCCCGATATCGTGCACATCCCGCAGCCCTATTGGTTCGGCGAAGGCAGCGACATGACGCCGGACGAGTTCGGCGTCTGGGCTGCCGAGCAGCTGGAGAAGAAAATCCTCGAAGTGGGTGTAGACAAGGTCGCGGCTTTCATCGCAGAGCCGATTCAGGGGGCCGGTGGCGTGATCATTCCACCAGACACCTACTGGCCGAAGATCCGCGAGATCCTTGCCAGGTACGACATCCTGTTCGTTGCCGACGAAGTGATCTGTGGCTTCGGCCGCACCGGCGAATGGTTCGGCAGTAACTACTTTGGTAACAAGCCAGACATGATGACTATCGCCAAGGGCCTGACCTCCGGCTACATCCCCATGGGCGGATTGATCGTCAGCGACAAGATCGTCGACGTGCTCAACGAGGGTGGCGATTTCAACCACGGTTTCACTTACTCCGGGCACCCCGTGGCGGCGGCGGTGGCGCTGGAAAACATTCGCATCCTGCGCGAAGAAAAGATAATCGAACGCGTGCGTGAAGAAACAGCACCTTATTTGCAGCAACGTTTGCGTGAGTTGGCGGATCATCCGCTGGTGGGCGAGGTCCGTGGCGTCGGCATGCTCGGTGCGATCGAGCTGGTGAAGAACAAGCAGACTCGCGAGCGTTTCGAGGGTAAGGGCGTTGGCATGATTTGCCGCGGTCATTGTTTCGACAACGGTCTGATCATGCGCGCCGTCGGCGACACCATGATCATTTCGCCACCGCTGGTGATCAGCAAGGTCGAAATCGACGAGCTGGTGACCAAGGTGCGTAAGTGCCTGGATCTCACTGCTACTGAGATCCTCGGTTCAGCTGAGCGTTAGACATTTAGCTCCGGCCGAGCCATTTGTCTCGAAAAAGAGATTGGCTCACTCGCCACCGGATAAGCAGGTTGACCTGTTCGTCCTTGACCGTAATATGTTGAACGTGCATGAAGTGCGACTGGCCGACACCAAGGTGCTCACGAGCTGTTTTTCCGGATGCGTAAGCTACAGACTCTCGTCTCTCTAACGTATGCCTGACCTGTGCCCCTTTGGGCATGGGAAGGGCGAAGCCTTGTCTGCCAATATTAAGAAGGATCCGACACATGCATAGCTCCACCGCGAGGGCGGTCTGCCGGACAGGGGGACCAGGCGAGACCAATTGGCCTCGACCAGAAGAGATTGAGCATGGTCAAAAGCGAAGGATCTGCCGTGGACGCCAGCATCATCAAAGCGGATGCGAGTCGGCAGCGCGGTTTACCGTGAGAAGAACAGGTCAACTGGAGCGATCCGTCCCTGAGCTCTCGCGCCGTGCATGAGTACCTTGAGGCACTGGATGAAGAGGCCCTGACCGAAACGCTACCGAAGCGCCTATCGCAGACAGATCCTCAAGCCCGCGGGACCGCCATTCCGGGCGGCCCAGCATTTCGCCTACTCTACGAACTACCTGATCGATACCGAGCACGGTGTCATCGTGGATGTGGAACCCACACCTGCTCATCGAACGGCTGAGTCGAAAGTACCAAGACCATGGTTGAGCGTGTCGAAGAGCAATTCGATATTAATCCAGAGCACCTCATCGGCGACATCACCTATGGTACGGCGTCGATGCTGGAGGAAAAAAACATCGAGCAGCATGTACTGGTGTGGGACAAAACCGAGCGCAACAACGGCAGTCTCTCGAGCAATAACTTCCACTGGAATGAAGAGGCTGAGGAATACCGCTGCCCAATTGGCAATGCTTTGTGCAGCACATGGCGAGCCTTCAAAAAACTGCGTTCGCACGTCACCAAAGCCAACACCCTCATCTTACGATCCAGGCAATGCGCTCTGGCCATACGGTTGCAGCGCGGCGTTGTGCTACGGCATTGATAGCCACGCAGTGCTGTCCCGCAGGAACATGGGTAAGGGGGGCTGCGGGGAGGGCTGCGCGCAGTAAGAGGTTTGCAGGCGTCGTCAATGCTTCAGCTAGAGTGGGCGGGTATGCTCGCTTTAGCCGCCCCGTTCAACCCCAAACTCACGCGGCACTGCCCATTCCTTGCACCAGCATTATCTCGGCGATGATCGGTACCGGCGTCATCAGGTGAGTGCGCATCATGGTGCTGGCCCGTGGCGCATCGCGCGCCAGAATAGCTTCAACCAGCGCAGCATGTTCCTTGCGCTTCAACGCCAGGGCTTCTTCGGAGAAAACCGTCTGTGTCAGCCAAAGGTGGCGGTAGCGTTCGGCCTGATCAAATAGATAGCCACGTGCCTGTAACAGGTGTTTTGAACCACAACCGGTGGCAATAGCCGTGTGGAAGGCCTTGTGCCGTTCGTCCCAGACATCCAAGACCTGCTCTCGGGTTTTGACATCCATAACTTTCGAGAGGGTATGGGACTGGGCCAGGATCTGCGCCTCCCAAGCGTCGTCACCGCGCTCAATGGCCAAGCCTACTATCATCGCCTCGAGGTTGGCGCGGGCATCGTAGATGTCCTGCATTTCTTTCAACGACATGGGCGCGACCCGGTAGCCCTTCTGGCTGATCACCACCACCAGATGTTCGGCCACCAATTGCGAAAGCGCCTCTCGCAGCGGGCCAACCCCCAAGTCATAACGCTCCTTGAGCCCGCTCATGAGGAGCTTCTCTCCGGGCTTGAAGACCCCGCGAATGATGTCCTGTTTGAGTCGCTCATACCCGCTGAATGCAGAGTTCTGCTTGGGGGTGAGGCTATCCAAAGGTACTGCTCCTGAAAACGACAAGGTCCAATCATACCTAAACATCTGTCATACGAAAAACATAAGACGGAATGGTATTTTGTCGATGATTAATAAAAATGTAGACATTTAAAATTTATGGCGATATTTTTGCTCTGAGCCTGATCCGGATCAATGCTGGAGGGGCCAATCCCTACCTTCTGCCCAGGAACTGCCATGAACGCCTTTACGCAAATTCAGGACCTTGTGATGCCACTGCCATCGGAGTGCAAGGGTTTCACTCTCACCCCTTCCAGCCAGTCACCGCGCCTGCTTGAGCTGAAATTTGCCAAGCAAACCATCGACGCGTTCATCAAGGCGGTGACGCAATGGCCGGTCCAGGCGCTGGAGTACAAATCGTTCCTGCGCTTCCGGGTTGGCCAGATCCTTGACGAGCTGTGCGAAGGCACCCTGCGCCCGGTGTTGATCAACACCATTCTCGACCGCGCCACCGGCGGCATGCTGATCACGCCGGAGGGGTTGAACGAAGTGTCCCAGGCCGATGACATGGTCAAGTTTTCCTCGGCCGTCGCGCACTTGATCGGTCGCTCCAACTTCGATGCCATGAGCGGCCAGTTCTACGCGCGCTTTGCAGTGGTCAACACCGACAACTCCGACAGCTACCTGCGCCAGCCACACCGGGTCATGGAACTGCACAACGACGGCACCTTCGTTCAGGAACGTACCGACTACGTGCTGATGATGAAGATCGACGAGCAGAACATGGAAGGCGGCAACACCCTGCTGCTGCACCTGGACGACTGGGAAGACCTGAACCACTACTACACGCACCCGCTGGCCCGCCGTGAAATGCGCTTCACTGCGCCACCGAGTAAGAATGTGCGTGAAGACGTGTTCCACGCCGTGTTCGACAACGACGCCGAAGGCCGCCCGACCATGCGCTACATCGACCAGTTCGTGCAGCCCAAGGACTTCGAGGAAGGCATTTGGCTGACCGCCATGAGCGAATCCCTGGAAGGCAGTCAGGAGAAGGTTTCGGTACCGGTGCCGGTCGGAAGCTTCGTGCTGGTCAACAACATGTTCTGGCTGCACGGCCGTGACCGCTTCACCGCCCACCCGGGCCTGCGTCGTGAGCTGATGCGTCAGCGCGGCTACATCAGCTACCAAAAAACCATGTACCAGCGCGGCCAGTAAGGTTTGGCAAACGCTGAAGTGACGAGGGCCACCTCATGTGGCCCTTATCGCGCTTCCAACAAAAACGTAATACAGGTGGGTGCAAGCTAATGGCTGCGTACGACTTCATCATCATCGGTGGCGGCATTGTGGGTATGTCCACGGCCATGCAACTGGCCCAGGTTTACCCGGACGCCAAAATCCTCCTGCTGGAGAAAGAGTCCGGCCCGGCCAAGCACCAGACCGGCCACAACAGTGGCGTAATCCATGCCGGCGTCTACTACACCCCGGGCAGCCTGAAGGCGCGCTTCTGCCTGGAGGGCAACAAGGCCACCAAGGCCTTCTGCGACAAGCACGGCATCCGTTACGACGAGTGCGGCAAGCTGCTGGTGGCCACCAATGAGCTGGAAATGCAGCGCATGAGCGCGTTGTGGGACCGCACCGAAGCCAATGGGCTGAGGCGTGGATGGCTGTCGGCCGCCGAACTGCGCGAGCGCGAGCCGAACATCGTCGGCCTGGGCGGTATCTTTGTGCCGTCGAGCGGCATCGTGAACTACGCCGAAGTCACCGCGGCCATGGGCCGAGAATTCGAAGCCGCCGGTGGTGAGATCCGCTACAACAGCGAAGTGGTCGCCATCGACGAGCGTCCCGATGAAGTCGTGGTCCGCACCGACACGCTGGAGCACCACGGGCGCTTCCTGATCACCTGCTCGGGCCTGATGGCTGACCGCGTGGTGCGCATGCTCGGGATCAAGCCCAACTTCATCATCTGCCCGTTCCGCGGCGAGTATTACCTGCTGCCCAAACAGCATAATCAGATCGTCAACCACCTGATCTATCCGATCCCTGATCCGTCCATGCCATTTCTCGGCGTGCACCTGACCCGCATGATCGACGGCACCGTCACTGTCGGCCCCAACGCGGTGCTGGCCATGAAGCGCGAAGGCTATCTCAAGACCGATTTCTCGCTGTCGGACATGTTCGAAACCCTGACCACCCCGGGCATTCTCAAGGTGCTGATGAAGAACCTGCGTCCCGGCCTGATCGAGATGAAAAACTCACTGTTCAAGGGTGGCTATCTGAAGGAAGTACAGAAGTACTGCCCGAGCATCAACAAGAGCGACCTGACCGCCTACCCGGCCGGTGTGCGCGCCCAGGCGGTCTCGCTGGACGGCAAGTTGATCGATGACTTCCTGTTCGTCAATACCGCCCGTAGCGTCAGCGTCTGCAACGCCCCGTCGCCCGCAGCGACCTCTGCCATCCCGATCGGCGCATACATCGTCGACAAGGTTCGCGAGCAGCTCGCCAGCACAGGCGTCAGTTTTGTCACATCCGCCAACTCCACTCGGACCACCCCGCTGGCGGCCTCCGTCGCAACCCGCTAACGAGGAATTTCGCGTGCAACTCAACGATCCGAAACTGTTCCGCCAGCAAGCCTATATCGACGGTGTCTGGGTCGATGCCGACAATGGCCAGACGCTCAAGGTCAACAACCCGGCCACCGGTGAAATCATCGGTAGCGTGCCGAAGATGGGCACGACCGAAACCCGTCGGGCCATCGAAGCCGCCGACAAGGCGCTACCGGCCTGGCGTGCCCTGACCGCCAAGGAGCGCGCCAACAAACTGCGCAAGTGGTTCGATCTGATGATGGCCAACCAGGAAGACCTGGCCCGCCTGATGACCCTCGAACAAGGCAAGCCGCTGACCGAGTCCCGCGGTGAAATCGCTTACGCCGCCTCCTTTCTCGAGTGGTTCGGCGAAGAGGCTAAGCGCGTGTATGGCGACATGATCCCTGGCCACCAGGTCGACAAGCGCCTGATGGTGCTCAAGCAACCGATCGGTGTCACCGCCGCCATCACTCCGTGGAACTTCCCTTCGGCGATGATCACCCGCAAGGCCGGTCCGGCCCTGGCCGCCGGCTGCACCATGGTCCTCAAGCCGGCCTCGCAAACGCCTTACTCGGCCCTGGCCTTGGCGGAGCTGGCCGAGCGCGCCGGCATTCCGAAAGGTGTGTTCAGCGTGGTCACCGGCAGTGCCGGCGAAGTCGGCAGCGAGCTGACCGGTAACCCGCTCGTGCGCAAGCTGACCTTCACCGGCTCCACCGAAATCGGCCGTCAGTTGATGGTCGAGTGCGCCAAGGACATCAAGAAGGTCTCGTTGGAACTGGGTGGCAATGCCCCCTTCATCGTGTTCGATGACGCCGACCTGGACGCCGCCGTCGAGGGCGCGCTGGTCTCCAAGTACCGTAACAATGGCCAGACCTGCGTCTGTGCCAATCGCCTGTATATCCAGGATGGTGTCTACGATGCCTTCGTCGAAAAACTCACCGCGGCCGTGGCCAAGTTGAACATTGGTAATGGCCTGGAACACGGCATCACCACCGGCCCCCTGATCGACGCCAAAGCCATGGCCAAGGTCCAGGAGCACATCGACGATGCCGTGAGCAAAGGCGCTCGCGTGGTTGCCGGCGGCAAGCCGCATGCCTTGGGCGGGACCTTCTTCGAGCCGACTGTGCTGGTTGATGTACCGCGCAACGCCGCCGTTGCCAAGGAAGAAACTTTCGGCCCGCTGGCACCGCTGTTCCGCTTCAAGGATGAAACCGATGTGATCGCCATGGCCAACGATACCGAATTCGGCCTGGCGTCCTATTTCTATGCCCGCGACCTGAGCCGTGTGTTCCGTGTGGGCGAAGCGCTGGAGTACGGCATTGTCGGCGTCAACACCGGGATCATCTCCAACGAAGTGGCGCCGTTCGGTGGTATCAAGGCCTCGGGTCTGGGCCGTGAAGGCTCCAAGTACGGCATTGAGGACTATTTGGAAATCAAATACCTCTGTATCGGCGTGTGATCACGACGGACATTCATCAAGCGTCAAGAGGGGTGGAAATGAACATCCACCAAAGCCTGTAACAACGCCATATGGCCGCCATTTCCCGGAGTTCCTTAACATGAATCACTCGTATCTTTCTCTCGCCGAAAAGGATGTTCAGCATCAACTGCACCCCTACACGGATGCGCGTCTGCACCAGGAAGTAGGCCCGCTGATCATCGAGCGTGGCGAGGGCATTTACGTCTATGACAACCAGGGCAAGCGTTATCTAGAAGCGATGTCGGGTCTTTGGAGTGTGGCGCTCGGTTTCAGTAATGAGCGCCTGATCAAGGCGGCAGAGCAACAGCTACGTAAACTGCCCTTTTATCACCTCTTCAGTCACAAGGCTCACACGCCCAGTATCGAATTGGCCGAGAAGTTGATCGAAATCGCCCCGGTGCCGATGAGCAAGGTCTTCTTCACTAACTCAGGCTCTGAAGCCAACGACACCGTCGTCAAGATGATCTGGTATCGCAATAATGCCATTGGTAAGCCTGGCAAAAAGAAGTTCATCAGCCGTCACAATGCGTATCACGGCATTACTGCTGTCAGCGCCAGTCTGACCGGGCTGCAGGCGAACCAGCGTGGCTTTGATGTACCGCTGCCTGGCTTCTTTCACGTCGCCTGTCCGCACCACTATCGCAATGCCAAACCTGGCGAGACCGATGAACAATTTGCTGATCGCCTGGCAACCGAACTCGAAAATGTCATCCTCCGGGAGGGCCCGGAAACCGTAGCTGCTTTTTACGGCGAACCGCTGATGGGGGCGGGCGGCGTGATCGTGCCTCCGCGCACATATTGGGACAAGGTTCAAGCGGTGTGCCGCAAATATGATGTGCTGGTCGTCGCGGATGAAGTCATTTGTGGCTTTGGTCGTACCGGCAAGATGTTTGGCTGCGAAACCTTCGGCATCAAGCCGGATGTCATGGTGGTTTCCAAGCAATTATCTTCTTCGTATCAACCGATCGCGGCAGTCCTGATCAACGATAAGGTCTTCGAGGGGATCGCCGATCAGAGCCACACCTTCGGTACTCTGGGCCATGGGTTCACCGGCAGCGGCCACCCGGTTGCGACCGCAGTTGCGCTGGAAAACATAAAGATCATCCAAGAAGATCGGCTTGTCGAGCATGCCTGCGAGTTGGGCGAACAACTTCAAGCCGGACTGGCTCAATTTACTGATCATCCGTTGGTAGGGGAGGTCAGGGGCTGTGGGCTGATCGCCGCTGTGGAGCTCGTTGCGGATCGTCGGACAAAGGAGCCGCTGGATACGGTTGGGAAGCTGGGGCGCTACCTGGCGGGACGTGCGCAGGAGTACGGCATGATCACAAGGGCGATGGGAGATTCGATCGCATTCTGCCCGCCGTTGATTTCCACGAAAGAAGAAATACAGCTCGTGGTTGATATTTTCAGCCGTGCACTCGACGACACAGACCGCTGGTTTGGCCTGGGTGTCAACCAAAGCATGTGGCATCAGTGGGAGGGCTACACGCACAACTCCTGATAGCGTCACTCGGCGTCATAGAGTCGTATCGGTCATCGGCGCGGCGCAGGGTACTGGTCGCGTAACGACCGTCGTTTCGTGAGTAAAAAAATGATTCTTCACGGATTACCGGGAAAGACGCTCTTTATCTTCATAAAAAAGGGTTCGCTGTCCCGGTAGCCGTACACCATCCGTTTGATGACCATTATTTATTCCTTTCAATTGACCGGTGTGCATTAACCAACGAACCCGGCTCTTAATGCCTCTAGATAAACCTGTTGTTCCGGCTTCTTCAGGTTTTCTGGATTGCGCGGCGGTAAACAGTGGGTTTGCTTGATAACCTAATACGGCTGGTTTGTTGTGATTCAGTCGATTGGTCTCGTCGACTCGCACCTGATTGATCACTGCTCGGCCATATTTGATGACCACGTAGAAAAGGTAGTAGGCCTACCGTGCTTTCAGGCAATGCTGGCTAATCTCCAGGTCAAAAGCTGTATTCATGTCCACCGCAGCGGCCTCGATTTGAGCACAATCCTCTGGCTCCCTTCTTTGATAAATGATCTGACCGCGGCGCGCGGTTTTAGACAGGTTCGACAAGCAGAAAACGTATGGCATGACGTGTCAAAGTTCTTGTTTCTGTCATTCCCGGGCTTCGTGAAGAACCTCAGTGGCTGCGCGACCACCGGCGGCTACGGCAATGGCAGTCCTTCTAGAGGTGGTGTTCTTCCAGTTCCGCGGCGAGCGAGCACAGCCTTGCCAGGTCGGTTGAGTTGGTTCTTGTGCAATAGCCTCCTGATGGAATAGGCGGCTGGATGGGGGAGGCGGTTTTCAACGCATTGAAGTGGGGCCTGGAAATGGGGGCCGCTTTCGGTAGCGGAGTGCATGGCGGCCTCCAGCCATCCATGGCAGGAGCTTTCATTCGATGGGATTCTTCCTGAAGCGCATGGGTTGAGATTTGGTTCTTCAAACCAAGATGGAGTCTTGATCAAAACCTTGGGACAGGCCGCTCCACGACGCTCCAATATGACGATGTGTCGATAAGGCTCAGGACGCGCCCCTGTTCTTTGTCCAGGCTCAGGGTGCCTCGGATCAAATCACCGGCCAGCCAACTCGGTGTGTTAGCCGCCAGCACTCTACCTTCGGCGTTGAGTAACAACGCCTCGTTACTGACCCGCATAAGGCTGCGCACGAGCAAGGGTTCCAAGGAGTGCAGAGAAATATCGGCAGCGGCCACACCAATAAAGTGATCTTCGAAAAAGATAGGAACCGAGAAGGCAACGATGTACTGCTCCGTGCCGTACAAATCCACAAACGGGCCGTCTATGGAGGGCTGCCGGGTTTGCTGGGGACGGGTGTACCAAGGCATGTGCAGGTAATCGTAAAAACGGTCGCTACGGCTATTAAAATTCAGTGTCAGAGGCTGGATCTCTTCTTTTTGGGTTCGGCACCACCACTCCAGATGCATCTCGCGATCTTCCAGCTCACCAGGAGCGAAGACAACTCCGGCACCATGAAACTTGAGGCTCTCCGAGTTCAGGATTTTCCGGATAATAGGCAGCAATGGCTTGAGGTCGCCTTGGCTGGGGCGCTTCGTTTTGCAACACTGATGTTCCCAAATGCTCAATACTTGGGCGCTCATATCGTTGAGCCCCTTGAATACGTTACTAATGGAAGCGTTGATCAGCGTGGCACATTGGGACAACTCGTTTGCTGACATTTCGTTAGCCATGGCTCTACCTCATGACTCAGAGAAGACAATGCGGTGCCTGCAGTCGACGAGGTATGCGACGCCGAGCTGCATAGCGAGCGAGTAATTCAGCAAGTTTCGTTCCATTCATAAGTCGCCTTCTGCCATTTGTTGTAGTCGTAGGGTGCTTAGGCGGCGAACGCCTCGTGTTACATGTGCTTCTGCCAGTGCGCCCGCCAGATTGGCGTCGTTCGCTACGATGGCTTCCAGGATAGCTCTATGTTCCCGTTCGATGGTCTGTGGATCCGGTTGACCGGCAAACGGCAGCCATAACAGTTCCCCAAGTTCCGCCTGCAAGCGCGCTTCGCTGTGAGTCAAGCGCACAGACTGCGCTGCCACGGCTATTTCGATGTGGAATCTGGCGTCGGCTCGTCGGCGGTCTCGCCGCTCTTGAGCGTTGGCCAGAGCGTCGACAAAGCTGCTCAGTCTTGCATGTTGCTCAGGCCCAGCGCGCTGAGCCGCCAGTCGGGCGGCGGCGCCTGAAATGGCAGCGTGTTCATCGGCGAGGTCGCGCAGTTCAAGCGTGCTTATTTCACGTAGTTGATCGAACAGGGACTGATCTGAGGTTTGCGGCGCGGCGCAGATGAAGCTCCCGCCGCTGCGTCCGCGTCGGGTTTCGATAACCCCGCGCTCTCGCAAGACCGCCAGAGCGTCCCGCAGGGTGACTGTGGCAACGCCGAGTTGGGTGGCCAGGACACTTTCATTGGGGAGCTGTTCGCCTTCTGTGAACAAACCCAGATCGATCATTTCTATCAGGCGACGGGTAACAGACTCCGTTTTACCTTCCTGGTTAAGGCGTATGAGGCTTGAAGTAGGGCTCATGGTTGATTCATTCATGGGCGGCGCCGTTTTACGCCTGTGGCAATAGACCGATGTAGCGTCAAGCGCGTCCGGATGTGTGTTTCTTTTAAAATACTATTTCATATTTAATATTGTTTTTGTGCGTGTTCGTGTGGTGATTCTAGAGTTTTAACGCATAAAAAGTCAAAAAAATCACCTTCAGCCCGCTTTTTTGGGGTTCTCATGGGTTAAAAGATATGGTTCCATATGTTTAAGGCGATTTGAGATCGCATCCATCCGAACCCAGGAGCACTTTTAACCATGAGTCAGTTGACCCGATCAGAGTGGGAAGCCAGAGCCAAGGCGCTGAGCATCGAAGGGCGAGCCTTTATCAATGGCAAATATGTGTCGGCCAGCTCAGGTGCAACCTTCGAGTGCATAAGTCCTATCGACGGGCGTGTGCTTGCCCTGGTCGCGAGTTGCGATGCGGCGGATGCCGATTTGGCGGTAGCCAGCGCCCGGTCGGCGTTCGAGTCCGGCGTCTGGTCACGCCAAGCACCTGTAATGCGCAAGGCAGTGATGGTGCGATTTTCCGAATTGTTGCAGGCTCATGCCGAAGAGCTAGCTCTGCTGGAAACATTGGACATGGGCAAGCCGATTTCCGATTCGCTGTCCGTCGACCTCCCGGGGACCATTGACAGTATTCGCTGGTGCGGTGAAGCAATCGACAAGATCTACGATGAGGTGGCAGCGACCTCGGTCGATCAGCTCGGGCTGGTTACCCGGGAGCCGGTTGGGGTGGTCGCTACTATCGTGCCGTGGAATTTCCCACTGATGATGGCGTCCTGGAAGTTGGGGCCGGCGCTGGCTGCCGGTAACTCGGTGATCCTCAAACCCTCGGAGCGCTCTCCGCTGACCGCTATCCGCATTGCACAGATTGCTCTGGAGGCGGGTCTGCCAGCAGGTGTCCTCAATGTTCTGCCGGGCTATGGCAACACCGTGGGCAAGGCGTTGGCCTTGCACGGTGACGTTGATACCTTGGCGTTTACCGGGTCTACCCAAGTGGCCAAGCAATTACTGGTTTATGCGGGTGAGTCAAACATGAAACGGGTCTGGCTCGAGGCCGGCGGCAAGAGTCCCAACATTGTATTTGCCGATGCCCCTGATCTTCAGGTGGCGGCCGAAGCTGCAGCGGCAGCCATCGCCTTCAACCAGGGCGAGGTTTGCACCGCCGGTTCACGTTTGCTCGTGCAGGCGTCAATCAAGGAGCGTTTTGTGCCAATGGTTGTCGAGGCCATGAAGGGTTGGAAGCCAGGACATCCGCTCGACCCTGATACTAATGTCGGTGCACTGGTGGACGGCCGTCATCTGGAAGGGGTGTTGCAGTACATCCAAGAGGGTCAGGTACAAGGTGCGCGGCTATTGCTGGGGGGGCATGCGGCACTGGCAGAAACCGGCGGCAGTTATGTCGAGCCGACCCTGTTCGACAATGTCAGCAACTCAATGAAAATCGCCCGGGAAGAGATCTTCGGTCCTGTACTGTCAGTGATCGAATTTGACGAAGCCGAGGATGCGATACGCATCGCCAATGACACCCCTTACGGGCTGGCAGCAGCCGTCTGGACGTCTGACCTGTCTCGAGCCCACAACATGGCCCGTGCACTTCGTGCCGGGAGTGTTTGGGTCAACCTCTATGACGGCGGTGACATGATGGCGCCGTTCGGCGGCTTTAAACAGTCCGGTAATGGCCGTGATAAATCCCTGCATGCCTTTGATAAGTACACCGAGATCAAGGCCACCTGGATACAACTCTGAGGCAACGCTCGTTAACTGCGCTACGGGCGGGATTGCGCCGTCCGATCAACGCCTACTAAAACAAATTCCTTTTTGAAGGATGTTGGAATGAACAGCTCAATAAGTCCTAATGTGGCTGTGGACCAGGATGCGGAGCAACTCCGTGCTCTTGGGTACACCTCGAATTTCGAACGTAGTATGAGTCTGTGGCAGAACTTTGCCCTTGGGTTCACCTATCTGTCCCCGGTGGTAGGGGTCTACACCTTGTTCGGCCTGTGCTTGGCCGCCGGCGGGCCACCAATGTTCTGGTCCTACCTGCTGGTGGGGTTCGGCCAGATGCTGGTGTGTCTGATTTTTTGCGAAGTTGTATCTCAATACCCGATTTCCGGTGGCGTCTATCCTTGGGCCCGACGTCTGGTTGGCAAGAAGTGGGCATGGATGGTCGGGTGGATTTATGCCATCTCCCTATGTGTCACCATTGCCGCCGTCGCGCTGGGGGCTGGCCCCTACATCGCAAACCTTCTAGGTTTCGAGTCGTCGCCGGTAACTAACACGTTGGTCGCGCTATTTTTGACGGCGACGGCGACGGTCTTGAATCTCAGTGGTACCAAGCTGTTGGCGCGGGTGGCGATGTTCGGTTTTCTCTGCGAACTAGTCGGGGCTTTGTTGATCGGTGGATACCTGCTGATCTTCGAGCGCCACCAGCCTTTGAGCGTATTGTTCAATACTTTTGATATTTCCATTGATGGGGCCTATTGGCCTGCGTTTCTCACAGCCTCATTGGCGGGGATGTTTCTCTACTACGGCTTTGAAGCTTGTGGCGATGTTGCCGAGGAAACCCCAAATCCTAGCCGCCAAGTTCCAAAGGCGATGCGGATGACTATCTGGATCGGCGGCGCCGCCTCGATCTTTGCGGCCCTGGCGTTGATCCTTGCAGTTCCAGATATGGCTGCGGTCATTTCCGGGCAAGACAAAGACCCGATGTCGACCATATTCGGCAGCGCGTTCGGTCCTGTGGGCTCTCGGGTCGTCATGGCGGTCATTACGGTTTCGTTCGTTTCCTGCGTGCTGAGTTTGCAGGCATCCGCCAGTCGTCTGCTCTATGCCTATGCTCGAGACGAAATGCTCATGGGCAGTAATGTGCTGAAAAAACTCTCGCCTACGACACACGTCCCGACCGCAGCTCTGGTGGTGTGTGGCGTGCTGCCGGCGATCATTGTGTGTGTGGGCTTCTACCTTCAGAACGCTATTGCTCTGGTGGTGAGCTTTGCCGCCATCGGTATCTACCTGGCGTTCCAGATGATTGTTGGCGGTGCGCTGTACGCCCGTATCCGTGGGTGGAAACCCAAGGGCCAGTTCACCATGGGACGTTGGGGTTGGATCGTGAACATTGCTGCCCTCTGCTACGGCATGTTCGCAATCATCAATATGTCCTGGCCGCGTACCCCAGATGCGCCTTGGTATGTGAACTACGGCATCGCACTTGTCGGTGCCATCGTCATCCTTGTCGGTGTCCTATACATGACCCTGTTTCGTCCCTATGAAAAGGGCAAAGCCCCAGCTTCGGATGCCTGGAAAAACCGTTAATTGACATCAATGCCTGCCGCTAAGCGCGGCAGGCAAACCGATCTTCTGACAATAAGGTTGAAGGCTATGACGTCTCGAATCCACTCACTACTGTTCGGGCTGTTTCTGGTTCTGGCCAGTCATGCAAGTTTTGCGGCAGGCCAAAACGATACCCTCGGCGTGACCCATGACTATATGAAGGCTTGGAATGCCCACAATGCGGATGCGGCGGCCGAGTACTTTTCTGATAACGTTGAGTTTCTCGACGCCTCGGTAGGCACCCCTCAAGTTGGCCGCGAAAACGCCAAGTCCCAGGTAATTCAGGTGTTCATGCAGGCGGTGCCGGATCTGCAATGGAAAATGTTCGGCGAGCCGATTGTCAATGGCGAGAACATTGCCTTTGAATGGGAGTTCAATGGCACCAATACCGGCCCCTGGAGTGCGGAGACCCCAGCCACTCAGCGCCCCCTCAGCTTTAAGGGTGTTAGTTTCATACATCTCAAGAACGGCAAAATTCTCACGCAGCATGACTACTACGACGCCCTCGGTTTTAACAAGCAACTGGGCTGGTAACGGGTTATTACAGTTTGCAGTATCAGGGGAGGCCTGCCTACGCAGTGAGGTCACCCTGTGCAGAGTGCTGTCGATAATAGCGATCCATACTTACATTTAGTGGCGCGATTTATACCAGATGTACGATGAGTGGGGGGGTTGACCATGTTCATCTGATGATTCAAAGAGTATCCGGCACGATCTGCTTATTCCTGTTGGCGAAGATGTTCATTTCCACCTGCGCGCGATTGTACGGTTATACCTACATAAGCCTGGATACCACCGTCTATCAGCTGCTGGCCTAGGCGTACACCGTACCCCGTAATTACTTTCGTTTTCTCCAATTGGGCTATTCTTGAGGTCACGGTTGTCCTAGCTATACCAAGCTTTCGAGCGAGTAGGGCAACACTTTCGCGGGCGTTGAAGCACTACGACAGCAGGCCGAGCCTGATTTTGAGCGGGAAGACGAACGTGTGGTCTACCGCGTCGTCAAAGCGCTGTATCAGGATCGTCGTGTGAATGATGCGCTGTACGCGCAAGCCATCGAAACCTTTAACGAGGCAGCGGTCGTCGAGTTGATCGGGGGTGTTGGGTTACTACGCATTGGTGGCAATGACCCTGAACGTGTTTGCGGTGCGCCGCGGCACCGATGTGCCATTGCCGTTCTCGGAGCCTTGATTCACGGCAATCTAGGAGCGCAATCCCCCAGTCCGTTTGTGGCTAAGCTGCGTTCGTCGACTTTGGTGAATACACAGGCGATGGCTACATTTTAAGGGCGGGGTAAGCGCTCGGCGGTGTTCGCGTAGCTGCGTATGTTTAAAGAGATTACATCTGAGGCGCGTTGGGTCTCTGATTTGCGGGCACGTTCAAGGCATCGTATTTCGTCTTTAGTCCATTAGTCGATCCTGATATTTAGCTCGTTCAATGTTCTTGGGTTATAAGTGTCCGGCCAGGCTTAGCCTGGAGGCAATAGCGTCGGCCATGCTGATCTTGCCAGCTTCAATTTGATACATTTGCATTCATGGCCGAGTTTGAATGACGACAGCCCATGATCTGGCGTTGAACAATAAGAACTGCGCCCCGCGCTACCAGCGATCACTTTAATTTGACCGGCTGGAATACGTGTTCAGCTCTGCACTCAGCTGGAATTATCACTAGGGGGCAACTGGATGATATTTATTGCCAAAAATCTATTCGGCCCTGTGCATTGCGGCACACCTTTGCAGTGCCAATTAACAGGAGGTCTAAATGCTTGTACTTACGGACATGCAGCGCGCATACCTCAAAAAAATACGAGCCCTTAGCACGGACCTTCAGGGCAACGAAGTATTTGCTGGCCTAACGTTCGAGGAGTCAATGCGGTTCAATTGCTTGAGTGAGTCGCTTTTGGGGCAGGAGCATCGCACGCAGGAAGATGTGGACGAGTATCTCGCCCTCCACCAAAAGCACGAGCGTGATCGACTATCAAGTGATAGGCGCAGTGATAGAGGCGCAGCAAAACAGATCGTTACTACACAAAAGAACTGAATATCAGCCTTGCCACAGTCAAGCATCACTGAAACAAAGCTTTATCTGACCGGTAATACCCCACTATCCCGCTGTAGGGCGGGCTTTGACGTCCGCACCTGCTCCGCGCAAAATATCGTGCTCACCCAGCAAGCTGGCTACATCACAGGCCTTGTCCCACAAACCTAGCTTTCCAGCTCGCAGCGCGATTGCACCCGCGAAAAGCGCTCGCGCAGGACCCGAGTCAGGGAGGTGTTCAAGTCAGCGTCGAGCAAGCCCGGACACCAGCTCGCCAGCAGGTAGTTGAGTTCGCCGACCACGGATACAGGTGAGATATCTTGCTGATGGGTCCCCATAAAAATTCCTCGAGTCGATACGAGCGTTTCAGAATGATTCCTTGAATGGCCGCAAATCCAGTTCCTGAGTCCACGCGCTGCGCGGTTGTGAATGCAGATACCAATACGCTTCGGCGATATCCTCAAGCTGTAATGCGCCCTCAGCGCCTAACTGCTCAAGGCGCTGCGGAGCATGGCTGCGTACGCGTTCGCCGTTGATGCTGCCATCGATCACCACGTGCGCGACGTGAACATTTTGCGGACCGAACTCACGGGCGAAGGACTGACTCAACGAGCGCAGCCCGGCCTTCGCCGCCGCAAACGCCGCGAACGGTGGCTTGCCCCGCAAAGAGGCCGTAGCCCCAGTGAACAGCAACGTACCGCCACCGCTTTCAAGCATCGCACGGGTCGATTCTCTGGCGAATAAGAACCCGCCCAGGGTCGATGCTCGCCAGGTTTGCTCGAACAGGTCGGCGCTGAGTTCAAGGCTGGGGGATGAGACCGAGTTACCCACATTGAAGATCGCCACCCGCAGTTGACCAAGCTCCCTGACAGCGTTAATCGCAGCCAGGATGTCAGCTTCGCTGCCTGCGTCCACCGGCAACGCCACCGCATCGCCGTCCTGTGCCTGGATGCTCTCGACGACGACCTTGAGCTTGTCGGGGCTGCGACCGCTCACGGCGACCTTATATCCACCTTTGGCGAACCGTCGTGCCAGCGCCGCGCCTAATCCTTCGACAGCACCGACCCCGTTTATCCAGACAACTTCTGCGGTTGATGACATGGCGCGATCCTTAAAGGGCGAGAGGGCACTTACTGTAACTTCCTATTTACATCGCGGATTAGAATTTTGGACGCTAACGATAGATCGGATTAATTATTGTGATGACCGTGTAAGTACCGATTCACATGGGATGGTGCGCTCCATAAGTTCATGGGGGTTATGTTCATGAACAACTCGAAGTTCGCAGATTAGTTTGCGGCCCAGCGATGACAGAAGGGTTCACGAACAACATTCGTGACTGCCCCTCAATACCTATCCAGTCAAAAGCACAGCCTCGCTGCTCGCTTGAGGCGAACCTAAACTAATGCGAAAAAGATATTTATTGCTGGTTTTTAAGATCGTTTAGCTTCAAACAAAGCTTACAGATTCAGTTAAGACACATGGAGTGAAACATGGCGCACACACAGGACATCACGACCTTGCCGACCCTGGACCTGTCACTGCTCGAGGGCACGGCGGCACAGCGTCAGGGGTTTCTTGACGCGTTGCGTCACGCCGCACGGGATGTGGGTTTTTTTTACCTGACCGGCCACGGCATCGACAGCGGTTTATTGAAGCAGGCGCAGGACCACGCCCGCCAATTCTTTGCCTTGCCGGACAGCGAAAAAGCAACCGTCGGCATGATCAACTCGCCGCATTTTCGCGGCTACAACCGTGCCGCTTCGGAGATCACTCGCGGCAAACCTGACCTGCGCGAACAGTTCGATCTGGGGGCCGAGCGGGATGTCTTGCCGCAGGATGAGCACAGCCCGTACTGGGCGCGTCTGCAAGGCCCCAATCAATGGCCGGCCGCGCTGCCGCAGCTCAAGCCTTTGCTGCTGGATTGGCAGCAAGCCATGACCCGTATGTCGCTGCGTCTGCTGCGTGCCTTCGCTCAAGCGCTGTCACTGCCGCAGGAGGCTTTCGATCAGTTGTACGGCGACAAGCCCAATGAGCACATCAAATTGATGCGTTATCCGGGGCAGGCACCCGATACCAGTAATCAAGGCGTCGGTGCACACAAGGATTCGGGGTTCTTGAGCTTCCTGCTGCAAGACCAGCAGGCCGGTTTGCAAGTCGAGATCGAGGAGGGGCGCTGGATCGATGCGCTGCCTCGGGACAACACCCTGGTGGTGAACATCGGCGAATTGCTGGAGCTGGCCACCAACGGTTATCTGCGCGCCACGGTGCATCGAGTGCTGTCGCCGCCCAAGGGCAGCGAACGCCTGTCGATTGCGTTTTTCCTCGGCGCGCAACTGGACGCGGTGGTGCCGCTGTATCCCTTGCCCACGGCGCTGCTGCGGGAAGCGCGGGGCCCGGCCAGTGATCCGGACAATCCGTTGTTTCGTGACGTGGGCTGGAACTACCTCAAAGGTCGCCTGCGTTCCCATCCCGATGTAGCCCAACGTTTTTACGCCGATGCACTGATCCCCAAGGCGCTGAGCGCCTGAACCCATCAAGGACTACGAACATGTTGAAAAAAACAGGATTGACCCTGGCCGTGCTGGGCGCTCTGGTGGCTTCTTTCAATGCACTGGCCCTGGAGCCGTTGCGCGTGGCAGCAGACCCTGTACCCCATGCGCAGATTCTGGCGTACGTGCAGAAGCTCGACCCACATCTGAACCTCAAAGTCATTGAGATCCCCAACGGCGTGAACTCCAATGAGCTGCTGGTACACGGCGATGTCGATGCCAATTACTTCCAGCACTTGCCGTATCTGAAGTCTCAGGAACAAGCCCTCGGAGAAAAACTTGCAGTGGCGGCAACGGTACATATCGAGCCGCTGGGGATCTACTCCCACCGGCACAAGACCTTCGCCCAGGTGCCGCAAAAAGGCACGGTGGCCGTTCCCAACAACGTCACTAACCTGAGTCGCGCCCTGTACCTGTTGCAGGACAACGGCTTGATCAAACTCAAAGCCGGTTTCAACGACCCGGCGACCGATCAGGCAACACCGAAGGACATCGCTGAGAATCCGAAACAGCTGAAGATCCTCGAAATCGAGTCGCCACAGATTCCTCGCTCCCTGGATGACGTGGACCTTGCGGTGATAAATGGCAACTACGCGCTGGAAGCCGGTCTGGTCCCGGCCAAGGATGCGTTGGGCCTGGAGAAGGCCGAGCACAACCCCTACGCGAACATCCTGGTGACCACGCCAAAATTGCAGGACGATCCACGGATCAAGCAACTGGCCAAAGACCTGACGTCACCTGAAGTGGCCAAGTTCATCACCGATAACTTCTCGGGCTCGGTAATCCCGGTGATCCCGGTGACTGCTGCGACCAGCAAGCCATGATCATCGTCGAGCAGTTGAGTAAAACCTACGCCCCAGGGCAGACACCTGCATTGGATCAGGTGTCCCTGAGTATTCCCGATGGCGCGATCTATGGGATTCTGGGGCGCAGCGGTGCGGGTAAATCGACGCTGCTGCGTTGCCTCAATCTGCTCGAGCGCCCCAGCTCGGGGCGCATTCTGCTCGATGGCAAGGACTTCACGGCCTTGTCCGACATCGAGCTGCGCCAGCAACGCCAACGTATCGGCATGATCTTTCAGGGCTTCAACTTACTGCACTCTCGCAACGTCTTCGACAACATCGCCGTGCCGCTGGAGATAGCGCGTGTCACTAAAACGCAACGTCATTCACGGGTACGAGAACTGCTGGATCTGGTAGGCCTGAGCGATAAGGCTCAGGCGTTTCCCTCTCAACTCTCCGGCGGGCAGAAACAACGGGTGGGCATTGCTCGGGCATTGGCGGCGCGACCGGCTTATCTGCTGTCGGACGAAGCCACCAGTGCCCTCGATCCTGAAACCACCCACTCGATTCTTGAACTACTGCGCGACATCAATCGCCAGTTGGGACTGACCATCGTGCTGATCACCCATGAGCTGGACGTGGTCAAGTCCATTTGTGATCACGCCGCGTCACTGGCCCATGGACGCTTGGTCGAGGCGGGGCCGATTGCGCAGTTGTTGGCCAATCCGGATTCGAGCCTTGGCCGTTCGCTGCTACCCGGTTACAGCATGCCTTT
This sequence comes from Pseudomonas sp. IT-P253, assembly GCF_949768125.1. Taxonomy (NCBI): domain Bacteria; kingdom Pseudomonadati; phylum Pseudomonadota; class Gammaproteobacteria; order Pseudomonadales; family Pseudomonadaceae; genus Pseudomonas; species Pseudomonas sp. IT-P253. The sequence goes on along the minus strand of NZ_CATKPT010000011.1, from coordinate 229,664 downwards.
GGGCAACGATACCCGGACGTTGGAGCTGAGCTTTTTCGGCAACCTTCTGGCTACTCCGGTGCTCAACGAATTGGTGGTGCAGCAGGGCGTGGAGGTGAACTTGCTGGCCAGTGGGGTCGAGTCCATCGGTGGGCGCCGGGTCGGGCGTTTGCGCGTGGCTTTTCGGCAGTCTGGCGATGAGCAGAAATTGACGCGGGTGGTGGCGTTTCTCTAACAGCGTGGCGTCAGGGTGGAGTGCTCATGAACCGTGTGATCGACTGGAACGAGATCTTTCAACTGGTGCTCAATGCCACCGGTGAAACCCTGTATATGGTTGTGCTGGCGGGGGTCTTTACCCTGCTGATCGGCTTGCCACTGGGTGTGTTGCTGTTCATCAGTCGCAGCGGTGGTTTGTGTCCGATGCCCCGGCTCAACAAAGGCCTGGGTGGGTTGGTCAATCTTGGCCGCTCGCTGCCATTCGTGGTGATGCTGATTGCCCTGATTCCGCTGACCCGGCTGGTGGTCGGCACGACCCTTGGCAGCACCGCCGCCGTGGTGCCTATCACCATCGGTGCCTTTCCGTTCTTTGCCCGAATTGTCGAGAACGCCTTGGACGAAGTCGACAAGGGCCGGATCGAAGCCATTCTCGCTATGGGCGGTGATATCTGGCATGTGATTTTCAAGGTGCTGCTGCCCGAAGCGCTGCCGGCGTTGCTGGCGGGCATCACGTTGACCTTGGTGATGCTGATCGGATTTTCCTCCATGGCTGGCGTCATTGGGGGCGGCGGGCTGGGGGACTTGGCGATTCGCTATGGCTATCAGCGTTTCAACAACCAAGTGATGGTCGCCACGGTGGTGGTGCTGGTGATTCTGGTCCAGAGCGTGCAAAGCCTGGGCGATCGGCTGGTACGTTCCTTGGCCCATCGACGTTGATATGGTTTTTCCTTCGGACTGATCCTCACCCATCGCGCTCAGGCGTAGTTCATAGCGTTCCGATTGGTGCGCCCCGTCGAAGGGGAACTGCGCGCGGGTGATAAACGCACCGTTGGCGCTGACCAGGCTTTTGCTCGGGCTCGCCGACAGCGCGGCCACGCCTTCAAAGGCCCGATATTCGAGAAACGCCGCCACCGATACCTTCGGAAAAGAAGGCCTAAGCTAATTCCAAAAAGATATTTATATCTGTTTTTTAAGATCGATTAGCTTTATGTCTCAAGGAAGTGCTGCGGTCCACGCGCGGCGCTTTTTTTGCTTCAGGCTAACCGTATTCGGGTCATGGCCTGAGGCCCAGCCAATTTTCCTACTCTGGGGCGAGCGCGTTGCCCGCATCCAGGGGTCGTTTGCCCGGAGCTCCTGTGACACTTATTCAAACCTCTTTGCCGACTGCCCGGATCGACTCCTCTCAACGGCTTGCGCAAACCTCCAGCGATCACACAAATGAGAGCGACATTGTGCTTGAGCTGCGTGACGTCACCAAAGCCTATCTGCGCAAAGGTTCGTCGGTGCTGCCGGCCGTCAGCAATGTCAGCTTGAAGGTGCGTCGCGGGGAAGTTCTGTGCCTGATGGGGACATCCGGAAGCGGCAAATCCACGTTGCTGCGGCATATCAATCGCTTGATCGAACCCACGAGTGGCGAGGTCTTGATCGAAGGGCAGGCCATCAGCGGTTTGAGTCACACGGCCTTGCGCGATCTGAGATCGCGACGCATCGGGATGGTGTTCCAACATTTTGGCCTGTTGCCTCATCGCACGGTGCTGGACAACGTCGCGTTGCCCCTCGAGCTGCGTGGCGAATCCGAGTCGATTCGTCATGCGGCGGCAATCCTGCAGTTGCAGGCGGTAGGCCTGGAAGGTTGGGGCGAGCATTATCCCCATGAACTGTCTGGCGGCATGCAGCAACGAGTCGGCCTGGCACGGGCATTGGTGACTGATCCGGACATCCTGCTGATGGACGAGCCGTTCAGTGCGCTGGATCCGACCATCAGGCGCGATCTGCAAAGCCATTTTCTGGCCTTGGTGCGTGAGCGCGGTATCAGCACATTGCTGGTTACACACGACCCGACGGAGGCAATACGTCTTGCTGACCGTATCGCCGTGCTGCGCCGCGGCCGCCTGGTGCAGTTGGGCACACCCAAACAGTTGCTTGAACATCCGGTTGACGCCGAAGTTGCCGACTTTTTCCGGGATTGCACCCCAACCCCAGCACCACTGCGCAGCGTCGACAGCGGTCACTTCCAGGCTCCCGAAACGGCTCCGCGCGAGCAACCCGCCCACCCCGGCTTGCGCGGGTGGCAAGCACTGTTGCTGGGGCCTGCAGCGCTGGCCGCGCGAGGCAAGGGCGGTTTCTTCTGGCTCGGGTTCGCTGCTGAGCTCGCAGCGCTGGCGGCAGTGGGCCAAGGCATTGCCAATTCGTCATGGTTGGCGATTCTGGCGGCTGTGATTGTGTTCGCGGCCAGTCGCTTCACAGTGTTCTCGTTGAGCCGCCAGCCTGTGCGGCGCAACGTATCGGGGTGGGGGCTGCCTTTGGCGGTGCTGTTGGTCAGTCAGGCGTTGGTGATCTGGCGCGTGGTTACGCCTGACACCACTCACGTGCTGCTGCAGTTCCCGGCCAATCGCCAGGCGCTGCTGCTGGCGGCGCAGAGCATTGATGAATTCATCGGCTGGTCGCAGGTCACGTTCGAGAGCGCTTTCGTCGGCGTGATCGTAGCCGTTCGCACTGTCATCGAAGGCATCGAAAACCTGCTGGGCTGGTTGCCATGGCCGGTTTCGGCGTTGGCGCTGGTGTTGCTGGCGTGGCGTTCGGCGGGCCTGACGCTGGCGCTGACCAGTAGCGCAGCCTTGTTGTACATCGGCCTGTTCGGCTTTTGGGAGAGGACTATTGCCACGCTGGCGCTGGTCGGCTCGTCGGTATTGATTGCCCTGGCCATCGGTGTACCTGCCGGCATTCTGTTGGCGAAGCGCCCGCTCGTACGGCGCCTTATCACACCCTTGCTGGATGTCATGCAAACCCTGCCGACGTTCGTGTACCTGATTCCTGCGGTGGCGTTCTTCTCTGTCGGCAAGACTCCCGCGGTGATCGCGACCGTGATCTTCGCCCTGGCGCCGATGATTCGCCTGACGTCGCTGGGTATCCAGGAAGTCCCGAAGGATGCCGTCGAAGCGGCGGTCGCCCACGGGGCCAGCCCTTGGCAAACCCTGATCAAGGTGCAACTGCCCCTGGCTCGCCGCTCGCTGTTGCTGGGAATCAATCAAACCATCGTCATGAGCCTGTCGATGGTCGTCGTGGCCGCCCTGATCGGTGCTGGCGGCCTGGGTTATGACGTCATGACGGCGTTGCGCAACATCAAGGGGGGTGAGGGTGTTCTGGCCGGTGTGACGATCGTCCTGTGTGCGCTCATCCCTGATCGAATCATTCAATCGAGCTTGCGCAAGCAAGATCATCTGCACAACTGAACAGTGAGACTTATTGTGAAGACACACGTATTGCGCACCCTGGGCGCCGCCGCACTGCTGACCTCCCTGATCCTTCCCGCCACTGTCTGGGCCAAGGACAAAATAGTCATTGGCGAGCAGAACTGGACGGGGGCTATCGCCATCCAGCACATCCTCGGCGAAGTGATCAAAAGTCGCCTGGATGGCGATGTGTCGTATCTGGCAGGGGATGTCCCGGTACTGTTCAGTGCCGCGGCGAAAGGCGATGGCTCAGTAGATGTGCTGACCGACATCTGGTTGCCCAATCAATCGGCCGCTTGGGCCAAGTACGTCACTGGCGGCACCCGGTCATTGGTGCCGAACACGCATCCGTATGCGGGCGAACAAGGGTTTTACATCCCCGGCTATTTGCAGGACAAGTACGGGGTCAAATCCATCTATGACCTGAAAAAACCGGAAGTGGCCAAGCTCTTCGAACCTCTGGGCGGCGGCAAGGCTGAGTTGCTGGTGGGACCAGCGGGCTGGGAGTCGACTTACATCGGCCAGATCAAGGCCAAGGATTACGGGTTTGCCGATAAGTTCGAGTCGGTGTCCACGGAAGCCTCGGTGACCTACGCCAAACTGGCCTCGGCTTACAAGGCGCAACGTGGCGTGGTGTTCTATGCCTACACCCCGGACTGGATCTTCTCGGCCTTCGACTTGCGCCGCCTGGAAGAGCCGGCATTCGACGGCTACGCCCAGGACAACAAAAAGGATGACCCGCTGTATAAGGCCGATGGCTGCTGGAAATTCATCAGCCCGACGGTCGACCCGGACTGGCTGAACAAGAGCCAGATTACCTGCGCCTTCCCGGATGCCAAGGTTCATGTCCTGGCCTCCGCTGCCTTGCAGAAACGCGCACCGAAAATTGCCGAGTTCTTGCGCAATGTCGCTATCGATCCGGCGCAACTCAATGAGCTGATCCTGAAGATCGAAAAGGAAAAACAGCCGACGGACGTCGCGGCCAAAGCATGGGTACAGGCGAACAGCGCCACGGTTGATCAATGGCTGACAGCGTCGGCGCCAAAAGTGAGTTCGGCCCAATGAGTCAGGCTTCCTTGCGTTTGCTCGATGGCGGTATGGGGCGCGAGTTGCAGCGTATAGGCGCACCGTTTCGTCAGCCGGAATGGTCAGCGCTTGCGCTGATCGAGGCGCCTGAGTTTGTGCTTCAGGCGCATAAAGCGTTCGTTGCTGCTGGCGCGCGGATCGTCACGACCAACAGCTACGCGGTGGTGCCTTTTCACATTGGTGATGAGCGCTTTGCCAAACTGGGGCGAACGCTGGCCGAGCGCGCTGGGCGGCTCGCGCACCAGGCGGCGTCCGAGAGCACTGAGCCGGTCACGGTGGCGGGTTCTTTGCCTCCGGCTCTGGGGTCATATCGACCGGACCTGTTTGATCATCAACGCTCGGTGGCGATTCATCGGGAACTGATCGCCGGACTGCAGGCCCACGTCGATGTCTGGTTGGCGGAAACCCAGAGTTCCATCGCTGAAGTTCGGGCGGTAGCCGAGGCGCTGGGTGCACAACCCAAGCCGCTTTGGCTGTCGTTTACGCTTCTGGATGAAGTTGGGCAGGCGTCGCGATTGCGTTCATCCGAGCCCGTCGCCGATGCGGTGCGCGTGGCGGCGGAGTTGGGCGCGACAGTGGTGCTCTTCAATTGCAGCCAGCCGGAAGTGATGGCAGCGGCATTGGCCGAGGCCCGGGATGTTATCCAGAGCCTCGGCCAAGCCATTGAACTGGGGGTTTACGCCAACGCCTTCCCGCCCGTCAGCGCACAGGCCGAGGCCAATAGCACGTTGTTGGAGATTCGTCGCGATCTGGGCCCCGAGTCCTACCTTTACTGGTCGAGGTCGTGGGTTGCCGCCGGCGCCAGCATCGTCGGCGGATGTTGTGGCATCGGTCCTGAACATATTGCGCAGTTGCACCTGCATCTGCTGCCCTACAAAGAGGTTGTCAGCGCATGACTGATTTTCAGCGAGAAGCCCAGGTTGAGCAGGCAACGTTTGGCGCCGGCTGTTTTTGGGGCGCAGAAGCGTCATTCAGGGAGTTGCCGGGCGTACTCGACAGTAGGGTCGGTTTTGCACTGTCGGCCAGAGGGGAGGCGACACTGATCGAAGTGGTGCAGGTCGACTTCGATGCGCGGGTGATTACTTATAGCCGCCTGATCGAGCACTTCTGGACGCTGCATGATCCGACGTCCATCGACCGCCAGGGCGCGGATGTCGGGGAGAAATACCGTTCAGCATTGTTTTTCAGCTCCGCTCAACAGGCCCAGTTGGCGCTGGTCGCCAAACAGCGGCTGGACGCTTCCGGTCAGCTGAAAAGACCGGTGGCGACGGTCATTCTTCCCTTGGGTGAATTCCAAAGGGCGGATGAAACTCAGCAGCGATACCTTGAAAAGCACGGTGGCAGTGCCTGCTCTCTTTGAACAGGTAACAGCGTTTTCGGGTTGAACAATACAAGCGCCACTGACTCGATTCTGTGGCGTTTTTTTTCCGTCAGTTTTTTCGAACAAGGGGCTTTGCCCTCAGCGGTGATCCACCCCGTTTAATGACTTTATTTACAGGAACCACGATGTCCGATCCAAAACCTCTTTTGTTTGCCCTCTATGAGCAAGCCAGTGTGGGCTGTGGCGGTGCGCCAAGCCTTTGGACGCACCCGGCTGACGAACGACTGGCCATCAATTCTCTGGGCTATTGGTCAAATCTGGCGCGCATTGCCGACCAGGCTCATCTCGACATGCTTTTTTTTGGTGATGTCCTGGGTTTCTACGACGTATTTGGCGGCAGCGCCGATGCGGCGATGAAATGGGCCGTGGAAGCACCCGCCAATGATCCGCTTATGATCATTCCTGCATTGGCGGCCGTGACGGAAAACCTGGCCTTTGGCGTAACCGTGACCACCAGCTACGAACATCCTTTTACCCATGCCCGACGCTTCAGCACGCTGGATCACCTCACCAATGGCCGGGTGGGCTGGAATATCGTCACCTCATACCTGTCCAGTGCCGCCCGCAACTTCGGCCTGGAACAGATGATCAAGCACGATGATCGCTACGAGCGCGCTGAAGAGTTCCTCGATGTGGTCTACAAACTCTGGGAAGGCAGTTGGGCCGGCGACGCCGTGGTCGCGGACAAGGCTCGCCAGCTCTACGCGAGGGGTGATCGTGTGCGGCCAATCAACCACGTGGGTGAGCATTACCGGGTGGCCGGGCCGCACTTGACCTCACCGTCGCCCCAGCGCACACCTTTACTGATCCAGGCCGGCTGGTCAGGGCGTGGCCGGGAGTTCGCGGCCAAGCACGCTGAACTTATCTTCATCGCCAAATACAACCCACTGGAAATTCGTCAGGGGCTGGAAGAAATCTGGGCCCAGGCTCAGGCTCGTGGCCGTCAGCCCGAGGATGTGAAGTCTTTAACGGTGCTGCGTATCGTCACGGCCAAGACCGAGATCGAAGCTCAGCGCAAATATGATGAGCTGCAAAGCAACTACCACTTGCAGGCGCAATTGGTGAGCTACGCCGGCGACACCGGCATCGATATCAGCCGCTACGCCGACAGCGACGCGCTTTCAACCCACACGGAAGGCATGACTTCCTATGTGATGCGTCCCGATGGCAGTGGCAAACCGTTGACCGCGGGCGACGTCAAACAGCGCTTTGCCAACGTTACCCGAGGGAGCGATCTGATCCTTGTAGGTACACCGCAACAGGTGGCCGAGCGCATCGAAGAGCACGCACGCATTTCAGGCACCAGCGGCTACATGCTCAATCCGTTGATCAGCCCCGGCAGTCTTGAAGACTTCGTCGAGTTGGTCATCCCTGAACTGCAAAAACGTGGCCTATACCGCACCCAACCGCAAAGCGGTACCTTTCGCTCGCGGTTACGGGGTGACGGTTCGAGCCATTTGCCAGCGTCAGCTTATGGCGCGTCGTTCCGTTTCGACAGTGACCTCTAGGGCGGCAGAACTACGGCTTATGGGTCCGATGACCATCCAGTCGGGAAGGCATAATTGATCTCCGTGCACAAACGGTCGTTCTAACGGCCGCTTGTGGATTTGAACACACCGCTGAGGACGAAGGCGTAGCGTTCAGGTCGGATGAAAAACGTCGTGCGGTCACAGCATTGGCCGTCAGCGAAGTACGATGTGCGTTCCATGACCAACAGCGCCGCGCCGCGTTTGATGTGCAAGGCACTGGCCAGGCTTTTGTCCGCTTCTTGCGCGCGGATCGCCAGATCGGCACGGGTGACCGCCATGCCGGTGATCGACTCCAGAATGGAGTAGATCGGTTGGTGCTCGACATCAGTCCACACCACGCTGGCCAACTCCGCCGGCAAATAGCTGCGCCCGAGTGCGATGGGTTCGTCATCGACAAAGTGCAGTCGCTCCAGCAACAGGCAATCGTCCGCTGCTTCAAACAATCCACGCAAGGCTTCCGGGACTGGCTGCAGTGCATGGCTGATGACCCGCATGCTCGGTTTTAGCCCTTGCAGCAACAAGGCTTCGTGAAAGCTGCGCAATGCATCCAGGCCGTGGCGAACCTGCTTGGCCGCCACGAAGGTGCCTTTGCCTTGCTTGCGCTCCACCACGCCGTCATCGCTGAGCTTGCCCACCGCCAGGCGCACCGTGACGCGGCTTACCCCAAAGCGCTCGCCCAGTTCAGCTTCTGACGGCAGTTTGCCGGTGGGTTCAAAGTCGCCGCGCTGAATCTCTTCCAGCAATCGATGGGCAATCTGTTCGTAAAGCGAGGTGCTGCTGTCGCGAAGAATGGACGTGGACACGGTCGGTTTCCATGGTCCTTGGAGTGGGGCGGTGCGCCCTCACTTCTAAGGTTATAAAAATAGGTTATTGGGATAGCCTGTATTAATACGTATTATGTCAGGCATTCCCATTGTAAACGACCTGACGACACTTGCCATGCTCAAAACCACTGCCTACCTGCAGCAGCAAGCCGACGCGCTGACGGTCGATGACATCAGCTTCAGCTACCCCAACGGGCATCGGGTGTTTTCTGCTTTCAGCCTGAACGCCCGGCCTGGCGAATTCGTTGCGATTCTGGGGCCGTCGGGATGCGGGAAAACCACGTTGTTGAACTTGTTATCCGGTTTTCAGCAACCCCAGAGCGGTCAGATCAGCATCAACCAGACAGCGGTGAAGCCGGAGCGTTCTGAGCTGGGTTATGTGTTTCAGGCGCCGCAGTTGTTTCCCTGGTTGAGCGCGCTGGAAAACGTCCGCTTTGGTTTGCGGATGACGGCGCAACTCAGCGAATCGCAGCAGCGTGCCCAAGCGCTGCAGTACCTGCGCCTGGTCGGTCTGGAGGATGCGGCCCATCGATTGCCGCATCAGCTCTCGGGTGGAATGCTGCAACGCATTTCCCTGGCCAGGACTCTGGCCCTTGAGCCCAGCGTGCTGCTGATGGATGAACCCTTCGCCGCGCTGGATGCCATCAGCCGCAACAGCATGAATGAAGAAACCTTGCGTATCTGGGCCGAGCTGGGTCAGACGGTGTTGTTCATTACCCACGACATCGATGAAGCGGTGTTTCTGGCAGATAGGGTGATCGTGCTCAACATCGCTCCGGGCGGTATCCATAGTGAGCTGAAGATCAATCTGCCGCGCCCTCGCTCCAACCTGAACACCCGCCGCTTGCCGGCCTTTCTCGATTACCGCAATCAGCTGATGGAGCGCATTTCCCATGTCATGGAAGTGTCCGCAGCCACTCCCCATACCACCCGACAACCCGAGTTAACCGCATGATCAAACGTTCGCTGCTTGCCCTTTCATTGTCTGTTGCCGCACTGGCAAGCAGCCCGTTGGTCATGGCTATCGAGGAGAAACCCCTGCATGTGGGGTACGTGTTTGCCATGGCCAATGCCCCGGCGTTGATCGCCGACAAACAGGGTTATTACCGTGAGCAAGGCTTGAATGTCGATCTCAAGGCATTGGGCGATGGCCCGGTCATCCAGCAGGCGTTGGCTGCCGGTGAACTGGACGTGGCCTATGTCGGCACGCCGCCGGTGTACCAATGGTTTTCCCGAGGCCTGCAAAGCCGGATTCTGGCCAAGGTCAATTATGGACAAGCCGCGGTGATTGTCGACGCCAAGAGCCCGGTTACCAGCCTGGATCAACTAAAGGGCAAACGGCTGGCCGGGGTCAAGAAAGGCAGCGGCATGGATGTGCTGCTGCGCGGTTATGTGCTCAAAGAAAAGGCCGGGCTCAATCCGGACAAGGACCTGGACATCATCGACATGCCGCCCGGCAACATGAACGCGGCGCTGGAGCGCGGCATGGTCGATGCGGCGTTTTCCTGGGAGCCCTTTGTCAGCCAGTCGTTGCTGCGCGGGTCGAGCCGGATTCTGTTTGACGTCAACCAGGCATTGCCTCAATACCCTTGGTACGTGGTGATCGCGCTGCCCAAAACCTTGCAGGAACGCCCGGACGACGTGGTGAAGTTGCTGCGTGCACACCGAAAGGCCATTGCCTTTCTCAACGAACACCCCGACGAGTCGAATCGCATCATCGCCGAGGCGTTCAAGCTTGAAGCGGTGCAAGGCGCTGACGGCAAGACCATCGCGCCAGAAACCATCGTCGCCCAGGCGCGGACCCGACTGGGTTGGTCGGCGGACTTGCAGGCTACGGACATTCAATTCATCCAACGCTTGATGAATTACTCCCACGACCTCGGCTTTATCGACACCACGCTCAAGACCGAGCAGATCGTGGATACCTCCTACCTGGAAAAAGCCTCGCGCTGAGTCAGTCATGTCCTTGCCAAAACCGAATTGGGGATGGGCTTCGCTGCCATTTCTGTTGTTGATATGGATCGCCCTGGCCAGCCGCTTTCCCACTTACATCCTGCCGCAGCCATGGGATGTGGCGCGCGAAGCGCTGCGCTGGCTGGGCGATAGTTCGCTGTGGCAGCACCTCAGGGCCAGCATTTTTGAGGAGATAGGCGGTTTCTGTTCGGCGGTGATTGTCGCGATTGTGCTGGGCACGGCCGGTGGCCTGTCGTCGCGCTTTCGCGATTTCATCTCGCCGCTCAATAGTCTGTTCATGGCGATCCCGCCGATCGCCTGGGCGCCGCTGATCATGATCATTTTCGGCTTGGGCTACGTCTCGATTGTGCTGGTGATTTTCATCGCGGCGGTGTTCCCCATGACGGTGACGATCCAGGAGGGCGTGCAGAGCATTCGCGGTGGCGAAGTTCGCGCCGCACGAACCTTGGGCACCAATGTCTGGCAATTGCTGGCACATGTCTATTTGCCGGCGTCATTACCTTTCGTGACGGCGGCCTTACGCATCGGTTTCAGCCAGGGCTGGCGGGCATTGGTCGCGGCGGAAATGATCGGTGCGTCCCAAGGCATTGGCTGGATGGTGTCCACGGGCGGACAGATCGGTAACAGCAGTCAGGTGTTGCTCGGCATCGTGCTGATCGGCCTGATTGCGTGGCTGATGGAGAGTTTCGTGTTCCGGCGCATCGAGCGTCACTACCAGAAATGGCGCGTGCAGTAAGCATCGCCATGTGTCTTCAAACCTTCAGTGGACCACTGCACGAGGTGTCATGTGAGTAACGTTTTCGATCCCCGCGAAGCCGGGCATTACATTGCCCCGCAAGGCCTCTACGAACGCAACAAGAAACGACCGTTTCTGGGCAGCATCCACTGTGACCGTGACACGCTGATTGCCGGTCAGTGGGATGAAATCACGTTGGTCTACGAGGTGGGTGGAAGTGGTCTGGCCGACGGCGCCTGGTTGAAACTGGCCTTCAAGTTCTACTCTGACTGGGCCTTGTTCCAGACCTCGAACCCTGCCGGGCCCAACTACGTCAGCGCCGAATATCAGCCCGGCGAGCTGGTTCCCGGTCAGAGCCAGGCCACGGTGCAACACTTGAAAGTGCGCTTCGACCAGAAGGGCCATGAGCGGCCGTTTCAGAAAGCGATCATCATCGACATCGTCGATGGTTACCTGAATCCCGGGGACAAAATCACCATGCGCCTGGGCGATCGTCGTCAGGGCGGCGCGGGGACACGGGTACAGAGTTTCGTTGAGAAGGACTTCCGTTTCCGGATGTTCATCGACCCGTTGGGCAGCTCGAAATTTGCCGAAGTGCCGGGCGATCCCTTGCTGAACATCGTGCCGGGAGCGGCGCAGAGCGTGCAGTTGATTGTTCCTCGACTGGTCAGCGCCGGTGAGGCGTTCGACGTTCTGCTCAGGGTGGATGACGCCTGGGGCAACACCTGCCGCAACTTGCCGCTCAAGGGGGTCCTGACCCTCGTTGATCCTGAAGGGGGCGAGCGGCAACAACCCTTCACTTTGGCAGCTGAAGGTTGGGCCACAGCCCGGCTCGAAGGTTTTGATCTCGGTGCGGTAGGCGAGTGGCGATTGTCGGCGCAAGTGGAGGGGCCTTTCGTCCGTGGCGCCCAGGCTTTCGTCAGCGTCGACCCGACAGGAACGACATTGCGTCCGCTCTACGCGGACCTGCATGTGCACTCGGATGACACCGTGGGCACCAACGACACGTTGTACAACCTCAGCTACGGCCGCGATGTCGCCGGCCTCGATGTCCTCGGTTACACCGCCAATGATTTCAATATCATCGAGCAACGCTGGGATCAGGCGGTCAATCTGATTCACGAACTCAACGAGCCGGGCCGTTTTGTGTGTTATCCCGGCACCGAATGGTGCGGTAACTCCTGTGCCGGTGGCGACCGCAATGTGGTGTTCCTGCACGATCGAAAGCCCGAGTTTCCTTTCGACAATCAAGGGCGGCTGGTGCGCTCTTTTGAGTGGAATGAGTTCACCGCCGGCACCATCAAGCCAGGCGCCTGGCCGGTGGACGAGTTGTATGCCGCGTATGCCAAGGATCCCGAAGGCCACCTGATGATGCCCCATGTCGGTGGGCGCCGTTGCAACCTCGACTGGCATCACCCGGAGCTGGAACGGTTGATCGAAGTCGGCTCGGCCTGGGGGCAATTCCATTGGGTCTACGCCGAGGCGCTTCAGCGCGGTTATCGGGTCGGTGCCGCAGCCAACAGCGATGAGCATCAGGGCCGTTGCGGCGGCGGGGTGCCGGCCACGGCGGTGTTCGGCTCGCGCGGCGGACTGACCGGTGTGGTCGCTGAGGCGTTCGACCGCGCCAGTGTCGGCAAGGCACTTCGCGCCCGTCGCACCTTTGCCACCACCTGTGAACGTTCATTCGCCAGCCTGCGCCAGGGCCAGCACTTTATGGGGGAAGTCTTCAGCGCCGATTCGAATGCCGCGCTGGATTATCGACTGCTGGGGGAGGCGGGCTGGGAGCAGGTTGATCTGTTCGATGGCGACAAGCTGATCTGGTCGCGCAACCTGCACCAGGAATTAGGCTTTTCCGCTCAGCGCATTCGTCTGCGCCTCGGTGGCGCGCGGATCAAGGACCGCTATCGCGGCGCCTACTGGACCGGCGAAATTCGCGTGACCGGGGCGGTGATCAATGGCTTTCGCGCCTTGGGTCTGGATCACCCCGAGCAAACGGTCTGGCGCAAGGATGCAACGGTCCTGGCCTTTCGCACCGACACCAACGGCGACACCGACAGTATCGAAATCGACCTGTCGCAATTGGCCGGCGCGACATTGCAGATCCAAAGCCGTATCGACAATTACATCAAGGTTGGCGACCCGTCTGAACCGCAACCCTACGTACACGCGCCGACTGTGCTGATGGAGCTGTCTGGTGAAGAACTGCTGGCGCAATCCCAAGTGATCGAAGAGTTGCCGGGCGCTGAGCTGAAAGTCTCCCTGGAAAGGATCACCGCCGCACCGCTGCCTCGCGAGCTGCAAGGGAAGATCGAACTGGCGCAACTCAATCTGCAACCGGGTCGGGAGCATCCGTTGTTCATCTGTGCGCGCCAGCGGGATCAGTCACGTGTCTGGACGTCGGCGTTGTTCCTGACGCTTGCCTAAGCTCGTAGTCGAGGAAAATACCGTCGTTGGATGCTGCGGTGGCCGATATTCGTCGGTTGTGAGTTGACTGGTGAGTGGGGAGGTTGGGACGTTGGGACGTCTTTTCGCTGGGGACTCATCTTCTGTTGAGCCTGCGCAATTGCCACCGCCAGCTTGCTGATTGTTAGTTCGATTGGCTACGGGTAGAACCGGGTCGGACGCCAGATGCGATTTTCGTTTCCCGCTCCAAATATTGCTCTTATGGAGTTTGACTGAATTCCAGGAGGAACGAAAAAAAACCCGGGATGTTTTCGTCTACGCGGTGCCCCACTGTGTTCCAGTCGTATCATTGGAAGCCCAATGAGGGTACACATAGAGGTAGAGAAATTTTCGAACTTAAAAATTTCCTTTATTTTCAGCGACAAAGAGAATGGTTCGATTCCGGCTTCGGCACCATATATCTCAAAGGCTTACGCTTAGCGGCGTGGGCCTTTTTTGTTGGGTGGATGGTTTTCGTGTCTATACGGTGTCTGTTAGACACAAGGGCTTGCAGCTATGCAGGCCCTTGTCGTTTCGGGTCGGGCTACTCATGAGTTACCCCCCGTACCAATGGCCGCCGCACCCGTATCATTGAATGCAGGATTCAGTCCGGCCATTTCCGATCAGTCGGGACTTGTTGACTGATTGCTGAGAAGTGAGGTGTTACGCCAGGAACGGATGGTGTGAGTTGTGCCTGCTCAGTTCTCTGGAGCGGTATTCTTCACCGGGCAAATTCCCGAATCAGAAACTGCCCCGTCCGCGGATCGAACTGGCGCACAAAGTGAACGTGCCTGGAACCGAAGGGCTGATCGCTGACCCCGGGCCCTCTGATCACCTCGAAGCTGTTCATCCGGTGGATCGGTATGAAGTGCCGGTTATCAATTGGTGCGAAATGCCGGTTGTCCATCGGTACGAAATGCTGGTTGTTCATCGGTACGAAATGCTGGCTGTTCATTGGTACGAAATGCCGGTTGTTCATCGGTACGAAATGCCGGTTGTTCATTGACACGAAATGCCGGTTTTCCATATGAAGCGAGCCCCTGTGGAAATGGTGGGATTGCCCGCATTGCTGTGGCTGCCCACTGACCAGAACGGCCGGGTGAGGATTTTGACCGAAGCCGCCACTGCTGATTGCCTCAAGAGAGAGGCTGCTTGCCAGAAGCCCCGCGACCAGGAGCAGCTTGAAGATACGCATAGCGTCACCTCCGACGGTCCCCCTACACCAAATTATAGTACGCCATGGACCCCGGCCTGGTCTTGGCGCTGAAGGTTTGACAGGGCCAACAGCGGGGCGCGAAAACAGCTGATGGGGATTGGGCGAATTTCCGTATAACACGCAGACCTAAGCCGAGGTGCCAACTTCATGGGTCTGTCAACTTACCGCGCACTTGCAGTAAGTTATTCGGACTTTCCGAAGGCTTCATTCTGTCCTGCTAGTCACCGCAATGACCAATCCAGTAGACACTATTGCAAGTCCCAGCCATTGCAGCGCGGTCGGTATTTCGCCAACCAGGGGGATGCCGATGAGGATTGCGGCGGCAGGCGCCAACGCCGGGAAGATCGCTGATCTCGCGGCACCCAAAGTACGGACTGCGATTGAGTATGCGAACAGGGCTAGCACCCCGGACAACACACCCTGGACCACCACTTGCTCAATCAGCATGGCCGGGCTGACCTTGCCCATGAATGCCAGGCCCTGAGTCAGTAGATAGAACGGAGAATACAGCAGAGCCGATAGCACCGAAACGACGGCGGTTGCCGCGACCGGAGCAACATGCCAACGCCTTGCCAGCACCGAAAACAACGCCCACATCGATCCTGCCAAAATGAACAGCATATCTCCTATCGGTGCCTGGGATCCGCCTGTCAGAAGGTCGGGACCAGCGATCACCGATAACCCGGCGACCACAATGGCCAATCCAACCAGTTGGCGCCGCTTGCTGCGTTCGTTTAACAACCATGAAGCCAGTACAAAGCTCATCAATGTCAACGCGCCAGGCTGCAGAACGGCGCCGTGGGCGAGGGGCGCGAACGCATAACCGCTGGCACCAATCATCACAAAAGGTGGACCCGCCAATGCCGCGAGTATAAGTCCACGGCGCAGGCCGACACCGGCGAGGGTCAGGGGCGAATGACGCAAGTACCAAGGCAGCATTAGCAGGCCTGCTGTGGTGAAACGCAGAAAGGTCAAGTCGGTGGCCGTTAAGCCTGACGTGATACCGGCCCGGGAGACGGCCAGAAAGGCCCCCCAGACCAGCGCGGCGAACAAACCGCACATCAACCCAAACTTGTGCGTTGACGTGTTCGATGGAGTAAAACGGTCAACAATGGCAACGGACATGACTTGACGCCTCAATTGAAGTCAGTGCTGAGCGACAATGCCTCCCACTGCTGGATTTCCGCTAGATGAAGATCCAGCTTGGCGGTGACAAATCTGACTGCATCGCTACCGAGCAACAGATGGACGGGGGGCGTTGCCGAGTCGACGACGGCTATCATCGCGGCGGCGGCTTTGGCAGGGGCACCGATCTGCTGCCCACTGTGTTTGGCTCGTGTTTCACGTATTACGTCGAAGAGTTCGTTGTAGTCAGCAATGCTGCGTGGCGCGCGGACCATGGAGCGACCGGCCCAGTCGGTTCGAAAGGCGCCGGGTTCGATGGCGGTCACGAAGATGCCAAACGGTTTGACCTCCTTGCCCAGTGCTTCGGAAATACCTTCCAGGGCAAACTTGCTACCGTGGTAATAACCCAGTCCCGGGAACGTCGTGATACCGCCCATGGATGTGACGTTAAGAATGTTGCCGCTGCGGCGCTTGCGCATGAACGGCAGTACCGCCTTGATCACCGCAACGGCACCAAAGACGTTGACTTCAAACTGTTGGCGCAACTCCTCGAGGGACGACTCCTCGACAAGCCCTTCGTGCCCGTAGCCGGCGTTATTGACCAATACATCTATCGCTCCGACGCTGCGTTCAATGTCGGCAACGACGCCATCGATGGCTTCATAATCTGTTACATCCAACAGGCGGCCGAAGGAGTAGCCGGGCTTGAGCTGGTCAAATGCAGCGCGAGCTGTTTCGTTTCGCAGTGTGCCAACGACCCGTTGGCCTCCTTCGAGCAGGGCGTGCGCAAGAGCCTGGCCAAAGCCTGAGCTGACGCCAGTAATAAACCAGGTTTTCTGTGAGGACTGAGTCATTTTCTGCATCCGATAGTTAAGTGGCATCACTTCTACGCGTGGCGTAGCGGTACAAACAATCCCCATAATCCTTGCAAGGCTATGAAGCCCATCTTCATAAAGGTGAATGCTATAAAGAAGGCACTATTTATTGGGCAGCAGTGAAGGTGGGCGAGCGTCATGCGTCAGGATCAACTCGATGGCCTGGTCACCTTTGTCTACGTGGCCCAACTCTCTAGCTTTTCAGCGGCTGCGTCGCGCTTGGGCGTCAGCCCTTCGGCGGTGAGCCAGGTCATTCGCGGATTGGAGCAGCGGCTGGGGGTTGCGCTGTTCAATCGCACGACGCGCAGCGTGAGCCTGAGTGAAGCGGGCGCCCGGTATCTCGAGCGAGTCGAGCCCGCGGTACGTGAGCTGTTGACCGCCGCCGACGAGCTGAACGACAGCATCGGTGAACCTTCAGGGTTACTGCGGCTGAATGTTCCCCGGGCCGCTTACATGACAACGTTGCAACCCATTCTGGCGAATTTTCTCGACGCGTATCCGCAGATCGATCTGGAAATCACGCTGGAAAACGCCTTGGTCGACATTGTGCGACTGGGCTACGACGCCGGCATACGTTTCGGCGAGTTCGTCGAACACGACATGGTGGCGGTCAAGATTGGTCCTGAACTGTTTGTCAACGTCGTGGCATCTCCTGACTATCTCGCGCGGCACGGTACACCTACTCACCCCCGCGAGTTAATCGACCACAATTGCATTGGATTCAGGCATTCCAGTAGCGGGATCGTGGAGCGTTGGGAATTTGAGAGGAGTGACGAGCAAATCCAACTGGTGCTGGCGGGTCGACTGATTCTTAATGATTCAGCCGCGCTGGTGCAGTCGGCTCTCGACGGGCTCGGCATTGCCTATATGATCAACGGCTACATCGATCCATTCATAAACAATGGCAGCCTGGTCAGGCTGTTAGAGGATTGGAGTTTCGGATTGCCTGGGTACACCCTCTATTACCCGGATCGGCGACGTGTCACCCGCAAGTTACGAGCGCTGATCGATTTTCTGCGGTGTACCGACTGGTCGATCCCGTCGCAGAAGAGTGTGTTGTTCGTGGTCCCGCCGCCGAAGGTGTTATGACAGGCTCAATGTTGTTTTTATGTTAAGCGTTATTTGTTTTTTATGTCGTCCGCGCCAGCAATAATTGAGCTTCTCGTGTAGGTGCCGGGTCTGTATTGAACCAATGTATAGGTTGCTGGGCACCAAAGTGTTAAAGGCTGAGCACTGATGTATAGCTATTGAATTGCCGGGAAGCGTAGTAACTTAACTCAATCGCAATAATCTTGTTCCAGTTAGATAACCGTTTACTTACTCAAGGATTTCAGCATGTTTATCGTTAACTTGACCTACCTGAAACCACTTCCAGATGTTGAAAAACACATCGAAGCCCACCGTCAATTCCTGGATGAGCATTATGCAAGCAACGTGTTTTTGGCGTCAGGGCCCAAAACGCCTCGTGACGGTGGCCTGATCCTGGTGAGCGGTATTGTTACGCGGGGCGAGCTGGAGGTGCTGCTGACACAGGATCCGTTCTTCAAATATGAGATTGCCAGTTACAACGTAACGGAGTTTACACCTACCAAATTCCATCCGGCATTGACCGATATTAAGTGACGGCTGGGTTTTTGATTACCAACACAACATGGCGGCCGTCGTCAGCCTGATGGCCAAGGATAAAGGCACTCCAGCGATCAAATACCAAGTGCTGCTGTGGCCGGTGACCGATGTTACTTTCGATACTGGGTCCTACAGCCAGTTTGCCGAGGGTCATTTCCTCACCCGCAACATGATGCAGTGGTTCTGGGACAACTACACCACCGATCCGAAGCAACGCGCCGAGATCTATGCCTCTCCGCTGCGTGCATCACTGGATCAATTGAAGGGGCTGCCGCCCGCGCTGGTACAAACCACCAGTGCCGACGTACTGCGTGACGAAGGTGAAGCCTACGCTCGCAAGCTGGATCAGGCGGGTGTTCCGGTCACTGCGGTTCGCTACAACGGCATGATTCACGACTTTGGTCTGCTGAACGTAGTCAGCCAGGTACCTGAAGTGCGGTCTGCGATGTTGCAGGCTTCGCAAGAGCTCAAGGTACATTTGAAGTAACCACGATTTATTGCCAAGAGATGAACGTCATGAACTGGTAATTACAGACCACCGCCCATGAAAAGCCCGATCATTGAGTCGGGCTTTTTCGTAGTGCGCCAGGCCTGGCGCGTTGCGCGTAAGCGCCATCACGTGCCGACTCGTCGCCCGAATCAAACCAGATTGGGCCGCAACTCGTGCACCAGATCAATCAGTGCGCGCAATCGCGCCGGCACGAAGCGATGACCCGAGTAATAAAGCCTCAACCCGCCAAACGACGGGCACCACGGCATCAGCACCGGCACCAGGGCGCCGCTTGCCAGTTCTTCCTGGATGAACCACTCGGAAATGAAACCGATGCCAAGGCCCAACAACACGGCCTGTTTGATGGCCAGCAACTCGTTGAACGCGAAGCGTACCGGCAGATCCATCTGCAACTTCTGGCCGTCGCGCTCCAGTTCCCAATGGTAGAGGCCACCGTGGGCCATGCGCATGCCGATGCTCTGGTGGGTGAGCAGGTCTCGCGGGTGCTCGGGCACGCCATGGCGTTCGAGATACTCGGGCGTTGCCACCACGAGCATCCGGATGTCACCTGACAGCACCACGGCAATCATGTCTTGCGGTACGGACTCTGCCAGGCGAATCCCGGCGTCGAAGCCCCCGGCGACGATGTCGACCATGCTTGATTCGCTGACGATGTCGATGCACACCTCGGGATAGCGCTGAGCGTACAGCTTGAACAGCGGTTCCAGCAGCAGGTAGGCCGCGCCATGCGGTGCATTGATGCGCAGTGTGCCACTGGGTTCGTCGGGGCCGACGCGGGCCTCTTCGTCGGCACTTTTGATCTGCGCCAGTGCAGGGGCAATGCGCTCCACATAGTGTTGCCCGATGTCGGTAAGGGCAACGCTACGCGTGGAGCGATTGAACAGGCGCACCTTCAGGCGCGCTTCCAGGCCGGCCACCGCGCTGCTCACGGCGGTGGTGGACATGCCCAATTCCTGTGCCGCGCCACGAAAACTGCTGCGGCGCGCAACGGCCAGAACCACTTCCAGCTCGGTCATTCCTGTTCTGTGCATGGACTGTCCTGAAAATGCGGATGCTTCATACGCCAAAGGATAGCTTATCGGAACAATGAACCCTTCTTAGACTTCGCTTCACCGAGGCTCGATTCAGGCGAGTCATTTTGAACGAGGAGTTGCCATGCAGCGCATTGAACACATCTACATCAACGGCGAGTTCGTCATTCCACACGGTCAGGAATGGTTCGATCTTCATAACCCGAGCACCGAGGAAGTCATCGGTCAGGTTCGACTGGGCGATGCACTGGACGCACAGCGTGCCATCGCGGCCGCCAAGGCTGCGTTCCCGGCCTGGTCTCGTACCCGTCGGGAGGAGCGCATTGCGGCGCTGCAACGCATGCACCGGGCCGTGGCGGCAAGGGAGGAAGAGCTGCTGGAAGCCATCCTCGTGGAATACGGCGCGCCTGCGGTTCGCGGGCGCTGGATGGCGACTTATCCGGCGGATGTAATTGCGCAAGCGATCGACGCACTGGAGACGTTCGATTTCGAGGAGCAGGTCGGCATGGCCAGGGTCATTCTGACGCCCGTGGGCGTTACCGGTCTGATCACGCCCTGGAACAGCAATGCGGGCTTCATCTGCAACAAGTTGGCCACCGCGCTGGCGGCAGGCTGCACCGCCGTTATCAAACCCAGCGAGATGAGCGCGTTGCAGACGCAGGTCGTGATCAGGGCGTTGCACGAAGCGGGGCTGCCACCGGGTGTATTCAATATCGTCAACGGACGGGGCGATGTGGTTGGCGAGGAAATCGCCCGCCATCCCGACGTCGCCAAGATCTCGTTCACGGGTTCGTCCGCTGTCGGTCAGCACCTGGTAAGAACCGGTGCCGACACCATGAAGCGCGTGACGCTCGAACTCGGCGGCAAGTCGCCCACCGTGGTGCTCGACGATGCGGATTTCCAGGCGGTCATGCCGTTGGTGCTGCAAGCCGGATTTCTCAACAGCGGCCAGGCTTGCATCGCGGGCACTCGCATCCTTGTGCCGCGCAGACGGTTGGCAGAGTTCGAGAGGGTGGCGAAGGAGGGCGTCTCACAGATTCAATCGGGCGATCCGCGCAACGCCGATACCGACATCGGCCCGATGGTGAGCCAGAAACAATGGGAACGGGTGCAGCGCTACATCCGTATCGGCCAGGACGAAGGCGCGAGGTTGCTGGCAGGTGGCGAAGGTCGCCCGGAAGGCTTGCACGCCGGATGGTTCGTGAAGCCCACGATCTTCACTGATGCCAACAACCGGATGTGCATCGCGCGTGAGGAAATCTTCGGCCCCGTGCTGACGATCATCCCCTACGAGGATGACGCTGATGCGATCAGCATTGCCAACGATACGGACTATGGGCTGAGCGCCCTGGTGCTGGGAAAGAGCCCCGAACGTTGTGTGAATATCGCCCGTCAGATCGATTCGGGACGTGTGCTCATCAACACCCTGGCCCACGAACCGCGAGCCCCCTTCGGTGGATTCAAGCATTCAGGCCTTGGGCGCGAAATGGGCAGGTGGGGGATGAGCGCGTATCTGGAGCCGAAGACATTGGTCTCGTGTGACCCGTTTAAATGACCGGGTCGGGTGCCTGTCAGGGAGCACTGGATGGATGTCGCTGATTTAGGTAATTCGCGCTCCGCCCGCTGATTCCACAGGCAACCCTCGCCCCACCGTTCGTCCGCCAGGTTCGGTAACCCTTATTGACAGAAAAATGCATCAGGAGAATACTCGCCTCAATATTCATATATATGACTAAATAACAAGGTGAATAAAGTCGATGAATTCCCTGTCCAGTGATGCCCGGCTACCGCTTTATCAACGCCTGCGTGATCAGTTGGCTGAACAGATTGCTAACAATCGCTGGCGTCCGGGGGAGGCCATTCCCACTGAAGCTGCGTTATCAGCAGAGTACAATCTGTCCACTGGCACTGTGCGCAAAGCGGTCGACGCGCTGGTCAGTGAGGGCGTTCTGGAGCGTCAGCAAGGTCGAGGCACCTTCGTTCGTCGGCCCCGGTTTCAATCTTCGCTTTTCCGATTCTTCCGCTTCCAGACCGCTGCGGGAGAACGCCAGGTCCCGGAGAGTCGCATCCTGTCTATTGAACCGGTGGCCGCACCCTCAGCGGTGGCCCATGCATTAGGGCTGCCAATCGACGCGCCGGTTATTCGCATTGTCCGCGTTCGTCTTCTGGATGTTCAGCCGGTACTTGCCGAAGAAATATGGCTGCCTCGCAGCCGGTTTCAGCCGCTACTAGAGATCGACCTGAATCGAAAAGGGCCCTTGCTTTATCCGATTTACGAAGAGGTCTGCGGTCAGGTCGTCGCCTCTGCCCAAGAAACACTCACCGCCGAGTCTGTAAATGACGTGCATGCGCGTTTATTGAACGTACCGATCAACAGTCCAGTGGTGGTGATCGAGCGTCTGGCGCGTGACTACGCCGGTACGCCTCTGGAGTGGCGGCGCTCCCGTGGGCATGCCGAGCATTTCCGTTACAGCGTGGACATTCGCTAGCGCATTGCCTGAATAGCGGATCGCTCACCGACGAATCGATCGCTGACGAACTCATCGTTTTGTTTGCCATGACTGGCCTCGTAGCGGCGCGGTTCGCTCTCGGCTGCCTCATGTTCCACTTATAAGGATAAGAAATCATGTTCAGCTGGTATCGCCAAGTCACTCCTCGGGAGCGCAAAACGTTTTGGGCCTGCTTCGGTGGATGGTCGCTGGATGCACTGGAAGTACAAATGTTCGGCCTGGCAATTCCGGCATTAATTGCTGCCTTCGCCATGACCAAGGGCGATGCCGGGCTGATTAGCGGCGTCACACTAGTCACTTCGGCTATCGGCGGTTGGGTAGGGGGGACGTTGTCCGACCGCTACGGCCGGGTGCGTACGTTGCAGTGGATGATTTTGTGGTTCTCCTGCTTCACCTTTCTGTCCGCCTTCGTCACCGGGTTCCAGCAGTTGCTGATAGTCAAGGCGCTGCAAGGCTTCGGCATTGGCGGTGAGTGGGCCGCCGGCGCGGTACTGATGGCCGAAACCATCAACCCGAAATACCGCGGCAAAGTGATGGGCACCGTACAAAGTGCCTGGGCCGTAGGATGGGGCGTGGCGGTCGGGGTTTTTGCGTTGATTTATTCTTTCGTACCGCAAGACATGGCCTGGCGTGTGATGTTCATCGTTGGCTTGTTGCCGTCGCTCCTGATCATCTGGGTACGGCGCAATGTCGAGGAGCCCGACAGCTTTCAGCGTCTGCAAAAAGAACAAACCGTCCCGCAAAGTTTTTTCAAATCCTTGGCCGGTATTTTCCGTCCTGAACTGATCCGCGTGACACTGTTCGGCGGGCTGTTGGGCCTGGGCGCACACGGCGGGTACCACGCCGTGATGACGTGGTTGCCGACATTCCTCAAGACCGAACGCAACCTGTCGGTGCTGAACTCTGGCGGCTACCTTGCCGTGATCATCTTTGCCTTCTGGTGTGGCTGCGTCGTCAGCGGATTCTTGATCGACCGAATTGGCCGCCGCAAAAATATCGTGCTGTTCGCCCTGTGCTGCGTCGTTACCGTGCAGTGCTACGTGTTCCTGCCCCTGACCAATACCCAAATGCTATTCCTCGGTTTTCCGCTCGGCTTCTTCGCGGCGGGCATTCCCGCCAGCCTAGGCGCGCTGTTCAACGAGCTGTACCCGGCGGACGTGCGCGGCGCCGGCGTGGGGTTTTGCTACAACTTCGGCCGAGTGCTCTCAGCGGTATTCCCGTTTCTGGTCGGCCATATGAGTGATTCCATGTCACTGGGCTCGGCCATTGGCATCGACGCCGGGATCGCTTACGGCGTGGCAGTTATCGCCGCCCTTTGCCTGCCGGAAACACGTGGTCGTAGTCTCGAAGCTGCGATCCCATCCGTCTCGGTGCAAGGCAGCGAGAGCGCTCGAGCGTGATGATCATTACTTGCGATAGATAAAACCCATGCCTGATACCTGTTCAACATCGATCACTGGCATCGATTCCCACGCTCATGTCTTTAGTCGGGGGCTGAAGCTGGCCGCTACACGGCGCTACGCCCCTGACTACGATGCCACGCTTGCGGAGTATCTGAATCACCTGGGTGCCCATGGTTTGAGTCATGGCGTATTGGTGCAGCCGAGCTTTCTGGGCGTCGACAATAGTTACCTGCTGGCGGCACTGAGGCAAGTGCCGGAGCAGTTGCGAGGAGTGGTCGTGCTAGAGCCAGGCGTTAGTCGTGCCATGTTGAATGACATGGCTCACATCGGCGTGGTCGGCGTTCGCTTGAACCTGATGGGCAAGGCGTTACCTGATTTTCGCAATCGCGCCTGGAGAGGATTTTTCAGCCACATCGCTGATCTTGACTGGCATGTCGAATTGCATCGGGAGGTAAAGGATCTGCCGGCACTGATCCGCCAATTGACGCCGTTCGGTTTGAAGCTGGCTATTGACCACTTTGGGCGGCCGGATGCCCGTTTGGGAGTTGATCAGCCAGGGTTTTGCGAGCTACTGGAATTGGGATCGAGAGGGTCGATCTGGATGAAGGTATCGGGAATTTATCGATTGGGCGGTACGCCGCAACAAAACATCAATTTCGCCCGATCGGCATTACCGCTGTTGGAGCAAAGTTTCGGCCTTCACCAGCTTGTATGGGGCAGCGACTGGCCACACACGCAGCATGAGGAAAACATCGGTTTCGGCACAGTAATCGATCAGCGGCAAGCCCTGGAGTGTTCGATGCAGCTTAGCCATTCGCTGCTCGTGCAAGCACCTCGAAAGCTATTCGGTTTTGCAAAACGCGAATGCTGAAACTCACCCACGAGCGGCCTATTACAACTACAAGAGAGCGGTTTCCATGAACAAGCGATCCAATACTGAAATTGAAAAATCGACCATGCGCAAGTTAGGGATTCGCCTGATACCCTTTCTCGTACTCTGTTATTTCATCGCCTACATTGACCGAGTCAATATCGGCTTCGCTGCACTGACCATGAACCAGGACATCGGCCTGACGGCCAGCGCCTTCGGATTCGGTGCCACGCTGTTTTTCGTCGCTTATGTACTTTGCGAAATGCCCAGTAACATGGCCATGGAGCGTTTCGGTGCTCGCCGATGGATCGCGCGCATCATGATCACCTGGGGCATCGTCGGTTTCTGTTCGGCATTTGCGGTCGGGCCGATATCCTACTCGATTTCCCGATTTCTCTTGGGTGCCGCCGAAGCCGGCTTCTTTCCCGGAGTCATTCTTTACCTCACGCAATGCATCCCCAAAGCGTACATGGCCCGAATAGTTGCGCTATTCATGGTGGCGATACCACTCTCCAACTTTCTCGGCTCACCGGTGTCGGCACTGCTGTTGCAATTAGACGGTCTGGCAGGATTCAAGGGATGGCAGTGGTTGCTTATGCTTGAAGCAATTCCCGCCATCACTCTGGGATTGCTCGCGCTGAAAGTGTTGCCCAGTCGGCCAAGCGAAGCGAAATGGTTGACTCAGCAGGAACAGGATTGGCTAGGCGAGCAACTGACTAACGATAAGGCCGCGCGCGAAAGTGGTACTCCTCAGCACGCTCACAGCATAAGCGGCACCTTCAAGGCCGTGTTCACCAACAAATATGTATGGGTGCTTTCGATTATCTACATGGGCAGTTCGGCAACCAGCAACACGCTGTCGCTGTGGATGCCGCAGATCCTGAAGTCCTTCCATCTGACCAATATGCAAACGGGTCTGCTGAACATGATTCCGTTCGGCATGGCCGCAGCTTTCATGATTTTCTGGGGACTGCGTGCAGACAAGAGCGGGGAGCGGATCAAGAACACTGCTATACCGCTAGCCATTACTGCGGTGAGCTTCGCTGCCACGCTGTTCACGGACTCCCTGACCATTACGCTGGTACTGCTGACGCTCGTATTGATGGGTAACTATGCGATCAAGGGGCCGTTCTGGGCACTTTGCTCCGAATCCCTGCCGCTGGCGACTTTGGCCACAGGGATTGCAGCGATCAATACCTTTGCCCACTTGGGTACGGGCGCCATGAGTTCGGTGATCGGTGTGCTGCGTGATCAGACCGGGAGTTTTCCAATTGCACTGATGCCGCTCTGCGCATTGACCGCGATAGGTTCGCTATTGGTGTTTCTGATTGGCAAACAGAATGATCGTGAGAAGCAAATCGCTACGGTCAACAGCTGATCCATTCCTTCTGATGAGGCTCGAAATCGGCGAGCCTCCTCGTTGCACGCAAATTGCGCATCATCTGGAAAGGGTGGAGGAGCTTGCGCCTTTCTGGCGGGCAACAAAAAGCCCGCGCACGGCGGGCCCTCTGCATGGGGTCAAATCCTTTTGTCTGCTCAATTTGCGCTGCATTCTGTGAGAACTTCGTGAAAAGCATGTCATTGAAACGAAAAAGCATCCGGTCGAAGCCAATAAACTATTTTTGTTGATGCAGGTATTTCTGTATTGCATCAATTTCAAGTTTGCTTGGAATTGCACCGTTGTCAGATCTGAAACCGGTGCCAGCCCAATGCGGCATGGGCGCTTTCAAAGGCTTCCCATGATCGTCGATACCGCTAAGCACGGCTCGCTCAAATACTTTTGCTTTCCACTCACTGGCATCTCCGGCCAGCTTGGGTGCTGATCCTCCCATGCCTCGAGGCCCATGGCAGGCACTGCAATTATCTTGAAAAAGTGCTTCTCCATCGGGAGTTGATGCCATGGTCGATGAGCAAGAGAGTAGGGTCATGATTGCAAGAAATGCGCATTTCATTGTTGGCTCCTTGGCGCCCCGGCAGCGACGCGGGCTGCTTTGGCGAACGCTGCGTGAGTGAGAGCGTAGCAGCAGGCGCATGACGAGGGGGCGAGAGGACTGCAGATAATTAAAAGCCCGGCGCGGGGCCGGTCTTCTATGCCAAAAATCCTAATGAACGGCTTACCGGTGCAGATCATGGTTCACTTGACGCAGGAGTGTTCAGTAAGCCCGCTTTGAGGGGGCTCGGCGTTGAGCCGTTCACATTCTGCATTAGCCTCTATTCGGTTTGGATAGCAGCCTTGCAGCCTGCACTTATCGTCATTGTCATAAATGTTGAATTCGACAGAGTCGGTCGTGCAGTAGAGGCGTGATCCGTTGCGCGTTGAACCGGTTTCCTTCGGTACCGCGGGGACAACGACGAATCTCGAAATCATGTTTTTCCCCTCTAGCGATAATGCTTCAGTGAACTTAAGGGATAGCGGCTACTGGCCACTAGATCAAGTGAGTGCCTTGAAAATCCGATAAACAGTCCGCCGAGACCAAAACGCAATTCGTCTGCTGGGGGATCTCGTTACTCTTTATAGATCGTCGCTACCAGCGGCATAGCGGGAAACCAAAGCCAATCACCGTCCTGGACTGGAGCGTCAAAATGTCGGTTCACCTCGAACAAATGGTTACAGTCGGTCCCGTCCGGATAGGACAGCTCAATACTATGGATAGATTGCCAGCCTTCAAACCCTACCGTTTGCAGGCCAAGCCATCCGGCTCGCTGCACAATCCCGCCAGTGATATCGGCCCCCCTGTGAAGCGATCGTCCGCCCGGGCTGAAGTGAAATGGAACGCTGGGTAGTCGAACCACATCGCCATTCACTGCATAAGCCATGATTTCCGCTTTCTTGTATTTCATAGGCCTTACCCTGATTTCACTTGGCTCACCAATACCGGCAATCAGCCACTATTTCAATAGCTGCCAACGCGAGGCACCAAAATTTCAAGGATCCCCTATGGCGCTGACAGCAAAACAGCAGCTTGCCGACTATCTGCAGCCTCGAGGCTTGTTCGCTGTTCGGCGTAAAATAACGGCGCTACCTCATCAATAGGAGCCGCATATGCAATCCGACCAAGTGAGCACTCAGGCCGCTGAGAATAGAGCCGTCTGGGATCGATACTTTTGTGCTGCATTGATTGCGGAAAGCAATCTGACGGCACCGGTTATCGGAGGCCCAAATTCGAGTCACGAGGACAGGCAAAATCTGTTGGTCGAAAGGGCTACAGTACTCGCTGACAAGATGATGGAACATAGAAGATAAACAAAGCCCAGCCATCGCGCTGGGCTTTTCACATGTGGAGCCACATGGCCTCCTGCGACGAAATGGCCGTGATCGCCTGGAGATGATCACAGCGTTCGGCCAGCCCATGACCAGCGGTGCAATAACCGTCGGCGAGTACGACCCGGGCCGCGGTAGCGTAAAACCGTCTACTGAGTGTAACGGTTTTATATAGTTTGGATGGCTGCACGCTGAATCCCGCGGGCGCTATTGGTCTTATAGTAAAAAAATATATTGTTGGTTTTTGGATTTGCCCAGGATTAGAGCTAATGTTTCCTGTAGGGCTTTGCTATAAAAGGTGAAGGTGGTGAAATAAATTAATTACTCCAGTTGTTATTGTATTGTTCATGGCTGGTTGCTCTCTTCCGGCCACTAAGCTGCAACCGACGCCCACGCTGCTGCGCCGCCGCCAAGCCGCTGAGCGGCAGCGAAACAAGCTCGATGGTGATGGGGCGGAAGCTGGACTATTACCGATGATGTAATGTGTGTTGCGTATTAAAAGTACGATAAAAATGCAATAAAGTTTGCAGTGAAGGCGTTTCGATCTGGTGTGTGGGTAGTGTGAAAATTACAACTAATAACAAGTTTCTCTTAAGTAGTAACTGTTGGCGAGTTGTTGAGTGCTGGCTGTCTGACGCAGGCGAATAGCTCTATTTTGGTGCGCCAAAAATTTTTCGTCGATCTTGCTACCAAACTCCGGCGACGGCTTGGCAGACATAGGGTGCGCGAAACCAGTGCACCAACGCTGCTGCGCACCACCATTCGTCGCATATGAAATGGTGCGCCAAATATACGACTATTCATGGCTTGAGGATTGCAGAGGACGGCCTTGGCGGCGCCAGGTCGACGTAATTCTGACGCGGCAACAATCACACCAGGCTTAAGAATGCCAGCGATGCGCTGGGTCAGTTACCGGAGGATGCAACGTGTCAACTCTCAATGAAATCGCAGCGAATCACGCGAAAATGGCTAAAGCATCGGCAGGAGAGTCGACCGAATTATCCGAGCGACAAACCCAAAGGGTGGGTGGTTTTGAAGTTCCATCCATCGAGACGCAACAACACGTTCCACTGCATCTCATCGCCGGTGCTCAAGACAAACACCCAGCACCCGTAATCGGCTACTTGTAATGGCTGCGCGGGATCGGGTGAAGTAAATATTCCTTTGGTGGCGCCGATACTTGCGTATCCCTCTATCAACGGAGTAACAACGCTGCGCTGGCGTTCGGCTCTGGTGAATAAGGGTTGGCACGCGACGGCTGATGCAAACCCTTAATTCTTTCACTACGCCATTTTCGCGGGGCAGCGGCTATTGATCTGGATCAGCCCCGCGTCGATCTTTTCCGGAAGGGTTGCCGATATCGACAAGCCTTCTCTCTAGCAGGACATTTTGAAGCGCCTGCCGGGCTTCAGGGTCCAGTTGATGCTCCCTCTCCTTGAGCTCAAGCAAGATTGGGCTGGACCAAGCGCGATAGGTTTGTTCGGCAGTACGAATGGGTGCCATCGATCTCCTCCTGATTAGACGCCAGCCAACAAAGGCGCTGCTGTTATACGCGTTAGAAACCCTAGTCGATGAACCTGTTAGCCGCCATCAAATAACAGGCTTCTTCGCACCCGATTGAGCCACCGAAGCTCTCAGCTATACGAATGGTTGACCGGTAAATCCACGAGGCAATCTTTGCAGTCCGGGCATCGCCGTCAGCCGCTGCACCCAGGCTGCGCGCCAATCGTTGGCGGTGTGGGTGACTTTGGCTTTGCGTGCGGCTCGGCGTGCCGCGTTGCGGTCGTTGCGGCGTGCCTCTTTGAACGCGTCGGTGTTTCGGCAGCTTCTGCATTTGACGCGAGTCAGTTCGGTGGTTGAGGTGAGTTTGCTGCCTTTGTGACCGCAGGCCAGGTGGCCGCCAACTTTGTAATGAGTGACCATCAGATGTCTCCTTCATGACATGTGATCGTTTGACCTACGGGCGGCGACGTTCGTTGCGTGTGCAACAGGCAAAAAAAAAGCCCAGCGTGGAGCCGGGTTGGGTTGTTTCAGGAGACGATCAGGCAGGGAGGCACTCGGTGACGGGACGTCGCCGTTCATGCGTCCTGAATCAGGCCCTGTACTCGTGTTGCGTGTCCGGATCGAATCATCTGAACCTTGGCAGAGGCGGGTCTACAGGTTTGAGTGAAGACAGCGTATTGCGAATCAGTGGTGCGTCCTTCTCGATGTCGTTCAGGCGATCACGAATTCTCAGGGCAGTCGGGTGTCCACCTTGATGATCAACCCAGTCGGCGATTTCCTTGCACGCCGCTGCCAAGCGAGCCTGGCGAGAGTCAAGCAAGGTGAGCAGGGTGGTGATGGACTCTTTTTCGGACATGACAAACACCTCCGTTCAAGAAACCTGGCAAATTGCAACAAAAAGCCCGCTGGGAGCGAGCTTTCTGCCGATGGGGTCGCTGATCCTTCAGCTGTTTTCAGTATAGACCGGAAAAGACAGGTGATTTCTCAGCCTTGCCGGGCCTTCACGTTTGACCTTGCGTTCAGCCGTCGACATTCTATTTGGGCGTCTTCTTCAAGATCGAAGCCGTCACCGATAAAGCCGCAAGTGCGTGTATCGGCGATGCGGTACCAAACGGCGGCGTCAGGTGGCGGATGACTGGCGTCACCGGCTCGGCGGCCGTGGATGATGATCTTGTTGCAACGCTTCACGACAAAAATGTCTTCCATGGCTCACCGCAGCAGATTCGTTCAGATCAACTATAGAAGCCATTTGCAATCGTGCAAAAAACAGACAGGTCAGTTCGTCGGTTCAGCCCTTTCGAGCATCTTCTCCAGGTACATCGTGTAGTCCTTGGCCTGCAATCAGTGACTGTGACGTGCCAGCGGATTTACGCCAGCACCGCCACCCCCTTGATTTGCGCCCAGAGTTGCTGGCCGGGGTGCACGCCCATTTGGTCTCGGGAGTAGCGAGTGATCCGCGCCAGCAGCGGTGTGCCGTCAGCCTCCAGGCGAATCAGCACGTGAGCGTCGTTGTCCGCGCCCATTTCACTGATCACGGTGACTGGGAGGCGATTGAGGATGCTGCTGTGCTCGACGCTTTGCAGGCTCAGGCTGACATCCCGCGCTTGAACCTTGCAGCGCAGCGCCTGACCCGCAGTCATCGGTGAATGAGTGACGCGAATGTTCAGGTGCGTGCCGGGCAGTTGCAGGGTCAGCAATTGGTAGTCAGTGTCATAGGCACTGACGCGTCCCTCGATCACCACGCCGGCGTCGTCGCCCAGCGCCAAGGGCAGATCAAGGCGCGCCAGGGTTTCGCCAATCGGGCCGCTGGCCAGGGCCTTGCCATTGCTGAGCAGGACGAGGTGATCGGCCAGTCGCGCGACTTCATCCTGTGAGTGGCTGACGTACAGCACCGGGATGTCCAGCTCATCATGCAGTCGTTGCAGGTATGGCAGGATTTCGCTTTTGCGTTGGGCGTCCAATGCCGCCAGCGGTTCGTCCAACAGCAACAGTTTCGGGCTGGTGAGCAAGGCACGGGCGATGCCGACGCGTTGACGCTCACCGCCCGAAAGGTGTTGCGGATGGCGACCCAGCAAGTGGCCGATACCGAGCAATTGAGTCGCATGTGCCATATCGACGCGGCGCTGTTGTTTCGGGATTCGCTTGAGGCCGAACTCCAGGTTGGCCAGTACCGACAGATGAGGGAACAGGCTGGCTTCCTGGAAAACGTAACCCAGCGCGCGTTTGTGCGGCGGTATGAAAATCTTTTTGTCGCTGTCCTGCCAGACTTCATCGTTGATCTGGATGAAGCCCTGATCAGCCCTTTCCAGGCCGGCGATACAGCGCAGGCAGGTGGTCTTGCCCGAGCCCGAATGACCGTACAGTGCGGTGACGCCGCGGCCGGGCAGTTGCAGATCCACCTCCAGGGAGAATCCCGAATAACGCAGTTTCAGCTGTGTTCGAATCATTAATCAGCTCCAGCCTGCTTTGGTTTTACGGCTGGAGTAAAGCGCCAGCAATATCGCAAAGGAGAAAACAAGCATTGCCCCGGCCAGCCAGTGGGCCTGAGCGTATTCCATGGCTTCGACGTGATCGTAGATCTGCACCGAGACCACGCGGGTCTTGTCGGGGATATTGCCACCGATCATCAGCACCACGCCGAATTCACCGACAGTATGGGCGAAGCCGAGAATGGCCGCCGTGATAAAGCCCGGTCGGGCCAGCGGCAGGATCACGCTGAAAAACGTATCCCAAGGATTCGCGCGCAAGGTTGCGGCCACTTCCAGAGGGCGCGTGCCGATGGCGCAAAAGGCGTTTTGCAGCGGCTGGACTACGAACGGCATCGAGTAGAGCACCGAACCGATCACCAGACCGGCAAAACTGAACGTCAGGG
Source organism: Pseudomonas sp. IT-P253 (assembly GCF_949768125.1). Taxonomy (NCBI): domain Bacteria; kingdom Pseudomonadati; phylum Pseudomonadota; class Gammaproteobacteria; order Pseudomonadales; family Pseudomonadaceae; genus Pseudomonas; species Pseudomonas sp. IT-P253. The sequence goes on along the minus strand of NZ_CATKPT010000011.1, from coordinate 197,459 downwards.
TGCCGAGCCCCAGTGACTGGGTGAAGTAGCCGACAAAGCCGTTAGGGCCGAGCGCCAACAATAGATAAAAGCCAATCACGGTGGGTGGCAGCACCAGGGGCAGGGCGACGATCGCCCCGACCGGGCCGCGCAACCAGGATTGGGTGCGTGAGAGCCATAATGCAATCGGTGTGCCGATAATCAGCAGGATGACGGTCGTCAGGGACGCCAGTTTCAGGGTCAGCCAAATGGCGGGAAAATCGGCACTCGAGAGCGTCATTTAGAGTTGGTAGCCATAAGATTTGATGATCGCGGCCGCTTTTGGACCTTTGAGGTATTCGACCAGCGCCGTGGCGGCCGGATTGTCCTTGCCTTTGTTGAGGATCACCGCGTCTTGCTTGATGGGGTCGTGCATGGCCGCCGGAACAATCCATGCCGAACCGCCGGTGACTTTGCCGTCCTTGTAGATTTGCGACAAGGCTACAAAGCCGATTTCGGCGTTGCCGGTAGACACGAACTGGTAGGCCTGGGTGATGTTCTGGCCTTCAACAATCTTGTCCTTGAGTTTGTCCGTCAGGCCCAGTTTGGCCAACACCTGAGTTGCGGCCAGGCCATATGGCGCGGTTTTCGGGTTGGCGATGGACAGGTGCTGATACTGATTGTCGCTCAGCACTTTGCCCTTGGCATCGACGTAACCTTCCTTGGCCGACCAAAGTGCCAGGGTGCCGATGGCGTAGGTGAAGCGTGAACCTTTGAGGGTATCGCCTTCGCTTTCAAGTTTTTGCGGGGTGGTGTCGTCAGCCGAGAGGAACACTTCGAACGGCGCGCCATTCTTGATCTGGGTGTAGAACTGGCCGGTTGCGCCAAAGGACGTGATCAGTTTGTGCCCGGTGTCTTTCTCGAAGTCAGCAGCGATGGCCTGGATCGGGGCGCTGAAGTTGGCGGCAACTGCGACCTGAACTTCAGCTGCCCGGGCGGGCCCGAAGGCAAATACGGCGATCAGGCCCGCAAGACAAGTGGGGGCAAAACGTGAGGCACGAAGGGGCATGAAACGGCTCCAAGGTCAGGCAAGTGCTACGAGGGGTGAAAACGTTATATAGCAGAATATATAGCGAATTGCCTGCAAACGGAATGTGCTGGGGCACACTTGCCCTTGTTGGATGTAGGAGCGAGCTTGCTCGCGATGGACTTGAGAGCAACGCGTTTATTCAGGAAGAACGCGTTATCGTTAACGTCCATCGCGAGCAAGCTCGCTCCTACATTGAACAGCGGCAACAACGGGTTAATCAGGCATGGGTAAGCTTCGCCAACCCTTGCTCCGCCAGGCGCCGAGTCAGCTCGGCCGTGGTCATTTCGACGCCCAGGGTGAACGCCTGCCCGGCCCAGAGATTGCTGAAATCGGCTTCCCCCTTGGCCCGCAGCGGCATCAGCGCGCCACCGGCCAGCGGGAAGGCCGGGGCTTTGTCAGACATCGGCCCGAGTTCACGCATCACTCGATTGAGAATCCCGCGCGCCGGGCGTCCGGTGAAAATATTGGTGACAGCGGTCTCGCTTTCCTTAGCCGTACGCAGCGCCTTGTGATGAGACGCGCTGACCTTGGCCTCTGGCGTGAACAAATACGCGGTACCGACTTGCACTGCCGATGCACCCAACAGAAACGCGGCTGCAACACCGCGTGCATCAGCAATGCCGCCCGCCGCAATCACCGGCACTTTCACCGCGTCGACAATCTGCGGCACCAAGGCAAAAAGGCCCACCTGGCTGCTCAAGTCGTCGCTCAGGAACATCCCGCGATGACCGCCTGCTTCGTAGCCCATCGCGATGATTGCGTCACAGCCATGTTGCTCAAGCCAGATGGCTTCTTCCACTGTGGTGGCTGAGGACAGCACTTTTGCCCCGGCCGCCTTGACACGATCCAGCAAGGATTTTTCTGGCAGCCCGAAGTGAAAACTCACGACTTCGGGGCGAAACTCCTCGATCACCTCGCAGGTCGCGTTCTCGAACGGTGCGCGATTGGATACCGGCGTCGGCGCGTCGAAGTCGACACCCAATTCCCGGTAATACGGTTCCAGCAGATTTTTCCAGTCCCGGGCGCGTTGCTCATCGGCGGCGGGAGGCTGGTGGCAAAAGAAGTTGACGTTTATCGGGCGTTGGCTGTGTTGGCGAATCGTCCTCAACTCTTCACGCAACTGTTCGGTGCTCAACATGGCGGCCGGCATGGAACCCAACCCGCCCGCGTTGCTCGCGGCTATCACCATGGCCGAACCGGTGGCGCCGGCCATGGGCGCCTGGATGATCGGCAGTTCAATTCCGAGCAGGTCAAGAATGCGGGTGTCTGGCCATTGGTTCATTTGAAAGGTTCTCCGGCATGAAAACTGGGCAGGGACGGTAGAGCCGGTTTTGTATCATGACTGGCGCAAGGCCGGCCGAGTTTTCAGAGCCGCCGACGGGATAAAAGCCCGGTTTGGCTTAAAGTCGAGTACGGCAAAATGTTGCGTTGTGCTATTTCATCTACTCGACAAGCCAAGCGATTCCTTTTGGGAGGCAGCAATGTTCAAAGGTATTTTGATCGACAAAGACGACAGCGGTTACCGGGCCACACTGCAAGAGATCAATGACGATCAGCTTCCGGAGGGTGATGTGACGGTGCGCGTTGCGTACAGCACGTTGAACTTCAAGGATGCCCTGGCAATCACTGGCAGCAGCCCGGTGGTGCGAAAATTCCCGATGGTGCCGGGCATCGATCTGGCAGGTACTGTCGAAGTCAGTGGGCATCCGGACTACAAGGTCGGCGACCGGGTGCTGCTCAATGGCTGGGGCGTTGGCGAAGGGCATTGGGGTGGATTGGCACAGAAGGCCCGCCTGAACGGCGACTGGCTGATCCCGTTGCCGTCGCAATTCAGTGCCGCCCAGGCGATGGCTATTGGCACGGCCGGGTACACGGCGATGCTCAGTATCCTGGCGCTGGAACATAACGGCGTAACACCGGAACAGGGTGACATCCTGGTCACGGGCGCCAATGGCGGTGTAGGCAGTTTCGCCATCGCGCTGCTCAGCAGGCTCGGCTACCGGGTGGTCGCGTCCACTGGCCGCACCTCCGAACATGACTACCTCAAACAATTGGGCGCCAGCGAAATCATTGATCGCGCCACGCTATCCGAACCGGGTAAGCCCTTGGCCAAGGAGCGTTGGGCGGCGGTGATTGACTCGGTCGGCAGCCACACGCTGGCCAACGCCTGTGCCAGCACGAAGGCCAACGGCACTGTCGCTGCGTGTGGGCTGGCTCAGGGGATGGACTTTCCAGCCTCCGTTGCGCCCTTTATTTTGCGCGGCGTGACGCTCGCTGGCATTAACAGCGTGACCCAGCCGAAGGCCAGGCGAGTACTGGCCTGGAATCGACTGGCCAAGGATCTGGACTTTGCCTTGTTGCCGCTGATCAGTCACGAAATCGGTCTGAGCGAAGCGATCGATGCCGCACCTCGATTACTCGCGGGTCAGTTGCGGGGAAGGGTTGTTGTCGACGTCAATCGCTGACAAGGTAGGCGCCGCTGCGGCTCGTCAGGGCCGCAAATCTCAATAACAGGGAGTGGCGCAGCAATGGAATTCAAACAGGTCTATGTAGCACCGTTCAGCGTTTCGGGACTGAGGGTACGAACCCTCAACAGCGCGGAACAAAAGGCTGAAACGGCAAAGATTGGCCCTATGTGGGGGCGTTTCCATAGCGAAGGGTTGATTGAGCGGATTGCGCCGCAACAACCCGCTTCACCGGCCTATGGCGTGTACTCCGGGTACGAATCGGATGCATTGGGGGCGTTCGATGTGACGGCCGGGATTGCTGTTCAGGCACCGGCGCAAGGTTACGAGACAATCCGCATCGAAGACGGCCAATACCTGGTGTTCGAAGGCAAGGGGCCGATGCCGGGTGCCGTCATCGACGCCTGGCAACGAATTTGGGCCTATTTCGCAGCAAACCAGCAGATCAGGCGCCGGTTCGCGACCGACTTTGAAGCATATACAAGCCCGGATTCCGTGGCGGTGTACATCGGCATCGTCTAAGGCAGTGCTTCTCGCTCCAACAACAGGCGTTTGCGTTCCACGCCCCAGCGATAGCCGGAAAGATCGCCATTGCTGCGCACCACGCGATGGCACGGAATGGCCACCGCGAGGCTGTTCGCGCCGCAGGCCTGGGCCACGGCGCGGAAGGCTTTTGGCGCGCCGATGCGCTGGGCGATTTCGGCGTAGCTGGCCGTGCTACCGACGGGGATCTCTCGCAGCGCTTGCCAGACCCGTTCCTGAAACGCAGTTCCGCGAACATCCAGGGGCAGGTCCAGGCCAATGGCCGGCGCTTCGATAAAACCGACCACCTTGGCGATCAGTTGCTCGAATGAGTGATCGGCACCGATCAGGTTGGCCTGTCGAAACTTGTCCTGCAGATCGCACACCAATTGGTGTGGATCGTCCCCGAGCAGGATCGCGCAAACCCCGCGTTCACTTTGCGCGACCAGAATGGCGCCAAGGGAACACTGGCCCACGGCAAAGCGAATGTCGTTGTTCTGGCCTTCGGCGCGATAGTCGCCGGGTTTCATGCCCAACAGCTGATCCGCGGCCTCATAGAAGCGGCTGTTGGAGTTGAAGCCGGCGTCATACAGCGCATCGGTCACCGAGCCGCCGTTCGCCAACCGTTCACGTACTCTGCGCGAGCGATGGGCCGTGGCGTAACCCTTGGGGGTCAGGCCGGTGACGGCTTTGAACACCCGATGGAAGTGAAAGCTGCTGAGGCCTGCGGCATCAGCCAGTTCGTTCAGGGCCGGCAGATGTTCGGCGGTTTCAATCTGACGGCACGCGGCGGCCACGATCACCGCATGGTGTGCGGCGACGTCGCTCTGATCCTTTGTCGCCCGTTTGCTCGGGCGATAACCCGCCGCCTGGGCCTGCTCGGCGGTATCAAAAAATTCAACGTTCTGCGGTTTCGGCAAACGCGCCAGGCTGCTGGGGCGACAGTAGATGCCGGTGGTTTTCACTGCGTACACAAACTGTCCATCTGCCCGGGAATCACGCGCAACGACGGCGGCCCAGCGAGGATCGTTTTCGGTGGCGATTGTTGTCGTGTGGATTGTCATGGCTTCATCTCCGTTGACCCGTTTCATTCAGAGTAACCAGCCGGCAGGCTCTGAACACTCCGGGTCTTGCGGTCGAATTCGAGGGCTTCATCCCGCGTTGCGGAAGGTGAAGTTGATCCGTTGTTCGCCCATGCTGGGGTGTTGGCCTTCCTTGATGGGCAGCACGCCGTGATAGCGCAACCGATCCACCCCACCCCAGACCACGATGTCTCCATGTAACAGGGGCACGCGTTGGCTTTTTTCGCGGCGTTCAAAACCGCCGAACAGGAACATCGCCGGCAATCCGAGGGAGACGGACACAATCGGCGCCGCGTAGGACTTTTCGTCCTTGTCCTGATGCAATGACATCTTTGCGCCGGGGATATAACGATTGATCAGGCAGGAATCAGGCACGAAATCGGCAAACCCTGCTGCTCGTGCGGCCGCTTGCGCCAATTCGAAAAACACCTCGGGCATGGTGGGCCAGGGCTGGCCGGTCTGCGGGTCGTGGTGGGTGTAGCGATAACCGCAGCGGTCGGTGGTCCAGCCCAGCGTGCCGCAACTGCTCAAGGCCACCGACATGGTGAAACCACCCGGGGTGATCATCTGTCGAAACGGCGCCGCCGCCAGCACCGCTTGCAGTGCGGGCAGCAAACGTTCCAGCCACGGCAGGGCGAAGCCTCTCAATACGTAGGATTGTTCGCCTATCCGGTCGCGTCTGGGCCACTGCTCAAGTTCCGCATCGGCAAACAGATCCAGGGTGCTCGGGTTCATGGGGTCATAACGCATCGTGAAAGATGATTCCAAGGGTATGCCGTTTTCCGCTGTGCAGGCGACTGACGCCATGGCGCAGGGTGACGCGGTAATAGCCGCGAACGCCTTTGACCGGGCGCTGGTTGACGGCAAAGACCAGTGCGTCGCCTTTCTTCAGACTGATGACTTGAGGGCGTGACTGCATCCGGGGGCGTTGTTCGGTCAGGACGAATTCGCCACCGGTAAAATCCTCGTCCGGCTCCGACAGAAGAATCGCAACTTGCAGCGGGAAGACGTGTTCGCCGTACAGATCCTGATGCAAGCAGTTGTAGTCCTGCGGGCCGTATTGCAGCAACAACGGCGTCGGACGATCCTGACCGGCGGCATGACAGCGCTCTAAAAACGCCTCATGCGTCTCGGGGAATCGGGTCGCAAGGCCCATCTGTTCGTACCACCGATTGGCAATCGGCACCAGTCGAGGGTAGAGCGCGCTGCGTAAACGGGCTACCGGGGCGGGCAGTGGGTAGCTGAAGTATTTGTACTCGCCGCGACCAAAACCATGGCGGGCCATGATGACGTGAGAGCGGAAAGGCTCGCGCTGGCTGTAGAGGGCGCTGATGTCGTCGCACGTCTGGTGGCTTAAAAGCGACTTGATGGTCGCGCAGCCATCCTGATCGAGTTGTCGTTCCAGCGCGTCCCGGTCGCCTGCAACGAGTTGATGCTCGCTAAACACGGTCTGACTCCTTAACCCAACGTTGAGGTGGTCAGTCTAGGGGGCGCTGCTTTCGATATCACTCCGGTGCTTGCGGTCGAACTTCACCGCGTGGAGCAGACGTCCTTGTTGTCGCTCCGGATCGCTTTACAGCGCTTTGCTGACACTAATGTCGCTGATCACGTCTACGCTCTGGCCATGAATGGCGTCCAGCGCGGCCTTGGCCTCTGCTTCGGTGCCCTTTTCAAGCTGGGCAAATTCAAAGCGGCGCTCACCGTTGAGCTTGTACTTGATGACGTATTTGGTTGTTTGAGCCACGGTCATACCTGCCTGTTCTCTTGGTGGGGCGTCACTCAGCTCAGTTTCGAGCTGGAGCGGCGGATAATCTTGATCGAGTGAGTCAGGGTCGGTTTGCGGGTTACGCTAATTGCCTTGCGGCTGACCATGTCGATGGTTATGTTCCAGAATCCGGTACTCGGTGCAGTAATCCGGGCCGGGAAAGTGTCGAATGCACCGCCATGGTAAGTGTGCCGGCCGCCATTTTTGAAGCTGCGGAAATTGGCGTCGTTCATCAAGCGGATGTTGCAGGTTTGGGAGCACTGGATGACGACGATGTCGTCTTCGTTGAGGTGCTCGCGCTGGTGGATAAATTTCATGAGGCGCCTCCAGAAGGGCTTTTTCTACAAAATCAAAACGATAGCGTTGGGCGATTGGCGCAGTTTATCAGCCCGAACGGGTTATTATCCGACCGTCGAGGTCCGGTTTGACAATTAAAAACAGTTATTCGCAATTCTATGCGCGATAACAGCAGTGAGCCTCGGAGAAAAACGGCATTTGTGCTGTCGGAGAGGCTTTATCGGAGGATTTGTATGAAGTGGGGTGTAGTGTTACTGCCGTTGGCGTTGGCAATGACTGGTTGTGCGACAGTCTCGGAAATCAACGAGTCGCTGCCCACCATGAGCGTGATCTCAGGCAAGAAGCCCCTTGAGTACGCGCATTGCCTGAGCGAGAAGCTGGCCGATAGCCGAGGCGCTCTGCAAATCGAGCCACAGAAGGACGGTGTGCGAGTCATCGTTGCGCAGAAATATTCGTCGGGGCCGGCCGCTGTATTCGATATTGAAAACCGCGCCAGCGGCAGCAGCATCAAGTTGCATGAGCGCATCTCCAACGTGCCTATTCGCCCACATGATGTACGCAACGCCGCCACCGAGTGCATTTCCGGCTGATAGACTGTCGACTGTCAGCACCAATGCCGTCCAAGCGTCGCTTTGACGGCATTGTCATTTCTGGAGTCGAGCATGAAGCGAGAGCAGGTACGGGAGCGTCATGCAGAGGGTCATATCTCTGCCACTCACGTGATTCAGAACCCGGCAAATTCGGGAGAATGGATCGTATTTTTCAAGAAAAGCGCCGGGCGCAGTTATTTCCTGGTGGATGAAAACGATGAAGTCGAATCGTTCAGTCGCCTGGACGACTTGATCGAGACCGTGCGCGGGCTTGGGATCAAATTCGCCGAGATTCACATATAGGGCAGGGCGCCTTACTTGCAGACCACCACGACGGTACGGGTCTTATAGTTGCCGACGTCGACGCCAAGGGTCTTGTCGCTATCCTTGGTCGAAGGTGTTCCGTCGGTACCGACGATTCGATAGCCGGTGCCGGCGCAAGAGGCATCGGCTTTTTCGTAGCAAGTGCCCCACGAGTTGGCTTCTCCGGAGCAGTCGATGCTCAGGCCTTGTTCGCCGTTGTTCAGATACATCTTTTCGGAAGTCGCACAACCGCTCAGGGCCAGCAATGCAATCAGTGGCAGAAATCTAGTCATGTCATTGTCGTCGTCAGGATGATGGGGCTAAGCCTGTGACAGCGCCGGGATCAAAAGGTTATAGCGATGGCCATTTCGTTGCAGACCATCATAAAAAAGCCCTGCGCTGCGACAGGGCTCCAGTCGAGTCAGGCGCGTCTCAGGACTTGTCCTTGCCGCGTCGTTTCGGCGCTGCCGGTTGATCCTGCAACACCGATGCCACCTCAATCGCCAACGCTTCGGTAGGGAACGGCCCGGCGATATTCTCGCCGTCTACGCTGTCTACCCACCACTGGCCGTCTTTTGCCTGATTGATCAGGTACCCGTTGACACTCTTTGCTACCGACATCTATCTGCCTCGTTGACTGGTTCTATCGCGCAATGATACCGCCAAATGCACTCAACAGGTGCTGATGGGTGTAGGGTGGTGCGATTGTGTGGTCGTGCATACATGACGGTCTGTGCTATCAATAAAGGCGCCGAAGCGATCCGGGGAACTATCCGCGAGAATATTTCTCTATGATGGCATCGGTTAGCCAGCGCGGGGCATTGTAAGGTGCACGCCGCCTGATTAGACTGCGACCGAAACTCGTACACACAGCCCTATCAAGGACTTATATGATCAAGAAATGCTTGTTCCCAGCAGCCGGTTACGGTACTCGCTTCCTGCCAGCGACTAAAGCCATGCCCAAAGAAATGCTGCCGGTGGTAAACAAGCCACTGATCCAGTACGGCGTCGAAGAAGCACTGGACGCCGGGTTGACCGAAATCTCCATCGTGACCGGTCGTGGCAAGCGTGCCCTGGAAGACCACTTCGACATCAGCTACGAGCTGGAAAACCAGATCAAGGGCACCGACAAGGAAAAGTACCTGGTCGGCATCCGCAAGCTGCTCGACAACTGCTCGTTCTCCTACACCCGCCAGACCGAAATGAAAGGCCTGGGCCACGCGATCCTGACTGGCCGTCCGCTGATTGGCGACGAACCGTTCGCCGTGGTACTGGCGGATGACTTGTGCGTCAACCTCGAAGGCGACGGCGTCCTGACCCAGATGGTCAAGCTGTACAAACAGTACCGCTGCTCGATCATTGCGATCCAGGAAGTCGATCCGCTGGAAACCAACAAGTACGGCGTTATCGCCGGCGACCTGATCGGTGATGACCTCTATCGCGTTCGCAACATGGTCGAGAAACCAGCCCCGGAAGACGCACCGTCGAACCTGGCGATCATCGGTCGTTACATCCTGACACCGGACATCTTCGACCTGATCAAGCAAACCGAGCCTGGCAAGGGCGGCGAGATCCAGATCACCGACGCCTTGATGAAACAGGCGCAAAACGGTTGCGTGATTGCCTACAAATTCAAGGGCAAGCGTTTCGACTGCGGTGGCGCTGAAGGCTACATCGAAGCCACCAACTTCTGCTTCGAAAACTTCTACAAGACTGGCAAGGCCTACTGATAGGGTTTGACCTGCTTGTACTGAAAAGCCACCTTAGGGTGGCTTTTTCATTTTCCGCCCTCATATCGTCTGCAGCGCTTGCCCAACGGATGTCTGCAGGTATGCTGGTTGCCTGCCGAGGAGATTGAAGATGGCCTACGATTTTGACCTTTATGTGATTGGTGCCGGTTCTGGCGGTGTGCGGGCTGCGCGATTTGCTGCCGGGTTTGGTGCGAAAGTGGCTGTGGCCGAGAGTCGTTACCTGGGCGGTACGTGTGTGAACGTCGGTTGTGTGCCGAAAAAACTGCTGGTTTACGGTGCGCACTTCGCTGAAGACTTCGAGCAATCTTCCGGGTTTGGCTGGACACCGGGCGAGGCGACGTTCGACTGGGCGACGCTGATTGCCAACAAGGACCGCGAGATCAATCGCCTGAATGGTATTTATCGCAACCTGCTGGTCAACAGCGGTGTGACCTTGCATGAAGGCCACGCCAAAATCGTCGATCCGAATACCGTCGAGATCAATGGCGAGCGTCATACCGCCAAGAGCATCCTGATTGCGACCGGCGGCTGGCCGCAGATTCCGCAGATTCCGGGGCATGAGCACGCGATCAGTTCCAATCAGGCGTTCTTCCTGAAAGATCTGCCCAAGCGCGTTCTGGTGGTAGGTGGTGGGTACATCGCCGTCGAATTCGCCGGGATCTTCCACGGCCTGGGGGCCGCGACCACGTTGCTGTATCGCGGTGAGTTGTTCCTGCGCGGCTTCGACGGTGCCGTGCGTAAGCATTTGCAGGAAGAATTGACCAAGCGCGGTATGGACCTGCAATTCAACGCCGACATTGAGCGCATCGACAAACAGGCTGACGGCAGTTTGAAAGTCACGCTCAAAGACGGTCGCGAGCTGGAGGCGGATTGTGTGTTTTACGCCACTGGCCGGCGTCCGATGCTGGACAATCTCGGGCTGGAAAACACCCGCGTCAAACTCGACAAGAAAGGCTTTGTCGAGGTCGACGAGCTGTATCAAACCGCCGAGCCGTCGATTCTGGCCCTTGGCGACGTGATCGGTCGTGTGCAACTCACTCCGGTCGCGCTGGCCGAAGGCATGGCTGTTGCGCGGCGTTTGTTCAAACCTGAGCAATATCGTCCGGTGGACTACAAGATGATCCCGACGGCTGTATTCAGCCTGCCGAACATCGGTACCGTAGGCCTCACCGAAGAAGAGGCTCGCGATGCAGGTTATGAGGTGGTGATCTACGAAAGCCGTTTCCGCCCGATGAAGCTGACCCTGACCGAATGCCAGGAGCGCACGCTGATGAAGCTGGTGGTGGACGGCAAGACCGACAAGGTTCTTGGCTGCCACATGGTTGGGCCGGACGCCGGCGAGATCGTCCAGGGCCTGGCGATTGCCTTGAAGGCCGGCGCCACCAAGCGCGACTTCGACGAAACCATCGGTGTGCATCCGACGGCTGCCGAAGAGTTCGTCACCATGCGGACGCCGGTCGCGGGTTAATCGCCCTTCGTCGGCTCTGATGCGTCTGGCGCTGTCGCAATGACAGTCGCCCGACGCACGCACTCATCGAGGCTCGCCTGAGTCTTGAGGCATTCAATTTCCAGCGCTTTGTTGATCTGCGACTGCTCATCGACGCTCTGCTTCAGCGACTGGCTTTCCAGCAGAGCTGTGCGCAAGCGTTCCTGGAGGAGGGTGCGCTCGTTGTCGATACGATTGACCTGTTCAAGCAGCTGATCCTGGCGAGTGTGAGTCTGCTTGAGCTGTTCCTGCAACAGGCTCAACTCCCGCAGCGTGCCACGGTTTTCGGTCAGCAGACGCTCATTGTCGCGGTGCAGTTGGGTGATTTCATCCTGGCGCACTAAAGCGCTTTGCTGGGCCTGGCGCAACTCCATCTGAATCTGTTGCACCTGGCCTTCGTGGCGGCGTTGCTCCTGCTCACGCTGGTCTTTGACGGCGTTGCGATAGTGCTCCAGCGCATCGCGCGCATGCAGGTGTTTTTCTTCAAGTGAGCGAATCTGCTCGTCCTTGTCTTGCAAGCGTAACTCGAAATCAGCCAGTGCCTGGTTCAGTCCGGCGTTACGGGTTTGCTCGGTCTGCAAAATGGACAGCGTGTTGTGCAGGGTGTCGGATTCCTGCGTGAGCGCGAGGGTTTGAATCTCGTATTGCTGCTGCAGTTCAGTATTGGCCTCTTGCGCGACGGCCAGTTGGCGGTCCAGCTCTTTTCGTTGCTGATCGAACTGCGCGCGCGCCTGATCGATAGGTTCCTGCGCCTGTTCTTTGAGGCGCTGTGCGAGGCGCGAGACCAGCCCCGCCAGCTCGTCATCGATGGGTTCGCCGGCCGTATCGGCGGGCTCGACGCCGTCATCCAGCTCCTTCAAATACCGGTGAATGGTGGTTTTCGAGCCGGTATTGCCCATCTCGATCCGTACCGCGTCGATGCTTGGGTTTTCGCCGCGGGCGAGGATTGCCAGGCGTGCCGTTTGAACCACTGCTTTGTTGATGCCGCCACGGGCCATGAGCTCTCCTACGATTTCGTACTGTGGTATGTACGCACATAATACACGATGTGCTACACCAGTATAAAAGTTAAAATACAACAGGTATTCACACGGGATATACTGGTATTACCCCGTGTGATAGCAGTTCTGAAGTGTTTATCGCTCTATATCCGTACGCAATCCCCTTGTAGGAGCGAGCTCGCTCGCGAAAAACCCAAGAGCGCCACTGGGTATCTGGCTTTACGCATTATCGTTAACCACCATCGCGAGCAAGCTCGCTCCTACACAGGCAGAGTCATTCCCATGAGCGAGCTGGATCGCTACCTGCAAGCCGCCACGCGCGATAACACCCGTCGCAGCTACAGGGCGGCCATCGAGCATTTCGAAGTCAGTTGGGGCGGTTTTTTGCCGGCCACCGCCGACAGCGTCGCGCGCTATCTGGTGGCCTATGCGGGGGAGTTATCGATCAATACGCTGAAGTTGCGCTTGTCGGCATTGGCTCAGTGGCACAACAGCCAGGGGTTTGCCGATCCCACCAAGGCGCCGGTAGTGCGCAAGGTCTTCAAGGGCATTCGCGCACTGCACCCGATGCGGGAGAAGCAGGCCGAGCCATTGCAGCTACAGCATCTGGAGCAAGTCGTTGACTGGCTGGAGCAGGAAGCGTGCGCGGCAAAGGCTGAACATGACCGACCGACGCTGCTGCGGGCACGGCGCGACACCGCACTGATCCTGCTCGGCTTCTGGCGCGGCTTTCGTAGCGACGAGTTGTGCCGCGTACAGGTCGAGCACGTACAAGCGGTTGCCGGCTCTGGTATCAGTCTTTATCTGCCGCGCAGCAAGAGCGACCGCGAAAACCTTGGCAAAACCTACCAGACCCCGGCGTTACAGCGTCTCTGCCCGGTTCAGGCGTACATCGCCTGGATCACCGAAGCGGCACTGGTACGAGGGCCGGTTTTTCGTGGCATCGACCGTTGGGGTCATCTGAGCGAAGAGGGCCTGCACGCCAACAGCGTCATTCCTCTATTACGCCAGGCGCTGGAGCGCGCGGGCATCCCCGCCGAGCATTACACCAGCCACTCCTTGCGGCGCGGTTTTGCTACCTGGGCGCACCAAAGCGGTTGGGATTTGAAGTCGTTGATGAGTTACGTGGGCTGGAAAGATATGAAGTCCGCCATGCGCTATGTCGAAGCCAGCCCGTTTCTTGGCATGACGCTCCGCTCTGAAAAGGCCTTGGCGCCATAGCTCAGATGCAATGCAATCCGTAGCAGCTGGCGGAGCCTGCGTTCGGCCGCGCAGCGGTCGTAAATTCTAAATCCGCGGTGTATCAGGTAGACCTTGCAAGCCGGTTTACGACCGCTGCGCGGCCGAACGCAGGCTCCGCCAGCTGCTACACAAATCCTAGATACCGATTTCTTCTATTAATACTGCCGACTAATAGCCAAAACAAATCAGCAGCATGAGGTTTGCCAATGAGCCTTCCGTCCGTCGAGTGTTTAGAGTTCTCTCCATCAACTTCTTAACCCCTGACGGAGAGTCAACGATGCCTATCATCAACAGCCAAGTTAAACCGTTCAAAGCGACCGCCTACAAAAATGGCGACTTCGTACAAGTGTCGGACGCGGACCTGAAAGGCAAGTGGTCTGTCGTTTTCTTCTACCCAGCCGACTTCACCTTTGTTTGCCCGACCGAACTGGAAGACCTGGCTGACAACTACGACGCGTTCCAGAAACTGGGCGTCGAGGTCTACAGCGTTTCCACCGATACCCACTTTGCCCACGCTGCCTGGCACAACACTTCGCCAGCCATCGGCAAAATCCAGTACACCATGATCGGCGACCCGACTCACGCCATCTCCCGCAACTTCGACGTGCTGATCGAAGAAGCCGGTCTGGCTGACCGTGGCACCTTCGTGATCAACCCTGAAGGCCAGATCAAAATCGTCGAGCTGAACGACGGCGGTGTGGGGCGTGATGCTTCTGAATTGCTGCGCAAAATCAAGGCCGCTCAGTACGTAGCTGCTCACCCAGGCCAGGTTTGCCCAGCCAAGTGGAAAGAAGGCGAAGCCACTCTGGCCCCGTCCCTGGACCTGGTCGGCAAGATCTAAGTCTATGAGTCGTGCTGCATCAGGGCGCAACTGCGTACCTACTCAGTAAGCTGCACCGCCCTATAAAACGCCCGGGCGAGATTCGCTCGGGCGTTTTTTTATGTCTGCTCTCCATGAAACAGAAGAAAGGAAATCGCCCGTATGTTGGACGCCAATCTTAAAACCCAGTTGAAGTCATACCTGGAACGGGTCACCCAGCCGATCGAGATCGTTGCATCCCTCGACGACGGTGCGAAATCCCGGGAAATGCTCGACCTCCTGAAAGACGTTGCCAGTCTTTCCAGCCAAATTACCTTGCTCGACAACGGTGACGATGCGCGCAAACCATCGTTCTCGATCAATCGCCCGAGTGCCGATATCAGCCTGCGTTTCGCCGGCATCCCAATGGGCCACGAATTTACTTCGCTGGTGCTGGCCTTGCTGCAAGTCGGCGGTCACCCATCGAAAGCCAGTGTTGAAGTGATCGAACAAATCCGCTCGCTCAAAGGCGAGTTCAGCTTCGAGACGTACTTTTCGCTGTCTTGCCAGAACTGCCCGGACGTCGTCCAGGCGCTGAACCTGATGGCGGTGCTGAACCCGAACATCCGCCACGTCGCCATCGACGGCGCGTTGTTCCAGGCTGAAGTCGACCAGCGTCAGATCATGGCGGTGCCAAGTGTCTATCTGAACGGCGTTAACTTCGGTCAGGGCCGTATGGGCCTGGAAGAAATCCTCGCCAAAATCGACACCAGCGGCATCGAGCGTCAGGCCGAGAAGATCAGCGCCAAAGCAGCCTTTGACGTGCTGGTGGTCGGCGGTGGCCCGGCCGGTGCATCGGCAGCGATCTACGCGGCGCGTAAAGGCATTCGCACCGGCGTGGCCGCTGAACGTTTTGGTGGGCAGGTGCTGGATACCATGGCCATCGAGAACTTCATCTCCGTGCAGGAAACCGAAGGGCCGAAACTGGCCGTAGCACTGGAAGAACACGTCAAACAGTACGATGTCGACATCATGAACCTGCAACGCGCCGACAAACTGGTGCCGGGCAAGCAGGGTGAGCTGCACGAAGTTCACTTCGCCAGTGGTGCGAAGCTCAAAGCCAGGACCGTGATCCTGGCGACCGGTGCAAGATGGCGTGAAATGAACGTGCCGGGTGAGCAGCAATACCGCAACAAAGGCGTGGCGTATTGCCCGCACTGTGATGGTCCGCTGTTCAAAGGCAAGCGTGTGGCCGTGATCGGCGGCGGTAACTCCGGCGTGGAAGCGGCCATCGACCTGGCCGGTATCGTGTCCCACGTCACGCTGCTGGAGTTTGACGTACAGCTGCGCGCCGATGCGGTTCTGCAGCGCAAATTGCACAGCCTGCCGAATGTCACGGTGATCACCCATGCGCAAACCACTGAAGTGACCGGCGACGGGCAGAAGGTCAACGGCTTGCGTTACAAGGATCGTCAGTCGGACGAGTTGCGTCATGTCGAGCTGGAAGGGATCTTCGTGCAGATCGGTCTGCTTCCCAATACCGATTGGCTCAAAGGCACTGTCGAGCTGTCGCCTCGCGGCGAGATCATCGTCGATGCCCGCGGTGCAACGTCGCTGCCTGGTGTGTTCGCGGCCGGTGATGTGACCACCGTACCGTACAAGCAGATTGTGATTGCAGTGGGCGAGGGCGCCAAAGCGTCGCTGAGCGCATTCGATCACTTGATCCGGACGTCGGCCCCGGCATAAAACCCGGACGCTGAAAACACAAAACCCCATGCAGGGTCATGGGTTTTTTTGTGTGCTGCTCATTCCAGACTGTGGGACTGATTTTTGTGGGAGCGAGCTTGCTCGCGATAGCGGCGGTACATTCAATAATGAGGTGACTGACACTCCGCTATCGCGAGCAAGCTCGCTCCCACAGGGGATTTATGGTGGGGCTTACAGCGGGGCGGGCTGGATGATCTCGACCCAGTAGGCATCCGGGTCTTTGATGAAGGCCAGGCTCTTCATGCGCCCGTCATTCAGGCGTTTCTGGAAATCGCAGCCCAGCGCTTCAAAGCGCTCGCACGCGGCGACGATGTCCGGCACCGAAATGCAGATGTGGCCAAAACCGCGCGGCTCGGTGTTGCCGTTGTGGTAGGCGAAATCCGCGTCATTCTCGGTGCCATGGTTGTGGGTCAGTTCGAGAATGCCCGGGATCGACTTCATCCATTGCGTGCGCGTAGCGGCGTCGGCCGGGATCTGGTTTTTATCGACCAGTGCCAGGAAGTACAGGCTGAATTCGGCTTCCGGGAAGTCGCGTTTTTCCACCAGCGAGAAACCGAGGATGCGCGTGTAAAAGTCCAGGGACTTGGTGATGTCCTTGACCCGCAACATGGTGTGGTTGAAGACGAACTTCTGGGTGGCGGTGTCCGGTTGGGCGGTGACGCCCGGGAAGGTGTTCAAATCGTGCAGGCTCATGGGCCCTCCGGAGGTAATGGGGCTAACGAATGGCAACAATGATACGCAAGGGCTCTGACATCACCAAACCGAAAGCGACGGCTATTGCCTGACGGGCGGGCGAGGCTCAGACTTTACGGCTTAATCCGTGAGTGTTCATTGCAATGATTCGATTGTCCAAATCGCTGTTCGCCCTGATGTGCGTGCTGTCAGGTATCAACAGTGCTCACGCAGACGCGCCCATCGTGACATGGCCAGAGGGCTGGGTGGTCGAAGCGGTCGCGCCCGATGACGCCAAGCCAGAAGTATCCCGTCAACGCGCCGTGAAAACCGATCAGGGTGGTACGCCGGTAATGGTGATGGAGTTGACCATGACCCAGGTGGAGAGTGGACATCAAGTGAACCTGCAAGGCGTCTTGCTGGAGATGCGCAAGTCGGTGCAAAAGGGCTTTTTTCAAGGCGGCTATCAAAGTGTCTGTAACAAAATTCACGAGACTACCCTGAGCCGCTTATCGGCGCTGGAAACTACCTGCACGATCACTCAAAACGGAAGGCATGTGCTCTCGCAAACATTGGTCGCTGCGGTGGATGCCGATAAGGCCTATGTTCTTTCGTACGCGGGGCAGGCCGAGGTTTATAAGGCAAGTCAGGACGAAATTGAGGCAGCACGTAACAGCTTGAAACTTTAGTTAAAGATTTTTCGTGGTCGTGATTTTTCTGCGGGTTCTGTAGTTTTTAGATAGCCAAAAGGATTAAGTACAAAGTTAGCCAGCAAGTAGCGAGTTGATCGGCAATCTTCGTTGAATTTAGAGGGTTTCCATGAAAAAGCCCTGCATTGGCAGGGCTTTTTGGGGGGGCGCGATTGCTTAGCCACGCAGCCAGGAGTCAACGGTAGCTGCACCGTATTGTTCCTTCCAGGCTTTCAGGCCGCGATGGTTGCCACCTTTGGTTTCAATCAGTTCACCGGTGTGCGGGTTCTGATAAACCTTGACCACGCGAGCGCGTCGGGTTTTAGGCGCAGTAGCGTGTTGCAGACCGGATTTTGCCGGGTTCGGATCGAGAATGGCGATGATGTCGCGCAGGCTTTTGCCGTAGGTTTTCATCAGCCCCTGGAGCTTTTCTTCGAATTCGATTTCTTTCTTGAGCCCGGCGTCGTTCTTCAGCGATTCCAGCTGCTTGAGCTGTTCTTGAAGGGCCTTTTCAGCGGCACGAAATTCAGCGAGTCTGGACAATATCTTTACTCCAATAGTGTGTTTGGCTGATACCAACCGCAAACAAAGCTATAAGCCAAGAGCCTTGAAGCGACCCGGTGATAATGGCTCACCTGCCAATCTAGCGCAGGCATGAAAAATTGTAGTAGTTAATTGGAAAAGAGTAAATCCTGACCTTTTCTGCATGTAACGGTAGTAGTGTTTTGATTCAAATGGGTGCGCCGTTTCGTTGTCTTGTCGCTTAAGGCGCTAGTTAATGGTGGCTTAATGCTGTAATGAATTCTGCGCCACGCATTGGACGGCCAAAGAGATAACCTTGCAGGAAGTTCACCCCGTGAGCGGTCAGGTAATCACTCTGCTCTTGGGTTTCCACGCCCTCGGCGACAATACCCAGATCGAGTTTGGCGCAGAGTTCGATAATGGTGTCCAGAATGTGCCGGGAGAGGGCGTCGGCACCAATCATGGCGACAAAACTCTGATCGACTTTCAGATAATCCACGTTGAACTGACGCAGATAACCCAGGCTCGAGTGTCCCGTGCCGAAGTCATCGATGGCGATCATCACGCCGAGCTCATGCAGCTGCTCGAACAATTGGTGGCTGATAGCGGTGGGCACGATGAGTTCGCGTTCGGTCAACTCCAATACCAAGTGAATGGAGCCTGGTGCGAAGGCACTCAGGAACTCGCGGCAATCTTCGACCAGTTCAAGGTCTTTGCAGTGACTGGCGGTGATATTGATACCGATATGAAACGGCCCGTCGAACGACGTAGAGAGCGGCCCTAGCAAGGCTGCGGTTTGTCGCATCAATGAGCGGGTCATCGGCACGATCAGCCCCGAGTGTTCGGCAAACGGGATGAACAGGTCCGGGCGCACCAGGCCTTCCTTCGGGTGATTCCAGCGCATCAGGACTTCGGTCCCGGACCATTTTTTGCTGTCGCCATGGACCACCGGTTGAAAATACGGAACGAACTCGGCGGCTTCCAGCGCACGCATCAGTTCATGGCTCGGCGACGACGAGCGCTTCTGCAGAAAATGCCCGATAAAGCCGGAAATCACGCCGAAAAAAATCAGCAGGCTGAACAGCGGCGGGTACTCACTGCTCATGTAGCGCCAGGTTTCACCAGCGGGAAATCCTGCGGCCACGTTGAAGGCATAACGTGAGGATGTCCGTGAGCTTGGCGCCACCGGGAAGGCGGGCAGGGCGCCTTCGTGGAACGTTGTGTCGGCTGACAGCGAATGGGGGCCGACTTGCAGCACCAGCAATGTGTTGCGGCCAATGAGGCGCAGGACGTTACTCAGGTGATAACCGTCCAGCGTACTCAGCGCCGCCTGTTTTCCTTCACTGAGCCGGTACACCAGCAACGCGGTATCAGGCGTCACCAGGTTGCCCTTCATCAACAACAACCCGCCTTGGGTGTAGTCGCCGGCACTGATTTTTTCCTGGTAATCACCAAACAAAGAACTGCAGTAGATGGTGTTGTCCCACACCAGGCTGGTCGACCGCACAAACGGACGGCGGGTGACTTGTTCGCGCAACGCAAGCTGTACGTCGTTGCAGTTCTGGCCGGCCAGGGGCAGCAATTCGCGCGCAGCCTGGGCGTTGTTGTCGAGCATCAGTTCGAACTGGCGGATGGCGGCTTCGGCAGTCTGCTCGCTACTGTGTTGGAGCGTGCGTTCTGCTTGCAGGTAGAGAATGGCAAACCCCAGCAGCACCGGGAGCAATCCGCTCAACAGTGTCACCGCGCTCCTGATCCTGCGTTTGCGGCTGGTGTTGACGCTCAGTGGCATTGACGAAACCTGTCACGATGAAAGAGGGCTCTCAAATGCTGGCAGGGCGAGTCGCCTCCCAAAAGAGTTCAGGTACGGGCCATGATAGTTGGCCTTTGCTGCCTGTGTCGTTCAAACCCCTTGCGCGAGCAGGGAAAAAGGGGATTTGATACAGAAGACGGACAAATTCATTTACGCTGTGTAGAATCCGGTTACGCATACAATAATAAGTGACTTCTGGCAGCAGACGTCTCGCCCCCAAGGGCCTTGGATCGACAATGAAGAGTTTTGGGTTTCAATTGATCTACGGTGACTTCCTCGCCCGCAGCGTGAGGGGCATCTCCTGTGCGCCACCCGCCGGTCTCAGCATTGCTAGTAACTAACGTTCCGTTATTTCTAAAAAAGCATGATGAGGCGCCAACCATGGCAGATTTATACGAAAACCCAATGGGCCTGATGGGCTTTGAATTCATCGAATTCGCATCGCCGACCCCCAATACCCTGGAGCCGATCTTCGCGATCATGGGCTTCACCAAGGTCGCGACCCACCGCTCCAAAGACGTGCACCTGTATCGCCAGGGCCAAATCAACCTGATCCTCAACAACGAACCGCACAGCGTGGCTTCGTACTTCGCGGCCGAGCACGGCCCGTCGGTGTGCGGCATGGCGTTTCGGGTCAAGGACTCGCAAAAGGCCTACAAGCGTGCGCTGGAACTCGGCGCCCAGCCGATTCACATCGAAACCGGCCCGATGGAACTGCACCTGCCGGCGATCAAAGGCATCGGCGGTGCGCCGCTGTACCTGATCGACCGTTTCGGCGAAGGCAGCTCGATCTACGACATCGATTTCGTGTTCATCGAAGGCGTCGACCGCAATCCTGAAGGCGCGGGCCTGAAGATCATCGATCACCTGACCCACAACGTGTATCGCGGTCGCATGGCCTACTGGGCCAACTTCTACGAGAAGCTGTTCAACTTCCGCGAGATCCGTTACTTCGACATCAAGGGCGAATACACCGGCCTGACCTCCAAGGCCATGACCGCGCCGGATGGCATGATCCGCATCCCGTTGAACGAAGAATCGTCCAAGGGCGCCGGGCAGATCGAAGAATTCCTGATGCAGTTCAACGGCGAGGGCATCCAGCACGTGGCCTTCCTCACCGATAACCTGCTGGACACCTGGGATCGCCTGAAAAAAATCGGCATGCGCTTCATGACCGCGCCGCCGGACACCTATTACGAAATGCTCGAAGGCCGTTTGCCCAACCATGGCGAGCCGGTCGATCAGCTGCAAGCGCGCGGGATTCTGCTGGACGGTTCGTCCGAGTCGGGCGACAAGCGCCTGCTGTTGCAGATCTTCTCGGAAACCCTGATGGGCCCGGTGTTCTTCGAGTTCATCCAGCGTAAAGGCGATGATGGTTTCGGTGAAGGCAACTTCAAGGCACTGTTCGAATCCATCGAACGCGACCAGGTTCGTCGTGGCGTGCTCTCGACCGATTAAGCGCGTTCAATTTACGTAGGAGCGAGGCTTGCCCGCGAAGCTTTTAGCGTCATCAAAGGCCCCTTCGCGAGCAAGCTTCGCTCCTACATTGGTTTGCGGTGTTGCCGAACGAGATGCTTGAACCCCTCAAACATCAACACCAGCACTGCCATCCAGATCGGGATATAGGTCAGCCATTCACCGGACTTGATACTTTCCCCCAGCAACAGGGCGACGCCGAGCAAAAGCACTGGCTCGACATAACTCAACAGCCCGAACAGACTGAACGGCAACAGCCGGCTGGCGATGAGGTAGACCACCAACGCTGACGCACTGATCACGCCGAGCACCGGGATCAATAGCGACAACCACGGATGCTGGTTGAACACACCAAAACCTTGTTCGCCACTCTGAACGAACCAGAACGCCACGGGCAACATCATTGCCATGTCCAGCCACAACCCACCGAGGTTGTCCGTCGCCAGACGCTTGCGCAGGACGAAATAGGTCGGATAACCAACGCAGACAAGCAAGGTCGCCCAGGAAAAACCACCGACCTGATACACCTCGTTGATCACACCCAGGCAGGCGAACACCACGGCAACTTTTTGCAAATAGGAGAGGCGCTCGCCATAGGCGATCCGTCCGGTCAGGACCATGGTCAACGGCAGCAGGAAATAGCCGAGCGACACGTCGAGGCTATACCCGTTGAGCGGTGCCCACATGAACAGCCAGAGTTGCACGCCGAGCAGGGCCGAGGAGGCGATTATCCCGCCGATCAACGTCGGTTGGCCGCCGACCCGGCGCAGTAGATCGACCACACGCCTCCACTCCCCGGACACCACCATGAACACGGTCATGCAGGGCACGGTGAGCAGCATGCGCCAGCCGAAAATTTCCACGCCACTCAACGGCGTGAGCAACGAAGTGTAGTAATACATGACGGCAAACAGCACCGAGGCTGTGACCGATAAAGCGATTCCTTTAGACAAACTGCCCTCGCGAGGTTGAACGTAAAACGGGCGCAGAGGATACGTGGTTTTCGAGCTGAATATTGACCAACGTCTGCCAATTGTAGGGGGTAGGAGCGAGCTTGCTCGCGATGGTGGGTCAGCTACATAGTTGTCAACTGACACACCATCGCGAGCAAGCTCGCTCCTACAGTGGTTTTGTGTTTTTTCAGGTGTTGTGCGGTTTGCGGCCGGAGACAAAATGGCTCACGTCATTGAACCCCGGCGTCGACGCGTGCCCCGGCGTTACCAGCGAATCGATAAACGCCTCGTCCTCGGCCGTGATCGTCACCGCCTGAGCCTTAGTGTAGGCATCCCATTGGCTTTCGGTACGTGGCCCGACGATGGCTGAAGTCACCGCGCTATTGTTCAACACCCAGGCAATCGCGAATTCGACGATGCCCACACCACGGCCTTGGGTGTACTGCTGGACTTCCTGGGCAATACGCAACGATTCGACGCGCCATTCGGTTTCCAGAATGCGTTTGTCGGCACGTCCGGCGCGGCTGTCGGCGTCAGGCTTCACATCCGGCGCGTACTTGCCGCTGAGCACGCCGCGCGCCAGCGGACTGTAAGGCACCACACCGAGGCCGTAGTTTTGGGCGGCGGTGAGCTGTTCGGTTTCGGCCTGGCGGTTGACGATGTTGTACAGCGGCTGGCTGATCACCGGCCGGTCGACACCCAGCTGGTCGGCCACCCGAATGACTTCGGCGATGCGCCAGCCACGATAGTTCGACAGCCCCCAATAGCGGATTTTGCCTTGGCGAATCAAATCGCCAATCGCTGATACCGTGACCGCAAGCGGCGTGTTGTGGTCTTCGCGGTGCAGGTAATAGATGTCCAGGTAGTCGGTGCCCAGACGCGTCAGGCTGGCGTCGATGCCATTGAAAATATGCTTGCGGCTCAAACCGCTGCGGTTCGGCACGCCATCCACCGGCCCGAAACCGACCTTGGTGGCGAGCACCCATTCGTGACGATGACTGGCGATCGCTTCCCCGACGATTTCTTCGGAGCGGCCATTGGTGTAGACGTCGGCGGTGTCGATGAAGTTGATGCCCTGGTCCCAGGCCTTGTCGATGATCCGCAGGGAATCTTCGGTGCTGGTCTGTTCGCCGAACATCATGGTGCCCAGGGTCAGGGTGGACACCTGCAAACCCGATTGACCCAGCGTGCGGTAGCTCATGACGAAATCCTTTTGCCGGTTGGAAAGGCACAATCAAATACCAGAACGGCAGCGTGGGGCAACCCGAAATATCAAACACCCCGAATCAAAGTTGTGGGAGCGAGCCTGCTCGCGAAGGCGGACAGACAGTCAACGCCGATGCGGGACTTATCGTCGCTGTCTCGGGTTTTGTGAGAATGAACAATAATCCTCCGTGCCTCTTGTGAAACAGCCCGGCGTTATTGTTTATATCGGCTGGCAGCATGAACGCATTGGAACTGGAGAACTCGTATGAAAATCGTCATTGCCCCCGATTCGTTCAAAGACAGCCTCAGCGCTCAAGGCGTAGCGGACGCGATTGCGCGCGGTCTGGCTGAAGTCTGGCCCGATGCGCAGTTGATCAGATGCCCGATGGCCGACGGCGGTGAGGGGACCGTCGCGGCGGTGCTCGCGGCTTGCGGTGGCGAACGGCACCAGGCCGAGGTGTGCGGACCACTGTGCGAAACGGTCATTGCGACGTGGGGCTGGTTGCCCGACAGCCACACCGCAATCATCGAAATGGCCGAAGCCAGCGGGTTGCAATCGGTTCCGGTCGACCGCCGCGATGCCTGCATCAGCAGCACCTTCGGCACCGGTGAACTGATTCGTGCGGCACTCAATGCCGGAGCGCAGCGGGTGATTCTGGCGATTGGCGGCAGCGCCACTAACGACGGCGGCGCCGGGGCCATGCAAGCCTTGGGCGTGAGGCTTCTCGACGCGCAGGGCCAGGCACTGGAACCCGGCGGCCTGGCACTTGCGCAACTGGCCCGCATCGATCTCGACGGCATCGATCCGCGTCTGGCCACGGTGCGTTTCGACATCGCCGCCGACGTCGACAATCCACTGTGTGGCCCTCACGGCGCGTCGGCGATTTTCGGTCCGCAAAAAGGTGCAACGCCTGCGCAGGTCGAGCAACTGGATCGGGCCCTCGGGCACTTTGCCGATCATTGCGCGAAAGTGTTGAAAAAAGACGTGCGCGACGAACCGGGCAGTGGTGCGGCAGGCGGGTTGGGGTTTGCCGCCAAGGCGTTTCTAGGCGCGCAATTCCAGTCCGGGGTGGACGTGGTGGCGGAACTGGTGGGCTTGGCAGAGGAGATCGAAAATGCCGATCTGGTGATCACCGGTGAAGGCCGTTTCGACGCACAAACCTTGCGCGGAAAAACACCGTTTGGCGTCGCAAGGATTGCCAAACAACACGGTGTGCCGGTGATCGTCATCGCCGGTACCTTGGGTGAGGACTATCAACAACTGTATGCCCACGGCGTCGATGCCGCGTTTGCCCTGGTGAGCGGGCCGATGACACTGGAACAGGCCTGCGCCCAAGCGCCGCGCTTGTTGCAAGAACGGGCGACAGATATCGCCCGGGTCTGGCGGATGGCCGCCCGCACACTCTGACATCTACCGCTATCCCTGTAGCAGCTGCCGAAGGCTGCGTCCGGCTGCGTAGCAGCCGTTTAGACAGACCGTCAGGCGACCGCTTCGCGCTCGAACGCAGCCTGCGGCAGCTGCTACAGGGTTTGCGAAGCGCTCGTTACTCAGGCGGGTCGACTTGATCCAGCACCCGGTTCGCCGTGATCTCCGCCAGCATGATGCTGTTGGAAATGCCCAGCAGGGCGTTGCGCGAGCCACCGTCCAGCAGATCCACCAAGTGATGGACCATCACATCGACTGAGGCCAGGGTCTCGACCAGGTAAACCATCAAGGTTTCGGTCGTGGCCTCTGGGTCGACGGTAAACAATGTGCTGGGTGTTCGCGGCGTGGCTTTGATGTCGGCGGTCGAGGGGAAGTGAAAGTCGAGGGCGCGTTCGGCAGCGTCGTTGAGTTTGTTTGAATCGGGTTCGTACGGAGAGACCGGATCGGTGTCCGGCGGGTTGGGTGAAGGCTTTATCATATTTCGTGCTCCAAAAACGTGGAGCCGTCACCGAGTCGCTGCTAAACGAAGGGTGGCAGCTGTGCGCAGGTTAGCAGACCGGGGAGACACGAAACCGGCGCGCCCGAAGGCGCCCTGCGCACAGCTACCATGAAGTGCAGGCAACGAAATGACCTGACTGTCTGGAATGCAAATGCGCTTCGTATCACCATGGGCTGCTAAACCCGATCACTGACAATCAGTGACGCGAATCAAGTTACCGGGCGACCCCAAGGCGCACAAGCCGGCGGATTCTGGCGTAACCGTAGGCAATGACGCAAGGTCTTGTAGCTTTCATGAAGTAACCCTCAGCGCTTTTAAACAAACGCTCTCCGCCGATGTTTAAGGGCCGGGTTCACGCCGTCTCCACAACGCGAAAATCTGCAGGTACCTGTCAACTTTGACAGTTACGCAGTTGCGAAAAAAGCTGTCTACTTCTCCCCAGCGCAGAACGACGGGATGCGTTTGGGTAGTGCCCGGCAGTATTCGGTCTGCTTTTCGAACTGAAGCGCCATGGAAAGTCCTGGGCGCCGGTAGTGCATACGGAGAGCGACAACATGGCTGGTTCAGATAAAAAAGAGCGCAAGCTTGCTTCAGGCGAACCCACATTCGGCGGGACACAGCCGCTGGAGGTCCAGGACCCGGACGTTTCGCATTTTGTGATGCCCGGGAATCCACCGGGGCTGATTCCCAGGGCAGCACTTAACGCAGATCAAAAAACCACGATCACCGCATGGAACGGTGCGCTCCCACCCAATGGACGTACCGACACCGTCAGGCTTCAGATTACGCGCCGGGGCAGCAACGAATGGACGACGCTTCCCCCGGAACAATCCTTTACAGGTGGCGATACTTGGGTGCCTCTGGTATTTACCATCCTCAGCACGTTCTTTCTGAAGACCGAAAACGAAGGTGCCTTCGACCTCAGATACGAGCATGAAAACTATCTTGGTGTGACCGATTACTCGGGACGCGTACCCATCCATATCGACAAGGTCCCGCCCAATGGCGCGACACCTCCGACCAAAATGGTGTTTGCGGTCACCGCTCCCATCACCGATGCAACGTTTGGCACGAATGATTTTCTTGAGGCCACTATTCCGATGTGGACCGGCGACCTACTCGACGCTCAAGTCGCCTTCGGCTGGTTGAAAGGTGAGCTGCCCGAGGACCCTGGCGATATTGACCTGATCGGTCCGGAGTCAATTGCGCCTGGCGAAAAGGTAAGAATTCCTAAAGACAAATTCATCGCGGCAGGGGACGGCCTGTGCTGTGGTGGCTACGTCCTCATCGACAAGGCCGGCAACATCAGTGCGCTGTCTCTGTATGAACTTATGTCTGTGGCGCTCGGCCTCTTACCTCCCGCGCCATTGCGCAAACCCACGGCGGCGGACCCCACCGGCGGTGAGTTGCTTCGTGAAGACATTTTGAATGGCGGCGTTTTGGTCAATGTACCGCACGTCACTAATGGCAAGTCCACCGACACCCTTGTTATCAAGTGGAAAGATCAGGAGCTTAAACCCGGGACACCTGTCGGCGCTAACCCCGCCAACGGGATCGATATCTTTGTGCCATGGGACATGATTCTTTCCGCCTATGGCAGCGCGACGGGGGTTGTAGACATTCCGCTGAGCTACACGGTGCTGCGTGGTGTAGAGCCTTTTGCCTCGGACATCGAAACGGTGAAATGCAACCTTTCTGTCGCGGGGCCGGACAACCCGACCCCGCTACCCGGCAATTCGAAGCTGGAGAAGGTCACGATTGTGGGCAAGTCGGGGGTCGATGACGTATTGATCGACACTGATGAAGACGAGGACATTAACGCAAAAATAGAACTCGTCGCGCCGCTGAAAAACGGTGATTCCTATCAGGTCATGTGGAACGGAACACCTATTGGTGATCCCTATGTCATCGATGTCGCCGACGACACGGTGGGGGACACAATCGAGATTCCGCTCGACTGGGACGTGATCCGCGACGAGGGCCCCAGCGCGACCCTGCCGGTCTGGTATGTGCTGACCAACCCTGCCCACGTCAACCCGCAAGAGCCCGACCCGCGTACGTCGGTCAAGATCGATTTCCTGGTTTTCACCTTGCCGGAAGCTGTGCCTTTGCATACCAACTCGGCCGGGATCGTGACCTGTAATTCATTACGCTGGGATGCCGGAAAAACAACGTACGGCATTGAGTACAGAATTCCACCCAGCGGCCTGCTCAAGGGAGGCGACGAAGTCAACGTTGTGTGGAAGGCCTACACGGATTTTGATAACCCGACCGAGGTGACTTCAGCCGAGAAAAAACACACGTTCACCGACATCACCGACGCGCAGGCTAGAGACGGGATTGTCTGGCTCATCGAACCCTACGCCACGCACGTGCTGCCCACCTGGTCGAAAACATTGCCGTTAGGCAAGGGCGAAGTGACTTACACCATCACGGGTAAACCCGCCTCATCAGATCCCACCAACACCGAAGTCGGTTTGTCACAGGGCGAAGGGAGTTGCAACATTCCGCCTGCTCCAAACCCTTGAACACGCACATGTACAAATAACGCCAGCCAGTAAATGCGCGTCGCGCTGACGCGCGTTTACTGGCACCTGACTCTTATGTTTCCGAAGTGTCTGTCGGATAAGTCCTACATACGACAGGAGCAACGATCTATAGCCTGCGCCGCTTTCTATCCTCGCTCGCCAATGGTGTCTTTATGTCTAAAGGTCAATTGTTCAAGTTGCATCCACTGTCTCGTGCTTTAAAAATTTTTTCCGTCGCGCCGTTGTTGCTGTTTTGCGATTTGGGTTACGCCAGAGTTCTGGTGCCCGAAGAGGTCCTGGCGATTGACGCCAACACGAAGCAGGATAACTACGTGCTCAATGGAGCGTCGACCTTGAATGCCAATGGCGCCCTGACCCGTCAAATCATGGTCAATAATTCGACCTTGAACATGCAGGGCAGTACCGTACAGGCAACGGGTGCCACTGGCGTTCTGTTGAATGCGGGGCGAGCGGACATATCTGCGAACACCCATATCACCAGTGATCGGAACGGCCTGGCGGTCAGTCGTAATGCCACGGCCACTCAAGGCTCCACCGCAATAGTGAGCGACAGCTTTATCAATGGCGGGACATCCGGCGCCACAATCACTGGCTTAAGCAACTTGACACTGTTGCGCACGGAGGTCACCGGTGCCAAAGCGATGGGTTTGAATATATTCGGCGGAACGATCACGGCTACAGACAGCACAATCACGGGTAACGCCAGCGGGATCGAAATCAATGGCGATCCCTTGGTCAACGCGCCCGCGACGTTGACCTTGAATCACTCGAAGGTCGAAGGCCGCAATGGCCCGGCAATTCTCATCGATACCCTGGAGGTCGGTCCGGTCCAGGCCAATATCTCGGTGCTCAATGGCACAACCCTGACGGCCGGCAATGGCATCCTGATGGACGTGCGCAATGGTGCCGAAGGCAATTTGCGAGTCGGCAGCAGCACATTAGTGGGCGATATCGTTGCGGACGGAAACAGCACTGCCAATGTGCAGCTGGAGGACTCCGCCACCCTGACCGGTCGCCTGCAAAATGTGCAAAACCTGGGAATCAACAGCAATGCTCGTTGGGTCATGGTCGGTGATGGCGAGGTGCAAAACCTGATCATGAACGGCGGTGGTATCCAGTTCGGCAACCCGGGCGAATTCTTCAAGTTAAACGTGGAAACGCTGTCGGGCACTGGCGGTACGTTCTTCATGCACACCGACTTCCAGACCGGCCAGGTCGATACCCTGACCGTTGCCGGGGCGGCCACTGGCAATCACACTGTTGCGATTGACTCCAGCGGCTCGGAGCCTCGGGGTGCAGGGGCTATTCCGGTTGTCCACATCGGGTCCGGTGATGCGACGTTTTCGCTGGCCGGTGGCGCTGTGGATTTGGGCGCCTTTTCTTACGACCTGATCCAGCATGGCAGCAACGACTGGTATCTCGATACCGCCTCCCGTGTGATCAGCCCGGGAACCCAGTCGGTGATCGCGTTGTTAAATGCGGCGCCGACCGCCTGGTATGGCGAACTCAGCACCCTGCGCAGCCGTATGGGTGAAGTTCGCATGGACCACGGCAAAGCTGGTGGCTGGATTCGTGCCTACGGCAACAAATTCGACGTCAACGCCAGTTCGGGCGTCGCTTACCAGCAAGTCCAGCAAGGCCTGTCGTTCGGTGCCGATGCGCCGTTGCAGATGGGTGACGGGCAGTGGCTGGTCGGTGTGCTGGGGGGTTACAGCAAGTCCGACCTGGACTTGAGCCGTGGTACTAGCGGCACCATTGACAGCTATTCCCTGGGCGCCTACACCACCTGGCTGGATGAGCCGACCGGCTACTACTTCGATGGCGTGCTCAAGTTCAACCGTTTCCAGAACGAGTCCGATGTACAACTGAGCGACGGCAAGAAAACCAAGGGCAATTACGACAGCAATGGCGTCGGTGCCTCCCTGGAGTTTGGCCGTCATATCAAACTGGCCGATGACTATTTTGTTGAACCTTTTACCCAACTGTCGGGTGTGATTATTCAGGGCGAGGATTATGACCTGGATAACGGTTTGTCCGCCGAAGGCAGTCGCACCCATTCACTGTTGGCCAAGGCCGGGGCCACCGCCGGGCGTAACTTCAAGTGGGATGACAAGGTGGTGCAGCCCTATATTCGCGCCGCTTATGTGCACGAGTTCGCCAACAACAATGAAGTGAAGGTCAACGACAACACCTTCAACAACAACCTCTCGGGTTCCCGTGGGGAGTTGGGTGCCGGTGTGGCCATGACGCTGACTGACAAAGTTTCGATTCATGCCGATTTCGACTACAGCAATGGCGACAAGATCGAACAGCCGTGGGGTGCCAATGCCGGTGTGCGTTATAGCTGGTAAATGACAACCGTGGAAAATGTGCAGGCCATGACAATGGATACGAAGTGATTTCGTGATCATTCCCGCTACTATGCTTGAGTATTTTCGAAGGAGTCGAAACCATGGCAGCTGACTATTCGTTACCGGACGTTCTAGAAAGGATTTACCACAATCAGCTGGCCTTAGAGGCGGCATTGATGGAGCTGACGCTTTGGGTCGAGCAGCGGGGATCAGCGGAGGTAGGAGGGAATGTGCGAGGGGCGCTGGAGGCGATTGGTGAAAACGCCGGCCATATAAAGCAGGGCCTGGCCCGACTGAAGAATCTCAACATCGGCTGACGAAACTCCCATTGAACGCCCCCTTAGGTTTTTAGGTGGTGGTCGTGTGTGAGTTCGGGTGAGCTGAAAATCCGAATCTTTAACCCGAATCGGTCGAATGCGGCCCTTAGCGTTAAGCAACAGTCGGACCATTGTTTGTAGGAGATATCTCTGAATTTCTGTTGCCAAATCCGTTCGTCGATTTGAACGCGGGTGCTGGCACGTTGGGTGAATTGAGATAGGGTTGACTCAGGAACTCGCGCGACTGGAGAACTACATGCGCTATTCAGGCTTGACCCAACGCATCGCCGGTGAAGGCGCCGCGGCCTGGCAGATTCATAACCGCGCGCTGGAGATGCGCGAACAGGGCGTCGACGTACTGCTGCTATCGGTCGGCGACCCGGATTTCGATACACCCAAACCCATCGTTCAGGCGGCCATCAACAGTTTGCTGGCCGGCGACACCCACTACCCGGAGGTGCGGGGCAGTCGGGGCTTGCGCGACAGCATTGCTCGTCGTCATCGGCGTCGAAGTGGCCAGGTGGTGGATGCCGACCACGTGATCGTGATGCCCGGCGCGCAATGCGCGGTGTATTCGGTCGCGCAATGCCTGCTTGATCCGGGCGATGAAGTGATCGTCGCCGAGCCGATGTACGTGACCTATGAAGGCGTATTCGGCGCGTGTGGGGCGACAGTGGTGCCGGTGGCGGTGCGTCCGGAGAACGGCTTTCGGGTCGATCCTGCGGACGTGGCGGCGCGGATCACTCCGAGGACACGCGCGCTCTTGCTCAACAGCCCGAACAACCCTTCGGGCGCCAGTTTGTCGCGGATGATCTGGCAGGAACTGGCATTGCTGTGTGTTCGTCACGACCTGTGGCTGATCAGCGATGAGGTCTACA
This sequence comes from Pseudomonas sp. IT-P253, assembly GCF_949768125.1. Taxonomy (NCBI): domain Bacteria; kingdom Pseudomonadati; phylum Pseudomonadota; class Gammaproteobacteria; order Pseudomonadales; family Pseudomonadaceae; genus Pseudomonas; species Pseudomonas sp. IT-P253. The sequence continues at coordinate 165,993 of NZ_CATKPT010000011.1, read as the reverse complement.
GCGATCTGCTGTATGAGGGCGAGCACATCAGCCCGGCGAGTCTGGCGGGCATGGCTGAGCGTACGGCGACCATCAACAGCTTGTCCAAATCTCACGCCATGAGCGGCTGGCGAGTGGGTTGGGTGATTGGCCCCAAGCCGTTGAATGACCATCTGGAACATCTGTCGTTGTCCATGCTGTTTGGCATTCCGGAGTTCGTTCAAAAGGCTGCGCAACTGGCGCTGGATGAGGACCTGCCGGAAGTGGCGCTGATGCGCGAAGAATATCGCCAGCGTCGCGACCTGGTGTGCGCGAGTTTGAACCAGTGTCCGGGTATCCGGGCGATTCGGCCGGATGGCGGGATGTTCGTGATGGTCGATGTGCGACAGATCGGGTTATCTGCCCAGCACTTTGCCGAGCGGCTGCTGGAGGGTTATGGTGTGTCGGTGCTGGCGGGTGATGCATTCGGGCCGAGTGCGGCGGGGCATATTCGGCTTGGATTGGTGGTTGATCAGCAGAAACTGGCGGAGGCCTGCCGGCGGATTGCGTTGTGTGTGGCGGATTTGTTGGAGGCGCGGTGGGCCTGATAATTTTGTGTTGTTTGTACTGGCCTCATCGCGAGCAAGCTCGCTCCCACATTGGATCTGTGGCGTTCACAAATTCCCTGTGGGAGCGAGCTTGCTCGCGAAGGCGGACTAGCAGGCGCCGCTTGTTTCAGACCTTCCACGCCTGTGTATTGACCAAATTAGCTGGCCGCTCACCCGCCAGCGCCACCAACAGGTTCTCCACCGCACAGCTGGCCATCGCCTCGCGTGTCTCATGGGTTGCCGAACCGATGTGCGGTGTCGCCACCACATTGCTCAGCTGCAACAACGGCGAATCATGGTTCAGCGGTTCGCGCTCGAACACGTCCAGGCCTGCCGCGCGAATCTGTCCTGTACGCAGTGCCTCGATCAGCGCCGCTTCGTCCACCACCTTGCCCCGTGAAATGTTGATGAAAATGCTGTCGGGGCGCATCAGCGCAAACTCCTCGGCGCCGATCAGGCCTTCAGTTTCAGCGGTCAACGGCAAGGTCAGGCAAATGAAATCCGCTTGCTGCAACAGCTCGGGCAGGCTGCGGTACTGGGCGTTGAATCGCTGTTCCACCGCCGGTTTCGGCGAGTGGCTGTGATAGATAACCGGCATGCCGAAACCGAAGTGCCCGCGTTGAGCCAAGGCTTCGCCGATGCGTCCCATGCCGATGATGCCCAGGGTTTTACCGTGCACATCGCTGCCAAAATGCGCAGGGCCGATGTTGCGGTTCCACTGCCCGGCGCGAACCATGTTCGCCAGTTCCACCACACGCCGCGCGGTCGCCAGGATGAGCGCAAAACCGGTATCGGCGGTGGTTTCGGTCAGCACGTCCGGGGTGTTGCTGAGCAAAATCCGGCGCTCGGTCAGGTAGTCAATGTCGTAGTTGTCGACGCCCACCGAGACGCTGGCAATGGCTTCGAGCCGGGGCGCCAGATCCAGTAACCCGGCATCCAGCTTCAGACTCGCACCGAGCAAACCGTGAGCGTGGGGCAGGGCGGCGCGCAGTTGCGCCAGGCCCTCGGCATTGAGGTTGTCGATCAGCGTCACCTCGGTCTGCTCGTGCAGTCGGGCCATCAACAGCGGTGACAGTTTCTTGTACAGAACAACCTGCTTTTTCATCGTCGTCATCTCAATCAGGAATGTGCAGCGCTGCGGCGGCTTAACGCCACCGTAGGCCGTTCCCGGTCACTGGCGCCGGGCTTGAGGAACATCGTCAGCACCACCGAAAGCATCAGCGCACCGCTCATCAACAGGTACGACGCGCCGGGCGAGCCGGTGGAACTGTTCAGGTAACCGACCAGATAAGAACCGCCGAACGAGCCCAGCGCGCCCATGCTGTTGATCAGCGCCATGGCGCCACCCGCCACGTTGGCCGGCAGGATTTCCGGGACGATGGCGAAAAACGGCCCGTAAGGCGCATACATGCAGGCGCCGGCAATCACCAGCAGGGTGTAGGACCACCAGAAATGTTCGGCGCCCAGCGCGTAGGAACCGTAGAAGGCAATCGAGGCGATCAACAGTGGCGGCCAGACAAAGCGTTTGCGCTTCTGCAATTTATCCGAGCCCCAGGACACCAGCAGCATCCCGATCACCGCCGCCAGATACGGCAGCGCCGAGAGCCAGCCGGCTTCGATCATGTCCATCTGTGCGCCCGCCTTGAGAATCGACGGCAGCCACAACACAAAACCGTAGACGCCAATGCTCCAGCAGAAAAACTGCAGGGCCAGGATGATCACCTTGGGCGAGCGGAAGGCTTCGGCGTAGTTTTTCACCGCTTTGATGCCGACCTGTTCGGCGGCCAGGGCGCTCTCCAGCTCCTGCTTTTGCGAGTCACTGAGCCACTTGGCCTGGGCCGGACGATCATCCGCCAGACGCCACCAGATAAACGCCCAGATCACCGCGGGCAAGCCTTCGACGATGAACATCCAGCGCCAGCTGAAATGCTGCACCAGATAACCCGACACCACCGACATCCACAGCATGGTTACCGGGTTGCCGAGGATCAAAAAGGTGTTGGCGCGTGAGCGTTCGGCGCGAGTGAACCAGTGACACAGGTACACCAGCATCGCCGGCATTACGGCGGCTTCGACCACGCCGAGCATGAACCGGATGACGACCAGCCAGTAGGCGTTGGAGACAATCCCGGTCAATGTGGCCAGGCCGCCCCAGAGAATCAGGCTGACGAAAATCAGTTTCTTCACGCTGTGCTTTTGCGCATAGATCGCGCCCGGCACCTGGAAGAAAAAGTAACCGAGGAAGAACAGCGCGCCGAGCATCGATGACAGGCCCGGGGTGATCATCAGGTCTGCCGCCATGCCAGAGGCAGCGGCGAACCCGTAGTTGGCGCGGTCCAGATACGCCAGGCTATAGGTGATGAACACGATGGGCATGATGTACCACCAGCGGCGGGCGGCAAGTGTTGCGGTTTTCATGAGGATGCTCCTGAGCTTGTTGTTTTTGTCGCAGCAGGTAACGGGTCTGGTTCAAATTTTTGCGGTGATAGTGATGGCCTCTTCGCGAGCAAGCTTCGCTCCTACAGAATCACGCAAGCCTTGTAGGAGCGAAGCTTGCTCGCGAACAACGGTTTCAAATTCGACGGCCATTTCGGCTCGGGTCGGCAGCCCCTCCATATCCCCTCGGCTCTGCACCGCCCGGCTGCCAATCCAGTTGGCGCGCTTCACGGCGTCGGCAAAGCTGTGGTTTTCCAGGAGGGCGCTGATCATGCCGACAGCAAAGCCATCGCCGGCACCCACGGTGTCGACCACCGTTTCCACCGGCACACCGGCGACGAAACCGGCATCCAGATGCGTGCGGTAATAAGCGCCATGCGGGCCCAGCTTGATCGCTACGGCCTCGGCACCCTGGTCCAGGTAAAACGCAGCAATATCCGCCGGGTCTTCGAAACCGGTCAGCAGACGTCCTTCACTCAGCCCCGGCAGCACCCAATGGGCGAGGGCGGCGAGGCGGTTGATCTCGCTGATCATCTGCTGCTCGCTGGCCCACAGGCTCGGGCGCAGGTTTGGATCGAACGAGACGCTGCGTCCGGCATCGCGCATGCGGGTCATCAATTCGAACGACATCTGCCGCGCCGTTGCAGAGAGCGCCGGGGGAATGCCGGTGGCGTGCAGGTGTCGGGCGTTGAGCAATTCGGGAACGATCGAGTGCGCCGACAGATGGCTGGCTGCCGAACCGCGCCGAAAGTATTCGACGACAGGGTCGCTGCCATCGTCGGTGCGGGACTTGAGCTGAAAACCGGTGGGGTGCGCGGTGTCGATGTCGACATGGCGGCAATCCAGGCCTTCCTTTTCCAGGGTGTCGATCACGAAACGACCCAACGAATCGGCGCCGACCCGGCTCAGCCACGCGACCTTGAACCCCAGCCGCGACAAGCCGATGGCGACGTTGCTGTCAGCCCCGGCAATGCGTTTGTGGAAAGCGCGGACGTCGGCCAGATGGCCGGTCTGCTCGGCGACGAACATCGCCATGGTTTCGCCGAACGACAGAATATCGATCTCAGACATGAGCACTCTCCAGTCGCGATTGGCCCAAGTGGGCGAGGGCAGTGACATGTTCGGTGGTCAGTTGCACCAGGTCGTCGCCCTGCAACGGATACTCCGCCGCCCGCATAACGCCTTGGGCCATGTGGCGCAGCAGCTGTTCCCACTGATGCAGGTCGCTGGCGGCCGGCGGAATCGCGACCAGTTTGCCATCGGCGCGGCGCGTCACCGCTTTGCAGTGCACGTAGCCGACGTGGCGGCCAAGCAATCGCGCCGCGCTGGCAGACGATTGGTCCTGCCAGTGCCAGTTGCCAATATCGAAGGTCATCTTGATCGGCAGATTGTGCTGCTCGACTTCATTGAAAAAGCGCTGGAAGGGTTCGATGCGGCCACCCTGCAGGGTCTGGTCGTTCTCTACCAACAACTGCACGGCGCTCTGCGCGAGTGTGCGGCTCAAGGCCAGCAGGTCACTGTTGTCGGTGAAGTAACCCAGCGACACTTTCAGCCATTTGGCGCCGAACGCCTGGGCGCGTTGCAGCGCGGTGATCAGGTCAGGATTGGGTTTCGACTGGCCGGCCAACCACAACTCGATTGGTGAGGAATACACGCTTTCAAGGCCCCGGGCCTGAGCGGCGTCAGCCAGTTGAGCGGGGTCTTCGACGGTCAGCAATTCTTCACGCCATTCAATGCGCGTGGCGCCGGCGGCGGCCAGTATCTCGATGAAACTGCCCTGGCCGCGCAGGCGCACAAGGTCGGCGCCGTAGCTGGACAGGCTGATGGAAACGGCGGGTTTGTTCATTGTTATTTACCTCTGAAACCGGTTTCATTTTTGTTCAAAAAAAATGGCTGTAATTGTTGTGGTGCTCTTGAGGGCCCCTTCGCGGGCAAGCCTCGCTCCTACAGAATTCACGTCATTTCAAAATGTGCGCATGACGTGTAGGAGCGAGGCTTGCCCGCGAAGGCGTCCTCACGCTGAAACACGCCGTGTTGTCGACCCCCGCACCACCAACCGCGCCGAAAAATCCAGCGTCCGCACCGGCCCGTCATCCCCGCGCAAACGCTTGAGCAAACACTCAAACGCGCTGGCGCCAATTTCGGTGGTCGGTTGGGCGAGGGCGGTGATGCCGCTGCCCACCAGCGGGTACCAATCGAGGTCATCGAGGGCGATCAGGCCGACATCCTCGAACAGGTTGCAGGTGAGTTCGCGCAATGAGTGAGTGCTGGCCAGCGCCGCGATGCCGTTCGCGCAAAACAGCGCTTTCGGGCCGGGGCCAGGTGTGACGAGGAAGTTTTTCAGATTCGCCGTCAGGTCGCTGCCGGTTTCAATGATTGCCCCGCGAAGCGACGGCCGCTGCTCGATCTGAGCCTTGAAACTGCTGACCCGTTCGATCCGCGAACTGGTGCCGTCAAACGGCTCGGTCACCAGCAACACATCGCGATAGCCGCGCTGTTCAAGGTGATTGAGGGCGATGTCGATGGCCTGCGGGTTGTTCAGTCCGACCATATCGCTTTCAAGGTGCTCGACCTTGCGGTCCACCAGCACCATGGGCATTTCACGGTGCAGTTCGCGCAATTCGTCGCGGTGATGGCCGAGGGTGTTCACGATCAGGCCTTCGATGTTGTACGAGCGCAGCAGGGCCAGGTGCTGGCGTTCCTGCTCGTCGTCGCGGTCGGTGTTGCACACCACCAGGCTGTAGCCGTGCTGACGGCAGGCGGTTTCCACCCCGTGCATCACGGCAATCGAATAAGGGTTGCGGATATCGGCCACCAGCATGCCGATCAGGCGAGTGCGCCCGCGTTTCAGGCCGCGGGCCATCTGGTTCGGGCGATAACCCAATTCGGCAATCGCCTGCTCGATGCGCTGGGCAATGGCATCGGAGAGCAACGCGCGGTCATCGCCGATGAATCGCGACACACTGGCCTTGGAGACCTTGGCGTGTTCGGCCACGTCGAGCATGGTCACGCGGCTGCGCTGGGCGGCGGAGAAGTCGTTCACGGTCTGAAACCTTCTTATTGGATTTATTAGGTCAAGTGCCTGGCACTGAAACCGGTTTCAGAAGACACCAAAAACCAATCCGCCGTCAAGTCCCTGTGATGATTCGGACCGACGGGTGGCGTTTAAGTCAGCAAGAACACTTTGTCCGGTGTGCTCTGATGCCGGGCTCGGCGACAGTTGAGTTGTGCTGCACCGCTTGCCAGTGCGGATCGTAAGCGTGGCTGCACCTGCGAGGCGGACTGCCGGATTATTTAACGCCCTTGGCGAGGGCGATGGCTAGAAGGTTTGTGCACGGGTCAGTTGAACAACCCCGCCGCAATGTTGATCGAAAACCCGAGGATCGCCGTGTTGAACAGAAAACCGATCAGCGACTGCGCCAACACGATCTTGCGCAAATTCCGAGTCGCCACACCGACATCGGACGTCTGCACCGCCACGCTGATGGTGAACGAGAAATACAGGAAGTCCCAGTAATTGGGGGTTGTGAGCCCTTCAGCAAAACGCAGGGCCTGGTCTTTGCCGTCCCAGGTGTAGAACAGGCGGGCGTAGTGCACGCTGAAAATGACTCCGATCAGCAGCCATGAACCGATGACCGTCAGTGCGGTGAATGCGTAATGCAGCAGTTTGCGAGAGGTTTCCAGGTCCTTGGTGCCGGCCAGTTCGAGGGTGATGGTTGCCAGGCTGGCAATCGCCGCGATGCACACCACGAACAGCACCAGTCCGGCGTTTTCATCTTCGATTTCGGCGATACGTTTCACGTCCGGTGCTTTGGACCGTGCAGTGAGCCAGAGCATCAATACCAGATACATCCAGACCCCGGTATTCCAGCCAATGAGGATTTTGCTGATGATTGAATCGGCCGGAGCCAGAATGCCCACCGCGACACCGAGGGTGGCGGCGGCGGACAGGCGAGGGTGGGTGCGGGCGAGGAAGGGCATGAAGGCTCGATGGGTCAGGGCTTTGCAAACACCTTAGCTCAAGGCCGGCCGAGCTGACCACAATGCTCAGGCCAACAGTAGTCTCAGGAGGCGTGCCACTTTGCGGAAGGCGGCGAGCATAAGCATAAAAACAGCGGTGCGCCACTAACAGTCCTGCTAGTGGTGCTGCAGACGCGAACACCCTTTAATGAAAAACCTGAAGGGCTTTAGAGGAAGGAGTTCGCGGATGAATGCTCATGAAAACCCATCGCGGCTGTCGATGAGTCAATCGTTCAGCGCCATTGAAGAAGTACTGGACTGTCGCAATCTGGCGACCGCTCCCATCATTCAAATGGCGCCTGACCCGAGATTAGTTGCCGGGAACGCCGTGTGGCTGACCTGCACGGGGACCGGGATGGATCAAGGTGAGTCAGCGCTGCAACTGCTGAGCGCGTTCATCCTGGGTGCCACAGAGCAATGCCAGGGGTTGCAGCAGGAACTCTCACTGGATTATTTGCAGGACCTGAAGCACGAGTCTGAGCTGACGGTCACCTTGTCGATCTCTGGAGAGGGAGGATCGTCCGTTATTGATCAGATGACGATTCAGGTTCTGACATCGCCTGGGGCTGGAATGGCACGCCCCTATCAACCGGGCGCTCTGAAAGTGACGGACGCTTCAGAGACGGGCATCCAGATCGCCTGGCTCAATAATCTTCCAGGACAGCCGACTGGAAATCGGGTGAAATGGGGGCTTGAGCTGAGCGAGCACACTACCATCGGCGTGAAAGACTTGCCGTTAGCTCAATCAAGAGTCTGGATCGAAGGGCTTGTTCCTGAGACTAAATATTACTTCTTCGTATACCACACCAACGCTGAGGGGGAATCAATTCCCGCGACGATCAGCTGGACGACCCACGCCGCCACTTCTCCCCCCGACAGCCCTACGAATCTGAACGCCGTACCAACCAAAAGTACGATGGCACTGACCTGGTCCGGTCCTGCCAATGCCACCGGTTACAAAATCGATTACGGCGTTGCGCCCAGCGGCGCAGCGACCCCTACCACCTCGCTCACTCCTGTCTGCACGATCAGTGGTCTGGTATCCAATACCAATTATTACTTCGACGTTCGCTCGTCTAACAGCAAGGGCGATTCGTCCCCCACACGCATCATTAAACAGACGTTGCAGGTTCCTGAGGCGCCTGCTGGTCTGTGCGCAACGCCCGCCGTTACCACGATGGATCTGACATGGTCGCGTCCCTCGGGGACTATCGAGCATTACATTCGCTATGGCGTCGAACCGAACGGCGCGATTCAGACTCTGAAGACACCAGACATCCGCCATACGCTGGAAGGTCTTACAAAAAACACGCTGTACTTTGTGGAGGTGACCGCTGCCAATTACAACGGCGAATCATTGCCGGCACGGATCACGCAAAAGACCCAAGACGGGCCGGCCATACCGTCCACGCCGGGGAGTGTGCGCGCCGATGTCACCTACGACACGGTTCGTCTCGTTTGGGTCGCTTCAGCGCAAAAAGCCAGCTATGAAATCACCTACGGCCTGCTCGATAAATACCCTGAAATTATTGGGCGGCAGACAACTGAGTATTTAACGGATGTCATCAGGTATCTAGCCCCTGATACCCGTTACTTCATCGATGTTCGCGCCTTCAACGTCAGTGGCCATTCATCTCCCTCACAGACCCAGGCCCTAATCGGTCCCGACATGACGCAACCTCGTGGTTTGCGCAATCCCGGCGCAACGTTCTGCGAGGCATTGCTGACCTGGGAAGCGCCAGTGGACGTCTCCTATCTGACTGGCTACGAAATCACCAGCCCGGGGCTGGCATCTGCACAAACCACTGCGCTCCAACACGTGGCCACTGGTCTGGTCCCCGAGAAGGACTATGTGTTCAAGATTCAGCCCCTCAGGCAGGCAGGCCCCGTCCCGGCGTTAACGGCATCGATAAATGTTGTGACCCACGATCGAGTGCGTCCAACCCGGCCGCAAGCGCTCAAGGTCACACCGTCAACGCCCGGCACTGCAACGCTGAGCTGGCGCGCCGCTGAAGACAATGTGGGCGTGATCGGTTATGAAGTCCGGCGCAATGCAGGGAGTTGGGCTGCGGTGAGCGGAACCAGCCTGGTTGTCACCGATTTGATAGAAGGCATCCGCGATACGTTCGAGGTGCGCGCTACCGATGCCGCAGGAAACCGTTCCTTGGTTGCCGTCGTCAAAGCGGGTGTAAGCGCCAGTGAGCCTCTTGACCTTCGGATTACGGCAAACTGGAATCGCACAGTCGCCATTGCCTGGGATGCACCCATTGGCCACATACCGCTCGGCTATAGCGTCCGGATTCTAGGGAAAACAACGGATATCCAACAAACGTCTCACACCGTGTTCAACATGATTGTCGGCCTGCCAGTACAAATCTGGGTTCAAACCAGGCTTTCTGTTGGAGACGTTTCGGAATGGGTTCACATTTGGGTTACGCCAAAAGTGTAGTGCTGAAAGCCATTGCAAGGGGCCCCAACAAGATCTTGCGCATGCGCCCATTGATGGCATGCGCAAGATCCGGCGCCTGTCAGGTATCTTTATGCCGCTTGCGCACCAGCTTCATCACCACTACAAAAAACACCGGCACAAACACCACAGCCAAAGTCGCCGTGATCATCCCGCCAATCACCCCCGTGCCGATCGCTTGCTGGCTCGCCGAACTGGCGCCGGTGGCAATGGCCAGCGGCACCACGCCGAGGATGAACGCCAGGGAAGTCATGACAATCGGCCGCAGTCGCAGGCGTGCGGCTTGCAGGGTGGCGTCGATCAGGTCATGGCCTTCGTCGTACAGGCTCTTGGCGAACTCGATGATCAGGATCGCGTTCTTCGCCGACAGGCCGATGATGGTGATCAGGCCGACCTTGAAGAACACATCGTTGGGCATCCCGCGCAAGGTCACTGCCAGCACCGCACCGAGCACCCCGAGCGGCACCACCAGCAGCACCGAGGTCGGGATCGACCAACTCTCGTACAGCGCCGCCAGGCACAGGAACACGATCAACAGCGACAAGCCGAGCAGGATCGGCGCCTGGCTGCCGGACAAACGTTCCTGCAACGACAGCCCGGTCCATTCCTGGCCCAGTCCCGCCGGGCCTTGCGCCACCAGCCGTTCGATTTCCGCCATGGCTTGGCCGGTGCTGTGGCCGGGCGTCGGTTCGCCGGAGATGCTGACCGCCGGGTAACCGTTGTAACGGGTCAATTGCGCCGGCCCCTGGGTCCATTTGGCCTGGACGAAGGCGGATAACGGCACCATTGCCCCGGCGCTGTTGCGCACGTGGATCTTCAGCAAATCGTCCACCTGACTGCGCTGATCACCTTCAGCCTGCACCACCACCCGTTGCATCCGGCCCTGATTGGGGAAGTCGTTGATGTAGGCCGAACCGACGGTGGTGGACAATACGTTGCCGATGTCGGCAAACGAAACGCCCAGCGCATTCGCCTGTTTGCGGTCCACGATCAATTGCACTTGCGGTGCTTCAGCGAGGGCGCTTTCGCGCACGTTCATCAGGATCGGGCTCTTCTCGGCGGCCGCCAACAATTGCTTGCGCGCCTGCATCAACGTGGCATGGCCGAGGCCGCCACGGTCCTGCAAGCGGAACTCGAAACCGCTGGACGTACCAAGACCGTCCACCGGCGGTGGCAGGACGGCAAAGGCTACGGCGTCCTTGATCTGGCTCAACGCAAGGTTGGCGCGGTCGGCAATCGAAGTCGCCGAGTCGTTGCTGCCACGGTCTGACCAGTCCTTCAACGTGGTAAACGCCAGCGCCGCATTCTGTCCGCTGCCGGAAAAACTGAAGCCGAGAATCACCGTGCTGTCACCTACGCCCGGTTCCGTTGCGTTGTGGGTTTCAATTTGCTCAACGACCTGCACCGTGCGGTTCTTGCTCGCGCCCGGCGGCAGTTGAATGTCGGTGATGGTGTAACCCTGGTCTTCAACCGGCAGGAACGAGGAGGGCAGGCGACTGAAGCACACGCCGAGGCCAATCAGCAGCACGCCGTAAATCAGCAGGTAACGACTGCTACGTTTCAGCGCATAGGCGACCCATCCCTGATAGCGCTCGGTCAGTTGCTCGAAACGCCGGTTGAACCAGCCGAAGAAACCGCCCTTGGCGTGATGTTCATCTTGGGCAATCGGCTTGAGCAAGGTCGCGCACAGCGCCGGGGTCAAGGTCAGGGCCAGGAACGCCGAGAACAGGATCGAGGTCGCCATCGACAACGAGAACTGCCGGTAAATGACCCCGACCGAGCCCTGCATGAACGCCATCGGGATAAACACCGCCACCAACACCAGCGTGATGCCGATGATCGCGCCGGTGATCTGCTTCATCGCCTTGCGGGTTGCCTCTTTGGGCGACAGGCCTTCGGTGACCATGATCCGCTCGACGTTCTCCACCACCACGATGGCGTCATCCACCAGGATGCCGATCGCCAGCACCATGCCGAACATGGTCAGCACGTTGATCGAGAACCCCAGCGCCAGCATGGTCGCAAAGGTGCCCATTAGCGCCACCGGTACCACCAGGGTCGGGATCAGTGTGTAGCGGATGTTTTGCAGGAACAGGAACATCACCGCAAACACCAGCAGCATCGCCTCGCCGAGGGTGTAAATCACTTTGGTGATCGAGACTTTGACGAAGGGCGAGGTGTCGTACGGGATCTTGTATTCAACGCCCGCCGGGAAATAGCGCGCCAGTTCGTCCATCTTCGCCCGCACCAACGTTGCGGTGCTCAGGGCATTGGCGCCCGGTGCCAGTTGCACACTGACGGCGGTCGACGGTTTGCCATTCAGGCGGGTGGAGAATTGATATTCCTGACTGCCGATCTCGACCCGCGCTACGTCGCTGATGCGCACAGTGGAACCGTCGGGATTGGCCTTCAGAACGATGTCGGCGAATTCTTCCGGCGTCGACAACTGGCCTTTTACCAGAATGGTCGCGGTGATTTCTTGGGTGGTACGGGTCGGCAAATCGCCGATGCTGCCGGCCGAAACCTGCGCGTTTTGCGCGACGATGGCCGCGTTGACGTCGGCCGGGGTCAGGTTGAAACCGATCAGCTTCTGTGGGTCGATCCAGATCCGCATCGCGCGTTCGGCGCCGTACAACTGGGCTTTGCCGACACCGTCCAGACGCTTGATCTCGTTCATCACGTTGCGCGCCAGGTAGTCGCTGAGCGCCACGTCGTCGAGCTTGCCGTCACTGGAGGTCAGGGTGATCAGCAGCAGGAAACCGGCAGAGACTTTCTCCACCTGCAAGCCTTGTTGCGTCACCGCCTGGGGCAGGCGTGACTCCACCACCTTGAGGCGGTTTTGCACGTCGACCTGAGCCATTTCCGGATCAGTGCCCGGCTGGAAGGTGGCGGTGATTGTTGCGCTGCCCAGGCTGCTCTGGGATTCGAAGTACAGCAGGTGGTCAGCGCCGTTGAGTTCTTCCTCGATCAGGCTGACCACGCTTTCATCCACGGTCTGGGCAGAAGCGCCTGGATACACGGCGTAGATTTCGACTTTCGGCGGCGCGACATTCGGGTACTGGGCCACCGGCAACTGCGGGATGGCCAGGGCGCCGGCCAGCAAAATGAACAGGGCAACCACCCAGGCGAATACCGGACGGTCGATAAAGAACTGCGGCATAAACAAGCGTCCTGCTTACTGACCAGAAACCTGGGCAAGTGGAAGAGGGGTGTCGTCGATTTGCACTTTTTCGCCGGGCCGGGCGTGTTGCAGGCCCTCGGTGACAATGCGGTCGCCGGGCTTGAGGCCATCGGTGACGATCCAGCGATCGTTTTGCACGGCACCCAGTTCTACCGGTTGCTGGCCGACCCGCTGTTCGGCATCGAGCAACAACACGTGGGCGATGCCGGCGCTGTCACGCAGGATCGCCCGTTGCGGCACGCTGATGCCTTGCGCAATCAGCGCTTGTTCCAGACGTACGCGAACGAAACTGCCCGGCAGCAAGTCGAGCTCCGGGTTGGGGAACTCGCTGCGCAGGATGACCTGGCCGGTGCCGGGGTCGACGGTGATGTCGGTGAACAGCAACTTGCCGGGCAGCGGATAGAGGCTGCCATCGTCCTGGATCAGCGTGGCTTTGGCCTGGCCCTGGCCGACTTGCTGCAACTGGCCGGAACGAAAGGCGCGGCGCAGCTCGTTGAGTTCGCGGGTCGACTGGGTGAGGTCGGCATGAATCGGGTTCAGCTGCTGAATCAATGCCAGCGGCGTGGTTTCGTTCTGCCCGACCAGTGCGCCTTCGGTGACCAGTGCGCGACCGATGCGCCCGGAAATCGGCGCGGTGACGGTGGCATAACCCAGGTTGAGTTTCGCTCGCTCGACCGCGGCTTTGTTGGCGGCGACGTCGGCTGCGGTTTGGCGGACGCTGGCCCGGGCGTTGTCGTAGTCCTGGCCGCTGATGGCGTTGCCTTCGATCAACTGGGCGTAACGCTGCGCTTGCAGGCGCGCCTGAAAGGCATTGGCTTCGGCCTTGCGCAGCGACGCCTCGGCGCTGTCCAGGTCAGCCTTGAACGGTGCCGGGTCGATCCGAAACAACACATCGCCTTTCTTTACGTCGCTGCCTTCACGAAAGGCCCGTTGCAATACCACACCGGCGACCCGGGCACGGACTTCGGCCATGCGCGGCGCGGCAATCCGCCCGCTCAGTTCGCTGCTGATCGACAGTGGCCGCGCTTCAATGGTCTCGATGCGAACCGTGGCAAGTGGTGCCTGTTCTTCGGCGTTCGTGGACTTGTCACAAGCGCTCAGCGTCAGCGCCAGTGCAAGCAGACTGAGTCTGGCCAGCAGATTCTTTGACATGAATTACCCCAGTAATGACCCCCAGCATCCTACGGGGCGTCGACGAGGGTAGGAGTGAAGCTTTGTAGGTGCTGTGTGAAATTGTGTAAGGGGTTTACTCAGGTGTGGGTGAGGGCGTATATCCTTGGCGATCGCTTCGCGCTCGTTCGCGGGCAAGCCTCGCTCCTACAAGTCAAGCAATCTTGAAACCGCAAGAATCCCGTAGGAGCGAGGCTTGCCCGCGAAGAGGCCCGAAAGGTCGCCACCGCACTTTCTGGAATACCCCATGCCCAACATCCTCCTGGTCGAAGACGACGCCGCGCTCTCCGAACTGATTGCCAGCTACCTGGAACGCAATGGCTACTCCGTCAGCGTGATCAGCCGTGGTGATCAAGTGCGCGAGCGTGCGCGGGTCAATCCACCGGACCTGGTGATTCTCGACCTGATGCTGCCGGGGCTCGACGGCCTGCAAGTCTGCCGCTTGCTGCGCGCCGACTCGGCGACCTTGCCGATCCTGATGCTCACCGCCCGCGACGACAGCCACGACCAGGTGTTGGGGCTGGAAATGGGTGCCGATGACTACGTCACCAAACCTTGCGAGCCCCGCGTTTTGCTGGCCCGGGTGCGGACGTTGCTGCGGCGCAGCAGCCTCAGCGAACCGCAAACCGCCAACGACCGCATCCTCATGGGCAATCTGTGCATCGACCTGTCCGAACGCACGGTGACCTGGCGCGATCAACTGGTCGAACTGTCCAGCGGCGAATACAACTTGCTGGTGGTGCTTGCCCGGCACGCTGGCGAAGTGCTGAGCCGCGACCAGATTCTGCAACGCCTGCGCGGCATTGAATTCAATGGCACCGACCGCTCGGTGGACGTGGCGATCTCCAAGCTGCGGCGAAAATTCGACGATCATGCGGGTGAGGCGCGCAAGATCAAAACCGTGTGGGGCAAGGGTTACCTGTTCAGCCGTTCCGAGTGGGAATGCTGAGCCCATGTTCAGAATTCTGTTTCGCCTGTACCTGGTGACCATCGTCTCGTTCAGCGCTGCGATTTATCTGGTGCCGGACCTGGTGATCAAGGTCTTCCATGAACGCTTCATCACCTACAACCTCGACTACTCCCGAGGGCTGCAAACCCTCATCGTCAAACAGTTTCACGCCGTTCCCCCCGCGCAGTGGCCAGGCTTGGCCGAGGAGATGGACAAGGAGTTCCAGCCGCTGCATATCGTCCTCACACGCAATGACGATGCCGATTTCACTCTGTATGAGCGCGAACGTTTGCAGCGCGGCGAGAATGTCGTGCGCATTGGCGACTGGGGCTGGCGCACCCTGGCGGTGGCGCCGTTGAACGAACAGACGGTGGTGCAAATGATCGTGCCTCCGGACCCGATGGACGTCAGCCTGTTGTACTGGAGCATCAACGTGCTGATCGGCGCGACAATGCTCGCTTGCCTGCTGTTGTGGCTGCGCCCGCACTGGCGTGACCTTGAACGACTCAAAGGTACCGCCGAACGCTTCGGCAAGGGGCACCTGGACGAGCGCACACAGATTTCTCCCAGTTCCAACATTGGCAGTCTGGCCAACGTTTTCGACACCATGGCCGGTGACATCGAAAAGCTGCTGAACCAGCAGCGCGACCTGCTCAACGCCGTGTCCCATGAATTGCGCACGCCGCTGACGCGACTGGATTTCGGCCTCGCACTGGCACTGTCCGACGACTTGCCGGCCGCCAGCCGCGAACGCTTGCAAGGGCTGGTCAATCACATTCGTGAACTCGACGAACTGGTGCTGGAACTGCTGTCCTACAGCCGCCTGCAAAACCCGGCGAAGTTGCCAGAGCAGGTCGAGGTGTTGCTGGATGAATTCATCGACAGCATCCTCGGCAGCATCGATGAAGAGCAGTCACCGGACATCGTCATCGATGTATTGCTCCACGGCCAACTCGAACGCTTCACCCTCGACCCGCGCCTGACCGCCCGCGCCCTGCAGAACCTGCTGCGCAACGCCATGCGCTACTGCGAAAAACGCATTCAAGTGGGTGTGCAGGTGTGTGCCAAAGGATGTGAGATTTGGGTCGACGATGACGGGATCGGCATTCCGGATGACGAGCGTGAGCGAGTATTCGAACCCTTCTATCGGCTGGACCGTAGCCGCGATCGGGCGACCGGCGGCTTTGGTCTGGGGCTGGCCATCAGTCGTCGGGCGCTGGAAGCGCAAGGCGGTACGCTCACCGTTGAACCTTCGCCACTGGGTGGGGCGCGGTTCAGGTTATGGTTGCCCACCACTGATCATTAAGCGGCACCTGTCAGATTTGACAGTAGTCACCCTCGCCAATTAGGCGTCTTATTGCCTCTTCGCAATCAGGCTTCGACGGCAAGTGCTGATGGCCAGGAGAGGAGAGATGGTTGAGCAAACAACAAAAAAAAACGGCATCGGGACGATTAACGCGATCAGGGAAGTCAGGGTAGAAGCAACGTCGACGAAGTTTGCCTTGGTGACACCTGATGATGGTTCTTTCAGGCTTGCGATCAGGATAGGGCCCAATATCACGCCCGAAGGTGACGTCTGTTTTTTCGTGGGCGACAAGGTGAAATATTCGCTGACTACCGGTGCGGCAGGGGCGCTCCCTGGCGCAATGGTAAGGACGTCCTGACATCAAACCCACATCGCTGGCGGACGTTTTTTGTAGCAGCTGCCGAGCCCGCGAGGCTGCGTCCGGCTGCGCAGCAGTCGTAAAATCAGACAGCAAGGTTTATCAGGCAAACCGCGTAGACAGAATTTGCGAGGACTACGGTCGAGCGCGACCCCGGCCCGAACGCAGCCTCGCAGGCTCGGCAGCTGCTACAGGTCTACGCGCTGAGGCGGCTGCGCAACTGTTTGGCCATGTCCTGCAGTTCCGCCATGGGGTTGTGCCCGATCAGCATCCACGCATGCTCCCTGTCTGCCCAGTAAACAATGTTCATCTCGTGCCGACGCTCCTGGGCAAAATCGCGCTGGCCGCTGTTGGAGCGGGTGACGCAGAGCGCCATTGGGCCGTGTATCGGGTCCAGGTAGGTAATCTGCGCAATCGCCACGCCGTCGTATTCGAGGATCTGCGCACGCTTGAATTCGGGGCGCGGCAAGGTCAGTTGGGCGGGCAGAAGGTTCAGCCCCAGACGCGCATCGATGGTGCGCAGTTGCACACGCTGGGCGGCTTCGTCGCTGGGCAGATGGTCGAGGGTTTGCGGCACGTAGAGGGACATGTACTCGGCGACTAAACCGCGCCAATTGTTTTTCTGCTGACTCATTTGCCAGCCGAGGAATAGTCGGTCTGCCAGCACACCGCTGACGACCAACCCGGCGGCGGCCGCGAGGAACCAGCGCCGGCTCAGCGCCGGACGTTCAGGCGAGGGCAACGTGTCGAGCATGGATTGCAAGCGATCCACCGGCGCCTGTCGAGCCAATTCATTGAAGGCATCTTTGAACGGCAGGTTGCTGCGAGCCAGCCATTGCAGGCGCAGGTTGAGCATCGAATCTTCAGCAATGGCCGCGTCGATGCGGGCGCGTTGTTCTGCGTCGAGCTGGTCGTCAAGGTAGGCCACCAGTTGCTCATCCGACGGTATCGCGTGATCGTTCATCGACGTTCTCCAGTGGATGGGTTCGGTACGGCCTGTAACGGCGGATACTCGGCCAGTTTCACGCGGGCGGCGGCGAGGCGGCTCATGACGGTGCCGATGGGCACTTGCAGCACCTCGGCCACTTCGCGGTAGGACAAGCCCTCGACATAGGCCAGATACACCGTTTCGCGCTGGGTTTCGGGCAGCGCGTCGACGCGCCGGATTACCTGAGCCGCCAGAACGTGAGTCTGGGCCACGTATTCACCGTCGAACGACAAGGCGTTGTCGGCATCCACCCAGCCGGCGCCATGGCGCACTCGACGCGCACGGACTTCATTGAGCCAGATCGAATGTAAAATGCTCAGCAGCCAACGGTCCATGCGCGTGCCCGGTTCAAACTGCCCGGCACGTTCGAGCGCGCGCACGCAGGTCGCCTGCACCAGGTCTTCGGCGACATGCCGTTGTCGGGACAACAGCAGGCCATAGCGCCATAAACGCGCCAGATGCTGGCCCAACTCTGCCCGTATTGCCTGATCGCTGGCGATGGCGACCTCCGTCTGCTCGGTGTCAGGTTTTCGATGAGTCGTTGATGGCTTCGGCCAGGTCCTGGTATTCCTCGCAGGTGTCGCCGCAGATCGATTTGATGCGCTGCAACTGATCTTGAGCGAGGTCCAGTCGGCCTTTGACCACATAGGCTTCGCCGAGGTACTCGCGGACTTGCGCATACTGCGGATCGAGCTTGACCGACTGCAAGTAGTAACCGATGCCTTCATCGGTGCGCCCCAGTTTACGCGTGGCGTAGCCCCGATAGTTCAAGGCTTTGGCGGTATTCGGAACTTTCAGGGTGTCGAGCAGCGCCAGGGCTTCTTCGTAACGCCCGTCCTTGGCCAGCTGATAGGCGTAGTCGGTGCGGTCGGCGTCCGGCACCAGACTGCTGGTTTGCTTGAGGCATTTCTGCGACCTGGTGTCCAGGACCTGGCCTTTGGGGCAGCTGGGTCTGGCAGGGGCGCTATCGCCGCCGCCATTGGCCAAGGCAAGCGGGCTGGATAACGCGACAGCCAGCAACAACGGAGTGGCAATAACAGCGAAACGGTTGTTCATGGGTGATGCTCCATCAGGTGCCTCATGGTTGATAAGCAGTGAACACCACAGCGTGAACAATTATTCATTTCTTTGTGAAGGTCTTCGTAAGGAAAGCTCAAATCGAGGCGCTATGCTCGACGGCATCGTTGTCGATCTGGAGAACCGCCATGAAAGATCATGTCCATCACGCTGCGGCCGCGGCGTTTGTGGCGGTGAAAGGCAGTTAGATCGGTGGCGAGGCCATTCGCGAGCAGGCTCGCACACATGGGGTTTGTGAACACATTACCCTGTGGGAGCGAGCCTGCTCGCGAATGAACGATGACGCAGTATCAGCCCAGCAGGCGAATGGGCTTGCCCGCGGACCAGGCCTGGATGTCCTCGATCATCTGTGAAAAGAACTGCTGGTAATTGCGTTGGCTGACATAGCCAACGTGAGGTGTCGCCAATACGTTTTCCAGCGTTCTGAACGGATGATGCGCGGGCAGCGGTTCCTGCTCGAACACATCCAGCGCCGCGCCTGCCAGTCGCCGTTTTTGCAGCGCCTTGATCAGCGCAGACTCGTCGACAATCGGCCCACGGGCGGTGTTGACCAGTAGTGCAGTGGGCTTCATCCAGTCCAGCGCCTGAGCGTCCACCAAGCCCCGGCTGCGATCACTGAGCACCAGATGGACCGACAGCACATCGGCCTGTTCGAACAGTTCCTGTTTGCTGACATAGGTCACGCCGACTTCGGCGGCGCGTTGAGCCGTGAGGTTTTCGCTCCAGGCGATGACCCGCATGCCGAACACCTGACCGAACTGGGCGACACGTTGACCGATGCTGCCTAGCCCGAGGATCGCCAGGGTTTTGCCGTGCAAATCGCCACCCAGGCCTTGTTGCCATTGGCCGGCGCGCAGGGCGTTGGCTTCGACCACCAGGTTGCGGGTCGCGGCCATGATCAGTGCCCAGGTCAGTTCCGGGGCGGCGTGTTTGTAGCTGTCGGTGCCGCTGACTTTTATGCCCAGCGCGGTGGCGGCTTTCAGGTCCAGGGCCGCGTTGCGCATGCCTCCAGTGACCAGCAGCTTGAGTTTCGGTAACCGTCGCAGCAGGTCTTCATCAAACCGGGTGCGCTCGCGCATCACGCAAATCACTTCAAACTCGCCCAGACGCGCTGCCATCGTCTCGTTGTCAGACGGATAGTCATGGATAAAACTCACCGACCCTATGGCGTCCAGTACCGACCAGTCCACCACGCCACGGGCCACGTCCTGCCAGTCATCAATTACCGCGATCTGCACAGCCATCAGCCTTACCTCATCAACGAACGGGGTTGGTTTTGTTTAGCCAGGCGAGCAGGGCCTGGTGGAATTCTGCAGGTTCTTCCATCTGCGGCGCGTGCCCCATGCCGGGGAACTCGACCAGCGTCGACTGCGGAATCAGTTTCGCCACTTGCTTGCCGAGGACGTCGTAATGACCGATTTTCGCCTTGACCTCGGGTGAGGCGATGTCGCTGCCGATAGCGGTGGTGTCGGACGTGCCGATCATCAACAACGTCGGCATCTTCAGGTCCTTGAACTCGTAGTACACCGGCTGGGTGAAGATCATGTCGTAGATCAGCGCCGAATTCCATGCCACTTGCGCATGCCCAGAGCCTTTGTTCAGGCCGGCGAGCATGTCCACCCAGCGGTCGAATTCCGGCTTCCAGCGGCCACCGTAATAGGTGTTGCGCTCATAGGTGCGGATGCCGTCGGCCGTGAGTTTCAGTTCGCGTTCGTACCATTGATCAACCGTGCGATAAGGCACGCCGAGCGCCTTCCAGTCTTCCAGTCCGATAGGGTTGACCAGCGCCAGTTGCTCGACTTGATCGGGGTATTGCAACGCATAGCGGGTGGCGAGCATGCCGCCGGTGGAGTGCCCGAGCACGCTGGTTTTCTGGATGCCGAGGGCTTTGAGCAACTGGTGGGTGTTGCTGGCCAGTTGCTGGAAACTGTATTGGTAGTGGTCCGGTTTGCTGGAGGTGCAGAAACCGATCTGGTCCGGGGCGATCACCCGGTAACCGGCCTCGCTCAGGGCTTTGATCGAACTGTCCCAGGTCGCGCCGCAGAAATTCTTGCCGTGCATCAACACAATGCTGCGACCGTTGGCCTTGCCATGCGCGGCGACGTCCATGTAGCCCATTTGCAGGGCTTTGCCCTGGGATTGGAAGGCGAAATGCTTGACCGTATAGGGATACTCGAAGCCTTGCAGTTCCGGCCCGTATTCCGGGCCTTCAGCATAAGCGATGACGGGCAGTGCGACGGTCAGCAGCAGGCCGGACAGCCAGCGGGTGAGGGCGAGGGGCATGGGGCTACTCCATAGACAATCGGCCGATGCTGGAACGGTACGATTAGGACGACATTAAACACAGGCAATCGCCGTGCATGATCGTTCAACCGATCCAGCCCAATGCCGCAGAACTTCAATGGGCAGGGTAGTCCGCCACCACCACGTCAGTGCCGTCCTTTTTAAGACCGATTACCTGGTACGCATCGCTCATGCCGTCCATTTCCATGCCGGGCGAACCCATGGGCATGCCGGGGGCGGCCACACCCAACAGATCATCGCGCTTGCTCAACGCCAGCACCTGATCGGCAGGCACATGGCCTTCGACGAATTTGCCGTTGATCAACGCCGTGTGGCAGGACGCCAGGCGTGGTGGCACACCGTGCTGTTGCTTGAATTCGCTCATGTTGGCTTCAACATGGTCTTCGACCTTGAAGCCGTTGGCTTGCAGATGGCTGATCCATTTTTTGCAGCAACCGCAATTGGAATCGCGGTGGACTTCGATCGGGATCAGGTCGGCAGCCTGGACGAGGGAAGAAATGAACAAGGCGCTCAGAGCAACCAGACGTAGGTGGTTTCGCATAAAATCTCGCGTCGAATGAAGGCCAAAAAAATGCATTCTGACCGGTTTTTTCGACAATGAGCGATGAGATTGTTTCGAACTAATACTGCAGACAATACCCTTGTAGGAGCGAGCCTGCTCGCGAAGGTGTGTCAGCTACATCGATGTCGACTGACACACCTTCGCGAGCAGGCTCGCTCCTACAGGGGCAGGGTTTGGTCAAAATAAGGGGTCAGCGGTCGAGCAATTTCATGACCTCTTCCGGATAACGCAAACCGGCCGTGGCATTCGCCGGGAATATCGTTTCCAGCGCGTGCAATTCCTCGCGACTCAACTTCACGTCCAGCGCGGCGACATTTTCTTCCAGGTATTTACGCTGTTTGGTTCCCGGAATCGGGATCAGGTAGTCGCCTTGGGCCAATACCCACGCCAGCGCCAGTTGGCCGGCGGTCACGCCTTTTTCTGCGGCCAGGGCCTGTACTTGCTGCACCAGCAACAGATTCTTCGCGAAGTTTTCTCCTTGGAAACGCGGGCTGAAGCGCCGGTAGTCGTCCGCAGCGAAATCATCCGGGCTTTTCAAGGCCCCGGTCAGAAAACCCCGGCCCAAGGGGCTGTAGGGGACAAAGGCAACACCCAGTCGCTGGCACGCCGCAAGGCAGCCGTTTTCCTCCTGATCGCGACTCCACAGCGAGTACTCGCTTTGCAGTGCGCTGATCGGGTGCACCTTGTGCGCCCGCTCCAGCGTCGCGGCCGAGGCTTCGCTCAAGCCCAGGTAACGTACCTTGCCGGCCTTTACCAGTTCGGCCATGGCGCCGACCGTTTCCTCGATGGCCACCTGTGGGTCGATTCGGTGTTGGTAGTACAAATCCAGCGTTTCAACACCGAGGCGTTCGAGGGTGCCGTCGATGGCTTGGCGAATGTATTCCGGTCGGCCATTCACGCCGCGTGCGCCGGGGTTGGCCGGGTCGCGGACGATGCCGAACTTGCTCGCCAGAAACACCTGGTCGCGCTTGCCGACAATCGCTTTGCCGATCAGCGTTTCGTTGGTGTGTGGCCCGTACATGTCGGCGGTGTCGAGCAGGTTGACGCCCAATTCCAGCGCGCGATGCAAGGTGGCCGTGGCTTCGCGGGTGTCGGTGCCTGTCGTATAGAAATCGGTCATGCCCATGCAGCCCAGGCCGATTGCTGACACTTGCGGACCGTTTTTACCCAATTGACGTGTTTGCATGAGATCAACTCCCTGTGAATGTGAGCCCCCATTGTTGACCTCGACAGAAACTAGATAAACCGGGTAAAACTGCTATCACTATTCGTAAAATCTAAACAATAAGTCGAGACATCCTACTAATGGACCGTTTCAACGCTATGCGCGTGTTCACCCGAATCGTCGAACTGGGCGGCTTTGCCAAGGCCGCCGACAGCCTGCAACTGCCCCGGGCCTCGGTGACCATTTTGATCAAGCAGCTCGAGGCGCACCTCGGCGTGCAGTTGCTGCAACGCACGACGCGGCAGATCAGTCTGACGCTCGACGGCGCGGCCTACTATCCCCGTTGCGTCAGGTTGCTGGCAGACCTGGAAGAAACCGAAGCGGTGTTCTCTGCTGCCCGCCATAACCCCAAGGGTTTGTTGCGGGTGGATATGCCGGCGGGGGTAGGGCGCTTGATCGTGATCCCGGCATTACCGCAATTCACGGCGCGGTATCCCTTGATCGAGCTGGAGATAGGACTGAATGACCGGCCTGTCGACCTGATTCGCGAGGGTGTCGATTGTGTGCTGCGTGGCGGCTCGTCACTGGACGATTCGCTGGTGGCGCGGCCGCTGGTCATGCTGGACCAGATCACATGCGCCAGCCCCGACTATGTGCAGCGTCACGGCACGCCGCTGTGTCTGGCGGATCTTCAGGGGCACCGCATGGTGGAGTACGTTTCCAGCAGCAGCGGCAAGCGCTTCGGGCTGGAGTTTGTCGTCGATGGCCAGGTGCAACCGGTCAACCTGCCCAAGCAGGTTTCGGTCAACAGTGCCGATGGTTATCTGGCGGCGTGTGAGGCCGGGTATGGATTGGTCCAGACCCCGTATTATCACGTGGCCCGGCAATTGAAGGAGGGACGTTTGATTGAGGTCTTGAGGAAGGTGCCGCCACCGGGCATGCCGTTGACGGCGCTCTATCCTCCTCACCGCCAGTTGTCACGGCGGGTCAGGGTGTTCGTGGACTGGATGGTGGAGCTTTGCACTCAGTCGGAAAATGATGTTTTCAGCAAGGCCTCAGGCCGCTGAAGGGAACGCTAGCGATGTTGGTAGTAACCCGGTCCGCCGTGGTCGTAATAGTGATCGTGGTGCCAGCCACCGTGGGGGAAAATAATGCAGCCGCTCAAGGATAATATGGCAAGCAGGGGAATCAGCAGTGTGATTCGACGGAACATTTGTAGATCCTCATGGTTATAGCCGCAATGAAGCTAAAACTCTTCATCGGCTGTAACATGAGACCCCGATTGCAGCGCCCCATTCCCGGAGAACGGTAGGGGCTTGGCATGCATTCGGATACAAAGCGGATACAATTTTCAGCTTCAAGCTCAGGTTCAGGCTTACGTTAAAGGAAAGTGGCAATGACTCAGTCGCAACGTTTGAAATACTCGATTCTGATCTCGCTGGTGGTGCTGGGGATCATGTTCGGCCTTTCGTATCTGCAGAACACCGGTGTCATCAGCGAAAAGCTGTTCCAGTACATCGCCATTGGGGTGGCCGTGATCGTGGTGGTGGTCAATGGCGTGATGCGCCGCAAGGTCAAGCCCTGAGCGACGCGTCGGGGGCGGGTTACTCGCCGTGGAGAACGGCGAGCGCCTTCGGGTGCAGGCTGTAGCTTTTGTCCGGGTTCAGGATAATCAAACCTTCACCGCACAAGCGTTTCAAGACTTCTCTCACACTCAAAAAGGACATGGGAACATCCAGGTCCAATAACTGAGTGTGCACGCCGCGCGCGCCCAGGCTGCGATCGCTGTCGGCGGCGATCAGCAAGGCGTCGATGACTTTCAGGCGAATCAGACTGGTCCGCAAGCCAAAGGTCTTGAGTACAAACCGGATCCGCTCATTGCCAGGGCGTTCGGTACGTCGCTCGAAAACGACGGTGCTCATGAAGTGCCCTTAGGTGCAGGGTTCCCGTCCGTTGGCGTTTGCGAGAGGTACATGCAAAAAACTCCTTTTCAGCGCCTGATCAGGAAAATGAGGGCTCTCGATCAATGAGAGGTATGAGCTTGGCAAATCATGAAGGCTCAAATGTAGAAATTTTGTCACCGACACGTCAGCAACCTGTGAGATGTCGCACAAACGCCTCCCAAGCTAATGCCAGTCAGTCAAGAAAATATCAGGCGAAACACGCTCCTGGTAGCCGCTGGCGAAGCTGCGTTCGGCGCCCTTTACCCGGTCAGTTTCTTCATGAAGTGTACTGCCCAGATCCTTCTGCTTATCTATGAGGTCAACAAACGGTCTGACAAGGTCGAGGCAAGCAATGTCCTCGTTTTTCGAGGCGGTCGAGACTTGACAGGATGCCGGTAAAACAGCGCTTAATCGGCAATTGCTTTTGGTTGCCCTGCAACCGCGTACCACCCTGTTGCCCGTACTCAATAATAAAATTGGAGCCTCAGATGACCGCTACACCCGAAATGGCCAAGTGCACCCTCGATTTCGAGGCTCTCGTTGTGTTGCTTGAACAGATTTTCCTGCGCCATGGCACGTCTGCCGATGTCGCCAGAACACTGGCCCTCAACTGCGCCGGCGCCGAACGTGATGGCGCCCACAGCCATGGGGTGTTCCGAATTCCCGGTTATGTGTCGACGTTGAACAGCGGCTGGGTCAATGGCCATGCCGTGCCGGTGGTCGAGGATGTGGCCTCGGGTTTTGTCCGGGTCGACGCTGGCAACGGTTTCGCTCAACCAGCCCTCGCGGCGGCACGCGCGTTGCTGGTGGAAAAGGCCCGCAGTGCCGGCATTGCGGTGCTGGCGATCCGTAACTCCCATCACTTCGCCGCCTTGTGGCCGGATGTCGAACCTTTTGCCGATGAAGGGTTGGTGGCGCTGAGTGTGGTCAACAGCATGACCTGCGTAGTGCCGCATGGTGCCGATCGCCCACTGTTCGGGACCAACCCGATTGCCTTCGCCGCGCCTCGGGCCGACGGTGAACCGATTGTCTTCGACCTGGCCACCAGCGCCATTGCCCATGGCGATGTGCAGATCGCGGCGCGCAAGGGCGAGCGTTTGCCGGCGGGCATGGGCGTGGACAGCCTCGGTCAGCCGACTCAGGACCCGAAAGCGATTCTGGAAGGGGGGGCGTTGCTACCGTTTGGTGGGCATAAAGGTTCGGCGCTGTCGATGATGGTGGAACTGTTGGCGGCGGCGTTGACCGGCGGCAATTTCTCCTTCGAGTTCGATTGGTCGAACCATCCGGGGGCCAAGACGCCCTGGACCGGCCAACTGCTGATCGTCATCGATCCGAGCAAGGCCGCCGGGCAGAATTTTGCCGAGCGCAGTCAGGAGCTGGTCCGGCAGATGCACGGCGTAGGGCTCAAGCGTTTGCCGGGTGATCGACGTCACCACCAACGGGCGAAGTCGAAGGCTGACGGCATCCCGCTCGACCCACAGACGCTGGCGAGCCTGCGGGAGCTGGCAGGGCTTACCGAGGAGTGACAAACCTCATCATGTAGGAGCGAGCTTGCTCCGGGCGGCGTTCCGACGATGGTGTGTCAGTCGACTTCAACGTTGCCTGACACACCATCGCGAGCAAGCTCGCTCCTACAAAAAAAAGCAGAGGCGATCAGCGTCGACCCAGCAACAATCCGACCACCAGGCCGAAGCCCGCGGAGATGGCCACGGTTTGCCACGGATGACCACCGATGTAGATTTCGGTCGCGTCGACGGCGGGTTGGGTCCGAGCACGCACATTGGCAACCGAATCCATTGCCTGTTGGAGTTTCTGGGCGATTTGCCCGCGCAGTGTCTCGGCTTCCTCACCCACGAGTGAGGCGCTGCTCTTGAGTAGTTTTTCCGACTCTTCGATCAGAGCCTGAAGTTCACTGAAGGCCTGATCCTTGATTTGGTCATCGGCGACTTGTGCGGCGGTTCTTCGGGCCATTGGGGTACTCCTTGCGGTGAATGGACAGTGAACAATGGAGTCTGGGGCGCCTGAAAAAGTTGCAGTAATTTTGCGTGGCAACGCCGTCCGGCAGCAAAATCCAGCGCAGGACATTTCCTTCTACAGTGTAAGATGTCGCCTATTTTACGCAGCAGGTAATCCCCATGAGCTTCAATCTGGCCGACAAACCCCTCGCCGAGCGCGCTGCGCTTGAAGATGAGAAATCCCGTCTGTTTGATCTTTGGCAAAGCAACCTGGGTAAATCCAAAGGCGAAGCCGCACGGTTGTTCGGTGAGCGCGCCAAACGCAAAGGCAAATGGGCCGAGTGGGTCCGCGCTGAACTCGATGGCATGTCGCCGCCGGAATTCGCCAACATGGTGCGCAGTGAAGTCAATCGCCTGATGGCTGCCAAGTAGTGTAGGAGTTCGCTCGCGAAGGACGTTAACGATAACGCGGTGTTCCTGAATAAACGCGTTGCTCTCGAGTACTTCGTCGGAACGCCGCCCGGAGCAAGCTCGCTCCTACAAGGGTGTCATGTTTTTTGTAGCGCATTGAGTCGGGTTTACCAGGTGCCGGCGGATGATGTAGGCAGGCTAAGTTTGCCACTGTCCACGAAACGCATCGTGCCAAACAAGCCGCCGGCCAGTTTGCCGTGCAGCACGTAAGGCAGGTTGTCCAGTGTTTGCGTCCTGCTCAGGCCTAATGTCTGACGCAGCACCGAGAACGCTGAAACGCTCACCGGCACGGTCAGTACGGTTTCGGAAAACCGTGCAATCGAGCCCGACTGATCGCTCACGCCAGAGGCGAGGGGCTGACCGTTAACCTCCAGATCCAGGGCGACGCCGTTGTAGTCGATGGGGGTGTCATTGGGATTCTGCACGCGAATTTTCACCGCGAAACGCACTTCCATGTCCTGGCTTTGCAGCGGTTCGATGCCGACCACGTTGATGTTCAGCGGATCGCGATTGGGGAACAGCGCACAGGCGCTCAGAGAGAGCAAAAGCAGGGAAAGAATGACGGCGTGGACACTGCGCATTGAGGTGCTCTCATCTAAAAAAGGGCTGAACCGACTTCGGCTCAACCCTTGAACACGGCTAGTGGTTCAACTGTGCGACAGCCACCGGCGTGGCGGGTTCACCTTTGGCCTGGACATCCGGGTTTTCCATGACCTGAAGGATTGAGGCTTCCGGGTCGAAATCGTCTTCTTCCAGCGCAATGAACTCCTCGGGCAGGAAGATGTTCAGCACGATAGCGCAGAACGCGCCGACGGTGATCGGCGATTCGAAGATGTTATGCAACGCCTTCGGCAGTTCACGCAACACTTGCGGCACGGCCGCCACACCCAGCCCCATGCCGAGGGAAATCGCCACAATCAGCATGTTGCGCCGGTGCAGACCGGCTTCGGCGAGGATCTTGATCCCGGCCACCGCGACGGTGCCGAACATCACCAGCTCGGCACCGCCAAGCACGGGTTTGGGCATCAATTGCAGCACCGCGCCGATCATCGGGAACAACCCCAGCACCACCAACAGGCCGGCAATAAAGAACGCCACGTAGCGGCTGGCGACGCCGGTGAGCTGAATCACGCCGTTATTCTGGGCGAAGGTCACCATCGGCATGCTGTTGAACACCGCCGCCATGGCCGAGTTGAGACCGTCGGCCAGCAAACCGGATTTGATTCGGCGGAGGTAGATCGGACCTTTGACCGGCTGCCCGGAAATCATCGAGTTGGCGGTCAGGTCGCCCGCCGCTTCCAGTGGCGACACCAGGAAAATCACCGCCACCGGCACGAAGGCCACCCAATCGAAATTGAAGCCGTACTTGAACGGCACCGGGACGCTCATCAATGGCACTGCGGGCAGGCTGCTGAAATCCACATGGCCCATGAACCAGGCGACGGCATAGCCGAGGGTCAGGCCGATGACGATCGCGCCAAGGCGCAGGAACGGCACATCCACCCGGTTAAGCACGACAATGGTCCCGAGCACCAGTGCCGCCAGCGCCAGGTGACTGGCGGCGCCGAGGTCCGTCGCACCGAAGCCGCCGGCGATGTCGGTCATGGCGACTTTGATCAGGGACAGGCCCATCAGGGTGATGATGGTCCCGGTCACCACCGGGGTGATCAGCATCCGCAGTTTGCCAATGAACTGGCTCAACACCACTTCGATGAAGGCGGCGAAAAAGCACACGCCGAAGATCGTCGAGAGGATTTCATCGGTGCCGCCGCCCCGGGCCTTGACCATGAAACCGGCACTGAGAATCACGCTGATGAACGAAAAACTGGTGCCTTGCAAACACAACAGACCGGACCCGACCGGGCCAAACCGCCGCGCCTGGACGAAGGTGCCCAGGCCTGAGACAAACAGCGCCATGCTGATCAGGTAGGGCACTTCGCTTTGCAGGCCCAGCGCGCCGCCCATGATCAGTGTCGGGGTAATGATGCCGACGAAACTGGCGAGTACGTGCTGCAGGGCGGCGAAGAGGGTGGCGGTCAGATGGGGGCGATCGTTGAGACCGTAAATCAGGTCGCTGTTGCGTGAAGCAGGGGCTTTTTCAGAGGCGGTCATGGATTTTGTGCGTGCCAGAAGGCGGGCCGGGTCAGAAAATGGAGGCGCAGGATGCCAGAAAGACTATTTTGTAGCGAGCGATGAGCCACCCACCCAGCTCGCGCAACCTCTGTGGGAGCGAGCTTGCTCGCGAAGGCGGTGTGTCAGGCAATGTAGGTTTCGACTGACACTCCCTCTTCGCGAGCAAGCTCGCTCCCACAGGATCGTCGCTGGCATCAGGCAAACGCCGCAAGTAAATCCTCTTCAAAGGCCTTCTGTGCATCCCCCGGGACCTGAGCGCGATGCCGGGCCAGATGAAACGCCACCTCAAAACTCATATCGCTGCAACGCACGGCCTTGAGCAGGCCTTTGTCTTCCCAGCTGCACGCAAAGTGGCTGGGCAAATAACCGACGTGTTTGCCGGACAGAATGAAGGCGAGGGTGCCTTCGACCTGCTCCGAGCGTGCCGAACACTGCTTGCCCTGGAATGGCTCGTCGCTGCGCAGGAAGCGGTAAGGGTGATCGACCCGGTCGCACGCCTGGAGCGCTTGATCGTCAGGTGCGTCATCGGTGAACAGCGGGTGACCGGGTGCGCAATACAAGTGCTGGGTCTCGCTGAACAGCTCGCGGTAGTCAAAGGCACTTTGCACCTGTGAGAAATATCCGATGGCCAGTTCCAGCCGTTGTTGCAGCAGCAGCCGTTCCATTTCACCGGGCATGGCGCTGATCAGCTCGATGCGCACCGACTCGTCCCGCTCCCGAAAGCGCCGGATCGCATCGGCGACCCGGAGCAGCACGGATTGATCCAGCGCTTCGGACAAGCCCAGGCGCACCTCACCGATCAAGCGCCCGGCCACGCCATTGGATTGATGGCGGAACGCTTCGATGGACTCGAACAGCGCGCGCGTCGCCGTGAGCAGTTGTTCGCCCTTCGGAGTGATCTTGAATCCGCCCTTGCCGCGACTGCACAGGCGATAGCCGAGTCGGGTTTCGAGCTTGGCCATTTGCTGGCTGATGCTCGACTGGCTCAGGCCCAGCTCACCCTGCGCCGCACTGAAGCCGCCGCACTCCACCACATTGACGAACAGGCGCAACAGGTGCAGGTCCAGGTCATGCAGTTGACTGAGCATCAAACATTACTCCGGGATAAAGTCAGGTTAACAAACTTGATATTTCCTCAATGTATCCGACGACGCATTCTGCAGCCACTTCCTCAGGTCAGGTGTTCGTCATGGCTCCTCTATTCAAGCTGTGTTTCCCCGCACTGTTCCTTGCCATGGCCGTGTCGGCGCAGGCCGAGGAAAAAGTCCTCAATCTTTACAGTTGGGCCGATTACGTCGCCCCCGAAACCTTGCAGCGTTTCGAGAAGGAAACCGGGATTCACGTACGCTACGACACCTTCGACGCGCCGGAAGTGCTCGAAACCAAACTGCTTACCGGTGGCAGCGGCTATGACGTGGTGGTGCCGTCGTCCAGTGTGCTGGCCCGTGGTTTGGCGGCTGGTGCGCTGAAACCTATTGATCACCAGGGTCTGAAGGGCTACGCCAATCTCGACCCGGATCTGTTGCAAAAAATGGCCGCGGTCGATCCCGGCAATCGCTACGGTGTCCCTTATACCTGGGGCACGCTGGGGCTTGGGATGAATGTCGAGGCGGTGCAGAAGCGCTTGCCGAACGTGCCACTCAACAGCCTGGACCTGCTGTTTAAACCGGAATACGCCAGCAAACTGAAGGACTGTGGAGTTGCGATCATTGATTCGCCGCAGGAGGTGATCGGCCTGGCGTTGCACTATCTGGGTAAAGATCCCTATAGCACTGGCAAAAGCGACCTCGACGCAGCGCAAGTGCTGTTAAACCAACTGCAGCCTTCGGTGCTGTACGTGGCCAGCGGGCGGCAGATCAACGACCTGGCCAATGGCGATATTTGTTTGGCGCTGGCTTACAACGGTGATGCGAGCGTGGCCGCCGAGCAGGCGCGCAAGAACAACAAACCCTATGAAATCGCCTACCGGATTCCCAGGGAAGGCACCCTCGTGTGGCAGGACAACCTGGCGATCCCCAAGGACGCGCCGCACCCTGAAGCCGCTCGCCAGTTCATTGAGTTCATGTTGCGCCCCGAATCCGTTGCTGCACTGACCAACACCTTGTTCTTTGCCAGCGCCAACCAGGCCGCGACTCCTCTGGTGGATGAGGCCGTGCGCACCGACCCGGACATTTACCCGCCCGCCGATGTTCGCGATCGGCTGTATGCCGACCGCAGCATGAGCCTCCAGGACATGCGTCAACGCACACGCCTGTGGACCACCTTCCGTAGCCACCAATAATAAGGAACCCGAAATGGATGCCCCGATGCAAAACGACCAGGCCATGACCCGCGACAGTCTCTATGGCACTGCCGCAGAAAGTACCTACGCCGGTATCACCAGTTTCATGCGTCGTCGCTACAGCCGCGACTTGCGCGGCGTCGACGTAGCGGTCAGCGGTGTCCCGTTCGACACCGCCACCAGCAACCGTCCCGGTGCGCGTTTCGGACCGAGAGGCATTCGGGCCGCTTCCACCGGCATTGCCTGGGAACGCCACTGGCCGTGGACGTTTGACCCGTTCGATCATCTGGCGGTGATTGATTATGGCGATTGTGACTTTGATTATGGTTCGCCGCAGTCGACGCCAGAACGCATCGAAGCCCACGCCGAGCACATTCTCAACGCCGGCAGCGCGATGCTGACGTTCGGCGGCGATCACTTCATCACCTATCCGCTGCTGAAGGCCCATGCGCGCAAGCACGGTCCGTTGTCGCTGATTCACTTCGACGCCCACAGCGATACCTGGCCGGATGAAGAGGGCAAGCGGGTCGATCACGGGACCATGTTCTGGCATGCGGCCAAGGAAGGTTTGGTGGACCCGTCACGTTCAGTACAGATCGGTTTACGCACCACCAACAACGATCATCAGGGCTTTCAGGTGTTGGACGCGCGGCAGGTGCATCGGCAAGGGTGTGAGGCGATTGTCGACGCCGTTCGGGCACGGGTCGGTGACAACCCGGTGTACTTGACGTTTGACATCGACTGCCTCGATCCGGCCTTCGCGCCGGGCACCGGAACGCCGGTGTGCGGTGGCTTGAGCACGGTGCAGGCGTTGGAGATTCTCGGCGGGTTGCGCGGGATCAACCTGGTGGGAATGGACGTGGTGGAAGTGGCTCCGGTCTACGACAGTGCGGACATCACTTCACTGGCGGCGGCGACGTTGGCGATGGAAATGTTGTGCCTCTATGCTGCGAAACATAAAGTCGATCGATAACACGCGGTCAAAAATGTGGGAGCGAGCTTGCTCGCGATGGGGTCTGACATTCAACATTTACGTTGACTGACAAAACCCCATCGCGAGCAAGCTCGCTCCCACATTTGGGTTTATGTCAGGCCACAATTGGTCGTCACCCAATTGCACTGCCAGCGCACCCAGGCCAGAGGTCGTGGCATACTGCCGCGCATGAATGTCGACTCCCCCCTCAGCGCCTGGCAGCATGCCATTGAACAAAAGGGCTTCGTCCAGGACGAAGCTCAGGAGCATGCCGTCTGGGCGCTCCAGAAATGCTACGAAGCCTTGCATGAAGGTCACACGCCGACGATGGGTGTGTACCTCTGGGGCCCGGTCGGACGCGGCAAGACCTGGTTGATGGACCAGTTCTACCAATCCTTGAAGGTCCCGGCCCGACGCCAACACTTTCACCACTTCATGGGCTGGGTGCATCAGCGTTCGTTCCAGCTGACCGGCACCGCCGACCCGTTGAAGGCACTGGCCCGGGAACTGAGCGAGGAAGTGCGGGTTTTGTGCTTCGACGAACTGTTCGTCAATGACATCGGCGATGCAATCATTCTCGGGCGCTTGTTCCAGGTCATGTTCGAGCAGGGCGTGGTGGTGGTCTGCACCTCCAATCAGCCGCCGGACCAGCTCTACGCGGACGGTTTCAATCGTGACCGGTTCATGCCCGCCATCGAGGCGATCAAACAGCACATGCAGGTGATTGCCGTGAATGGCGCTGAAGATCATCGCCTGCATCCGGGCGCTGGCTTGCAACGTTACTGGGTGGCCGTGCCCGGCCAGCCCTGCGCACTGAATGAGGTGTTCAAGGCCTTGACCACTGGCCAGTCTGTGTCTGGCGACCCGATCAAGGTCGGTTACCGTTCACTCGATGTGGTCCAAGCCAGTGAAACCGTGCTCTGGAGTCGTTACGCCGACCTCTGTGAACAGCCGTTTGCGGCGATGGATTTCATGGCCCTGTGCGACACCTTCAGCGCTATTCTGTTGAGTGATGTACCCAATCTCAGCGCGCAGAAACGTGAAGGACGCATCGCCCGCGGCACTGAAGACGGTGCCGAGCGAGTGGTGGCGGGGGATCGCGAGTTGCCGCAGTTATCGGTACATGACGACGGTGTACGGCGTTTCATTGCCCTGGTCGATGAGTGTTACGACCGCAAGGTGCCGCTGTACCTTGAAGCGCAGGTGCCCATGGCATCGCTTTACACCGAGGGCTACCTGCAATTCCCGTTTCGCCGCACCCTCAGCCGTTTACAGGAAATGCAGCTGCAACGTTTCGCCGACGCTTAAACCCAAGGAGTCGTGAACATGAATCAGCCCTTGTCCCATCATTTGCTGACCATGGCCTATCAAAACGCCTGGGCTAATCATCGACTTGCCAAGGCCTGGAGCCAGTTGAGTCGCGCCGAACTGGCGGCGCCCCGGGTCAGTTTTTTCCCCAGCCTCAGCGCTACCCTCAATCACATCCTGACCTGCGACTGGTTTTACATGGATGCGCTGGAGCGGGAGTTGCGCGGTGATGACCCGCATCCAGAGTGCGCGGCGTTTTTTAAAAAAGATGAGCCATTTACCCAAGCGACAGACCTCAAGCGTGAGCAAGCGCAGGTGGACCGTCGACTGATCGCCTATTGCGAGCAAATGCGCGACGCCGACCTCGGAAAAATCGTGACCATCGCCCGGGACACGCCGCAACATGACAGCCGCTTGCGCCTGCTCTCCCATTTGTTTGAACACCAGATCCATCATCGCGGGCAGGTTCACGCCATGCTCAGCGGCACCTCGGTCAAGCCGCCGCAGCTGGACGAGTTCTTCTGTGCCGGTGAGTCGAGTTTGAGGGCCGAGGATTTTGCCGAGCTTGGCTGGACCGAAGCGCTGATTTGGGGGCACTGAAGATCAAAAGATCACACCCAAAAAGGGTGTCCCATGGGACTTGATGTAGGAGCGAGCTCGCTCGCGATGGACTCGAGAGAGGCGCGTTTGTTCAGAAAGCACGCGTTATCGTTAACGTCCATCGTCGGAACGCCGCCCGGAGCGAGCTCCTACAGGGACCGTCATTTCGGCCTGTAGGATTCGGTCACTTGCGCGGTTTGATCGTCCGGCACCCAGATTTCTCCATTCTTGCTCGCCTTGGCCTTTTCCTGTTCCTGATGTTGGCCAACCGGGAAGTTCGCGTAGTAATACCGCATACGTTCAGCTCCCCCTTCAGCGAATGCGGTGGATGAGACGAACGTCATCAGGCCAGCGATGATCAAGGGGGAATATTTCATGGTGTGCCTTCCATTACGGATGTCGGGTGCCTTGAATCAATGTAGCAGGCACGTTATCTGCCGAATCAGTTAAAAGGGAATTAACCGGGGCTGAAGCTGAGGGAGTATGGAACAAGCATCGGCGCAAGCCAGAGGTGTGAGTTGCCGCAGAGGGCGAAGCGGGCAGCGTATCGGAAACAGCAGCGAGCTGTTTCCGGTTCAGGCGAGGGGATTAAGCGTGAGGGGCACGTTGTGTCACAGGCAAGGGCTGGGTTTGATGGCCCGTTAGCAAGCGCAGTTGCGCGAGTTCCTGCTTTAGCTGGTCGCGCTCGTCTTTCAACTGGCGCAATTCATCGCGACGGATCGTGACGTAAAGGGTTTGTGCTGGCCGTGCTGCTTGTACTGTGCCCATTGCTCACCTCGCAAATGGCGTGCCTCAACTGTAAGTCCGCCCCGAGATCGGGTGCTGACTGACTATCGGCGCTGATTTTGATTTCTTTTGCCCCTGAAGGGAACTTTTTTATTTTTCACGGTCGTTGTGTCTTCGGCGTGATTCGCGACGTTATCAATCGGGATCGGGCACAATGCCCGGAAACTATGTGCCTCCACGCTGGACTAACCCGGATGAGTCACGTTGGGCTATAACCTTTGACACACATTATTTGTAGTAGGGAGCATCAGCACATGCAACTCGGGATTATTGGACTGGGCCGCATGGGCGGCAATATTGCGCGGCGCCTGATGCTCAACGGGCACACCACCGTTGTGTACGACCGCAACACCGCCTTCGTCGATACCTTGAGTGAAGAGGGCGCCACAGGCGTCGCCGATTTGTCGGCGCTGGTCGCTGGCCTGGCCAAACCACGAGCGGTGTGGGTCATGCTGCCGGCAGGCGCACCGACCGAAGACACCATCGACACCCTGAGCACCTTGCTCGAAGCCGGCGATACCATCATCGACGGCGGCAACACCTTCTATAAAGATGACATCCGCCGGGCGAAAACCTTGTTGGAAAAAGGCCTGCACTACATCGACGTCGGTACCTCCGGCGGCGTCTGGGGACTGGAGCGTGGTTACTGCATGATGATCGGTGGTGAAGCCGACGTCGTGAAGCGCCTTGATCCCTTGTTCGAGAGCCTCGCTCCCGGCCTGGGTGACATCCCGCGGACCAAGGACCGCAAGTCCGAGGACGATCGTGCCGAACGCGGCTATATTCACGCCGGCCCACCTGGCGCCGGGCACTTCGTGAAGATGATCCACAACGGCATCGAATACGGAATGATGCAGGCCTTCGCCGAAGGCTTCGACATCCTCAAGACCAAATCCAGTGTCAACCTGCCGGAAGATCAGCGTTTCGACCTCAACGTCGCTGACATCGCCGAAGTCTGGCGCCGTGGCAGCGTGGTGTCCTCCTGGCTGCTCGACCTGACCGCCGACGCCTTGGCCAGCGACCCGAAACTCGACGGTTATTCTGGCTCGGTGGCTGACAGCGGTGAAGGTCGCTGGACCATCGAAGCCGCCATGGAACAATCGGTGCCCGTACCGGTGCTGTCGAACTCGCTGTTCTCCCGCTACCGTTCGCGCGGGCAAGGCACCTTTGGCGACAAGATTCTCTCGGCCCAGCGTTTCGGCTTCGGCGGCCACGTGGAGACTGCGAAAAAATGACCCGCTTGATCCGCAATAAATCCAAGGCAGAACCTGCACCACCGACCACGCTGTTTTTGTTCGGTGCCCATGGCGATCTGGTCAAGCGCCTATTGATGCCGGCGCTGTACAACCTGAGTCGCGACGGTCTGCTGGGCGATGGACTGCGGATCATCGGCGTTGACCACAACGCTATTACCGACGAAGCCTTTGCGCAAAAACTCGAAGATTTCATTCGAGCGGAAGTGGCCGTCAAGGTCGGCAAAGGCGACCAAAACCTTGATCCGGCGTTGTGGGCCAAGTTGGCCAAAGGCATCAGTTACGTC
Organism: Pseudomonas sp. IT-P253; assembly: GCF_949768125.1. NCBI lineage: Bacteria > Pseudomonadati > Pseudomonadota > Gammaproteobacteria > Pseudomonadales > Pseudomonadaceae > Pseudomonas > Pseudomonas sp. IT-P253. Next base: position 129,454 of record NZ_CATKPT010000011.1, on the reverse strand, counting down.
CAGGGCGATTTCCTGGACGACAGCACCTATCAAGCGCTGGCGGCGAAGATTGCCACCAGCGGCACTGGTAACGCGGTCTTCTACCTGGCCACCGCGCCACGTTTTTTCAGTGAAGTGGTGCGCCGTCTCGGTGCCGCCGGCTTGCTGCAAGAAACCCCCGAAGCCTTCAGAAGGGTGGTGATCGAGAAACCCTTCGGCTCCGACCTGCCCACCGCCGAAGCCTTGAACGCGTGTTTGCTCAAGGTTATGACGGAAAATCAGATCTACCGGATCGATCACTACCTGGGCAAGGAAACCGTGCAGAACATTCTGATCAGCCGGTTCTCCAACAGCCTGTTCGAAGCGTTCTGGAGCAATCATTACATCGACCACGTGCAAATCACTGCTGCCGAAACCGTCGGCGTGGAAACCCGTGGCAGTTTTTATGAGCACACCGGCGCCTTGCGGGACATGGTGCCCAATCACCTGTTCCAGTTGCTGGCGATGGTGGCCATGGAACCACCGGCTGCCTTTGGCGCCGATGCGGTTCGTGGCGAGAAAGCCAAGGTGGTCGGGGCCATTCGTCCCTGGTCCACCGAGGAGGCGCGTGCCAATTCGGTTCGCGGCCAATACGTGGCAGGCGAGCTCGACGGCAAGCCGTTGCCGGGATATCGCCAGGAAGCCAATGTCGCCCCCGAAAGCAACACCGAAACCTATGTCGCGCTGAAAGTCATGATCGACAATTGGCGTTGGGTCGGCGTGCCGTTCTACCTGCGTACCGGCAAGCGCATGAGCGTTCGCGACACCGAGATCGTGATCTGTTTCAAGCCGGCACCCTATGCTCAGTTTCGCGATACCGAGGTGGATGAGCTTCAGCCGACGTACCTGCGGATCCAGATTCAACCCAACGAAGGGATGTGGTTCGACCTGCTGGCCAAACGGCCCGGACCGGCGCTGAAGATGGCCAACATCGAACTGGGTTTTGCCTACAAGGATTTCTTTGAGATGCAGCCGTCCACCGGCTACGAAACCCTGATCTACGATTGCCTGACCGGCGACCAGACCCTGTTCCAGCGCGCCGACAACATCGAGAACGGCTGGCGCGCGGTGCAGCCGTTCCTCGATGCCTGGAAGCAGGATTCGACAGTGCAGAGCTATGCGGCGGGCGAGGACGGGCCTGAGTCTGCCGAAGCGTTGCTGACCCGCGATGGTCGTGTCTGGCACAGCCTCGGATGAGTGAGCCAACGCGACACCCCATCCGTTTTTTGCTCAGTGACATGGACGGCACGTTGCTGCTGCCCGATCACAGCCTCAGTCAGCGCACCGTTGATGCGGTGCGCTCCTTGCGCGAAGCCGGCGTGCTGTTCAGCCTGGCCACCGGCCGTCCACCGCGCGCGATGTTGCAGCAGATCGAGGCGTTGGGCGTTGATCTGCCGACGGCGGCGTTCAATGGCGGGACTATCGTCAATCCGGATGGCAGTGTGCTGGTTGCGCATTACTTGCCTGTAACGGTCGCGTTGATCACCTTGACCCTGTTTGCCGATGTGCCGGACATCGAAGTCTGGGTGTTCAGTGGCGGTGACTGGCTGGTGAAAGACCCGTCCGGCCCCATGGTGCCGCGTGAGCAGCATGGACTGGGCTATCCGCCGGTGATGGTAGAGAGTTTCGAGCCGTACCTGGAGCAGATCGACAAGATCGTCGCCACCAGTCACAACACTCAATTATTGATCGAGCTGGAAGCGCAATTGCTGCCCCAGGTCGAGGGTCAGGCGCAGGTCTCGCGTTCGCAGCCGGTGTACCTGGACGTGACTGCGATGCAGGCCAACAAAGGTCAGGCACTGGCGACACTGGCCGAGTTTGTCGGTGTACCGCTGGCGCAGACGGCAGCGCTGGGTGACGGCGGCAATGATCCGGCAATGTTTCATCGCGCCGGGTTTTCGATCGCCATGGGGCAGGCGGAGGAGGCGGTAAAGCGTCAGGCTGATGTCGTCACTGGGGCCAACACCGAAGACGGCGCGGCCCAGGCCATCGAGCGCTACATCCTTAATGCAGGTTAAACCGCGTCATCGTTCTTCGCGGGCAAGTCGAATCGTCGCACCGCTCGCTCCTACGGTTCATCGACATCTGTAGGAGCGAGGCTTGCCCGCGAAAGCGTCAGGCCTGCTGATTCAAAGCCAGAAACTCACGGCATACCAGCCAAGCACGCCCATCACCACCGTGTACGGCAACGCCATCCACACCATCCGCCCATACGAAAGACGAATCAGCGGTGCAATCGCCGAGGTCAGCAGAAACAGAAACGCGGCCTGACCATTGGGCGTCGCCACGCTTGGCAGGTTGGTGCCGGTATTGATCGCAATGGCCAGCGTCTCGAAGTGTTCACGGCTCATGTGCCCGGAGAGGAAGGCCCGTTTTACTTCGGTGATGTAAATGGTCGCGACGAACACATTGTCGCTGATGGCAGACAGTAAACCGTTGGCAATAAACAGCATGCCCGGTTGCTGGTCCGCCGGCAGGGCTAATACCCACTGGATCAGGGGGGTGAACAGCTGCTGGTCGTGGATCACCGCCACCACGGCGAAAAACACCACCAACAGGGCGGTGAACGGCATGGCGTCCTTGAACGCATTGCCGATACGGTGCTCGTCAGTGATGCCGGTAAACGCGGTGATCAGCACGATTACCATCAAACCGATCAGGCCGACTTCGGCAATGTGAAACGCCAGCCCGGCGATCAGAATCAGCGCCGCCAGCCCCTGTACGATCAATGCTGCGCGTTGACGCGGGGTGCGCTCGGCATTGTCTTCGGCCGCGTAATCGGCCAGCACGGTGCGTACCGTGTCCGGCAGCAACGTGCCGTAACCGAACCAGCGCATTTTTTCCAGCAGGACGCAGGTCACCAGACCCGCCGCCAGCACCGGCAACGAAACCGGGGCAACCTTCAGAAAAAATTCAGAGAAGTGCCACCCCATCTCGTGACCGATCAGCAGGTTCTGCGGCTCGCCAACCAGCGTGCAAACACCCCCCAATGCGGTGCCCACGGCGCCGTGCATCAGCAGGCTGCGCAGAAAGGCACGGAACTGTTGGAGGTCCTCGTGATGAAGCTTCGGCAGATATTGATCATCGCTGAATCCACTGTCTTGACGCGGATCGTTGCCCGAGGCTACGCGGTGATACACCGAGTAAAAACCGACGGCCGCACTGATGATCACGGCGGTCACGGTCAAGGCATCGAGAAACGCCGACAAAAACGCCGACAGAAAGCAGAACATCAACGCCAGCATGGCTTTGGAGCGAACACCCAGCAGCAGGCGCGAGAACAAGAACAGCAACAGGTCCTTCATGAAATAGATGCCAGCCACCATGAACATCAGCAGCAGGATCACCGGGAAGTTGTGCACCAGTTCGTCGTAGAGTGCCTGGGGCGTGGTCATCCTCAGCAACAACGCTTCGATCAGCAGCAGGCCACCGGGCATCAATGGATAACATTTGAGCGCCATGGCCAGGGTGAAGATAAATTCCAGCACCAGCAGCCAACCCGCCATCGCCGGGCCTACTGTCCACAGCACCAGGGCGTTGAGAATCAGGAAGCCGACAATGCTCGCCTTGTACCACCGGGGTGATTGCCCGAGAAAATTGTGCACGAACGCCTGGGCCATTGAGCCGGACATCGGCTGCTCCTTGTTTTAAGAAGCGCGCAAGTTGCCGTAAGTGGCAAGGAAGTTCAAGTGCGGGAAAAAACCATTGGCCTACCCCAGGTAACGTACGACGACTGCCCGATAGTCGCCATCCAGAGAGTAGCCGGCGACCACCACGTTTGCGTCGGCCTGCGCGACCAATGAAGTCGCGCAATCCACGCTGCGTCCGAGGCGGGTGCGCACCCAGCCGCCGTCGCCGAAGTCCCCATCGAGCAACCCGTCAGGCCGATGTCGGGCCACAATGAAGTCGGCTTCGACACCGCCAATCGTAGACCCCACTGTCAGTATGCTGCCGTCCGGCAGTGCGTGGGCCGCGGTCCACCGACAGCCACTGCGGCCGATTTCCAGCAGCCGGGGTTGGCCGCCGTTGCAACGATTGTCCGGGCGGCCGTTGCTGTGTACTTTCAGTGCCATGCAATGCATGGGGTCACGGCTGCTGCCAACACACTGCACATCGCCATTTTCGGTTTGAACGATTTGGCTGACCTGGGTGCCGCTTCCCCGCGCATTGAAGGTCATAAAGCCATCTACGGCGAAACTGTCGTCGAGCTTGCCGTCGGCGTGATAACGGGCCAGCAGGCCCTCTTCAGGAAAATTCATCGTTCCGCCGACCAGGATCCGGCCATCCTTTTGTACGAGCAGGCTGGTGATCCAGCTGTTCATCAGCAAGTGCCTGACAATCACGAAGCCGCGACCGTTGAAGGTGTTGTCCAGTGAGCCGTCGGCGTTGAGCCGAATCAGCAGGCCGACATGATCGGCCAGCTCGAAGTGATGATTGGCCAGCAGCAGGATTCGACCATCCTCCTGCACGCACACATCACAGGCCTCGACACCCGGTATCCCGGGTGGCAGCCAGGCGTCGCGCATGCTCTCGGAAAGATTGCCCGGCAGGCGAACCACGCAGTACCCGTTGTCGCCAAACTGTTGGATCGGGTGGCCTTGCTGATCAAACAACGCCAGGGCGGGGAGGGCCCGGTGCGCATTTTCGTACTGTAGACCGGTCACTAGAATGTGTCCGTCGGGCAGAAGCTGGACGTTGTCGGCCATGGCCTGGAAGCCGCGTTCGAATTGGCCAATCACGCTGCCTCGCTTGCCGAATGCCAGATCTGCCGAGCCATCCTCAAGCAGGCGAGCCAGGCCAAAACGGCTACCCTGCGGCGTTCCGACTTTAGCCGCCACCAGCAACCTGCCGCATGAATCAATCGCGATCCCGTTGGCCATGCTTGATGTGCTGTCAGCGAAATACACTTGGGTTTTGCCGTTGCCGGCAAAGGTGGCATCGAGTTCTCCGGCGGCACCTCGTGTGGCAGGTAAGGCAAACGCAGTCTGCATAGACATGCACGCATCTCCTTGCGAGTCGTCCTGATCCAGGAGTGGGGTGGCGACCGTATAACATTCAATGCCTGAATGATTGGATGCACAACTGTCGGAACCAATAGACGGAGGGTCGCTGTGTGCCAGAACGATGTCTTTTCGAACCACCGGCAAGCCTGCCCGGTAATGGAAGGCCTTGAAGTTCGAATAAACAGATGTCGTACGTGTAGATGGCGAGAAAGGCCGGCTAACTAACGACGAAGGGGGGGAGGCGGATTACCGCGAAGTAATCCGCAAAACACTTAGTGCGGCATCGACCACGACTCAAGTGTGTAACCTTCCTGGTTCAACTCGGCGCGGGCCTCTTCGAGCAGGCGTTCAAGTTGTTCAGGGTCGGTATAGGTGCTGCTCGGAATCTGTTTGCGACCAATATTGTTGTTGGTCCGGTCGATAACGGTCAGGCTGAGTTCGCCGTTACCGTCCTGTGGCGCCCAGGCCACACACTGGAAAGGCTGGAATGCGCGGTCGGCAATCAAAAGAGCTTCATTGATGCGGAGCGGGGCGTTCATGGGTTTTTCTCTCTGTATGCCCAATCAAGTGATGTGCCGACGGTTGGGCGTACCGATCGGCTGGTTACTTGTACTGATGTCCGCAACCCGGGTTCGGGTCACACACAATCAAAAGAAATTTCAACTTTCTTTCATATGCCCAGGCAAAGGGCAGGTGTTGAAAGCGCAATGAAAGACAGGGCTCGTTAGGAAACTAACAAAAACAGCTTCTTATAACTCGTTAGCTAATACCCCTATAGTCAAACGGTACAAGGGCGCGTCAAATTCTTGCTAACGTTACAGCCAGGACCACCAAATGATTGTTTTTAATAATATTACATAAAATTTGGCGTCAAGGATTAGTCATGAGCGAAGCGCCTGCCTTAAGACGTCTGTTAGTGGTAGATCCTTGCGACGACTGCCATCGTCTGTTACCCGGTTTACGCGATGTGGGTTGGGACGTTGATAGCTGTACGCTGGAAAATGCTGGCGACAAAACCTGCGATGTCGGCCTGTTGCGTTTGCACCCTTTTCATCTGGAACGCCCGGAGGCCGTCAAAGAGTTGATCAGTCGCAGCGGCACCGAATGGATCGCCGTGCTGAACCAGGAAGTCCTGCGGCTGCAGAATGTCGGGGACTTTGTTTGCGAATGGTTTTTCGATTTCCACACCTTGCCATTTGACGTGTCCAGGGTCCAGGTGACGCTGGGCCGAGCGTTTGGTATGGCCCGTCTACGTGGGCAGGGCACCGTTCACATTGATCAGCCTGAGCACGAGCTACTGGGCGACAGCAAGCCTATTCGTGAACTGCGCAAGCTGCTGAGCAAACTCGCTCCCACCGAATCCCCGGTGTTGATTCGGGGTGAAAGCGGCACGGGTAAAGAACTGGTGGCCCGGACACTGCACCGACAATCCCAGCGTCACAGCAAACCCTTTGTCGCGATCAATTGCGGCGCGATTCCCGAGCACTTGATCCAGTCGGAACTGTTTGGTCACGAAAAAGGCGCCTTTACCGGCGCCCATCAACGTAAGGTCGGACGGATCGAAGCGGCCAATGGCGGAACGTTGTTTCTCGACGAAATCGGTGACCTGCCGCTGGAACTGCAAGCCAATCTGCTGCGCTTCCTGCAGGAAAAACACATTGAACGCGTGGGCGGCAGTCAGCCGATTCCAGTGGATGTGCGGGTATTGGCGGCGACTCACGTGGACCTTGAGGCCGCGATTGAGAAGAAACTCTTTCGCGAAGATTTGTACTACCGCCTGAACGTACTGCAAGTCGTCACCGCACCGCTACGTGAGCGCCATGGTGATTTATCGATGCTGGCCAACCACTTTTCCCACTTCTACAGCCATGAAACCGGCCGCCGCCCGCGCAGCCTCAGTGACGACGCCTTGATTGCCATGGGCAAGCATGACTGGCCGGGCAATGTTCGCGAACTGGCCAACCGGGTACGTCGCGGGTTGGTATTGGCCGAAGGCCGACAAATCGAAGCGCGAGACCTGGGGCTGATCAGCCAGCAGGCCGTTGTCGCACCGATGGGCACGCTGGAAAACTACAAGTACCGGGCAGAGCGCCAGGCCTTGTGCGATGTACTGAACCGCCACAGCGATAATTTGAGTATCGCCGCCAAGGTGCTGGGGATATCCAGGCCTACCTTCTACCGTTTGTTGCACAAGCATCAGATTCGCTGAACGAAAGATCAAAAAGCCCCGCTGCGATTGAAGTCGCGGCGGGGCTTTTGTTGTGGATTAGAAGTAGTACGGGAATTTCAGGCTGAAGGAAAAGTCCGGCGCGTCTTCGGTCAGGCCCATGGCCAGGTTGGGAACAATCGTCAGGTTGGGGGATACGGCCAGGGTCATGCCGATGTTGAAGTTGGCCGAGTTGTAATCGCTGTTGGTAATCGATTGCCACTCGCCGCCGTCCGGCTTGATCTTGCTCTTGCGGGCGAACTGATCGGTGAACGAGAACGACATACTCATCTTCTCGTTCAAGGCGAATGCAATGCCGGCGCCGACCTGCCAGGAATCCCCCAGTTTCACGTCCCCGGGCACCTTGGAGTCGACCTGAGGGCTGATGTCGCTGAAAGAGTTTTCCATGTTGTAGGTGTAGGCCAGGCTGCCGAACAGCACGGCCGGGTCGAAGGTCTTGACCAGCGAGATACCCGGGGTGATCGACCAGACACCATTGCCGGTAGGCAAGCTCTGGGGGACCGAGAGGTTATCGTTGTTCGGGTCATTGACCAGCTTGATGCCGTAAGGATCCTGACCGGTCGGCGCCTTCACGCGAAATGTAAAGACCGCATCGGGCAGTTCGACTGACTCATCCAGAAATTTGTAAGCAACGCCAACGTTCACATCGCCGATGGTCGGGTCGCGGGTAACGGTTGCGTCCGACGTCACCGGGCCTGCGCCACCGGCGCCACCGGAGGAATACGTTGATTCGCGATAAATGATGGGGACGTTAATGTCGAACTGCCAACGTTGTGCCACGTTGTAGCGGGCGGTCAGGTCCAGTGTCCAGTTGTCGGCCTTGATGCGGTCGAGGTTGATGTTGCCGAGAAAAATCGAGTCCAGTGCCAGAAAGCCATTGAGCGCCAGCGCACGGGTATCGTAGTGCGTGTAGGTCAGGCCGGTTTCGACACTGAACTTGCCGCCGCCGAAAAAGCCGCTGGCTTCGTCATACAAATTGGAAACGCTTTGCGCCGGCTCCGAATCATCCTTGAGTGATTCCCCATAGGAACTGCCCTTGGTTCCGCTGGCAGCCACCGTTTGAGCGCCTTTTACCGGTTCGGCGGGGGAGCGGGTCAGGCGTTTAGGGGGCGGTGTTGCAGGTGCTTCTTCGACTTGTTTAACGCGCTGTTCGAGTACCATCAGCGCGTTCTGTTGTGCTTCGTAACGCTGTTTCAGCTCCATGAGTTCTTGTTTTAGGGCTTCTACCTGGGGGTCCGGTGCTGCTTGCAGCAAAGTGGCCGGAACCAGGGTACTTAAACAAACGACAGCTCTGAGCGTGAACGATCTGTGCATTGGTAAGCCGTCCCTTCTAACTACATTCGATGAGACTGAGCGTAGATCAATATCCGAGAGCGTGAATCCCTTTAAGCTGATCCAGATTGCCGTTCATCGAACCGGCTGATGGCAGGTTATCGCGCAGCACAACGTTGATCGACATCAGGTTGTTTACCTGGTTGCCCCCGCCGAGCAAGGTCGCGTTTTGCATCAGTCCGCCTTGGGCTAGGCGTTGCGCGGTGCTGCCCTGGTTGTTGTTGGCCACGATGTTGAGCAGCACGCCCGCGCTGTTAGCGGAAATGCTCAGCGCCCCGGCACCGTTGCTCCTGGTCATGGTTGTACCCGCGGCCAACGCTTGGCCCTGGGTATCCATTTGTGGTGCCTGGTTACCTTTTTGGACGTTGATTGCAACGTTGTTGTAAGCGCCGTTGTTGTCGCCGGCAGCGCGCACAACTTGAGTGACGCCCTCGGTCGTGTTCAGGCCGCTGCCGCCGCTGACGGTACCGGTGCCCTGAGAAACCGCCGAACCATCGCCTTTTCTGTCGATCATCGTTACGTAGAACTGCGGCTTGATAGTCGTTTGTTGAATTTGCATCGACGAGGTTGCCCCGATCACTTCACCGCTGGCATTTTGCCAAGTGCTGGTCATGGCAATCCCGAAGCTGATGATTCGTCCCGGCATGACATAGCGACCACGCAGGGCTGCCAATTCCTGATCCTTCAGTTCGATAGGCTTGAACGTTTGAGCCTGTGTCGGCAGGCTGGCGGCCAGGCAGATGATGGCCAGCCAATAGGGGGTCTTCATTGAATGCTCCCGGAGCTTCATGCTCCCTTGTCATTAGAAGAAGTCGCTCTGAATGAATCCGAAATCCAGCAACTCCGCGTCCGGCACCGGGTTGAAGGCGTTGATCTTGTTCCGGGCGGTCAAAGGCACAGGTGGGTCGAGCAGCGCATTGGTCTTGTCATAGCCCTGGCCGATGACGGCGAAAATAATGCCGTTCCAGCCTTTGATAAAATCGTCGAATTTGTAGCGTTTGTGACCCAGTACCGGATCACCGACATACACCCAGTCCTTGTCGGATTTCTGCATGACTACGAAGTGCTTGTAGCCACGGATGTCCATGAGTACCACGACCGGAATCCGCACATCTTTCAACGTCTCTGGCGCTACCCGGTAACCGCGGGCGCGCATGCCGATACTTTCCACGTAGTGCTTCATGTCGAGCATGGAAAAGCCCTGGACGCGGACAAGATTTTGATCGGAGTGTTCGAGCATGCCTTCGATGATTTGTTCTTCGTTCACGTCCAGCCAATAGGCCTGACGCAATATGGTTGCCAGCGCAGCTGCGCCGCAACTGAAGTCGGTTTTCTGTTGCACCAGGTCGGCAAATTTGCGCTCGCGTATGCTCTGGACCGGCTTATACACCAGCCCGCCGCCCGGCAGGACGGAAAGCGGCATTTGTGCAGCCTCGATTACGCTGGCCACGCAAAGCAAAAATGCCAAGGCGATAATGCGCATGGTGGGATGCCTTCTGGATGTGGTGAAAAAGGCCCCCAAAAGGGGGCCTCCAGAGACAGCATTAGAACGATTGATTGGCAATGGACAGCGAGTTGCTTTGTTGGTTACCCACACCAGCAGCCACGTTGACGCCCAGGTTGCCACTGCCGCCATTCACCGAACCGCTCAGGGTTGCAGTGTTGGTCACAGGGTTGGCCCAGCCAGTTGGAGTCAGCACTTGATAGGAGTAGGTGTTGCTCAAATCAAATGAACTGCTCTCACTGAAGCTCTTCGTTACGTCTTCCGAAGAGGCGGACGCATTCTTGCCAGACTTGGCGTACGAGGAGTCATACGCTGCTTTGAACGACGAGTCTGCCGACTTTGTGTACGAAGAATCAGACGATTTTGTGTACGAAGAGTCAGACGATTTTTGGTGCGTTGTGCTGGCAGATGCATCGAGCGATGCGTTCAGCGACGCGTCAAGCGATGCGCTGGCAGTCGAACTGCGGGTGTGAGCGCCACTGCCATTATTCCAGGTAACACTTCTGGAAGCATCGGCCGCTGCGGCCAAAGACGCGGCCAAAGTAGCACTCAAAGTAGCGCTGCTAGAAGAGCTCGAACTCTTGCTTTGGGAACCGCTCGCATCAAAGCTCCTGGAACCGCTCGCATCAAAGCTCCTGGAACCACTTGCATCAAAGCTATTTGAACCGCTCGCAGACCAGCTGCTGGAAGCGCTCTTATCAACGTCCAAAGTGGATGCCTTGCTGAAAGACTGGCTACCGCTGGCTGTATGGGTAACCGTCAGCGTATCCACACGGTACGTACGATCGGCGCCGTTATTCACTGTCAGGCCAGGACTGCTTTGGTCGGCAGAGGCAGTGGCTGTTGCGTTACCAAGCCGGGCATTGGAGTTGGCAATTGCCATGGTGTTTTTCTGTTGGTTAAGGTCACCACCAGCAATGTTGATACCCATGTTGCCGCTGCCGGCATTGCCCGATCCGCTCATCACACCAGAGTTTGTGGTGGAGTAGTTGTCGACCTTGTTATTGTTGCCGTATTGCGTGACCTTAGAGGTGGCATTGGCAGTCCCGAACACAAAGCTGTTATCGAGACTGGAGTTGGAGGCAGCGTTGGCGATGGCAGCCGCGTTGTCTTGTTGGTTGCCAGAGCCTGCAGCCACGTTGACGCCGACGTTGCCGCTGGAGCCTGAGGCAGAACTGCTCATCACGGCTGAGTTCTTAGTCCCTTCGTTGCCGACGTAGTTGCCAGTACTGGTCTGCTTATCGGATGCGTTTGCAGTCGCGTTGACAGGGATCCTGGTTGGAGGAGGGGTATGGTGGTGGTGGCGTCCATTGTTATCGCCCTGCCCAGCTTGTACAGCAACAGCCATGACCGCAGCGATTGCGAAAACCAGAGGCTTTATTGCCATTGAAGGTTTCATGCTTGTTCTCCGTACTCTTTTTAGGTAGTTAAGTGTTGTTATTACCTGTTTGGGTCAATCCGCGACCCGTACGCTCAGGGTGTTGGCCGTTCGGTTTCCCACCCCGGCGCTCTGATTCAACTGAATCACCCCACGGCTACCGGTGAAGGCCTGATCGCTGGTAGCGATCTGGCGATAGCCAGGTGCAGAGTCAGTTGGATCGGAGTTGGTGATCAGCGCCACGTTCTGTTGCATGAGGACGCTGTCGTCGATACTTTGCGGCTGTGCACTGATGCTTATCCGCAGGGCATTGGCTTGCTGGTTGCTGGCACCCGCACTCTGGTTGACGCCCAGTGCGCCGTTGCCATTGCTGAAGGAGTTGCCTTGAATGCTGGATCGGGCATCGATCCTGGGGTCGACCTGTGAACGCAGCCGTTGGCGAATCTGTGTGGTAGCACTGGCGTCGTTGCCAACGGCGAAAGCCCGGGCGTTGGCCTGTTGCTGCTGATCGCCCGCAGCCTGGTTGACCGAGAGGTTGCCCTGGTACTGCGTGCCCGAACCGTCGATTTCGGCGTTATTGATCGCGGGAGGTTGGGCAAAGGTCGATGCACTGCAAAACATGGCGATAATCAGCAGCGTACGATTCATGTTAACGGTCTCCCGTCATGACTTTCATAGCGCCCATGCCTTGCTGGATGCTTGAATTGACCATGTTGGCAATACCGTTGCCCGAATTTCCCGAGTGTCCCGCGGCGAGGTTGGAAAGCTGGGACTGGTTGGTGGCATTGCCGCCCAGGTTGTTGGTGTTTTGAGTGACCAGGCGCGAGATGCCTGCACCACTGGCGACACCGGCAAAGTCACCGTCGCTCAACTCGTTCGTTTGGCTGAGGATATGTTGGGACGGGTTGGCATTGACGGTCGTGGGGTTTGGGTCGGGCGCCAGCGGCGCACGCGTTGCCATGCGCGGTTGGACATCACGTTTGATAATAATGATGCCGTTGTCAGCCTGGACGGGCAGGCTGACACTTGTGCCCAGTGCGCATCCGATCAGCAGCAGGCTATAGATACTCTTATCAAGTTTCCCCACGGCGGCAATTCCTTCTGTAAGTGGAACGCTGGCCCTTATCAGCGTTGCGGGGAAGACAGCAGAAGGTGTGCCGGTTTTAGTTTTACTTTTTAAAACAGTCGGTTGGCTTTAATTGTCGAGGTGGTCAAAAAAATTTTGTAACGCCACCGAGACAGAGGTACGCAAAAGCGCCGTCCATGCTGGCGGCATTGCTCGTCAAGGGCGCCAAAGGCTGGTTGTATCAGTGGCTTGACATTTTTTTTACGGAACGCTCGGGCCGCTTTAGTTCGCGGGTTTGAGCAGGGATGGTTGTATCAGGAGTGGACATTTTCGGCAGGGCGGCGAACCCCACCTGTCAGGCCTTGAGCAAGCGCGTCACAGCCTCGAATGCCGCGTCTTTGCGCGATTCCCAATCACCTTGCAGTACCTGGCAAGGCTGGCGGTGCAGGTCAAGCCATTGGCGGCTGGCCTGGAAAAACGCCTGGCGTTCTGCCAGTTGCGGTTGGCAACGCTGTCCGTCGTCATGCCAGGCCACGGTTTCAGGGCTCAGCAACAAATGCAGATCGTAGTGCCGTGCCAACAATGCTTGCTCGATCCACGTCGGACAAGCGCCAAACAAAGTGCGACTCCAAAGAATATTACTTAGGAGATGCGTATCGAGAATCAACAGTGACGGTTGTGTGGCGCGTGCTTCATCTTCCCAAGTCAGCTGGCCATGTGCTATGGCTTTAATATCATCGTAGCGGGTTTCGCGGTTTTCGCTTTCGATAAAATACCGAACGTACTCACCGACCAATATGCCGCCAAAATTGGCGTAAATCTCGCCCGAAAGCCAGCTTTTGCCGCTGGATTCCGGCCCTGTCAGCACCAACACCTTCATGGGCACAGCAGCGGATCGCTGCGCCATGTGCGCCAGCCTTGAATGGCCAGCAGGGTGAACAGTCCATACAGGGCGGCAGTCAGGTACATCCCCTTGTACACGAACAGGCCGACGAAAATACAGTCCAGGACGATCCACAGCGGCCAGCACTGCACGCGCTTTTGCGCCATCCATAATTGCGCCACCAGGCTGAAGCCCGTCAGCGCAGCATCCAGCCAGGGTTGCGCGGCGTCGGTCCAATGGGCCATGGCGGCGCCCAGTAACAGACTACCCATTGCACCGACGGCCAGGCCGATTGCCACGGATCGAGCATCGAGCTGACTGACCCGCCGACCCTGTCGCGTATCACCCGCACGGGTCCACTGCCACCAGCCATACAGCTGCAGGGCGGCGTAGATCACTTGCAGCAGCATGTCCGAATACAGCTTCACGTCGAAAAAGATCCAGCTATAAAGCAGCACCATGACCAGACCGATCGGCCAGCACCAGGGGTTCTGTTTGACCGTCAACCGGACGGCAATGACACCGAGGGCGGCGGCAAACAGTTCAAGCCCGGACATGAGGTTCCTTGGGGAGAAGTCGAAGAGGGGGCGGATTGTAACGGCAGACGCTGCCAAGTAGAACCGCATCGCACGGTGTAGCAGCTGCCGAGCAGCGCGAGGCTGCGTTCGGCTGCGCAGCAGTCGTGAAACCAGGCGATGCGCAATGTCAGTTGAACCGCGTGCTCAGGGTTTACGACTGCTGCGCAGCCGAACGCAGCAGCTGCTACAGGTTGTAGTGCCAGGCGCTGGCTGCGCTTGATCGGGCCCACTCGACCCAAGTCACGGCAACAGTAATGAGACTTGTCTGATACGATTTCGTCCCCGCACGATAAACCTGAATCCAGGTTGATTTTTCACAGGTTTTTGACGGTTCTGTGTGGATCCTGTGCGCGGCGGACTTCAGCTACGCTGATCGCAGTGAACGCTCTACATAATATTAACGGGGCATGCCTGGGGGCATTGCTTCTTGGGGGATTGATGGATCTTTGGACCGCCTTGCAGGCATTGATACTTGGCGTTGTAGAAGGGCTGACGGAGTTTTTGCCCATTTCCAGTACCGGACACCAGATCATCGTGGCCGACTTGCTCAACTTTGGGGGTGAGCGGGCTATCGCGTTCAACATCATTATCCAGTTGGGGGCGATTCTGGCCGTGGTCTGGGAGTTTCGTCGCAAAATCCTCGACGTGGTGACCGGCTTGCCGACCCAGCCGAGTGCTCGTCGCTTTACCGCGAACCTGCTGATTGCGTTTATGCCCGCCGTGGTCCTCGGTGTGATTTTTTCCGATTTGATTCACCGGTACCTGTTCAACCCGATTACGGTCGCCACGGCGTTGGTCGTGGGCGGGATAATCATGTTGTGGGCCGAGAAGCGTCAGCATGAAGTGCATGCCGAAACGGTCGATGAAATCACTTGGCAAGATGCTCTGAAAGTCGGCTTCGCCCAGTGCCTGGCGATGATTCCGGGAACATCGCGTTCCGGGTCGACGATCATTGGTGGCCTGTTGTTCGGGCTGTCGCGCAAAACCGCTACCGAGTTCTCGTTCTTTCTGGCCATGCCAACCATGGTGGCTGCTGCGGTGTATTCGGGGTTCAAGTATCGCCACCTGTTCGTGCCGGCAGACTTCCCGGTGTTCGCTATCGGTTTCGTCACCGCGTTCATTTTCGCGATGATCGCGGTCAAGGGCCTGCTCAAGTTCATCGCCACCCACAGCTATGCGGCATTTGCCTGGTATCGCATTGCGTTCGGCATTGTGATCCTGGCGACCTGGCAGTTCGGTTGGGTCGATTGGGTTGCCGTGAAGCCATGAATGACTCCAGCACGCGCCACAATCCCGGGCGCCCATCCAGAGGAGAGACTCAGCATCTGCGGCTAAAGCTGGTGGTGTTTGCGGTCTTGTGCGCGCTGCCGCTGTTTGGCTCGATCTCGCTCTGGCTGCAGCGGGTTTCGGTGATCCCTTTGGCGGCGTACGGGATTGTCAGCGTGCTGGCGTTTTTTCTGTATTGGAGCGACAAGCGCAAGGCGCGCTTCGACCATTGGCGGACACCGGAGAACGTGTTGCATGCGGTGGAGTTCGCGGGCGGTTGGCCGGGTGCCTTGCTGGCGCAACAGGTGTTTCGGCACAAGACGCGTAAAGTTTCGTATCAGCTGGTGTTCTGGATCATCGTGCTGATGCATCAAGTGTTCTGGATCGACCAGCTGTTCCTCGGCGCACACCTGTTCGCTTTGTTCTGAAACAGCGGGTTCTATAGCAGCAGGCCGACCTGAGTGCGCTTGGGCAGCTTGCTCACTACCAGTTGATGGGAGCGCTGCAGTAAGCCTTGTAGCTCTTCGGCGGCCAAAGGGTAGGGCGTTTCCATGATGATCCACTGGGCTCGCGCCAGATAAGGCGCAGGATGGATGCCCGGGCGGTCGCAATGCCCGAGAAACAGGTCCTTGTCGACCTTGAACGCAAGGGACGCGCCGCGCAAGTTCTGCAAGGCGAACATCTTGTTCCCGGCGATCGAAAACACCCGCACACCTCCCCACTTGTAGTCTTCCCGCGCACCCGGCAGCGCGAGACAGAATGTTGCGACTTCCTCTTCGCTCATGCGTCCAGTCTTCATATCAGTCGGTCCCCACAGGCGTTGAATGATTCGATCAAATGGTCGATCCAGGCGCGCACCGCCGGCATCACTCCGCGGCGGTGAGGGTAGACCGCTTGCAACCAGCCGCCAGGTAACGACCATTCAGGCAGCATTTGCACCAGCGAGCCGTTTTCCAATTCCTGCTCGCAATACATCATCGGCAGCATCGTAAAGCCCAGGCCGGCGAGGGTGCAGGCCCGGCGCACGATGAAGTCGTCGATGCCCAGTCGCGCTTCCAGTGCCACGTCGAAGCTTTTGCCCTGTTGATCGAGCATGCGGATATGCACCATGCGGTCGGCTTCCAGTGCGCCGAGCACCGGCACGCCCTTGAGGTCCTCGGGATGATGGATCTCCCGGCCAAGGAGAAAGGCCGGACTGGCCACCAGGAGCGTCTGTGCCTGGCGCAGGCGCCGGGTCACCAGCAGCGGATCTTCATCGCCCGGTTCGCGAACCCGCAAAGCGACGTCGACACCCTCGGTCACCAGATCGACCCGGCGGTTGAGCAGCATGACTTCCAGTTGAACCAGCGGATGCTTTTCAAGAAATCTGCTGATCACCATCGGCAACATTTCGTGGGCCAACCCGACCGGGCAGGACACCCGCAAGCGCCCACGAGGTTCGCTGGACATGCTGGCCACCGCTTCATCGGCCATTTCGGCTTCCAGCAACATCGCTTGACAGTGTCGCAGGTAGCGCTCGCCCACCGCTGTCAACTTAAGTTGTCGCGTGGTGCGTTGCAGCAGGCGCGCGCCAAGGCGTTCTTCGAGTTCAGCGATGCGTCGCGAGAGCCGCGACTTTGGAATCCCCAGCAAACGCCCGGCCGCTGCAAAGCCGCCGGCTTCAACCACTTTGGCAAAATAGTAGAGGTCATTAAGGTCTTGCATGAGAGTGTCAGCCCGATTGTTCTATCAGTAGGACGAACTATCGCATTGTTGCCGTCTAATCAGCTATTGGTTTCGCCTGTAGGATTGTTTCCATCAGATCGCCCCGTGGCGATCCTCACCTGGAGATCCCACATGAAACTGTTGCATATCGATTCAAGCATTCTTGGTGACAACTCGGCTTCCCGTCAGCTGAGCAGTGAAGTCGTTAAAGCCTGGCACGCCGCCGAGCCGTCTGCCGTGGTGACTTACCGCGACCTGGCTGCCGATGCTATCAGCCACTTCTCCGCGACGACGCTGGTTGCCGCTGGCACCACCGCTGAACTGCGTAATGCCGCTCAACAACACGAAGCCGAGCTGAGTGCGTCGACCCTGGCCGAGTTCATCGCGGCGGATGCTGTTGTGATCGCCGCCCCAATGTACAACTTCACCATCCCGACCCAACTCAAGGCCTGGATCGACCGTATCGCCGTTGCCGGTCAAACCTTCCGTTACACCGAAGCCGGCCCTGAAGGCCTGTGCGGTGGCAAGAAAGTCGTGATCGTTTCGACTTCCGGCGGTATGCATGCTGGTCAGGTGACTGGTGTCGCTCATGAAGAGTATCTGAAAGTGTTGTTCGGCTTCCTTGGTATCACTGACATCGAGTTCGTCCGCGCCCACGGTCTGGCTTACGGTGACGAAGTACGTACCAAAGCCATGAGCGACGCGCACGCGCACATTAGCGAGCAATTGTTCGCCGCCGCATAAGGCTTGCGTAAAGTCGTCAATCGGCGCAGGCAACACCTCAAAAACTCTGTATTCTGAACACGCAAGTGTCAGATACGGAGTTTTTTTGTTTCCTGTCATTGCTGTTTGATGAATTGTTGGCCCGAGTTATGCAGTCAAGGGTTACCGTCTCCGGTCAAGTAACAAGGTGGGGCATCCCATGGTGCGTCTTTGTGCAACATTACTGATTTGCCTGCTCAGCAGCCTGAATTCAGTGCACGCTGCGCATGCGCTACGTCCTCAATGGAGCGTCGGTTTCCATGAAATGACCTTTCTCGACCCGTTGGATCTTCAACCCATGCGGGCCATCGCTTTCTATCCCTCCAACGACCGCGAACACACCAGCAAACTCGAGGGTTACTCGGTTGAAGCCGGCGAAGACACCCCCGTCGCCATTGGTCGCTTCCCGATGCTGATGCTGTCCCACGGCAACACCGGAACCCCGCTGGCCTTGCACGACCTGATGACCTCGCTGGCGCGCAAAGGTTTTGTGGTGGTGGCGGTGTTCCATCCCGGTGACAACTCCAAAGATCACAGCCGCCTCGGTACTTTGAGTAACCTTTACGGCCGACCGATCCAGATTTCCGAAGCCATTACCGCGACCTTGGGCGATCGTATGCTCGCACCTTTCGTCAATGCCGATCAGGTGGGCGTGATCGGCTATTCGGCCGGCGGAGAGACAGCGTTGATCCTGT
The DNA here is from genome assembly GCF_949768125.1 of Pseudomonas sp. IT-P253. Classification (NCBI taxonomy): domain Bacteria; kingdom Pseudomonadati; phylum Pseudomonadota; class Gammaproteobacteria; order Pseudomonadales; family Pseudomonadaceae; genus Pseudomonas; species Pseudomonas sp. IT-P253. The sequence continues at coordinate 111,038 of NZ_CATKPT010000011.1, read as the reverse complement.
CCGGTGCCACGCCAGATTTGGACCGCTTGCGCCGCTATTGCCAGGAGCGCCCCGATGACCGCGATGCCTGCAACACAAAAGGTGAGTTGATCGTCGACCGCGATGACTTGCAACCGATCGCCGACCCGCGTGTCCACGCGTTGCTGTTGATGGCGCCACTGAGCTTGAAGTTTGGCCGTTCCACGTTGGCCGATGTGCATGTGCCGGTGCTGCTTTACAGCGGTGATGGCGACAAACTGGTGGCGTTCGACAAAAACGCCGCAGCCCTGGCGCGGAAACTACCCATCGCACCGGACTTCAAGTTACTGGCCGGGGCAGGGCACTTCGTATTCATGGCGCCGTGCAACGAAGATCAGTTTATCGTCACGCCTGCGCTGTGCACTGATGCCGATGGCGTCGACCGCGAAGACATTCACCGCAATCTGATTTCCGAAGCCGGGAGTTTCTTTTCCCGCACGCTGGGCAAAGCCACCCGCGCCGGGATGCAAACCGCCGATCAATAAGCAATCCTTGTGTAGGAGCAAGCTCGCTCCTACACAAGGGATTGTGGATGTCAGGCCATTGCGCGACGTTTCAATAACAGGGTCAGGCCCAGCCCCGTCACCGACAGCAACGCTGCGCTGAAGAAAATCCACGAATACCCCAGGTTCAACGCCACCGCGCCCATCAACGGCCCGGCAATCGCCAGCGCCAGATCGAAAAACACGGCGTAAGCACTCAAGCCCGCCCCGCGACTGGAATTGGGTACTTGTTTGATCGCCTCAACTCCCAGTGCCGGATACACCAATGACAGCCCAAACCCGGTCAGCCCCGCACCAATCAGGGCATAGCCGGTCGAAGGCGCCAGCCACAGCAGCCCCAAGCCGACTGTTTCAATGGTCATGCAGGCGATGGCCGAGGTGAAGCCGCCGAAGCGACTAATCGCCGAGATGAACAGCAGTCGCGACAAAATAAAGCAGATCCCGAACACCGTCAGGCAATAGGCCGCGCCAGTCCAGCCTCGGCTGACGTAATACAAGGTAATAAACGTCGTCAGTGTGCCGTAACCGATCGAGGCGAGGCTCAGGCTCGCACCAAACGGCGCGATCCGCCCGAACACTGCCCAGAACGGCAGGCGCTCGCCGCGAATCACCGGCACCGAGGGTTTGTTGCGGATGAGCACCAGCGCCGCCAAGGCCAGCAGCGACAGTACGATCCCCAGGCTGGCAAAGCCATAGTCTGCGACCATCACCACACCCAGCGGCGCACCGATCGCAATGGCACCATAAGAGGCAATGCCATTCCACGAAATCGAGCGTGCGGTGTGTTCCGCACCGACCTGGCCCATGCACCAGCTGATGGTGCCGACGCCGATCAAGCCCTGGGCGACCCCGAGTAACAAGCGACCGGCAATCAGGATCAACAAACTCGGCAGCGCATAGTTTTGCAGCAGCGTAGAAATCAATGTCAGCACGCCGCTCAACACAATCCCCGATAACCCGTAAACAATCGCCCGCTTGGTGCCGATGGTGTCCGACATGCGCCCGGCCATCGGACGGCTGAGCAGCGTGGCCAGGTATTGAGAGCCAATCGTCAGCCCTGCAACAATCGCGCTGAAGCCCAACTGTTCGTGGACATACCCCGGCAACACCGCAATCGGCAGACCGATGCAGAGGAAGGCAACAAAGGTATAGAACACGATGGAGACAATCTGCAGGGTGATCGCCATGGAGCTTTGCGGGGGCAATTGCTGCACTGACATGAGGGCTCGTTCGCGGGCGGCGGTGGGAGAGCTGCATCATGGCTTGGGTGAGAAATAAAAGGAAGCAGGCTAACTATATTCGTTGAATTCGAGGGCCTCCTCGCGGGCAAGCCTCGCTCCTACAGAGTCGAGGTCGCTCACAAGGCTCGGGCACGACACATTTCCTGTAGGAGCGTGGCTTGCCCGCGAAGAGGCCTTTGACACCAAGAACATACGGTCCTGAAATGCAAAAAGCCCCGTCACCAGGACAGGGCTTTTCAGTTTCAGCAGACGCTTAGAACACTACACCCTGGCTACGCAGGTAATCATCATAAGTGCCGCTGAAGTCGATCACGCCGCTAGGGCTGAGTTCGATGATGCGGGTGGCCAGCGACGATACGAACTCACGGTCGTGGCTGACGAAGATCAGCGTGCCCGGGTAGTTTTCCAGCGCCAGGTTCAGCGCCTCGATGGATTCCATGTCCAAGTGGTTGGTCGGTTCGTCCATGATCAGCACGTTCGGCTTTTGCAGGATCAGCTTGCCGAACAGCATGCGACCTTGCTCACCACCGGAGATGACCTTGACCGACTTAAGAATCTCGTCGTTGGAGAACAGCATCCGGCCAAGGGTGCCGCGAACCAGTTGCTCGCCGCCCTGGGTCCATTGACCCATCCAGTCGAACAGGTTGCAGTCGTCTTCGAAATCGTGCGCGTGGTCCTGGGCGTAGTAGCCCAGCTCCGCGGCGTCGGTCCACTTCACGGTGCCGGCATCCGGGGTCAGTTCGTTGACCAGGGTACGCAGCAGGGTGGTTTTACCGATACCGTTCGGGCCGATGATCGCAACGCGCTCGCCAGCTTCAACAACGAAGCTGAAATCCTTGAACAGCGGCTTGCCATCGAAGCCTTTGGCCATGCGCTCGACGATGACCGCTTGACGGTGCAGCTTCTTGGTTTGTTCGAAACGGATGAACGGGCTCACACGGCTCGAAGGCTTGACCTCGGCCAACTGGATCTTGTCGATCGCCTTGGCGCGGGAAGTGGCCTGCTTGGCTTTCGAGGCGTTGGCCGAGAAGCGGCTGACGAACGATTGCAGTTCCGAAATCTGCGCTTTCTTCTTGGCGTTGTCCGACAGCAACTGCTCGCGGGACTGGGTCGCCACGGTCATGTATTCGTCGTAGTTGCCCGGGAACAGACGCAGCTCGCCGTAATCCAGGTCAGCCATGTGGGTGCACACGCTGTTCAGGAAGTGACGGTCGTGGGAGATGATGATCATCAGGCTGGAGCGCTGGGTCAGAATGTTTTCCAGCCAGCGGATGGTGTTGATGTCCAAGTGGTTGGTCGGTTCGTCGAGCAGCAACACTTCAGGGTCGGAGAACAGCGCCTGAGCCAGCAACACGCGGAGTTTCCAGCCCGGAGACACTTCGCTCATCGGGCCGAAGTGCTGCTCGATGCCGATACCCAGGCCCAGCAACAGCTCGCCGGCACGGGATTCGGCGGTGTAGCCGTCCATTTCGGCGAACTCGGTTTCCAGTTCCGCAACGGCCATGCCGTCTTCTTCGGTCATTTCCGGCAGCGAGTAGATGCGGTCGCGCTCGGCCTTGACCTTCCACAGTTCTTCGTGGCCCATGATCACGGTATCGATCACGGTGAATTCTTCGTAGGCGAACTGGTCCTGGCGCAATTTACCCAGACGCACGTTCGGTTCCAGCATGACCTGGCCGCCGGACGGCTCAAGGTCGCCACCGAGGATTTTCATGAAGGTCGACTTGCCGCAACCGTTGGCGCCGATCAGGCCGTAGCGGTTGCCCGCGCCGAATTTGACCGAAACGTTTTCGAATAGCGGCTTGGCGCCGAACTGCATCGTGATGTTAGCTGTAGAGATCAAAGGTTTTTCCTGCGAAGCATTCAGAGTAGCTAGGGTTGCGGCAGTACCGATTCAGTACCCGTTTCCGGTATTCGAACCACAGGAAATGCATCCCGGTCAGAAGCGGAAGGTCCATCTGGCAATAAGTGGACAGCAGCATGTGGAGCGCTTGGCCCGAGTCGAAGTGCGCTGAGACGGGGTTCATTCCCGTCATCAACCAAGGGGGGCGCGTAATGTTTGGCGGCGATTGTACTGGTCTGGCTCTTTAAACGATAGGGCATTGAGGCCACACGGACGTTTTGGCGGTATCAGCGGACAGATTTTCGCATCTGCAGGTTAACTATTGGTTACAAACTTTGGCTAAAATACGATCTATACGCCGCAGGCTAATCGTTGACGCAGACTCGACGACGCGCTTGCGGGACCGCTGTTTCGTATTTAGACGCTGCATAAAAACCCTGGGCCCAATGGCCGGCAGGGAACGCAGTTTGTTCACTTCTGACGTGTGACGACTTTTGTGAAACTCATCATCGCCGTTATTTACGTTGTATCCATTGCGTACGTCCACCTGCGGGGGCGGGTGCGCCATAAGCTGGGCCGCCAACTGAGTGATCACTCCACGTTTCTGGCGCCGGTCAATTGCTTCCTTTATATGTGCTCGAAAATCCCCAGCAAGCCTTATCTCGATCCTGTTGATTTTCCGGACCTGAGTCCGTTACAGGATCATTGGGAAGAGATTCGTGCCGAAGGTCAGAACCTGATCAAGGCCGGAGAGATCAAGCGCTCGAATCAATACGATGATGTCGGCTTTAACTCGTTCTTCAAGACCGGATGGAAGCGCTTCTATCTGAAGTGGTATGGCGACAGCCATCCGTCGGCGATGAAACTTTGCCCTCGGACCACGGAACTGGTGCAAAGCATCGGTTCGATCAAGGCCGCGATGTTTGCCGAGTTGCCACCCGGTTCCAGACTGGTGCGGCACCGCGATCCTTATGCCGGCTCCTACCGTTATCACCTGGGTCTCGAAACGCCCAACGACGCCGGTTGCTACATCAACGTCGATGGCGAGCGCTATCACTGGCGCGACGGCGAAGCGGTGATGTTCGATGAGACGTTCATTCACTACGCCGAAAATACCACTGAGCAGAACCGCATCATTTTGTTTTGCGACATCGAGCGGCCGATGAAGTATCGCTGGGCGGCTGCATTCAATGACTGGTTCAGCCGTCATGTGATGTCGGCCGCGGGCGCGCCCAACGATGTGGGGGACAAGACCGGCGGCATCAACCGCCTGTTCGCCAAAATCTACAAGATCCGCCTGCGTGGCAAGGCGCTCAAGAAGCGCAATCGTAAGCTCTACTACCTCGAGAAGTGGGCGATTTTTGGCGGGTTGCTGGCGGTTTTTGTGCTGATCTGACTTCTGTGCGGTGGCTCATGACGCCTTCGCGAGCAGGCTCGCTCCCACAGTTGATCTGTGTCCAATGTGGGAGCGAGCTTGCTCGCGATGGGGTCGTACCATTCACCACAACCCTCGAATCAACCACGAGAAGTCTTCGTGGCTTTTTTGTGTGCGGCCGGCTTGGATTTACCGGCGCTTTTGCCTCCGAGGCTACGTTTAAGCAATTCGGTCAAATCAATAACATCGGCCGTCTTGCGTTCTTCCTCTCCAGTCGGCGTTTCAACATCCTCAATCTTGCCTTCATTGGCCTTCTTCTCGACCAGCGCCATAATCTTGTCTTCGAAGCTGTCGTGGTAATCCTCAGGTTTCCAGTCTGCGCTCATGTCTTCCACCAGGCGTTTGGCCATATCCAGTTCGCCCTTGGCCAATTCCGGCTTGGTTACCTCGCTGCCCAACTCAAGCGTATCAAGGCTGCGTACTTCCCCCGGCCAGCGCAGCATCACCAGCACCATGGCCGATTCCAGCGGCATCAGCGCGGCCAAGTGCTGACGGGTATGCAGCACGACTTGGGCGAGCGCCACTTTTTTGGTTTTGCTTAACGTTTCACGCAACAACGCATACACCTTGCCACCGCGTTTATCCGGCGCGAGGTAGTAGGGCGTATCGATGTTTTGCAAGGGGATTTGCTCGCTGTCGACGAAGGCGAAAATGTCGATGGTCTGCGTGGACAGCGGGTGCGCCGACTTGATTTCCTCTTCGCTGAGCACGACGTAGCGGCCCTTTTCGTATTGGACCCCTTTGACGATGTGCTCCTTGGTGACTTCCTTGCCAGTGACCTTGTTGACGCGCTTGTAGCCCACCGGGTCCATGCTGCGGCTGTCGAGCCAGTCGAAATCCACCCCGTGTGAGGAAGTCGCCGAGACCAGCGCCACAGGGATGTGCACCAGTCCGAAACTGATTGCGCCTTTCCAGATTGCCCTGACCATCGTTGTCTTCTCCTATGTGATGATCAGGTGACCTGTGGCCTGGCGCAAAAGTTTCAGCGGCGTGTGGCCCCGTCCTGCGGGTAGATCAACCTCGTGTTACATCTTGCCGTGGAGGTTTTGGTTAACAAAACCGAACCCCGGGCGTAGCGTGATATCGAAGACCCTATCCATGCATACGTCGAGAGGCTTCCCCATGAATCGTTTCGTGCTAGGCGTCACGGCGTTGGCATTGACCGGCGCGCTGAGCCATCTGCCTCCGGCTGACGCCGCACTTGGCAGTTCGCCATTGCGGGTTGCCCAGAACCTGCCGGGTAGCACTAACAACAATCCGTACAACAGCCCGATTCACCGGGCCAACCCCAACAGCATGCAGGGGACGCAACCCGGTGCGCCGGTTGTCCGAGGGCCGAACACGGTGCCGGTGCCTCGCCCACCCACCCTGGACAACGGCGGCATTGGCAACCGCTATCCCCAGGATCGGTCGGCTCCTGTCAGCCCACCGAAATTCATACCCAATCCGCCCCCTCGAGACGCAGACGACAACAACCGTTGAGTGTCAAAACGATGTGCGACAGGGATTGTTTAAATCACGTTCGGGCATACAGAATCACCGCCGCGGCGCCTTGCACAAGTTGCGTGAAGGCCAGGAAGATCAGTTTGCCAACTCGCTCGACAGTTTCAGATCGCAAGATCTGGCGCCTGCCACGCTCCCGGCGTTTGGCCCGCTATGACCTCGCGATTCTGCACGACCCGCAGGAAGCGTTGCCGCCATCCAATGCCAAGGCGCTGGACAACTTCGTACGCGTTGGCAAGACGCTGGGCATCGATGTGGAACTGATCGAGCGCAAGGATTACGCGCGCATCGCCGAATACGACGGGCTGCTGATCCGAGAGACGACAAGCGACGACAATCACACCTACCGTTTCGCCAAGAAAGCCGAGAGCGAAGGGCTAATGCCAGTCAGTTAAGCCGTAACGCGATCTGTAGCAGCTGGCGAAGCCTGCGTAGCAGTCGTAAAACACACCGCGCCGCTTGATTTTACGACTGCTGCGCAGCCGAACGCAGGCTTCGCCAGCTGCTACCAAGAGCGTGTTTCGTCTGAGATTTTCTTAACTGACTGGCATTAAGAGCGAAGGGCTGGTTGTTTTTCCCAGGGTGTGATCAAGGTCGAGAGCCAACAAGCATTGCTCAAGGCTACCGCCGAACTGTTCGAGCACTCGGTGCTGTTGCTGGCTCAGGAGTTTTTCTACACGGAATACGACTGGCGCATCGGGGTACTCAATCGTAAACCGATTTTCGTCTGCCAGTACTTCATGTCCAAGGGCCATTGGCAAATCTACAACCACAAGGCCAAGGGGCAGGACATCAACGGCGAATGCCGCACCCTGGCGGTACACGAAGCACCACGTGCGGTGGTGGAGCTGGCGGTGAAGACCGCGAACCTGATCGGCGATGGCCTCTACGGTGTCGACCTCAAGCAGTCCGGCGACAAAGTGGTGGTGATTGAGGTCAACGACAACCCGAACATGGACGCTGGCATCGAAGACGCTTATTTGCAGGACGATTTGTATTCACTGGTGCTGGAAGAATTTGTCCGTCGCCTGGAACTCAAGCGCCGCGGCCAGGCCTGATGAACGGCGGAGTTCAGCGTGATGACGCCGGACGCCGGGCTCAGGCGTTTGGTGAAGGGATGTCGGCGGCTGTGAAATCGCCTTCGCGAGCAGGCTCACTCCCACAATGATCTTTGCCGTTCATCAATGTTGTGTCCATGTTGGAGATTCAATGTGGGAGCGAGCTTGCTCGCGATGGCAATCTCGGCTGCACAATAAATTCCAAGTCCGGCCATTGACTTGCCATTAGCACCCGGCTAGTTTTCAGCCATGACTTCCACCGTATTGCGCTGCCAGCCAAGCATTATTACCGCCATTCCTTATTTGGCGGGCTAGCTCACGACTGCAGCACCCAACCCGCCCTAGAGGCGGGTTTTTACTTTCTGTCTCTGGGGTTTTCCGTGTGAAACCGGACTTCCAGGAGACGACCATGAGCAGCACGCCCGACCAGCAAGCCTTGCTTGAGCACTACGTAAAAAAGATCCTCGCCGCGCCGGTCTATGAGCTGGCGGTGCGGACACCGTTGCAACCGGCGCCCGCACTGTCCCAAAGCCTGGGTAACCAGATCCTGCTTAAGCGCGAAGATTTACAACCGACCTTTTCCTTCAAGATTCGCGGTGCCTACAACAAACTGGTGCAGATGAGCGATGAGCAAAAGGCGCGCGGCGTGATCACCGCTTCCGCCGGGAATCACGCTCAAGGCGTTGCCCTGTCGGCACGGGAGCTGGGGATTGCCGCCACCATCGTCATGCCCTGTACGACACCGGAGCTGAAGGTGTTGGGCGTTCGCAGTCGCGGTGCCGATGCCGTGCTGCACGGCGAGAGTTTTCCGTTTGCGCTGGAGCATGCCTTGCACCTGGCACGGCAAACCGGGCGCACCTTCGTCTCGCCATTCGACGATCCGGACGTGATCGCGGGGCAGGGCACGGTGGCGATGGAAATCCTCCGCCAGCACCAAGGGCCGCTGGACGCGATCTTCGTTCCGGTGGGTGGCGGTGGTTTGATCGCCGGTATCGCCGCGTACGTCAAATACCTGCGCCCCGAAGTCCGGATCATTGGCGTCGAGTCGGAGCACTCCGCGTGTCTGGCCGCCGCCTTACAGGCGGGTGAGCGAGTTGTCCTGCCCAGCGTAGGAACCTTCGCCGATGGCGTGGCCGTTGCACAGATCGGCGCCTATGGTTTCGAGGTCTGTCGGTTTTGCGTTGATGAAGTGCTGACGGTCAGCAACGACGAACTCTGCGCCGCGATCAAGAACATCTACGACGACACCCGTTCGATCACCGAACCCTCCGGTGCGCTGGCCGTGGCTGGGATCAAGAAGTACGTGGCGCAAACCGGAGCCAGTGGCCAGACCCTGGTGGCCATCGACTCGGGCGCCAACATCAACTTCGACAGTTTGCGGCATGTGGCCGAGCGCGCCGCGTTAAGCGGCGCCCCTGTGTGAGGGGATGGCTCGGTTATTCCTGGACGGCGTTTTCGACGTTGCTCGACGCCGACCAGATCCGATACCGCACTTCCACGTCCTTGGGCACGTAGAGCACGATCGGCAGTTTGCTGTTGTAACGCAGCATGAATCCATCACCGACGACCGGCACAAAGTCCTTTTTGCTCTTGCCATCGGGGCAGGCCATCAGCGTACTCATCGGGCCGATCACCTTTTCCAGTCGGTAGAAGGGGTAGCCCCAACCCTCAAGGTTCTTCTCTTCAAGAATCCCGCCGAGGCGTTGACGATTGCAGTCAACGTTCAGCGTCTTGCCAGCGAGGATCTCGACCTGGTAGCTGTCTTCCTGGGTTTGCGGGGTGAGGTGAATGACCTGGCGGGTAAAACCGCTTTCGGGTTTGGGGTACGGCGCGACTGTTTCGAGTTTCGCTGCCTGAGCGAAGGTCGACAGCCCGGCAACAATCAGCCCTACGGTCGTGTTAAAGGTCATAGAACCCATGATGCCTCCTTGCTTGTGTGGGGTGTCAGCGGACACTGAAAAGTATGGCAGCATTCTTGCTGCCGTCCGCCGCTAATGCAAATTGCCGCGCAATCCTTGGTCTTTCTTGCAAATTGCATGAAGCCATTCGCCGGAAGTTTCGCTAAACCGTTGATTTACCGATGAGCTGCACGGCGAAATTCGAGGTATGTTTTATGCTGTATCTGGACTTTAACTGACCGACGTTTTCAGAGTCAGTGTTGAGCTTTGATTGGCAGTCTCACAATAAGGAGAAAGGTCGCCATGTTTCTATCTGCCTTGGAACTTCGCAATATCATCGAAAGCAGTTTTCTGCCAAAACGCTGTTTATGCACACTGACTCCAGACCTGTCGATGACTGTAAAAGTGTTTGCAAACGGTGAAACCGATCACCTTGATCTGATGGTGAGCGGCATCAATGCTCAGCGGCTTAACAGCTGTCGTGAAATTCACGAACTGATCGCCGAGCTGCGTTCTGACATGCGAAATCAAGCGAGCGTCCAGCTTTTGCACCTGAACAGGGCTGCGCCTTAGTTCACGGTTTCGAGTTCTACCGACACGCGCTTGGTCTGGAGAAAAGCCAGGCCCAGCGCCAGTTCGACCACCACCGACACCAGTATGCCCGGTCCGGCATGGCCATTGAGCCATTCGCCGAAGCCCAGTACTGCCAGTCCCCAGGAGCCGGCAATGAAACCATTACTCAGCGCGTTGCGGGTGACAGAGGGCGCCTCGTTTCGAACCCCATATAAGATCATGCCTAACGCTGCGAACAGGATGGCGCTACGCCGGGCGACCAGACCGGTCGCTGTCGAGTACTCAATGCTCCCGATCGCCAGCAACCAGTCGGGCACCAAACCCCAGACCAGGGCCAGCAGCACACACAAGGCGGCGGTAAACGTTGACAACGTACGAAACGATAACTGCATGGCTTATCCTTGCGGCAGTGAGGGAAGGCGCTAGAGCATAGCGCCAGATCCCTCTGAGGAATACCGTCAAGGAGTGTTTCAGTCAGTTTTGAAGACTGCAGGCATCGGAAAGTTTTCGGTAGTAGAGTTCTGCAGGCTTGCCTGTGTTATCGATGTACTTCATGTCAGCCGTCACCACTTTGCAATCCAGGGTCGAGGGCTCGGTCAGTGAGACAACCTTGGCCACATGCAATGGCATACCGTAGTGATAGAGCGCGGGTTGAGGGGATGTGGTGTCGTTGGCCTGGGCAAGCCCGGTAAAACCGGTGCAGGCGAAGGCGGCGGTAACCAGTAATGTGCGTGTGTTCATGAGCGATCTCCGGTGCGGACGGAAAGTCAGCCCGACGTCGTCGACGTCGAACCTGCCGCACTGGGCGTCAGAGGTGCCTGAGGGCGTGCGGTCCAGTAAAGTCTTGGACCGCAACGTTAAGTAATGGTTAACCCGGCTGAACGCCGCCTGTCGCCAGGCCAGCAGCGTCGGCCATCGGTGTTACTGGACAGTTTTGCCATCCAGCTGGTGGCGATACGGCAAATCCGGCCCGGTCTTGCTGCACGTCAATGCCGCCGCCTGGACCGCGAACTTCAGCATCCCGTCGATCTGCTCGCGGCCGAGCGATTGCACACCCTCTACCGAGTCGAGCTGTTGCTCGGTCAACCAGGCAATCAACGCCGCCTGGAAGGTATCGCCTGCGCCCACCGTGTCGGCAATCTTCACCGAGCAAGCCGGCACCGACCACGAACCGTGGCCCTTGCTGAACACCGTCGCCCCCGCGCCGCCACGGGTCAAAAATACCAGCTGGCAGCGATGCTGCAGCCACCCTTCGATGACCTGCTGCGGCGCCTGCTCGGGATACAACAGGCTCAAATCCTCATCGCTGACTTTGATCAGATCGGCCAGCTCAATCAAGGTCGCAACCCGCGAACGCCACAGTTCGATATTCGGTTCAGGATTGAGGCGTACGTTAGGGTCAAGACTGATCAAACGCTGGCCGCTTTCCCGGCGCACCAGCGCCAGCAAGGTGTCGGCGATCGGCTGCACCACCAGCGAAAACGAGCCGATATGCAAGCCGCGCACCTCGGGCCCCAGCTGAGGCAGGTGCTCCGGTTTCAACTGTCGATCCGCGCAACCCTCACCCCGGAAGCTGTAGTGGGGCGAGCCATTGGCGCCGACCGCGACCATCGCCAGGGTCGTGGGCGCGGCGAAATCTACCAGGTAGCCAGCACGCACACCTTCGTCCTGCAGCACTTGCAGCAAACGCCGGCCCAGGTAGTCGGTGGACAACCCGGCAAACAATGCCGAATCCACGCCCAATCGGCGCAATCCCACCGCCACGTTGAACGGCGAGCCGCCGGCAATTGCCTTGAAATTGACTTTTGAAGCCAGGCCGCTGGCATCGTTCTCACTGAAGAAATCAAACAGCGCTTCGCCACACACCAGATACATAGTTGCTCGCTCTTTAAAGGGTTGCGACCCGTTGTTGATAGCGTTCATAGGCCAGCTGACAGGCTGCCACATTTTCTGCGATGGGCAGGGTTTCGCTGGTCAGATCGAGCTTCACGCACCGCTCGCAAAGATCCGCCAGACTGTCTTCGTGCCCGTTTGCCCAAGACGTGCACCATGCCGCCTGAATCGCTGCGCCGAGGGCAGCGGCTTCGCTTTGTTCAGTGCAGATCACGGGGGTGTTCATGATGTCCGCGACGATCTGCCGCCACGCCGGACTTTTCGAGCCGCCGCCGATCAGACAAATGCGCACGCTTTGTAAGCCATTGCGGCGTAGCAGGTCCAGCCCATACCGCAAACCGAAGGTCGTGCCTTCCACCACGGCGCGGCACAGGTTGGCCCGCGTCAGGTTCGTCATCGTCAGCCCCAACAGGCTGCCGGTGGCCTGGGGCAGGGCGGGGACGCGCTCACCGTTGAGAAACGGCACCATGCACACGCCTTCGGCACCGATGGGCGCTTGGGCGACGAGGTCATTGAATGGCTCGATATCCAGCTCGAACAACTCGCGAACCACCCCGGTGGCATTGGTCAGGTTCATGGTACAGATCAACGGCAACCAGCCACCGGTGGAGGAACAGAACGTGGCGACCGAGGCGTCCGGGCTGACCTTCGGTTGGTCGGCATAGGCGTAAACCGTGCCCGAGGAGCCGAGGCTCATGGTGATCGCGCCGGGCTTTATGTTGCCGGTGCCGATGGCGCCCATCATGTTGTCGCCACCGCCGCTGGAGACCAGTGCTTGCGGGTTGATGCCAAGATGCTCCGCGATACCCGGCAGAATCGTGCCGACTGCCTGATGGGCATCGATCAGCTGCGGTAACGCCGCTTGCAGGCGGCCGGTGGGGTCGATGTCGCGTAGCAACTGCAAATCCCACTGGCGAGTACGTACGTTGAAATAACCGGTGCCTGAGGCATCGCCATATTCGCTGCAACTGCGGCCGGTGAGCCAATAGTTAAGGTAATCATGAGGCAACAGAATTCGGGCGATCCGGGAAAAAACATCGGGATGCTGTTCTTTGGTCCAGAGCAGTTTGGACACCGTGTAGCCCGGTGCGATCACCACGCCGAGACGCTCGAGTGAGCCTCTTTCGTCGCCCAGATGCGCGAGCAGCCGGTCATTTTCCGCGGTGGATTCGGTGTCGCACCAGAGCTTCGCTGGACGCAGTACCTTGCCTTGATCGTCGAGCAGGACCAGGCCGTGTTGCTGGCCGGAGACGCCGATGCCGAGGATGTGCTGGCCGTCGACATTGGCGGCAAGCAGGGCGCGACGGGTCGCCTGCGCGAATGCTTCCAGCCACTGATCGGTGTCTTGCTCGCGGCAGCCATTGGCGCCGCTGATGAGCGTATGCGCGGCGGCGCCCAGACCGAGGACCTGACCGCTGTGCGCGTCGAGGACGATGGCTTTGCTGCCTTGGGTGCCGCAGTCGATGCCGAGGAAAAGTTGTTGGGTTGCCATGGAAGATCCTTGGATCGACAGGTCGATATCAGTGAAGCCATTCGCGAGCAGGCTCGCTCCCACAGGAGATCTTCATAGGACACGGAATGATCCCGTGTGGGAGCGAGCCAGCTCGCGAAGACGGCCGCTTCTTTAGCACAGAGCTCAAGCCAGAACCCTCTCCAGCGTCCGCGTCACACCCACCTCGCGCAAGCTGTTGCAACACCACTCAAACGCCGCCACAAACTCGGGCGAATGCGCAATCGCTGTACCAAAAATCTCCTCGACCTCCAGTAACCGCTGTGTGATCAACGCATCATCCGCCACCAGCGCCTGACAAAATGCCGCCCGTGGATCCGCAATGGTATAGGTATCGCCATTCTCATCCATGCCCTTCAAATACAACGCCCAAGCCGCCACCACCAACGCCGCGCGCCGGGTGTCCCGGCCGTCGGCAATCAAGCGGTTAATGGTCGGCACCGTGAACTTCGGAAACTTCGATGAACCGTCCGAACACACCCGTTCCAGTTGATCGGCAATCGCTTGATTGGAGAAACGCTCCACCAGCGTGTTCTTGTAATCGGTCAGGTCGATGCCCGGAACGGATGACAGCTGTGGCGTCACGTCCAGGTCCATGTAGGCGCGCACGTAACGCACAAACAGTGGATCGTTCATCGTCTCGTGAACGTAGCGGTAACCCTTCAAAAAACCCAGATACGTCAGGGCCAGGTGACTGCCGTTGAGTAGTTTGATCTTCATCTCTTCATAAGGCGTGACGTCGTCAGTGAACTGCACGCCGACCTTTTCCCAGGCCGGGCGGCCGTTGACGAACTTGTCTTCCAGCACCCACTGCACAAAGGGTTCGCAGACCACCGGCCAGGCATCGTCGACCGCATGTTTGTCGGCCAGTTGCAGGCGATGTTCGGTGCTGGTCATCGGCGTGATACGGTCGACCATGGCATTGGGGAAGCTGACGTTGTTGGCGATCCAGTCGCACAGTTCCGCATCGCGCAACGCCGCAAACGCCAGCAAGGCTTTGCGGGTGACGGCGCCGTTGTGCGGCAAGTTATCGCAGGACATCAAGGTGAAGGCGGGTGAACCGGCAGCGCGACGTTTGGCCAATGCAGCGCAGAGAAACCCGAACACGGTTTTCGGCGTGTGCGGGTGTGCCAGGTCATGCTGGATCTGCGGCAAGTGCGCCATGAACTCGCCGTTGCTGTCATCGATGCAGTAACCGCCTTCGGTGATGGTCAGCGAAACGATACGGATCTCGGGGCTGGCGAGCTTGTCGATCAGCGCTGTCGCGCCGTCTTCGGCCAGCAGCATGTCGCGAATTGCGCCGATGACCCGGACTTCGGTGTCGTCGGTATCGCCGAGTTCGAACAAGGTGTAGAGGTAATCCTGTTCTTTCAGATCGTCCCGCGCACGGCGATCTTCAGCGCGCAGGCCGACCCCGCAAATGGCCCAATCCAGGCCAACGCCCAAGTTCATCAACGCGTCGGTGTAATACGCCTGATGGGCGCGGTGGAAACCACCGACGCCAATGTGCGCGATGCCTTGGCGAGTGTCGCTCAGGGCATAGGCGGGCAAGATGACTTGCGCCGAGAGGCGGTTGAGGTTCTGTTTATTGAGTTTCATCACATATTCTCGACATCAGGCCGCAGCGCGCAGTGGGCGGGTCAGCGCCACGCCATCGGCATCAAATAAATGGCAGTGTGCGGCGTCCAGGTGCAGGCTCAAGGTTTCGCCATAGCGGCTGGCCAGATCGCCGCGAACGCGCAGGGTCAGCGCTTCGCCAGATGAGGTCAGCACATGGCAGAAGGTGTCGCTGCCCAGGCGTTCGCTGACATCGGCGGTGACTTGCAAGGTGCAGTCGCCGGTGCGTGCCAGCTCCAGGTGTTCGGGACGAATGCCCAGCGTCACCGCACCGCCGACACTCAGGTTGGCGCTACTCAACGGCAGCGTGATGCGGGTGCCGGCATCGAGTTGCACGTCGCAGCTTTGATGTTCGACACGGGTGACTTTGCCCTTGAGGAAACCCATTTTCGGCGTGCCGAGAAAGCCTGCGACAAACAGGTTGGCCGGCTGGTGATACAGGTCCAGTGGCGACCCGACCTGTTCGATTTTGCCGCCATTGAGCACGACGACTTTGTCAGCCATGGTCATGGCTTCAACCTGGTCGTGGGTCACGTAGATCATCGTGGCTTGCAGCTCTTTGTGCAGGCGCAACAGCTCCAGACGCATCTGCACCCGCAGGGCGGCATCGAGGTTGGACAGGGGCTCGTCGAACAGGAAGATTTTCGGGTTACGCACGATCGCCCGGCCGATGGCCACGCGTTGACGCTGGCCGCCAGACAGCTGTTTCGGTTTACGTTCCAGCATCGGCCCCAGTTCAAGGATGCGCGCCGCTTCGCCGACTTTTTTCTCGACTTCAGCTTTCGGTACGCCGGCCAGGTCGAGGGCAAACGACATGTTTTTGCGCACGCTCATGTGCGGGTACAACGCGTAGGTCTGGAACACCATCGCCAGGTCACGCTTGGCCGGGCTGACTTGCGTGATATCACGACCGTCCAGCTCAATGGTGCCGCCGCTGACTTCTTCAAGGCCGGCGATCAGTCGCAGCAAGGTGGATTTACCGCAGCCCGACGGGCCGACAAAGACCACGAATTCCTTGTCGTTCACCTCCAGGTCGATGCCTTTGATGATGGAAAAGCCTTCGAAGTGTTTTTGCAGATTCTTGATTTTCAGGTTGGCCATGGTGATGGGCCTCCGTTTGTTTTATTCAATTGAACCGGGCGAGTTTTTTTGTAGGAGCCAGGCTTGCCGGCGAAGGCGATTTAACGGACGCCTTCGCCGGCAAGCCTGGCTCCTACAGGGATCGGGTGTGCCTTATTTCACGGCGCCGAACGACAGGCCGCGGACCAATTGTTTCTGGCTGATCCAGCCGAAGATCAGGATCGGTGCGCAGGCCAGTGTCGACACGGCCGACAACTTGGCCCAGAACAGTCCTTCAGGGCTGGAGTACGAAGCGATCAGCGCGGTCAGTGGCGCGGCTTTCGACGAGGTCAGGTTCAGTGACCAGAACGCCTCGTTCCAGCACAGGATCAGCGACAGCAGAACCGTGGAAGCCAGGCCACCCTTGGCGATCGGCAACAGCACCCGGACCATTTCCTGCCACAACGTTGCGCCGTCGAGGCGCGCGGCTTCGAGGATGTCTTTGGGGATGTCCTTGAAGTAGGTGTAAATCATCCAGACCACGATCGGCAGGTTGATCAGCGTGTAGATCACGATCAGGGCGATGCGCGTATCGAGCAGGCCGAAACTCTTGGCCAGCAAATAGATCGGCATCAGCACGCCCACCGACGGCAGCATCTTGGTGGAGAGCATCCACAGCAGTGTGCCCTTGGTGCGTTGGGTTTCGTAGAACGCCATCGAGTAGGCCGCCGGCACGGCGATCAGCAGGCACAGCGCGGTGGCGCTAAAGGAAATCACTACCGAGTTCCAGGCGAAGCTGAAGTAATCGCTGCGCTCGTTGATGTGCAGGTAGTTCTCAAGCGTCGGCGTGAAGATGAACTGCGGCGGCGTGGCGAACGCGTCGATTTCGGTTTTGAAACTGGTCAGCACCATCCAGAAGATCGGGAAGAAGATCAGGATCGCGATGGCCCAGGCCAGGGTGCCCAGCAGCAGGCTTTGCAGACGACGGGATTGTTGGAGGGTCATGGCGCAGGCCTCAGGCTTTGTCTGTCAGGTTTTTGCCGATCATCCGCACCAGCACGATGGCGGCGATGTTGGCGATGACCACGGCGATCAAACCACCGGCGGACGCCATGCCGACGTCGAACTGCACCAGTGCCTGGTTGTAGATCAGGTAGGCGAGGTTGGTCGAGGCGTAGCCGGGACCGCCGTTGGTGGTGGTGAAGATCTCGGCGAACACCGACAGCAGGAAGATGGTTTCGATCATCACCACCACCGCAATCGGCCGCGCCAGGTGCGGCAGGGTCAGGTGCCAGAAAATCGCGATGGGCCCTGCACCGTCGAGGCGCGCGGCTTCTTTCTGTTCCTGGTCGAGGGACTGCATGGCAGTCATCAGGATCAGGATCGCGAAGGGCAGCCATTGCCAGGACACAATGATGATGATCGACAGCAGCGGGTAGTGGGCCAGCCAGTCCACCGGTTGCGCGCCGAACAGCTTCCAGACGTAGGCGAGAATCCCCGAGACCGGGTGGAATATCAGGTTCTTCCAGATCAGCGCGCCGACGGTGGGCATGATGAAAAATGGCGAGATCAACATGACCCGCACGATGCCGCGACCGAAGAACTCACTGGCCTCCAGCAATGCACTGATCAAGACGCCGAACACCACGCTGATCAGCAACACGCTGCCCACCAGCAACAGGGTGTTGGTCGCACCGGGGAGGAAGCCCGAGTCGCTGAGGAAGTAGGCGAAGTTCTCCAGCCCGACGAACTCGTTTTCACCCGGATTGAGCAGGTTGTAGCGAATCATCGAGAAGTAGAGGGTCATGCCCAGCGGTACGATCATCCACAGCAGCAACAACGCTACCGAAGGGCTGACCAGAAACCAGCCGGGATTGGCCAGCCGGCTTTTGCGCGCGGGTTGGGGTATGTCCATTTGAGCGTTGGCAGTTGAAATATTCATGGCGTTCGGAACCGATTAAGAACAGACAAATGAAGATCAACTGTAGGAGCGAGCGGTGCGGCGATCCGACTTGCCCGCGAAGGCGGTGTATCAGGCAGACCGCTTTCGCGGGCAAGTCGGATCGCCGCACCGCTCGCTCCTACAGGGGAACGCGGGTTACTTGGGGTAACCGGCGCGCTTCATCTCACGTTCGGTGGTTTGCTGGGCGGCGGTCAGGGCCTGGTCGACCGTGGTCTGGCCGATCAACGCTGCCGAGAACAGCTTGCCGACCTGGGTGCCTATGGCCTGAAATTCAGGAATGGTCACCAGTTGAATGCCGATATACGGCACGGGCTTGAGGGTCGGCTTGCCCGGGGCCGCGGTCTTCAGCGATTCCAGCGTGACCTTGGCGAACGGCGCAGCGCTCATATAAGCCTTGCTGTAGGTCGAGGCCCGCGTGCCTGGGGGGACGTTGGCGATGCCGTCTTTTTCGGCAACCAATGCGCCGTATTCTTTCGACGTCGCCCAGGCACTGAAGGCTTTCGCCGCGTCCTTGGCCTTGGAACTGGTCGGGATCGCCAGCGCCCAGGAATAGAGCCAGGCCGAACCTTTGTCGGTGACTTGGTGCGGCGCGTAGGTAAAGCCGACGTGGTCGCTGACCTTGCTTTGGGACTTGTCGGTGACGAAGGAGCCGGCGACGCTGGCATCGACCCAGATCGCGCACTTGCCGCTGTTGAACAGCGCCAGGTTTTCGTTGAAGCCGTTGCTTGAGGCCCCCGGCGGGCCGGATTTTTTCATGGTGTCGACGTAGAAGTTCAGCGCGTTTTTCCACTCGGGCCCGGTGAACTCCGGCTGCCACTTCTCATCGAACCAGCGTGCGCCATAGGCATTGGCAACGGTGGTAATCAACGCCATGTTTTCGCCCCAGCCGGCCTTGCCACGCAGGCAAATGCCGTACTGTTCTTTATCTTTGTTGGTGAGTTTGGCGGCAAATTCGCCGATCTGCTCCCAGGTCGGATGCTCAGGCATGGTCAGCCCGGCGTCTTTGAACAGGTCGGTGCGGTAGTAGGTGATGGAGCTTTCGGCGTAGAACGGCAGGGCATAAAGCGAACCCTTGACCGACAGGCCTTCGCGGACCGAAGGGAACACGTCGTCGAGGGCATAAGAGGCCGGCAGGTCCTTCATCGGTTCCAGCCAACCCTTGGCCCCCCAGAGTGCGGCTTCGTACATGCCGATGGTCAGCACATCGAACTGCCCGCCTTGCGTCGCGATGTCCGTGGTCAGGCGTTGGCGCAAGACGTTTTCTTCCAGCACCACCCAATTGAGCTTGATGTCCGGGTGCTCGGCCTCGAAGGTTTTCGAGAGCTTTTGCATGCGGATCATGTCGCTGTTGTTGACGGTGGCGATGGTCAGGGTCTGGGCGCCGAGGCTGACACCGCTGAGGGTCATGCAAGAGAGGGCCAGCAGAGCTTTTACAGAAGGTTGCATCGTGCACTCCTTTTCTGCACCCGACGGGTTTGCAGAAGGACAGTTATTGTTTTTGTGTCTTCCGAGGGCAGGAAGAATGTGCACTGATTACAGCGTTCAATTGATGAAGAGACAAATCATCCATCGCACTTTAATCGATACTATTTTGCACTGGGTGGGGGTTGCGCAGATTTTTCGATTGATCACCCTGTAGCAGCTGCCGAAGGCTGCGTTCGAGTGCGCAGCGCTCGCTAGTACAGAACACGCGGTGATTCCGGGAGATCCTGGGGGCAGGGTTTGCGCCTGCTGCGCAGTCGAACGCAGCCTTCGGCAGCTGCTACAGGAATAGCCGTCAGTGCTGATTCTGCTCAGTCAGCCGCTGCACCGCCAGACGGCGGTAGTGCGATGGCGTCATGCCTTTCAATTGCTGAAAGCGGCGATTGAAGTTGGAAATATTGTTGAACCCCGACTCGAAGCACACATCGGTCACCGGTTTGTCGCCATCGGCCAGCAACTCGCAGGATTTGCTGATGCGCAGCCGATTGACGAATTCGATAAAACAGCGCCCGGTGGCTTGCTTGAAGACGCGACTGAAATACGTCGGCTTCATGCCCAAGTGTTCGGCGACTTCTTCCAGCGGCAGTTCCCGGGCGTAATGCGCGAAGATGTAATCCACGGCCCGGTTAGTGCGATCGACATTGTGCTCGTCGGCCAATTGCGGGGTCGTCGCGCCAGAGAGCAACTGATAATCGTCAGAGGCTGCCAGCAACTCCAGCAGAATGAAAAAGTGCCCGAGCCGGGTCATGCCTTGGGTATCGGCAATTCGTTGCATCAAGCCCATCGCCTGCTGGATCGTGCGTTTGCAGCGAAATTCGATGCCGTACTGCGCACGCTCCAGCAAGGGCGCGAGCGTCTTGAGTTCGGCGAACACCGCATGGCCGCTGTCGAACAACTCGTCGGTGAAGTTGACCAGCATGTCGCGCTTGGGCACCACTTCGTTTTCGGCCACCTGACTGATCCAGTTGTGGGGCAGGTTGGGGCCGGTGAGGAACAGGGATTCGGGGTAGAAGTTGCCGATGTAGTCGCCAATGAACACTTTGCCGGAGCTGGCGACGATCAGGTGCAATTCGTATTCCTTGTGGAAATGCCAGCGCACCAAGGGGCAGGGGAACCCGTGCTGGCGATAGATGATGGACAACCCGTTGTGGTCGTCCATCAGTTCGTAGGAAGGATCGGTGACTCTGGCGGCTCGGGTCATGTCAGGCGTGCTTTTTTTGTTATCGCAGTGTGATCATGCCTCTTTCCGGACGTCGAAGGCCAGCCTGCGAATCCCGGACGCGTCTGCGCACGGGTACAAGGCATCGCCCTAAACCGTCATTTGGTATGCGCGTGTATCAGATTGGCCAGCCGGCAATGGCGTACCAGGCTCGATGTTTCAAAAAAATCTGCATTGATAATGCTGCTGTTTATCGCCCAGTCCCTTTTCTCGGGATCAAACCACTGATCAAGATGCTCCGCGATGTTTATCGGACCTAGTGCGACATGATAGCTGGTGGCGGAAAGTGACCATGGCGTGTACCTGCTCGGAGGGTACTTCATGACGTGCGCAATATACGCGTTCAGCTCATTGACACTCGTCGCCTCAATGGCGCTCCATTTGTGCTCGATTTGCCGATGGAAATAGGTCAGGTCGAGCTGCGGATGATACTCGGCAGCCACTAGCACGCGTCGGGCAGGGCTCAAACGCTTGAGCTCATCCAGTGACAGGAGCGCATTTGTATAGGGAATGATCCTGTCACCCAAGTGAGTCAACAGCATCCTGTTGAATTCTTTGTAGTTGAAAGGCCGGTCGCCGGCATTCAACTGGTGAAAATCGAGCACGATGAACTCGTCGGGGTTTTCCTGAAGAAAACGGATCACGCTCGTGATCAGGTTTTCCAGGGATCGAGAGGAACGAAAGCCGTTATGCTCAAACCAGAAAGTACCGACGCCATTACCCGCGACTTCATACCGTAGTCTCAGATCAAGCGCGCGTGCGCCCGAGGTCAACTGATAATAAAAAGAATTGTTTTGGCAGGCGATCCAGTTGCTCGCGCCGGGTACAAAGTAGGAGGCTTTCTTGTCTGCGCCGGCATTATGAGCGCCTGGTAGAGTCAGTTGAGCAAGCGATAAAGAATCGATAACCGGAATATCGCTCATCCAGCTATTAAGTGCGAAGTCTTGGGCGACAGAAATGAAGTGGCTCGCAGTTGTATTGACAGCATTGTTCATAGTGCATCCTTGCACAGTTAATCGGGGTTAAGCGGAGAGAGTTCTCACGCAGGGCTGAGTTTAATCATCAGGCGTCGCCTTGATACCTGTTTTTCGCTTCAATCCATTGCGCCATGTATTGGGTGCTCTTGTGATGATGGTGGCGCAACATACTGCCGGTGAAATTAGCGCGTCTGATCGACGGCAAATGTTGGCGGCAATAGTTGAGTCGTGCGATCAATGCCGGGCCATGAATATGTTGCTGATAACGACTCGCCAGAAGGTCCAGCCCGAGGGTCTGTGCCTTGAGCCACTGTGCCTTGTCCTGGTGGATCTGCACGGCGCAATCGGCGAACGCCTGGGCCGTCCGCGTCACCGCTCCGGGCCATTGCGCGGTGCCGTGCATGCCTTCGGCCCCCATCGGCGTGGTGACGTTCGGCGTGCCACAGATCATCGCGTCGACGATTTTGCCTTTGATGCCGGCACCGAAACGCAACGGCGCCAGACATACCCGCGCCGCCGACATGACTTGCAAGGCATCCTCGGCCCAGTTCATCACATGAAAACCCTGCGCCGCGTTGTGCAGTGCGGTGGCTTTGGGCGGCGTGTAGGCCCCGTAAATATGCAGCTGAGCCGTGGGCAGTTGCTGACGGATCAATGGCCAGATGGTTGTTTTCATCCAGAGCACCGCATCCCAGTTCGGCGCATGGCGAAAGTTGCCGATGCTTAGAAAATGCGCGCGGTCCTCGAAGGCGACGGGCGGCGCGCTCGGTAAATCGACCATGAGCGGGCATTCATGCAACAAGCTGCGTGGGACGTTGAACTGTTCGACCAGCAGCTCGATTTCCACTTCGGAGATCATCAAATTCAAGTCGCAACGATAAATCGCAGCAATCTCCCGCTTGGCCACATCGGTAGTGGCCATGAACTCAAACTCTTCGTGCAACGCCGGTGCGAACAAGTCGCTGAAGTCATTGGCGTCGTCGCTGGCTTTCAAACGCTCCTTGAGTCGTTGCTGGCGTGCATCTCGCAGGCTTTGCAAATCAGAGGTCTCGAGGACGCGCACGGCATCGGGGCAGTGCTTTTCAACACGCCAGCCGAACTGTTCTTCCATCATGAAGCGGTCGAACAGCACAATATCCGGGGCCAGTTCGCTGATGAAGGTGTCGAAACTGCTGCTATTCAATTCGATAGCCATTTCACGAATACCCAACGCCGCAAGATCCGCCCGGTGTTCGCCGGTGCCGGCCGGGCTGCTGAAGGTAATGTCCCAGCCTTGCTGCAAAAACGACTCGAGGATTTGCATCATGTGCCCACCGGCCGCGGAAGAGCGGGGCTCAGGCCAGACGTAACCGATGACCAGGACTTTGGTTGCGCGGGGTTGACTCATGCAGGGTGGTTCCTTGAAGCGGGCAGAGGATGCGGGATAAAAACGGACCGTAATTAAACCACAGCCGATGGCGAACCCAGTGCCCGCACGGCCCGAAACTAGGGTCTTGCGAGAATGCTTTTGACCGTATCTCGCAGCTGGTCGATAGAGAACGGCTTGCCGATGATGAACATGCCCGCCGGTGCCTCGATGTTTTCGGCGTAACCACTGGCAAACAAAATCGGCAAGTCGGGGCGAACCATGCGCGCCTGGGTGGCCAGCTCACGGCCATCCATCACCGGCAAACCGACGTCGGTCATCATCAGATCGATGTATTGGTCCTCATCGTTGAGAAACTCCAGCGCCTGCTCGCAACCGTCCGCCTCGAGTACCTTGAATTCCAGCTCCTCCAGGACATCGACGATAAGCATCCGCACGATCTCGTCGTCTTCGACTACCAGGATGATGGATTTTTCGGCGGACATAATAGGCGTTCTCAACAGTTGGATTCGCGGTTGCCGGTCGATCGAAATTGCCGGGCTCTTGCATGAGTAAGTGGCGGAACCCGACAAGTTCCCACTGCGTTACAAAAAAGAATAGCCACACAAGATTCGGCAAGGATAACCGCTCCTTTGCATCGCCGCGGCTTAATGCAGGTTTTTGCGCGAAAACCTGGCAGAAAGTTGGAACAATGCGCCGTTTTTGGGGCAAACTCCTTGGTTTTCAACAGTTCGACAAGGCCTCCCCATGACCCCTCCGTCTTCCGTTGATGAACAACGATTCCGCAAACTCCTGAGCCGTAACATCAGCCTGCCGTTGGGCCTCGGCGTGCTCAGCGCGGTGTTCTTTGTTTCGTTGATCACGTACTTGCTGTCGGTCATCCAGTGGGTCGAACACACTGACCGGGTGATCAATAACGCCAATGAAGCGGTGAAACTGACGGTTGATCTGGAAACCGGCATGCGCGGCTTTCTGCTCAGCGGTGACGAACATTTTCTTGACCCCTACGAAACAGCCAAGCCGAGAATTACCGTCGTCCTCAATACCCTGCTGGAGTTGACGGCCGACAACCCGGTTCAAACCGATCGTCTGCACAGGTTGGAGGCCATGCAGAAGGAGTGGGCAGATTACGCGCAGTCATTGATCGATTTGCAGCGCAACAGCGGTGATTATCGCAGCGTGGTCAAGGCCGGGCGCGGCAAACGGCTGACCGATGATATTCGCCAACAGTACGAAGACGTGATCGACACAGAGCAGCAGTTGCGCACCACGCGTAACGAAGAAGTGCGCCGCACCACGATCTGGAGTATCGGCCTTTATCTGTTGTTCATTGCCGGTATCAGCGGGTTGCTGGCCTACATCGGTCGTCGGGATTTACTCACCCTTTCCCAAAGTTACAGCACCAACCTCGCGGCTCAACAGGCCAGTGCCCGTCGCCTGGAACAGCAAGCCTGGTTGCGCAACGGCCAGACCGAGCTGGCCGAACAAGTGTTGGGGCAACTGAGCCTGAACGTACTGGGTCGCAATATTCTGCAGTTCTGTGCGCAATACCTCGGCACCGCCGTGGCCGCTATCTATGTGCGTGAGGATCATGGCGGCCTCAATCGCATCGCGTCTTATGGTTTCTCCCGCGAGGAGGAAGCGCGTGAACAGCATATTTACAATGAAGAAGGCATAGCCGGACAGGTGGCGCAACAGGCTCGACTGATACGCCTCGACTCGGTGCCCGAGGGCTACTTCAAAGTCAGTTCCGGTATTGGCGAAGGTCTGCCGCACAGCGTGCTGGTGGCGCCGACCAGCGATGACGATCGCGTCAACGGTGTCATCGAGTTGGGCTTCCTGCGCCCGTTGACCGACCGTGACGTTGAATTGCTCGAGCTGATTACCGGTAATATCGGCACCTCGATCGAGGCGGCCCGCTATCGCCAGCGTTTGCAGGAAGTGCTGGCCGAAACCCAGCAACTCAACGAAGAGCTGCAAGTGCAGCAAGAAGAGCTGAAGACGGCCAACGAAGAGCTGGAAGAGCAGTCGCGGATTCTCAAGGAGTCCCAGGCGCATCTGGAAACCCAGCAGGTCGAGTTGGAACAGACCAACGAGCAGCTCGCCGAGCAGGCGCAGATCCTGGCCGATCAGCGCGACGCCATGGACCTGAAAAACACCGAACTCAATCAGGCCCAGATCCAGCTCGAAGAGCGCGCCGAAGAGTTGCAGCGTTCGAGCAAATACAAGTCCGAATTCCTCGCCAACATGTCTCATGAATTGCGCACGCCGCTGAACAGTTCGTTGATCCTGGCCAAATTGCTGGCGGAAAATCCCCAGGAAAACCTCAGCCCCGAGCAGGTCAAGTTCGCCGAGTCGATTTATTCGGCCGGCAATGACTTGCTCAACCTGATCAACGACATCCTCGACATTTCCAAGGTCGAGGCCGGCAAGCTGGAGATGCGCCCGGAGAACACCAGCGTCTCTCGTCTGGTGGACGGCTTGCGCGCAATGTTCGAGCCATTGGCGGCGGACAAGCAGCTGGACTTCCACGTCGAGTTGCAGCCAGACGCGCCGCTGATGATGTTCACCGACCGCCAGCGTCTGGAGCAGGTCATCAAGAACCTGCTGTCGAACGCGGTGAAGTTCACCGAAAAGGGCTCCGTCAGCCTGACGGTTGCCAGCCAGCCCAACGAAGGTATCGCCTTTATGGTCCGCGATTCCGGGATCGGTATTGCAGATGATCAGCAGGACAGTATTTTTGAAGCCTTCCGTCAGGCCGATGGCACCACCAATCGCCGGTACGGTGGCACGGGCCTGGGGTTGTCGATTTCTCGTGACCTGGCCGCATTGCTGGGCGGTTCAGTCAGCGTCACCAGTGAACCAGGGCAGGGCAGCGTGTTCACCCTGGTCTTGCCGCAGCAATACGTTGAACCGGGCGAATACCCTGTCGAGCCGATGAAAGCTTCGCCGGTTGCCGTAGCGCCGAGAGTGGCACCCGCCGCCCCGGTGCCATTGGTCGCGGAGGCTGCTATTGCGCGTTTCGATGATGACCGCGAGAAGGCACCGTTCACGACGCGCTGCATCCTGGTGGTGGAAGATGAGTCGAACTTTGCGCACATCCTCTACGACCTGGCGCATGAACTGGGTTATCAGTGCCTGGTGGCGCACGGCGCGGACGAAGGCTACGAGCTGGCCAGGGAGTTCCTCCCGGACGCCATACTTCTAGACATGCGTCTGCCGGATCATTCCGGGCTGACCGTGTTGCAACGCCTGAAGGAACAGGCTGAAACCCGGCACATTCCAGTGCACATCATCTCCGTCGAAGATCGAGTCGAGGCAGCCATGCACCTGGGCGCCATCGGTTACGCGGTCAAACCGACCACCCGCGAAGAACTCAAGGATGTGTTTGCCCGTCTTGAAGCCAAGCTGACCCAGAAGGTCAAACGCGTCCTGCTGGTCGAAGACGACGATTTGCAGCGCGACAGCATTGCCCGGCTGATTGGTGACGATGACATCGAAATCACGGCGGTAGGTTTCGCTCAGGAAGCCCTGGACCTGCTGCGTACCACGATTTTCGACTGCATGATCATCGACCTGAAGCTGCCGGACATGCTCGGCAACGACCTGCTTAAGCGTATGTCCACCGAGGAAATCTGCTCGTTCCCGCCAGTGATTGTCTACACCGGCCGTAACCTGACCCGGAATGAGGAGAACGAACTGCGCAAGTATTCCCGTTCGATCATCATCAAGGGCGCGCGCTCACCCGAGCGGTTGCTGGACGAAGTGACACTCTTTCTGCACAAAGTCGAATCCAGGTTGTCCCATGAACGGCAGAGGATGCTCAAGACCGCGCGCAGCCGCGACAAGGTCTTCGAGGGTCGCAAAGTGCTACTGGTGGACGACGATGTACGCAATATCTTCGCCCTCACCAGTGCGCTGGAGCAAAAAGGCGCAGTCGTGGTCATCGGCCGGAACGGTCGTGAAGCGATTGAAAAATTGAACGAGGTTGAGGACATCGATCTGGTGCTGATGGACGTGATGATGCCTGAGATGGACGGTTTTGAAGCCACCCTCGAGATCCGCAAGGACCCGCGCTGGCGCAAACTGCCGATCATTGCGGTGACGGCCAAGGCCATGAAAGACGATCAGGAGCGCTGCCTGCAGGCTGGTGCCAACGATTACCTGGCCAAGCCCATTGACCTGGACCGCCTGTTCTCGCTGATTCGTGTGTGGTTACCGAAGATGGAACGTATCTAGTGGAGCGAAATACCGAAATCGAATTGCGCTTGTTGATCGAGGCGATCTATCTCAAGTACAGCTATGATTTTCGCGATTACTCCGGCGCCTCGATCAAGCGCCGGGTCAGCAACGCATTGAGCCAGTTCGAGTGCGCGACCATTTCGGCGTTGCAGGAAAAGGTGCTGCACGATCCCGCCGCGTTCATGCAGTTATTGCAGTTGCTGACGATCCCCGTCAGCGAGATGTTCCGTGACCCTTCGCACTTTCTGGCGATCCGTCAGGAAGTGGTCCCGCTACTCAAGACCTATCCCTCGATCAAGATATGGATCGCCGGTTGCAGCACCGGTGAAGAGGTCTACTCGATGGCGATTTTGCTGCGCGAAGAGGGCTTGCTGGATCGCACCATTATCTACGCCACCGACATCAATCCGCGCTCACTGGAAAAGGCCAAGCAAGGAATTTTCTCGATGGAGAATGTCCGCGCCTACACTTCTAACTACCAGCAGGCAGGTGGCCAGAGTTCGTTTGCCGACTACTACACGGCGGCGTACGGGTACGCGATTTTCGACAAGACGCTGTGTGAGAACGTGACGTTCGCCGATCACAGCCTTGCAACCGACAGTGTCTTTTCAGAAACTCAGTTAATTTCGTGTCGTAACGTTTTGATTTATTTCAATAAAAAGCTTCAGGATCGTGCGTTTGGCTTGTTTCACGAGTCCCTGTGCCATCGAGGTTTCCTGGTACTGGGCAGCAAGGAAACCCTGGATTTTTCGGCCTTTGGCAACCGGTTCGAGCCCTTGGTCAAACACGAACGGATCTACCGCAAATTATGAGCAGTGCAGCGGGCTTGCCTTCCATAGAGGCTATCGTGATCGGCGCTTCTGCCGGCGGTGTGGAGGCATTGCTGAATATCCTGGGCCCACTGCGAGCAGGGTATGCCCTGCCGATCATTGTGGTGCTGCACCTGCCGGATGAGCGTTGCAGCCAATTGGCTGAAGTGTTTGCACGGCGAGTTTCACTGCCAGTCCACGAAGCCCGCGACAAGACGCGGGTCGAGGCCGGAACGCTGTATTTCGCGGGACCGGGCTATCACCTGTCGGTGGAGCAAGACCACAGTTTTTCCTTGAGCCTGGAACCGCGCGTGCACCATTCGCGACCCGCCATCGATTACCTGTTCGAATCGGCCGCCGACGCCTATGGCGCCAAGCTGGCTGCGGTGCTGTTAACCGGTGCCAATCGCGACGGTGCGCGCGGCCTGGCTCAGGTCAAACTGCGCGGTGGCCTGACCATCGTGCAGGACCCGAACGAGGCTCAAGTCGCGACGATGCCCCAGGCTGCGCTTGACATACTCCAGCCAGACCACATTCTTCCTATATGCGGCATCGGCCGTCTGCTCGGCGAGCTGGAAAAAATCGCATGCTAAGTGACATCCAAGCCAAACTGCTGATCGTTGACGATCTGCCGGAGAACCTGTTGGCGCTCGAAGCGCTGATCAAGCGTGAAGACCGTATGGTCTACAAAGCGCTGTCCGCCGATGAAGCCCTGTCGTTATTGCTGCAACACGAATTCGCACTGGCCATTCTCGACGTGCAGATGCCCGATATGAATGGCTTTGAGCTGGCCGAGTTGATGCGCGGCACGGAAAAGACCAAAAACATCCCGATCGTCTTCGTCAGCGCGGCAGGCCGTGAACTGAACTATGCGTTCAAGGGCTATGAAAGCGGCGCCGTGGACTTCCTTTACAAACCGTTGGATATCCACGCGGTCAAGAGCAAGGTCAACGTATTCGTCGAGCTGTTTCGCCAGCGCAAGGAAATGAAGCTGCAGGTCGAAGCGCTGGAGCAGAGTCGCCGGGAGCAGGAAGCCTTGCTCAAACAGTTGCAGAGCACCCAGCTGGAGCTGGAGCAAGCGGTGCGCATGCGCGATGACTTCATGTCCATCGTCGCCCACGAAGTGCGCACGCCGCTCAATGGCCTGATTCTCGAAACCCAGCTGCGCAAGATGCACCTGGCCCGAAATAACGTCGCGGCATTCACCATGGACAAGATGCACGCGATGGTCGACCGCGACGAACGGCAGATCAAAAGCCTGATCCGTTTGATTGAAGACATGCTCGATGTGTCGCGCATTCGTACCGGCAAGCTGTCGATTCGGCCGAAGCGTTTCGATCTCTCGGCACTGGTTCGTGGCCTGTTGCAGAATTTCGCACCACAGATCGACGCCGCGCAATCTTCGGTCACCCTGGAGGCCGAGCAGCCCGTGGTCGGCAGCTGGGACGAGTTTCGCATTGAACAGGTGATTTCCAACTTGCTGACCAACGCGTTGCGTTACGGTGCCAAGAGTCCGATCACCGTTAAGGTGTACAGTGAGAACGATCAGGCGCGGGTGGAAGTGCGCGATCAGGGGATCGGTATTGGTGAGGAGAACCAGAAACGTATTTTCCAGCAGTTCGAGCGCGTCTCGGCCAAACACGTCGTTGCCGGGTTGGGCCTGGGCTTGTTTATTTCTGAACAAATTGTGGCCGCCCATGGCGGTTCCATTACCGTCGAAAGCCGGATTGGCGAAGGCGCCTTGTTTCGCGTTTGTCTGCCGCTGTAGGAAAACAGCCAGAAAAACGCAACCTCTGAGCGACCTCACGGTCGTATCAGCAGCTACTGACCGAACAAAGGCTTCCCATGAGTGAAGATGCACAAGACGTCGTATTGATCGTTGAAGATGACCCCTCGATCCTGATGGTGCTTTCTGCCTACCTGTCAGGGGAGGGCTACCGGGTGTTGCAGGCCGAAAACGGCGAGCAGGCCTTTGAAATTCTCGCAAGCAAACCGCATCTGGACATGATGATTACCGACTTCCGCCTGCCGGGTGGAATCTCTGGGGTTCAGATCGCCGAGCCTGCGGTAAAACTGCGACCGGAACTCAAGGTGATCTTTATCAGCGGTTATCCGCAGGAAATCCGCGAGACCGATAGCCCGATCACTCGCAAGGCACCGATCCTGGGCAAGCCGTTCGATCTGGATGTGCTGCAAGAGCTGATGCAGGACATGCTCTCGTAAGGCCTTTTGTAGGAGCGAAGCTTGCTCGCGAAGGCGTAAGTCCTGACACACCGCGTTATCGTTCTTCGCGAGCAAGCTTCGCTCCTACAGGGGCACGCATCAGATCCGGATCATCTCTCGCACCTTCGCAGTCAACAGATCGAAGGTGAACGGCTTGGTGATCATCTGCATGCCAGGGTCGAGGAACCCCCCGCGCACCCCCGCGTGTTCTGCATAACCGGTGATGAACAACACCTTGAGGTCAGGCCGGTATTGCCGGCCAATTTCCGCCAGTTGCCGGCCGTTCGTGCCCGGCAACCCGACATCGCTGATCAATAGGTCGATACGCTGCGTGGAATCCAGAATCGGTACCGCGCTGTCGGCATTGCCAGCCTCGACAAAGGCGTAACCCAGCTCGCTCAGCACCGTGCTCACCAATACCCGCACCGCCGGATCGTCCTCGACGATCAACACGGTTTCGCCATTCTGCGCAAAGGGTGCGTGCTGGACATTCACCGGGCTATGCTGCGGCACGTCACCACCGAAACGCGGTAGAAACAGGGTCACGGTGGTGCCTTCGCCGACATCACTGCGGATGGCAACGTGGCCGCGCGATTGCCTGGTGAAGCCATAGATCATCGACAGCCCAAGGCCAGTGCCCTGGCCAATCGGCTTGGTGGTAAAGAAGGGGTCGAAGGCGCGGTCAATGGTGCTTTGCGGCATGCCGCATCCGGTGTCGGTGACGCTCAGGACCACGTAGTCACCCGGTTCCAGGTTGCCCTGGGTTTCGGTGGCGCCGATGGCCAGGTGCTGATTGGAGGTGTTGACCACCAATCTGCCGCCACCGGGCATGGCATCTCGCGCGTTGATCACCAGGTTGAGCAGGGCGCTTTCCAGTTGGTTGGGATCGACCTCGGCGACCCACAATCCTTCGCTCAACTGCATGTCCAGCTGAATACTTTCGTTAATGCTGCGTTGCAACAGCTCACGCATGGACACCACCAGCGTGTTCATCTCCACGGGTTTGGAATCCAGCGACTGGCGCCGGGAAAACGCCAGCAAGCGGTGGGTCAGGCCCGCCGCCCGATTGGCCGACGTCACGCCGAGGTCGATCAGGCTGTCCAGATCGTCTGTACGCCCACGGGCCAGGCGCCTGCGCAGCAGCTCCAGGCTACCGATGATGCCGGTGAGCATGTTGTTGAAGTCGTGGGCAATACCGCCAGTGAGTTGGCCGACGGCTTCCATTTTCTGCGCCTGGCGCAGGGCCTCTTCGTTGTGTCGTAGCTGTGCAGTCCGTTCCTCGACTTGCTGTTCGAGGGTTTCTAGGGTGGTTTGCAGGCGCAGTTCGCTTTGACTCAGGTCGATCAGCCGGTCCCGGGCTTCGTACTGTCGTCGGCGACCACGCAATGCAGTGGTCACCAGACTGATCAACGTCACCGGATGAAAAGGGCGCTCAAGAAACGTGACATTGCCCAGTTGCGGGCCGAAGCGATACGCGGGGTTCTGTTCCGGGCCGCCATGGTGGGTCAGCAATACAATGGGCAGGTCCGACCAGACGGGTTGTCGCTCAATCAGACTGAACAAGGGTTCAAGATCAGCGTCCAGGATTGCTTCGGAGGCGATCAGCAGTAGTCCGGCGCCTTGCACCAACTCGTCGCAAAGCCCGGTCAGATCCTGTGTAACGACGCCGTCGTACCCGGCTTCGTTCAGCATCATCAGCGCAAGCTGGCTGTCGCGTTCCCGCGGCACGAGAATGATCGCGCGTTCGGACATCGCTTCGTCGACCGTCACGGCGTTTCGTCCCCGAGCAATGGTTTGTTCGCACCCGTGCGTTTGTTGATGATCGAGATTGCCCGCCGAACCTTGCCGAGCGCTTCAAAGTAGCGCCGCAGGATGACCGTCTCGGCCAGGTAAGTGATATCGACGGGGGGCTGCATATCGCCCACCAGGCCATGCTGGGCGACGGCGGCTTTTGCACTGAACAACTCGTTTGATGTAGTCAAAAAATGCCTTCTCATGACCAGGGGAAACGTGGCAGCAGGACTTACGCACCTGATTGAGCTGCCTGTTCACTTGACCCTTGGCCGCGACGAGCGTTCAACACTTTTTGATGTTAAAAACCCGTAGGAGCGAGCTTGCTCGCGATGGACTTGAGAGCAATGGGGTTATCCATGAAGAACACGTCATCGTTCACGTTCATCGCGAGCAAGCTCGCTCCCACAGGGGGGATCTTTTAGAGCCCTTGCTGTAACGCCGGATCGTCCGGGTTCATCTGTTCAAGTTGCGCCAGCAGGACCTGCACGTTCTGCAGTTGTCCGCTTTCCTTCCAGTAGTTGATCAATAACACCCGTGCCTTACGGTCGGCCGGATGGCGCTGGACGATTTCCTGCAGTTGCTTTTGCGCCGCTTCAAGTTCTTCCTCGCCATGGAGCGTGGTGGCCAGGTCGTAGCGGTAATCCTTGTTATCGGGCTCAAGCTCCACGGCCTTGGACAGACCGAGCACGGCGAATTCACTTTGGCCATGATGGAGCAACCATAGGCCCAAGGCATGTTGCAGGTAGGCCGATTCGGGTTGAGTCTGCAGTTGCTTGGCCAACAGCTGCTGGGCGGCGTCGCTTTGACCTTGTTTATCCAGCACATCGATCTGCATCACCAGCGCGGGCAGGTTTCCGGGGTCCAGCTGCAATGTCTGTTCGAGCGCCTGTTGCGCTGCTTTCAATTCGGCATTGTGCAGATGCAACCGCGCCAGTTGATAGAAGTTGGCGGCGCTTGGCGGTGCGGTTTTGAGCGCCTGTTCCCAGGCATCAATGGCTTGTTCCAACGGTCCGAAATACAAACCCAGGTCATCCGGCGAGAGTCCTAGCAACGCGTTCACGGCGGCAAGCCGTACGCTTTGTTCACTGTCTTCGAGCAATGGCCCGAGCAATAGGCTGCGTTGCCCGTTGGGCACTAGCTCACTGACGCTTTTGATCGCTGCGATGCGCACCTCGGGCGCCGGGTGTTGCAGGTCCGCGTCCGCCAGTTTCAAGGCCACGGTGCTTGGGTAGTTAGGCAGCTCGGCAAGCAGCCAGATGCGCCGTTTGGGTGAAATGTCGGGGCGGCCGAGTTGCTGGTACAGAACCCGCGCGGCCCCCGGTTGGCCTGCGCGAGCCTTTGTAAGCGCTTCACTGTAGCCGCGCTTGATCGCCTCCGGCACCACAGGGGGGGTGTTGCGCAGGAAAAACCAGGCAAGGCCAATGGCGAACAAGGCGCAGACGCTGATGATCAGGTAGCGGCGGAACTGGGGCATGCAGGAATCCGGTAGCTGGCAAGCTTTTGCAAGGGTGTCAGCTTCGGTCAGGCAAGGCTGTGAGTCAAACCCTGACTCAGTTCAGCACGTACTCAATCGGTTCAAGGGCCGGCGGCAACTCGGTTTGCCCCAATGCCGCCAGTACTTCACGTTCCAGGGTACGCAAAATTGCATTGCACGGCAGATCGTTCTCATCGAAGCCGAACGGATCTTCAAGGTCGTCGCCGATTTCGTCGAGGCCGAAAAAGGTGTAGCTGACAATGGCGGTGAACACGGGGGTCAACCAACCCAGCGGTTCGGCCATGGCAAACGGCAGCAGGATGCAGAACAGGTAAATCGTGCGGTGCAGTAACAATGTGTAGGGGAAGGGCAGTGGCGTACTTTTGATCCGTTCACAGCTGGCTTGAACCTGGCTCAGGCTGACCAGCCGGGATTCCAGTTGGGTGTAACGCCATTCGCTGATGTGGTTATGTTGGGCCAGTGCCGAAAATTGGCCACCGATGCGCTGGAGCAGCGCATCAGTCATGTTCGGGTGACTGGTATCCATGGCGTGTTGCGTCCAGGGTTTGATGGCAGTCAGCTCATCTTCCACGCGCAAACGGGCGATCAAACCATGGGCGAAGCCACAGAGTTCGCGCAACAGAATCGCTCGTTCAGCGGCGTCCATCAGCCCTTGGGTCTGGCGAATCAGCGAGCGCACTTCAATGATCAACTGCCCGAGTTGCTTGCGGCCCTCCCACCAGCGGTCGTAACAGGCGTTATTGCGAAAACTCATGAAGATCGACAGCGACAGGCCCAGCAAGGTGAAAGGTGTGGCGTTGACCTTGGAGAAGTACGCGGGATGCCAGGTCTCCACCAGCACAATCACTGAGGCCAGCAGCGTAACCAATAGACTGCGCAAGGCAATGCGCTTGGCAATCGAGCCTTTTAGAGAAAACAGAATGCCGATCAAGTTCGGCTTGGCACGCACAATCATGGGCAGGGCTTTTTTCAAGTGACGCTTTCGCAGCGGTTGCAGCGTAGGAGCACGGCGAGTGTCTGTCCAATCGCTATGGTTGACGAGTTCATCAATTGCATCTATCAGCGTCAGGACCGTTCAGTAATGCAGATCGCCCATCTGTGCAGCTAGAGAGCATGAACAGCGGTTTTTGCAAGATATAAAAAAGGTAGGTCTTTAGGCTGTTGGAAATGAACTTGCCTGAACGGAAAGAAACTCAATGGTTGGCTCTTGTAATGCAACAGCTCTCGGTGATCAGTTGCAGATACCTTCGTATGGCCACGGTTGCGGAGTGGAAACCCGCCTTTCCAATACGGTTCTGAAAGTTGAGAGTAGCCCCGAGATCCTGCGATTCGATGCTGGTATCTCGGCAGGAGCCACACGACTGAATGCTGAGATAGAGCCTCCGGTACTCGCGTGTAAATCTTTTTTTACATCCCAAGGAGATTTTGTCAATCAGGCGGACCTTGAGCGGCAATGGGCAGCACTCAAGGAGCTATTGACGACTGCAACGTTTGCTGAACAGGAAGTACTCGAGGTTCTGAGCAGCGGCATTCTGCAAACGGAGACTGGCAAAGCCATTGCCGGAGTGTTTGCCGATGCGATCTTGCGATCAATCCGACCGGTTGGGGAGCTGACCACCGCAAGCCTCAGAGAAATTGTAGATGTGCTCTGCCATTTGCCCCCTGGTAAATGGCAAGCAGCGTTTGGGGAAAATGTAAGGTTCGCGAGCGGGCAAAGCTCTGAGGGCGTTGCCGGGTTCATTCAGTCACACCTCAATCATTCAAGTGTGCAACGGGACGAACAGATTGCAAACAATGAGTTGGCTTCGGATTCTCAGTGGGAGGCCATCAAGCAAATTACCGTTAAAGCCCGACAATATATTCATCGTTCAAGCGAAAGCAGTCTAAATAGCGTGCTGATGATGCTCGAAGACGTATACCGCTGCAGACCCACTATGAAGGAAGCTCAATCGCTAATCGCAGATTTTTTGTGTGAACTTGGCCAGCCAGTGCATAGCGATCGAGTGCGTTGGCCTGATCGCTTTTTGAACGAAGTCGAAACCCTGAATGATCAGCTCAAGCCTGTCGAAGACAATAAGGAGACTTGGCTACAGTGGTTGGTGGGTCCTAGCTGGCTGGAAAGTCTGGCGGGGCATCCGGTTTCGTTATCGGCTCCATTGAAGGCGTTGGCAATACCGGTGAGAACACTGTGGGGAAAATTGAGCTCGGAGACAGCACCGGAATCGCCGCTATCGAGTGATCCGTCTACGGCGGATTCCGTGCAGCCCGACTTCAATTTGCCCAAGGCTAAAGCTAGCGCTCCGTCGCTGCTGTCATACCTGCAGAGCTTTGAGCGCAACGCAGACTTTCATACGAGCGTCGCCACTACGGGCCCACGTATTCCTGAGAGTTTCGTCGGCAAGCTGCTGTGGGCTTTCAACATGTTAGATACATTCGGAGCGCTTCGCCTGGATAATAGCCACGTTTCTACTGCGTGCCCGGATCCCAAATCAAGCAGGCACTCCCGGACATATGGCGCAGACGAGTTTCCCGCACCCTCGTTCGATACACTTCCCACGCCTTTGCAAACCAGCATCCGTTCAGCCCCTCAATGGCCTGCGTTGGGGCAGTTCGTTGCACAAGTGGATGATGTTGTCAGCCAGATTGTCCATAACATGATGCCGTGGGACAGTGCGCATTGCTCTGATGTGGAAGAGGTGAGGGTGTTGCTAGAACCGTTTACATCGTTTGATCACCCTCCGGTATATCAACCGCCTAGCGAAACATTAAGCGACCAGCCGTCCGTTTCGCTTGAAAACTCCCTTCTTGCATTAAACGTTGTCGGTGCGCAATTGCAGAGCTGGCTGGCCCGGATGAGCGCGAGCTTGGTGAGCAGCGGGGTTGCCGTATTGAGTCGTACTGGTGATTTGATAGAGCAACATCCGGGTAAAACTGCGGGTGTGTTTGCTGCCTACATGGCGATCAGTAATTTTTACGCCAATTGGTTCCTGCCGGAACCCGAGCAGGCGGTTGATCCTTTGCAGGGACTCGAACTCTATCCTGATGCGGCGCCTGATGAAAACTCAGTGGTTCATGAGTATATAGTCGAGGGCCTTGAGGATTTATTTGAGGTTTTTCCGGAGTTTGCAAGTGAAGTAAAAAAATTGATCAGCAAGTCCGACTACTCTGATCCCACCGACGATCCACAGTTGATTGAGAACCTCGAGACACTTTTGCAGCAGTCTGTACCAGGTAACCAAAATGTGACTTATCAGGATTACCTCCATGAAATCACCGTGCTCGCGGCATCAGACGCTCATGATGAAATTGAGGCAGACCCGGATAGCGAATCAACGAGCGAGACCGCCGTCACAACTGATGCCGACCGGTTAATGGTCGGTATGTCGGAAAATATTCGCAAGAGGCGCAGCTTAGGTGGCGATGGGGTCATGTTCTCCAACGTACAAATGTCAGAAAACGGCGTAGCGGCACATGACTCAGCAAGTTGGCTCATTCAGGCGGGACAACGTTCATTAGATGCCGAGATTTCTATCGGGCCGGGTGAGGAAATCGCTCCCGGTGTCACGATAACCCAGGCGGCAGATTTATTTATCAAGGATTTTGTCGAGCAGCAGTTAATAATGGATCCGTCCTTGTTTGTTTTATCGGCCGTGGAAAGTATTATCGCAGGCTCAGATTTGCCTAAAAAGTTAAAAAAGATCGTCAAGTTTGATACGTTGTTTAGGGTTGAATATATAACACCAAAGCCAAATGGAAAGAATGCTGATTATTTTGTAGAAACCTCAAGAAATAAAAGCTTTACCTTGGCTGAGTTGATAATGGGTCGGCACGAAAAAGAGAGAGAATCACGTGAGGAGATAAAGATTGCCTGGCCTGAGGTATATACAGAGGGCTTCAAGAGTTCCGTGAAAGAATATAATGTTTGGGAGGATTATCAAAAGCGTTCGGATAAAATATTTTCTCAGTCAAAGACTTTTGAGGCATGGAAGGAAAATTTCAAGTTTAAGTTGCATCATGCGGTCAGTGACTATCTCAATGGTACAGATACTTCGGAGTACGGAAGGAATATCGCCGATAAATATTTGAATGGTGAAATTCGGGTAAGGCCTATCGGTATCAGGCAGGGTAAGTACAGTGATACGTTTAGAGTGTCGGACGCTGTTTTTCTGTCCGACGCAACGCGTGTCGTCTCGTCTGACAATCCAAAGGGGTTGTTCATTTTCCTGGATGGAGATCCAGCGGTAATCGAGAGTCCTGCTTCCTTATTTGAAAAGGATGGAAAATCAATAGAAGAATTTCCAGAGCTAAGAAGCGAGTTGTCGAAACGAATCCCTCTCAAAAACCTGTTGGCCAGAGATGAAGATGACTTCAACTACAGTCAGGGTAAATTTGAATGGAGCTTCAATCCTGTTCATATGTTTAAAAATTATAAATGGCCTTATACGCCAATCGTATTTGGTCGCATGGATGGCCCTACCTATTATGGGGAAAATAATGATGCTTTTAAGGATCTATTTGAGGTTAAGGTTGATAAAGCCAAATCTGATATGGATACGATGACATCAACATGGGCCGAGCGCACAACTGATAAATTACTGGGCATTTTGACGGACGCACTGACCGGTTTCGCAATCATATTGGCGTTGCCGGGAGCGCCAACTGCAGGAATTGCCTTTGCGATGGGGGCAGGTGCTTCTGCGAATTCGTATGTGCGGGGAATGATGAGTGACGACCCCCTGGAAGCGTATCGACATAAGGCCAATGCAATAAAAGGTATGATTGGTCAAATCGCAGGCCCCTATATAGGCAGGCAACTGGGAAGGGTTTTTTCCACGGCAGTTGACTCTCGCATTGCCAATAAGATTATTGCGCGCCTGAGGGAGGCTAACTTTCTTCCGAAAGAAATCACCAAGCACTTTCCAGCGTATGGACGCACCGCGTCGCCGCTTTTGGAGAAGGCTAATAAAATAGAGAAATGGATTGCGCCTAGAGTCAGAAATAATTTTATCATTCAGGATAAGATTAATCGAAAATTCACTAATACTATGGTTGTGGGTCGATTGAAGTCTTTGGGTGCAAAAGGTCCGGAGGTAGCCCAGCGACTCATGGATCGCTCGCGTGTTTTGTATTTTTCCGATCCTAAAGCTGGATATATGTATCGAGGGTTCGCAATGCGAGGTGATGCGCGGTCACCACTGGATGTTTTCTCCAATGGCTTCAAGTCTTCTGGCTCCGGGGTGCAAGCGTCAGGTTATTACAACACGAACGGCGCGGGTGCGTTTCACAAAGGAGGAAAACAAGGAGGGTATACTTATTTGATCGATGGTAGAGGGATTGCTGGAAGTGACGTGGCAAGAAATATTAACTGGCGGGCTGGTTCTGGATTGCGAATGGGGTCTAATCCGTATCAATTAAGCTATGCGAAGGATATTCCGGGCTCAATAGTGCTTGGCGCCTACGACAGTGCTGGTAAGTTCATACCCAATCCGAACGCCTTGAGTCGTGCAATTGAAAAGAGTATGCCCAATCCATTTGTGGACGCCATTCCTTTTCCGATAAAAAACATAGTTCAAGATAAAAACTCAACACGTGCACCGATCAAACTTTTTCAATGAAAAAAGGGGGGGGAACGAAGCAGCGCATGTCATGGTTAACCGGTTGCTCCGTAATCTCACAGTTGATTGGATTGGGGCGCGCATAATCTCATCCGCCCCCTCCATGCAGTGACTACGCTTGCTGGAGATGACTCGACGAGCGTTCCCCATGCAACCGTTGCTTCAATATTTCAAGGCGATACTCAACCCCGGGCCCGGTGTGTTGTTGTTTGCCTTGAGAACCATCGCTGCCGGGCTGTTGACGCTGTATCTGGCCTTCCTCTTCGACCTCGACCAGCCCAAGTGGTCGATCATGGCGGTGGTCATCGTCAGCCAGCCTTTGGGCGGCATGGCCTTGGCACGAAGCTTCGGCCAGGTCATCGGCACCACGTTGGGCGCGGTGGTTGCCGTATTGATCATGGCGATTTTCCCCCAGGCACCGCTGCCTTTTATCCTCACCCTGGCTTTGTGGTTGGCGCTGTGTACCGCCGGGGGCACGTTGTTGCGCTACACCAGTTCCCAGGCATTTGTGCTGAGTGGTTACACGGCGGTGGTCGTGGCACTGCTGGCGGTGCCTGATCAGGAGGGCACGTTTCTGCTGGCGGTCACCCGTGTGACCGAAACGCTGCTGGCGGTGGCCTGCGTGTGTGTTGTGAGCTTGCTAACCGCTCGGCCGGAGAGCGTTGCCCGGGATTACTTCGCCAAGATCGATCAAGTGATCAAGCTGCTCGCGACCCACGCGGCCGCTGTCATTCGAACCGAAGAAAGCGAGGCTGATTTCCATCGGCGGCAAATGCAGCTGTTAGGCGCGATCAGTGCCCTGGAAGGTGTGCGTCGGCACTTGTATTTCGATGCGCCACGTTTGCGCAGCGCCAACGGGCTGGTGCAATTGCTGGGTAATCAGTTGGTGCTCCTGACCTCGCGGCTGACGGCTTTGCGCCACCAGCGGGAGCTGCTTACCGAGCGCTGGGAAGGTGCGCTGCCGGTAGAGATACAGCTATTGCGTGCCGAAGAGCTGGCTTTTCTTGATGATTTGGCCCGTCGGGGACGCTCATTATCAGCCGAGGCTCGTCAGCATTTCGGTACGTTGCAACAGCGTTTCGATGACCAGGCCTATAAGGCTGAACAATTGACCGAGACCATGCCTGCCACGCTGCGTTCATTGGCCTGGGCACTGCGCTGGGAGCAAGCGCGGATGTTGGAGCAACTGGGGCAGATTCTCGAATTGAGCGACGCTATTCAGGAGGAGCGCGAAGCGAGCTGTGTGTTTCGCGGCCAGGATAACCCTTTGCATCTGGACTTCACCTTGGCGGCGATGAATGCAATCCGGGCCTTCACCGCGTTACTGGTCGCCGGCCTGATCTGGATCGAGACCGGTTGGGACGGGGCTCGTGGCGGGATGATTGTGGTGGGGATTCTCTGTTCGCTGATGGCGACGTTTCCGCGACCGTTGCTGGCCAGCCAAAGCTTTGCCAGGGGGTTGGCGCTGGCCTTGGTGGTGTCGGCGCTGTATCTGTTCTTGCTGGTACCCATGATCAGTGACTTCGAGTTGTTCGCGTTGTTGCTCGCCCCCTTGCTGTATGCCGTTGCAGTGGGGCTGTCCAGTCCGGCAACCACGGGCACAGGCATTGGACTTGGACTGACGACGATTCTGTTGCTGGGCCCGCAAAACGTCGGCGTCGGCCAAAACACGGCCATTCAGTGGTTCGAGTTTGCCGGTGCGTATATCTGCGCTGCGGCGTTGGCTCTGAGTGTCTACGCCTTGATCTTTCCGTTCAGGCCCGTTTTA
This sequence comes from Pseudomonas sp. IT-P253, assembly GCF_949768125.1. Classification (NCBI taxonomy): domain Bacteria; kingdom Pseudomonadati; phylum Pseudomonadota; class Gammaproteobacteria; order Pseudomonadales; family Pseudomonadaceae; genus Pseudomonas; species Pseudomonas sp. IT-P253. Next base: position 69,934 of record NZ_CATKPT010000011.1, on the reverse strand, counting down.
CGGATGCGCCGTCTGTTCAATGAGAACTGCGAGCAGGTCTACGCTTTGTTGAAGACCCCGGCCACCGACGAGCAGCAATTTGCGTTTGAAAGTCGCCTGGTCGATCGCTTGACCATGATGTTGGGACTATTGCCGGCCACCAGCGACAAACCATCCAGAGATCTGTTCGAAGTCAGCCTCGGGTGCATGGCACTGGGAGTGGCGTTGAACCAACTCCGGCAACAGGGGCAAAACAACACATTGCTCAGTACAGCGCAACAAAGCCGTTTGCTGGCTGCAGTCGGTGAAACCGGACGATTGATCGCCGGGCGATCCGGGATCGACCTTGAGCAACTGCTCGAAAACTTGCGTGTCCTGGGCGATGAAATGGACGACTTGCATCTCGATGTTCATGAACACTTGTGGTCGGTATTCAGGATGCGTGTGGCACTGCTGATTGTGGTGTCATTTCTGCAGCGCTACCGCAATCACTTTCAAACCGCAAACGTGGAAGGAGTACCGGCCCTTGCTCATTGATCTGGAAGTGGGTGGCGTTTACATGCCGCCAATCGCCCAGGCGCTGCTGCTGGCCTTACCGATTTTCCTGCTGCTGGACTGGACCCTGCGCCGCTTGGGCGTGTTGCGGTTTGTCTGGCATGAAGCGTTGTTCGAAGGCGCGTTGTACGCCTGCGTTTGCGCGACGCTGATTCTGGTGATGGGAGCTTGATGCTTTGAAGAAGATCCTTTCCCGACTGGTGACAGTGGCGGTGGTGTTGCTGGCCTTTGTCCTGGGCTGGTTTGCCTGGGAACATTACACCCGCGATCCCTGGACCCGGGATGCGCGGGTGCGTGCCGACGTGGTGACCCTGTCCGCCGATGTCTCGGGACGCATCGTCAGCCTGAATGTCCAGGACAACCAGCATGTGGACAAGGGCCAGTTGCTGCTGGAGATCGACCCCGCGCGGTATACGCTGGCGGTTGAGCATTCCAGGCGTTCTGTGGAAGTGGCGAAAGCCACGCTGGGTCAGTCCGAAGCATCGATTGTTTCCAGTCAGGCGCTGCTCCGGCAGCGCCAGAGTGAGGAAGTCAGGCGACGGACCCTCAAGCAACGGTTTGCGATCTCGGGTGAGGAGTGGGAAAAATCCAGCACCGAGGTGGCGGTGGCTCAGGCCGAATTGCTGCGAAATCAGGCGAACCTCGGCCTTGCTCAGGCCAATGTGCAATTGGCCATCACCGCGCTGACCCAGGCTGAACTCGATTTGCAACGTACTCGGGTCGAATCGCCTGTCAGTGGTTATGTCACCAACCTGCTGACCCGTCAGGGCGACTATGCCGCCGCCGGTGGCGCCCTGTTGGCGTTGGTGGACAGCGACTCGTTTTACGTCAGCGGCTACTTTGAAGAAACCAAGTTGCCACGAATCGAGGAGGGCGATCGCGTCAAAATCGAATTGATGAGCGGCGAGACCTTCGGCGGCACTGTGCAAAGCATCGCCTTCGCCATTGCCGACCGGGAAAACCTGCCGGGTGGTCGATTGTTGGCCAACATCAACCCCAGCTATACCTGGGTCAAACTCGCGCAGCGGGTGCCGGTGCGGATACAGATCGACGCCGATTACGCCGCCAAAAACCGACTGCGTGCCGGGACCACGGCCACGGTGACAGTCCTGGATACAGGCCGGACTGAAGATCAGCGCTAGTCCCCCCTGTGGGAGCGAGCCTGCTCGCGAAGACGATTGCACATTCAATAATGATGGCGACTGATACACCGCTTTCGCGAGCAGGCTCGCTCCCACAAGGTTCCACACCGACGCCGATTACGCCGCCGGGACCACGGCCACGGTGACAGTCCTGGAAAATCGAGAGCCACCCTCCACACCATGACCTTTGTAGGAGCGAGCAAGCTCGCTCCTACAGGGGGGCAGGTGTTTTTATCGGGCAAAAAAAGCCCCGCGACCGAATGAGGCGCAGGGCTAAAAAAAATGGTCGGTTGCGGCCAACCACGGAGCTGGATAAAGCTTACTTGCTGGCGACGGTCTCTGGTTGCCAGCCACCGCCAAGGGCTTTGTAAATCGCGACAATGCCGCTATACAGTTCGACTTCGGCCTGGGCCTGAGTGTCTTCGGCCGCCAGACGCTCGCGTTGTGCATCGAGCAGGACGAGGAAGTCCACGGTGCCTTCCCGGTAGCGAATTTCGGCCAGGTCGGCTGCGGCGCGACTGGACTCGCTCTGACGAATCAGCGAAATCAGGCGTTGCTGACGTTTGCCGTAATCGCTGAACGCATTTTCTGATTCTTCCAGCGCCAACAGTACTTGCTGTTCGTAGGTTGCCAGGGCGCCTTCGGCATCTGCATCGGCGGCACGCAAACGGGCGCGCACGCTGCCCAGATCGAACGCCGCCCAAGTGATGCTGGGCCCAAGCGTCCAGGCGTTGGCTGCCGGGGTACCGATCTGTGAACCCCGTCCAGCGGTAAAGCCAAGGAAACCGCTGAGGCTGACCTGAGGAAACAAATCAGCTGTGGCCACGCCGATACGGGCCGTCGCGGAGGCCAGTTTGCGCTCGGCGCTGAGGATATCCGGGCGACGTTGCAGCAGTTCGCCCGGATTACCGATGGGCAGCGCCTTGGCAATTGCCGGCAAGGCTTTCGGGCTCAGGTCGACGCTCAGTTTGTCCGGACGTTCACCCAGCAGGGTGGCGATGCGGTTTTTCTGCCGAACCTGTTCAGCCTGCAATTTCGGCACGCTGGCTTCGACGGACGCCAAGCGGGCATCGGCGCGCTCCACATCGAGCTGATCGCCAACGCCGGCATCACGCAGGCTTACGGTGATCTTGCGCGACTCCTGCTGGTTGCTCAGGTTGGCCAGCGCAATTTTTTCCCGCAGTTGCGCACCGCGCAGTTGACCGTAGGAGTCCACCAGTTCGGCAATCATCGTGACTTGCAGTTGGTACAGGTCGGCTTCGAAGGCCTGCTGTTCGGCGTTGGCCGATTCCAGATTGCGCTGGATACGGCCAAACAGATCGATTTCCCACGCCATGTCCAGACCCAGGTCATAGCGTTCGCTGTTGACCCGTTGGGTGGTGGTGCCAGGAATCTGACCCTTGGCCAGTTCGCTGCTGGCACGGCTGGTGACGGTCGGCATGGCGTTATTGCTGACGTCATCGCGAATCGCCCGGGCGGCTTTCCAGCGAGCGAAGGCCACGCGCAAATCACGGTTGCCTTTGAGCGATTGAGTCACCAACTGGTTGAGCGTCGGGTCTTCGAACTGCTGCCACCAGATGCCTTCGAAACGCGAGCGGTCGAAGTTCTTCTGGCCGGCGGCGCCATCGGTGGCTGTCGTGATGTTGGCCGGCGCAGTGGCGGGCGTCTTGTAGTCCGGTCCGACGGCACAGGCACTCAGGGCCAGTACCAGCAGGCTCGGCAGGAAGGCTTTCAGGCTCATTGTTGCGCCTCCAGTTTCAGGGCCCTGGCTGCTTTGCGCGCTTCACCGCGCTCCACAAAGTTGCGAATCAATACGTAGAACACGGGCGTCAGCAACAGACCGAAGAAGGTCACTCCGAGCATCCCGGAGAACACCGCCACACCCATGGCGTGACGCATTTCGGCACCGGCACCGCTGGAGAACACCAGAGGCACAACCCCCATGATGAACGCGAAGGAGGTCATCAGGATCGGCCGCAGACGCAGGCGGCACGCTTCGAGCACCGCCGCCAGCGGGTTCATGCCTTCTTGCTGTTTATCCTTGGCGAACTCGACAATCAGAATCGCGTTCTTACAGGCAAGCCCTACCAATACGATCAAGCCGATCTGGGTGAAGATGTTGTTGTCACCGCCCGAGGCAATCACCCCGGTAATGGCTGACAGCAGGGTCATCGGTACGATCAGGATCACCGCCAGTGGCAGGCTCCAGCTTTCGTATTGAGCCGCGAGTACCAGGAACGCCAGCAAGACGCAGAGCGGGAACACGAACAGCGCGGTGTTGCCGGACAGAATCTGCTGGTAGGTCAGGTCGGTCCATTCGTAGGTCATACCGTTCGGCAATTCTTCCTTGAGCAGTTTCTCGATGGCTTTCTGGGCTTGGCCGGAGCTGTAGCCTGGCGCTGCCGCACCGTTGATTTCAGCGGTGATGAAGCCGTTGTAGTGCATCACGCGGTCCGGACCCGAGGTGTCGCTGACCTTGATGAAGGTCGCCAGCGGGATCATCTCGCCTTTGTTGTTACGTACTTTCAGCTGGCCGATCTGGTCCGGCTCGAGACGGAACTGCTGCTCGGCCTGGACGTTGACCTGATAAGTACGACCGAAGCGGTTGAAGTCGTTGGCATACAGCGAACCCAGATAGATCTGCAAGGTGTCGAAGATGTCACTGACGGCCACGCCGTGGGTCTTGGCTTTTTCACGGTCGATAGCGGCATCGACCTGTGGCACGTTCACGGTGTAGCTGGTGAACAGGCCCGCCAGTTCCGGCACGTTGTGACTTTTGTTAATGATGTTCATGGTTTCTTTGTACAGCTCGTCATAGCCCAGGTTGCCCCGGTCTTCGATCTGCAGGCGGAATCCGCCGATGGTGCCCAGGCCTTGTACCGGCGGCGGCGGGAAGATCGCCATGTAGGCTTCCTGAATCCCGGCGTACTTGCCGTTCAACGCACCGGCAATGGCACCGGCAGACATGCTCGGGTCTTTGCGCTCATCAAACGGTTTCAGGGTCACGAACACGATGCCGGCGTTAGGACTGTTGGTGAAGCCGTTGATCGACAGGCCCGGGAAGGCCACCGCACTTTCCACACCAGGCTGTTTCAGTGCCAGGTCGGACATGCGTTTGATCACGTCTTCGGTACGGTCCAGGCTCGCGGCGTCCGGCAGTTGCGCGAAGGCCACCAGGTATTGCTTGTCCTGGCCAGGGACGAAACCGGTCGGGGTGTTGGCGAAACCGAAGAACGTCAGCACCATCAGGCCTGCGTACAACAGCAGGGCGATGCCGCTGCTGCGGATAACCCGGCCTACAGTGCCGACATAACCGTGGCTGGCTTTATCAAAGAAGCGGTTGAATGGACGAAACAGCCAGCCGCCGAAGATCTTGTCGAGGACCTTGGAGAAACGGTCTTTCGGCGCGTCATGGCCTTTGAGCAACACCGCAGCCAGGGCCGGCGACAGCGTCAGCGAATTGAAGGCCGAGATCACCGTCGAGATCGCAATGGTCAAGGCGAACTGCTTGTAGAACTGCCCGGTCAACCCGGAGATGAAAGCCGCCGGGATAAATACTGCACACAGCACCAATGCTGTCGCGATGATCGGGCCGGTCACTTCACGCATGGCCCGTTTGGTCGCTTCGACCGGGCTCAGCCCCAGCCCGATGTTTCGCTCGACGTTCTCCACCACCACGATGGCGTCGTCCACCACAATACCGATGGCCAGTACCAATCCGAACAGTGACAGGGCGTTCAGCGAGAAGCCGAACAGGTGCATCACCGCAAACGTACCGATCAGCGAAACCGGCACCGCCACCAACGGAATGATCGAGGCGCGCCAGGTTTGCAGGAACAGGATTACCACCAGTACCACGAGGATCAGTGCTTCGAAGAGGGTGTGAACCACCGCCTCGATGGAACCGCGCACGAAGATCGTCGGGTCATAGACGATGCTGAAGTCCATGCCTTCCGGGAAACTTTTCTTCAACTCGGCCATTTTCGACCGCACTTCGTTGGAGATCTCGATAGCGTTCGAGCCTGGGCGCTGGAAGATCGGGATGGCCACCGCCGGTTGGTTATTCAGCAAGGAGCGCAGGGCGTATTGGCTGGAACCCAGTTCGACCCGGGCGATGTCCTTAAGGCGTGTGATTTCACCGTTGTCGCCGGTGCGAATGATGATGTTCTCGAACTCTTCCTCGGAAACCAGACGACCTTGGGTGTTGACCGACAGTTGGAACGCGGTGGCATTCGGCGCAGGCGGCGCGCCCAGGGCACCGGCAGCGACCTGGCGGTTCTGCTCACGGATCGCGGTGACCACATCGGTCGCAGTCAGGTTGCGCGAAGCGGTTTTGTTCGGATCAAGCCAGACCCGCAGCGAGTAGTCGCCCATACCGAACAGCTGCACATCGCCGACACCGCCCAGACGTGCCAGCTCATCCTTGATGTTGAGCAAGGCGTAGTTGGACAGGTAAAGCATGTCGTAGCGTTTGTCCGGCGAGGTCAAGTGCACAACCATGGTCAGGTCGGGCGATGCCTTGTCCACGGTGATACCGATGCGCGTCACTTCTTCCGGAAGTTTCGGCTCGGTCCGGGTCACACGGTTCTGTACCTGCACCTGGGCGTTATCCAGGTCAGTGCCCAGCGCGAAGGTGATGGTCAGGGTGATCTTGCCGTCAGCGGTGGACTGCGAGGACATGTACAGCATGTTCTCGACGCCGGTAATGGCTTGCTCCAGCGGGGCGGCGACGGTTTCACCGATGACTTTAGGGTTGGCACCCGGGAAGTTGGCGCGGACCACAACGGTCGGCGGCACGACTTCCGGGTATTCGCTGATCGGCAACTGGAACAGCGAGATGGCGCCGGCAATCAGGATCAGCAGCGACAGCACCGCTGCAAAGATCGGCCGTGAAATGAAGAATTGGGAAAAATTCATCGCAGTTGTTGCTCCCTTAACCGCGTGGAGTCGCAGCAGCCAGTTTCACAACCGAACCCGGCGCGACCTTGGCAGGCGCGACTTGGGGCAGGTTGCTGGCTTCCAGCGCTTGTCGTTGTTGTGCGAGTGCCGCGAGGGTTTGCTCGCTGGCCATCGGGATCACTTCAGGGGTGACCGGTGAACCCGGACGAACCCGTTGCAGGCCTTTGACGATGACGGTGTCATCCTTGTTCAGGCCGCTGCGCACGATGCGCAAACCTTCGATCTTCGGACCCAGTTCAACCGCGCGGTACGCCGTTTTGTTGTCGGCATCCATCACCAGCACAAACTTCTTGCCCAGATCGGTCCCGACCGCTTCGTCGTTGATCAACACCGCGGAGTAGGTGCCGCTGCCAACCAGTTTCAGGCGTGCATACAGGCCAGGGGTGTAAGTGCCGTCGGTGTTGTCGAACACGGCGCGACCACGGATGGTGCCGGTTTTCGGGTTGACCTGGTTATCGACGAAGTTCATTACGCCCAGGTGCGGGTTACCGTCTTCATTGGACAGGCCGAGGTAAACCGGGGTAGTTGCACCGCGTTTGCCCTGGCGAGCGAGCTCGGTGTACTTGAGGAAGACACGTTCGTCAGCATCGAAGTAGGCGTAGACCTTGTCGGTGGACACCACACTGGTCAGTGCGGTGGTGTCGGCGGTCACCAGGTTGCCGGCGGTAATTTCCGCCCGGCTGACGCGCCCACTGATCGGCGCGGTAACACGGGTGAAGCTCAGGTTCAGTTTGGCCAGGTCCAGTTGCGCCTGGACGGCTCCGACCGCGGCGCGGGCTTCTTGAGCAGCGCTGGTGCGCGAATCGGCCAGCTCGGCGGAGATCGCGTTGCTGGTACGCAGGCGTTCACCGCGCTGGGCTTCGTTTTCGCTGCGAATGGCATTGGCGCGGCCCTGAGCGACCAGCGCTTCAAGGCGGCGAACCTCGGCCTGGAACGGGCGTGGGTCAATCTGGAACAGCAAGTCGCCTTTCTTGACCAGTGCGCCTTCGGTGAAGGCGACTTCATCGATCTGGCCGGAGACCCGTGGACGGATTTCTACGGTTTCCGGCGCTTCAAGGCGCCCGGTGAATTCGTCCCACTCGTTAACCGGTTGTTCCAGCACCTTGGCCACGCTGACTTTGGCTGCGGGCGGCATGGCGGCGGTCGCTGGCGCCTTGCCGCAAGCGCTCATCACCATCACGGCCAACAGGGCCAACGGGAAGCGCAAATGTTTGAATGACTGTTCCATGGATGCATCCGCCAATGTATTGAGAATGGGCGGATGATGCTCGGCGGGGGGAGATCTCACGAATCGAATGAAGCAAAGGTAACTATCATTCGGAATGATATAGGCGCCGGGCGAGCCCTCTAGCCTGCGCCCTGGATTGGAACGCGATCAACTCGACTGATGACAATTCAGTGTTGCCGAGGGTGCAAGAATAAGACCTCAGACCGAGTCGCGGCCTTCGCGAGCAGGCTCGCTCCCACAGGGAAACGCTTTCCAAATGTGGGAGTGAGCCTGCTCGCGATAGGGCCAGGCGCCTTCGTACAGATCAAGCCAGACCGTCCGGCCCCCTAGCCGTTGGTCGCAACAGAACCCGTTACGGGGCTCCAGCCCGGGACAAATTCAAATCTGTCATCAATAGCGAAGTCGATGACGTCAAATGAGAAGCGCCCCCCGGTGGGGTGACTCTTAATGACAGCACAAATGAAAAACCGCTGGCGATTGAAACTGATACGCCCGACTGCACCCTCTGGTTCACGGGTTGTTCAGTTCGCTAAGCAGGAGAATAACAATATGATATTCGTTAAAAAATTACTGCCTGCTTCGTTCATCATGGCACTGGCCATCGGTGCCCAAGCGTCCGTTCCGAGTCAAGAAGCCGCCAAGCTGGGTGTCAGCCTGACCCTGGTGGGGGCCGAAAAGGCCGGCAATGCCGATGGCTCCATCCCGGCCTATAACGGTGGCCTGAGCACCGCGCCTGCCAGCTTCAAGGTGGGCGATAACATGCGCCCGGACCCGTACGCCGGCGAAAAACCGCTGTTGGTGATCAATGGCAAGAACCTCGACCAGTATGAGGGCATGCTCACGGCCACCACGGCGGAGCTGGCCAAGCGTTTTCCCGGCTACCGCATCGACGTGTATCCGACCCACCGCAGCGCAGCACTGCCACAGGCGGTGCTGGACAACAGCCGGAAAAATGCCACCGCTGCCAAGTCCCTCAACGGCGGGTTGGCCATCGACAACGCACTGCCCGGTGTGCCGTTCCCGATCCCACAGTCGGGTGCCGAGGCAATGTGGAATTTCTTGCTGCGCTACCAGGGCGTCACCATCACCTCCAAGTATGACTCCTGGAGTGTCGACTCGGCTGGCGTGCCGAGCCTGATGGTCACCGGCCAGGCGCTCATCTCCTTTCCGATTTACGAAAACATGTCCAAGCCCATCAACGACACCGACATCTACTATCAGATGAAGTTGTCCTACACCGGCCCTGCACGCCGGGCCGGCGAGTCGATCATGCTTAAAGACGCCGCCAATCCGACGCAGCAGCCGGGTCGTGCCTGGCAATACTTGCCTGGCCAGCGTCGCGTCAAACTGATATCAATCCTGGCCTACGACACGCCTAACCCCGGTACCGCTCGCGCATTGGAACTTTACGACTGGACGCTTAAGGGCAAGCAAGAAATGATCGTGCCCTACAACACCTACAAGTTGACCTACGTCCAGGATGCCAAGTCATTGACCACCCCCAATTACCTCGCACCCGATTTTGTACGTTGGGAGAAACACCGCGTCTGGGTCGTGGAGGGTAACCTCAAGCCCGGCGCGCAGCACATCTATAAGAAACGTCGCTTCTACCTGGATGAAGACAGTTGGGCCGCTCTGGCCTCCGATCAGTACGGCACGAATGGCCAGCTTTACCGCGGCTCCTTTGCCTTCCTCAGCCAGAGCTACGACCATAAGGTGCCCGATGCCACCCCTTTCATGACTTACGATCTGGAGCGCGGCTCTTACAACATCAATGGTGTGGTCGGCCCTCACGGCGGCATCAAGTACATCGACCCGTTGTCGACTGCACAGTGGTCGCCGGATTCCATGGCGGGTGCCGGCATTCGCTAAGCTCACGGTGGTGAACCCAGGCGCAAAATACCGCGCACTTGTTGCGGATCAGCTCGGCGCCGAGCGCTTCGATGTCAAGCGAGGTCGATGGCTACAGCATTGAACTCCGCCCGGCAGCCGAGGCCAGGCGGGGTGTCTGGCGTTAGCGGAAAAACGCCTGCAAATCGCTGCTTACTGTGTTGATCGCCACTTTGAAGTCATCGGTGGTAACGGGTTGGCTGGCGTTTTTCAGGGTTTCACCAAAGACTTTACGCACGACTTTGGCCACAATTTGGCCGTTGCGCGCATCGATCAATTCGGCTTCGATATAAAGCTCGGTGTCCTGGTCGCGGTGGCCCGTGGCAGCACTCACACCGCCGACGAGGGCGGCGACCGGGACGACCTCATACCAGTGCATGCCTTCGTTCGACGCCGTCACGCCTGTGATGGCGGCGCGGATGATCAGCGTGCGCGAACCGGCAGGCGCAGAGTAGGCGTTCGATACGATCGAGTATTTCTGACCCAGGACGTTCTTGGCGCTACGGGTCATGTACGCCTGCAGCTCTTGAAGGGTCTTGAGGTTGACCCTGTCGTCCGGTTGATGTGCCGGGTAGAGTTCAAATTGCTTGAAAGCGATTGTGTCGTAAGCGTCCGGGTTCCACGAAGGGGCGACCCAACGCATCGCCTTCTGGCCGCTGGTGGTAGTGACTTCTTGCAGGTTGCTGGAGTCGCCCAGGAAGTCGGTGTACTGCTCTTTCTGGGTGATTCGCGAGGTGCAACCACCTAGCATCAAGCTACCCAATACGACACCTAGTAAAAGTTTATTGACGCTGTTCATGTGTTTCTCATTTTTGCGTTGGTTGCTGTCCGCCCCATCAAACGGTGCGTGACGTATCGTTACCCTGTACCTGGGCTTGCGGCTCGCCATGGCTGGTCAGCCAATTCAGCATGTCGGTCACTGACACCCGGTGGCTGCTTTCCACCCACTCTACGTCGTCGTGGCTGTAATGCTCGACATAGCGGCTGAGGATCACTTCACGCTGGTCGTCCGACAGTTTCAGGCTGGTTTCGCGAACGTGCAGGGCAGCGTTGGCGTGTTTCTCTACCCGTTGCTCCAGTAGTAGTGACTGATACTTGGGCGGCATGGGTTGTGGCCTCTTCACTGGAAGGGTCGGTTGACGGATGAGGGCAGGGGCGTGCTTGGGCGAAGGCATGGCAAACCGTCTTGGCAGGAAAGGAATCAAATACTGGCATTCGCTCCTTGCTTGAGAATGTCTGTTTTTTTACCGGGCCGACACTTTGTTACCGAGTTGAAATATATGACGGATCGCATCGAATGGTTTTAGATGTGAGGTCTTACAGAACTGAAGTGATACGCGCCGGTGAGCAGTCTTTTGATCGTGGACGATGACCTTGAGGTCCTTGCTCTGCTGAAGAAATTTTTTGTGCAACACGGCTATTCGGTGGAGGTCGCCACCGATGGCACCTCACTGTGGTCGGCCATGGAACGTCAGGCACCAGACTTGATCATTCTCGACCTGATGCTGCCGGGGGAAAACGGGTTGACGCTGTGCCAGCGCCTGCGCCAGCAATACCCCACGCCGGTGATAATGCTGACCGCCATGAGCGAGCTGAGTGACCGGGTAGTGGGGCTGGAGATGGGGGCCGACGATTATCTCGGCAAACCCTTCGACGCTCGTGAGCTGTTGGCCCGGGTGCGCGCGGTGTTGCGCCGGGCCGGGGAGAGCCGGCCGTTGTCCGGGCAGATGCCGCGGCCGCTGATCAAGTTCGCCGACTGGCAGCTGGACCTGACCCGGCGGGAGCTACGCTCGCCGGATCAGGTAATGATTCCGTTGTCCGCCGGGGAGTTCGATTTGTTGCTGGTATTTGTCGAGCACTCGCAGCGCATCCTCACCCGGGAACTGTTGCTGGACCTGGCGCGAGGTCGCAGCCATGAAGCATTCGACCGGAGCATCGACGTTCAGGTCAGCCGCTTGCGACGCAAGTTGGCGTTCGACAGCAAGCGCGTGGAGATCATTCGCACTGTGCGCAACGTCGGCTACCTGTTCACTCCCGATGTGACCCGCCAATGACGGGGGGCAAGGCAGGCCGGCATCTGCGCGCGCGCGATACAATAGCTCGCTGGGTCGCCCTGACTACCATCGCCGCCATGCTCACTTCGCTGGGCTTTAACGCACTGTTCACCCAGCTGGCGGGCGTCTGGGCGTATCCGCCGCTGACCGAGACCGGGTTGCTGGAGAAGGTTTCCTTGCTGAGCAAGCTGATCGAAGCTTCACCCGCCGCGCAGCGCGAACACCTGGCCGCCACCGCCAGTGACAGCAACTTGAGCATCAGTTGGCACGCCAGCCGTGAAGAACTGGATGTGCCGACCGTCCCCGACGCAATCCGTCGTGCGGCCGCACCTCAGGTGCAGCGCCTGTTCGAGGCCCCTAAGCGCCGACTTGAGGCCTATCAGCCCGGCGACTGGCCACAGCAAAATGGCCACTACACCTTGCTGGTGCAACTGATGGATGGTTCCTGGCTGATGTTCAGTATTTCTTCGCGTAGCTGGGGGCTGGGGCAGTGGCAGCGTGACCTGATCCTGATCGTACTGGTGCTGCTGTCCACCGGCCTCGTCGCACTGATTGCCACCCGCCGCCTGGCCAGGCCCTTGCAACAATTCGCCCAAGGCGCCCGACGTTTTGGTGTCGACTTCCGCGCCCCGCCCATCGAACCGGTCGGCCCCCAGGAGATCCGCCAGGCGATCCTCGCGTTCAACGCGATGCAGGCTCAATTGCAACATTTCATCAACGACCGCACCCAGATGCTCGCGGCCATCTCCCACGACCTGCGCACGCCCCTGACCCGCATGCGTCTGCGTGGCGAATTCATTGAAGACCCCGAGCAACAGCAACGACTGTTTCGCGACGTCGACGAGATGCAGGCCATGATTAACTCCAGCCTGGAATTCTTTCGCGACGATGCCCGACTGGAACAGGCCACGCAGTTCGACCTCGCAGAACTGCTGCAAACCCTCATCGACGACTACCGCGACCAGTCCATCGACATCACCTTCAGTGGCCCACCCCATCTTGTGTTCTTTGGTCGTCCGCTGGGCCTCAAGCGCGTCATCACCAACCTGCTGGACAACGCCATCAAATACGCCTGCGAACCGGCCGTCGAACTGCGTGGCGACGATGAGCAGGTGACCATTCTCATACTGGACCGCGGGCCGGGGATCCCGGTCGAAAGCCATGAGCAGGTGTTTGCACCTTTCTTCCGGCTGGAAAGCTCGCGCAATAAAAGCACCGGTGGTGTGGGGTTGGGTTTATCGGCGGCAAGAGCGATCGTGTTGGAGCAAGGCGGGGCGTTGACCCTGAGCAGCCGCAAGGCTGGAGGATTGGAGGTGAGGGTGGTGTTGCCGGTGTTGAAGGGGGAGGCGGTTGGGCAACGCAATAGCTAATGATTCAGGCGTCAATCGAGTCGCGGCCTTCGCGAGCAGGCTCGCTCCCACAGGGAATGAGACGCCACCTCATACAGCCTTAATTCCTTCGGGTATTAAACGGTCCAAGAACCAAGCGTTGTGAAAGACACAGACGTGAGGTTGAAGATCACTCTTCGCCGCTCCCCACTTCTCGTTCTTCGAATGCGGAGCGCACGGCTTCCACAACACGTTCCGCCCGGTGAGCGTCGTCCAGCTGCGGATAAGCTTTCTTCAATTTGCCAGATACCTGCCAGCCATTTTCCTTGAGAGAGCGAATGACGCGGTTCGCGTCCTGATCCGGCATTTCCAGCACCTCTTTGAGTCGCTCCTGGGCGCGCTGGAAAATGACCAGCACACGGGCCTCATCGGCCATCTCGGTACGGACCGTATGCGCCACGACCTGCGCCGTGTACAGGACGTGTTCGGTCAAATCGGGATAGCGCCATGCAAATTGCGCGTCGTTATAGTCATCGAAGACCAGGTTGCTCGAGGTACCGTCCTCGTAGACGACGAGTTCGCCAAACCGATAGGACGCTGCGTAGCGTTGCATGAATGGCCGCGAAAACACCTCCAGCGTACGATCGTAGCGCGCCCGAAAATCGATCGAACTCGTGATGGTGGCGGACACCGGCAGGATCACGCCATCAGGCACTGCCTTATCGCGGATCAGGGTGTCGTTGATCAGGAAGCGATGGATCCGACCATTGCCGTCCCGCATGGGGTGGATATACACAAAGGCGAAGGCGATTGCAGCTGCCCGGGCCAGCGGCTCGGCGCCCCGTGTTGCCAGCTCGAATGCTTTCAGGCCATCGAGCAGTTGCGTTAGCACCTCAAATTGCGGCGCAATGTAGTGCACGATGTCCTCGCGCATGGTCGCCTGTCCTACGAAGACCGGCGAGTGCCGCAGGCCCAGTCCGAAGGACTCATGACCCAAAATACCGGCTTGCAACGTATGCAGGCTATCGTTGCTCAACGGATCCTTGATATGGCCACAGTACTTGGCGATCACGTGGGCAAACCGCTGGATCCTGTCGGCTTGGTCTGCCTCTTTCTCGATCAGAAAGCTCGCACGCGACTCCTTGAACGTCAGCCAACTGGCCGTGCGCATCAGGATGTCGGCGCCAAAGGTTTGGTTCAGCTCGCGCAGTGCCGCATCCAGGTCAAATTGCAGCGCTTGCTGTACGGTATCGGTACGGCGGACCAGGGGGCAGAACTCCGGCACGCCGGGCAGATTATCGTTGATGCGCCAGCGCCGTATCCGCAGGGGCTCAACGCGGGTCAGGTAATACTGCGATGAAACGGCATCGACATAGCCGCCATTGGTCACATCTGGCACATCCAGATGCTGTCCGGTTAGCCACTCGTACAGGAATCCGGTGCGGCGGGCATATTGGCCAAAGGGCGCTTGCCGGCACCAGGCTTCGATGGACTCTGGGCCAGCCGCCGCAAACAGACGGGCGAAAAACTCGAGGTGAATTTCTTCGTACTTGAGCCCGAACTCGAAATGCCCCGCGAAATTGTCCGCCGGCTGGTAGCTGGCGGGATACTTGTTCTCGACATGTCCGTTGCTCTCGCGGCTCATCCGTGTCGTACCGATCACCGATACGACACGCAGGGGTTGTGCAAGCGCGATAGCGTAGCGATCGGCGAGTGCCTTGAAGCCTACTTGCATGGTCGAATCCCCTAACGAGAGCTAAAAAATGATAACCAGAAGGGGATAGTACGCGAAAACAATAATTCGATGAGCGCGAAAACGCTAACGCTCACTAAAATTTGATAACGATTCAGCTACTTTCGCCGAAAACGATAAGGGCTGGGATACCCGTTGGACACCCTGGAGCCAGTGTCATGGAAGCCCATGCCTTGCCGCCCAGAGTCGGCACATTCAGAGACTATCAGGGTCCCCGAAGAACATCTGAATCCTGGACCTGAGCCAACGCTCACCCGGGTCGTTATCTTGTGATCCGCGCCAGGCCATGTGCAGCTCAAAGCTGCGCACCGGCAACGGCGGATCTTCTGCCCGCACCCCGCCAGCGGCTGTCAGCGCTTCAGCCGTGTAGTCCGGCACCGTCGCCACAATATCAGTGCCGCTGATCAGCGTGCTCAGGCCGTTGAACTGAGGCACCGCAAGCACCACATGACGTTTGCGTCCGAGTTTTTCCAACTCTTCATCTATGAAGCCGCTCAGGTCGCCTGCGAATGACACCAGCGCGTGAGGCCGTGCGCAGAAGTCATCCAGGCTCAACGGGCCGGGTACGGTGTCGGCGCGCAACAGCTTCGGCATGCTACGCCGCAGTACCTTGCGCTTGGCGTTGGCCGGCAGGTCGGCGGTGTAACTGACGCCGATGGAGATCTCGCCCGAGGCCAGCAGGCTCGGCATCAGGATGTAGTTGGCCCGACGCACCACCAGCACGATCCCCGGCGATTCGGCACGGAGGCGCTTGAGCAGCATCGGCAGCAGGGCGAATTCGACGTCGTCCGAAAGGCCAATGCGGAATACCGCCGTACTGGTGGCGGGATCGAATTCCGCCGCACGGCTGACCGCGGTGGAAATCGAATCCAGTGCAGGGGAGAGCAGGGCAAAGATTTCCACTGCACGGGCGGACGGCTCCATGCTGCGCCCGGTGCGCACGAACAACGGATCATCGAACAGCCCGCGCAGGCGTGAGAGCGCCGCACTGATGGCCGGCTGGCCGAGGAACAGTTTCTCCGCCGCGCGGGTCACGCTGCGTTCGTGCATCAATGTTTCGAATACGATCAACAGGTTCAGGTCGACACGACGCAGGTCATTACGATTCATCTGGAGTCCTGGCAGAGTCAGCAAACTTGACGTGAGCGGCCACATAAGAACAATGGCCGGCATGAATCTTACGGGTAAAGGCTGGTACTCTGCACCGAGTAATTCAGTTTTCCTGAAAAGGCTGCTTCGGTTTTTTTGGCATTTGACGATGTCACCGGTGCTACGGAATCAATGACAGGCATGTCGACTATTAATAGCCACTGATAGTCTTGGGTACAAAGCCCAGATAGAGTTCATGGCATTAGAGGTTTCTTTGACGAGGTTTGCGATGTCCCGCACGATCCGTTTTCACAAGTTTGGTCCAGCCGAGGTGCTCAAATGCGAAGAGCATCCAGCCGCTCTGCCTGCGCCGGGCGAAGTGCAGGTGCGCGTCGAGGCGATTGGCATCAGCTGGTACGACATTCTCTGGCGTCAGAACCTGGCCTCGTCCCATGCCCGTCTACCTGCAGGCCTGGGCCATGAAATGTCCGGCATCGTCACCGCAGTCGGTGAGGGCGTCGATGACCTCGCCGTCGGTGACAAGGTCGCCAGCTTCCCGGCCCAAAGCGCGAACGACTACCCGGTCTACGGCGAGCAGATCGTCATGCCTCGCTCGGCACTGACCCGCTACCCGGACGTGCTCAGCCCGATTGAAGCCAGCGTGCATTACACGCCACTGTTGATCGCCTATTTCGCCTACGTCGATCTGGCACGGGTCAAGCCCGGGCAATTTGCCTTGGTGACCGACGCCAGTCACTGTGCCGGACCTTCGTTCGTTCAACTGGGCAAGGCCTTGGGCGTGCGAGTGATTGCCGCTACCAAGACGGCGGAAGAACGTGAATACCTGCTGTCCCTGGGTGCCGAGAAAGTGATCGTCACCGAAGAAGAGGATCTGCTGCTGCGGATCAACAAGATCACCGATAACCGCGGTGTGGATGTGGTGTTCGATGGCTTGGGTGGCCCGCAGATGTCACTGCTCGGCGACGTGCTTGCGCCTCGCGGTAGCCTGGTGTTGTATGGCCTGCAAGGTGGCAACCAGACGCCATTCCCGGCCTGTGCAGCGTTCCAGAAGAACATCCAGTTCTTCGTGCACTGTATCGGTAACTTCACCGGTAAGCCGGAACTGGGCATCATCCAGGACCAGGCCGCACTGCAACGTGCCTTGCGCGATATCAACCAGCTGACCGCCGACCGCGTGCTGCTGCCGCTCAAAACCCGGGTGTTTCCTTTTGCCGAGTTCGTCGAAGCACACCGCTACATGGACGAATGCCCATGCCGCGAACGGGTCGCCCTCCAGGTCGAACCTGCGTAACCCTCCCAAAAGTCCGTGTCCGCACGGACTTTTTTGCAGCCGTTTCCCTAAATGAGACTGCCCATTGACCTGTCGATGGGGCCATTCAGCAACTGAACTGGTTTTTGCTCTCGATCTGTATCTTCTAATCATTTTGTAAGCCTTGATAATTGAATGATTACTTTCATCTCAAGGAATGAGTCATGGCTGGGTATCAGGCTGATACTTTTCAATGCATACCGTTGATATATGTCTGGCAAATAGTTCGTTGTTACGCAGCTTCCAAAAAACAATGGGCGACTTATTTCTTTATTTCTTGTGCTAAATGTCTGTGGGACGCTGTCAGACATTTCCTAGGAAGTCTCGCGCGGGCGCAAGACGCCGGCATTACACGCCTTTGCAGCGTTCCACCTGTGGTGGGGATGCGGGTGGCGCCCGAACATTTCAAATAATTACTAAAAATTTAAGTGTTAGCATTTGGCCATAAAGTCCAGTGCTTCAAGCGCGTCAGGCTGCCCTCGCGGTGGCGGCTGTCGTTGTTTGCGCGATATCGAACTTACGAGCATCAGGTAAATAAAAAATGACCAATATTCATGATCAAGCGATGAACTATGTCTATCAGCAAGTACTGCAACGGTTACTGAGTTTTTTCTCCAGGGCCGAACGCACGGCGTTACAGTTGATGATTCAGCGGCTGGTGGTCGCCGCCGGGGGCATGGAGCGCATTGGCGAATACAAGGTGCTGGCCATTCAGTCCGGGTCGCGTGACAGTTGCTACACGCTTGCGCTGCTGCGTGCCGCACAACTGAGTATCGCCGGGCGTGCGCCCGCCACGTTCCAGTTGCGAGTAGCGTCCTTGTGCCTGAACGGCACCAGCTCGAAGGCCCGGGAAAATATCCATCGCAGCTATAGCGCACTGTTCCTCTACGACGATCCGCGGGTCGAAGTGTTGATGGTCGATAACCGGGAGGTGCTGCCGTTCAATCATCTCGCGCCGCTCTCGAGTGCCGGTCATGAGTCCAACCGGTTGAACCTGCTGATGGTAGGGCATCGTCGAGTCTGGGACGGGCCGCTCGATCTATGGGACGACGGGTATCTGGCAACCGGCGAGTTCTACGGGCAAATCGCCCGTTGGGACGGCGGTGTCGACGCATTGATCAGTAGCGATACGCCGCGACAGCAGAAGCAGTTTATCGATGGTTTGAAACGTGCTGCGGCCAAGGCCGGATTGAATACATCGAACCACAGCGAAACGGGGTACGAGGTGCTGTTCGAGCTGCTTGATGAGTTGGGCTGCGATAGCTACCGCGCATTTTATTCCGGTCATGAGCAGGCGGCATGGCGTCCGGCCGAACAATTTGAAACCTGTCGCCGCAGCACGTTCATCGACCTTCACGATATGTTGGTCAGTAACCTGGAAGAGCGCTGGCCGTTGCTCACCGAATTTCTCGGTTTTCAACCCGATGAACTGACGGCTCAGCTCAGCGACAACGAGTTCGTCAGCCTCCCCATTTGCGCACACCTTCGAGGTTTGCAGGCGTGCTTCGCGCAAGGGCGGAGCTACGAAGCCGGAGTCGCCGAATACCTGCAACGGGCCTTGGTGATGATGCGTCGCAAACGACTTCCGGAGCGCTTGTGCGAGCAAGCGGTGAAAGTGTTTGGCAACCCGGCGACGCAGGCCGATCGGCGCACACTGGCAACGGCCGAGGTGCAGAAGTCTTTAGGTTTGAGTGAGGTTCAACTGGTGTGTCTGCTCTTTGCACCTTTTGTCGAGAAGGGCGCTACGTTGGAGCGTTTTCTGCGCCACTGCCACCCCGGCATGCTCGTGGCGATGCCTGAATTGCACCGGGCAATGCAGGGCAATCCGGTGCCGGAGCAGGTTCTGCAATGGATGGTCGATGTCAGCGGGTTGCCTGTCAGTTTGATCGGCACGCTTTATAGCATGGGCCCGGTGGTCACCAATGATGGCCGGGTGCCCGATACGCAAGCAGCTGACGCACAAGCATCCGATGATCATGATGACGCCACCCTGGTGGGTGAATGGTCAGCGGGACATTGACCGTGCCGGATTCGATGAGTGCTGCATTCGGCCACTGCCCATGAAAGGGCCTCGAGAAACCGACTTTGCGTATCAAGCGGTGTATCGATACCTGACCCAGTTGATCGGCGAGCCCGCCAGCGAAGATCGGGTCCGTCTGCCATCGCTGCGGCAGTTGGCAGCACGCCTGGGGGTGTCGATTTCGACCATTCAGTACGCTTACTCGCTACTGGAGAAGGAAGGGCGCGTGTATTCGGTCGCCAAGTCCGGCTACTACGCCTTTGCGGTGTCCACCCTCAACACGTTCAGCAGCGGCAATGACCTGCTCGAAACCGTCTACGTCAACGCCAGGCGTCCCGGAATGCTGGTTTTGAGTGCCGATGAGCCGGCGTTGTTGCAACCGCTCGACAGTCCGTTGTTGCTCCTTGAGAGGGAGCTGTTGCGCCAGTATCCGCGCCAGCCGCAACCGGCTTCGCAACCCTGCGGCGAACTGGAACTGCGTGCCGCACTGGCGGCACGCTATACCACGTCGCCAGTGCGCTGCTGGCATGCCGACGATGTCTATATCGGCGCAGACCTTCGCGGCGTGCTGGAAATACTGATCGCGGTGTTGAGCCTCAAAGACGCGACAATGGTGGTGGAATCGCCGTGTGACTGGGCGATTCTGCGTTTACTCCAGGCCGCGGGCGTCAGAGTGCTCGAGCTGCCGGTAGAAGCCAACGATGGCCTGGACCTTGAGCGGCTTAAGGAACTGTTGGAGTCGGAGCCGGTGCGACTGGTGATGCTGTCTTCCGGGCTGAATATGCCGCGCGGTAGCCTGGCGCCCGATGACAACCGGCAGGCCGTCGCGCAGTTGCTGGCGCGACACGGCAGTTGGGTGTTGGAGAACGACTGTTACGGGGAGCTCGGATTCGAGCCAGACAGTCTGCGCTTTCGTGACCTGCTGAACCCGAATCGGCTATTGGTGTTTTCCACCTTCGAGAAAATCATCGGGCCGGAGGCACCTTACGGCTATTTGCTCTCGCGGCATCTGCGCGAGGAATTGCAACGCCACTTTCTGCTGCGCTCGTTCCGCCTGTCACCCATTCGCCAGAAAGCCATTGCTCGTCTCTACAGCAGCGGACGTATCGACCAGCACCTTCAGGTGTTACGGCGGTTGCTCAAGGATCGCAAGGTGCAGATGACTCAGCTGTTGCAGGAGCGTTTGGGCGATGCCTTGCAATTCGTCGAGCCTCAGGGCGGTGCAACGATCTGGGTGCGTTCACTGCGCCAGGTTGATGTTCGTCGCGTGTTCCAGCGCCTGCTCAAGCACCAGGTGGTGATCGCGCCGGGAGAACTGTTCAGTCTTCAAGGGCTGCACACGCAACATTTACGCCTGAGTCATACCTTCGCCGGCGATCATGACCTGAGTGCCGCACTGGGCCTTTTGGGGACTGCCCTGCGCCTGGAATCGATCGATTGAGGCAACGCCAAAACATCCGCGACACACGTGGATCGATCCCATCGCGTTACGGTCAAACTGCCAGTAAACTGCATCCCTATTCCTGAACCACTCTCTCAGAGGTTTTGCATGACACTCAGTCCTTTTGCGGGCAAACCGGCACCGGCAGAATTGTTGGTCGACATCCCGCGACTGGTAACGGCTTATTATACCGGCCAGCCCGATGCCGCCATCTCCACCCAGCGCGTAGCCTTTGGTACGTCCGGGCACCGGGGTAGCTCGTTCGACTTGAGTTTCAACGAGTGGCACGTTCTGGCCATCAGCCAGGCGATCTGCCTGTATCGCGAAGCCCAAGGTATCGACGGCCCGTTGTTCGTCGGCATCGATACCCACGCGCTGTCTACCCCGGCAGGTGCCAGCGCCCTGGAAGTGCTGGCGGCCAATGGCGTGACGGTAATGATTGCCGAAGGCGACGAATACACGCCGACGCCCGCTATTTCCCATGCGATTCTTTGCTATAACCGCGGTCGTACTTCGGGTCTGGCAGACGGCATCGTCATCACGCCGTCCCACAACCCGCCGCAAAGCGGTGGCTACAAATACAACCCAACCAATGGCGGGCCGGCCGATACCCACATCACCAAGTGGATTGAAGCAAAAGCCAATGAACTGCTCGCCAACAAGCTCGCCGGCGTCAAGCGCATCAGCTATGAGCAGGCCTTGAAGGCCAGTACGACCCATCGACACGACTACCTCAATACCTATGTCGCCGACCTGATCAACGTGATCGATTTCGATGCCATTCGCGATGCCAAGCTGCGGCTGGGTGTCGATCCGCTGGGCGGAGCAGGGGTGCGCTACTGGTCGGCGATTGCCGAGCATTACAAGCTGGATCTGGACGTGGTGAACACGCAGGTCGATCCAACCTTCCGCTTCATGACCGTCGATTGGGATGGTCAGATCCGCATGGACCCTTCGTCCACTCACGCCATGCAGGGCCTGATCGGGCTCAAAGAGCGCTTCGATGTGGCGTTCGGCTGTGACCCCGACCATGATCGCCATGGCATCGTGACGCCGTCCGGTGGTTTGCTGGCGCCGAACAACTACCTCGCGGTATCGATCGACTACCTGTTCCAGAACCGGCCGCAGTGGCGCGCCGATGCGGCCGTGGGCAAAACCGTTGTCAGCAGCGGCTTGATCGATCGCGTCGCAAAACGTTTGGGTCGTCGCCTGTACGAAGTGCCGGTCGGCTTCAAATGGTTTGCTGATGGCTTGTTTGACGGCTCGCTGGGCTTTGGTGGCGAAGAAAGCGCCGGTGCCTCGTTCCTGCGCAAGGATGGCAGCGTCTGGTGCACCGACAAGGATGGCTTGATTCCGGCACTGCTGGCGGCGGAGATGACTGCCCGCACGGGTCGTGATCCAAGCCAAGCCTATCGTGCACTGACTGACGAGTTGGGCGAACCGTTTTCGGTGCGCGTCGATGCCAAGGCCAATCCTGAGCAGAAAGCACTGCTGAGCAAGTTGTCGCCGAATCAGGTCACCTCGACCCAACTGGCTGGCGAAACGATCCAAAGCATCCTCAGCCACGCGCCGGGGAATGACCAGGCCATCGGCGGCCTGAAAGTCATGACCGAAAATGGCTGGTTCGCAGCACGTCCGTCGGGCACTGAGGACATCTACAAGATCTACGCCGAAAGCTTTGTGAGTGACGACCACCTCAAGCAACTGGTGGCAGAGGCTCAAACCCTGGTGGATGGCGCTATTTCTGCGAAGTGATTGAGGGACTCTTCGCGGGCAAGCCTCGCTCCTACAGAGTTGCGTCGATCACGTTGTTGTGGACGACACATATCCCGTAGGAGCGAGGCTTGCCCGCGAAGGCGATAGCACGAACAAAAAGGGGCGACTATTACGGCCGCCCCTTTTTTTGACACAGTGTTTACAGCATCAAGCCAGGTCCACCAGAACAATTTCACTGTCCTCGATGGCGGTCACTCGCAACACCTGCTCATCCGCAATCGCAACACCATCGCGAGCGTGTGCACGCAAGTCATTGACTTCAATCACGCCAGTGGCCGGCACGAGGTAGGCACGACGTCCACTGTCCAGATGATACTCGGCGGACTCTCCGGCCTTGAGGTTCGCCGCCACCAGTCGCGCATCGGCACGAATCCGCAGGCTTTGATCGTCACCGGCCTTGCCGCTGGCCAGTGTCACGAAACCTTCGCGCTGGCCTTTCGGGAAAGGCTTCGCGCCCCACGAGGGTGCCAGACCGGTTTCATTCGGAATGATCCAGATCTGGAAAATCCTGGTTTCGGTGGCTTCCATGTTGTACTCGCTGTGGGCGATCCCGGTGCCGGCGCTCATGACCTGGACGTCGCCCGCTTCGGTGCGTCCTTTGTTACCCAGGTTATCTTCATGGGTGATCGCGCCTTCACGTACGTAGGTAATGATCTCCATGTCCCGGTGCGGGTGTTTCGGGAAGCCGGTGCCGGAGGCAATCACGTCGTCGTTCCACACTCGCAGGTTGCCCCAATTCATCCGTTTTGGGTCATGGTACTCGGCGAACGAAAAGTGGTGATGCGCATCCAACCAGCCATGGTGCGCGCCGCCCAGGGCGTTGAAAGGTCTGAGTTCGAGCATGATCGTCTCCTGAAAAGAGGGTTGATGGCGAACATCATCCATCAAGAACTGATCGATAAAAAGCGTAAAAAGTGCCTCAATACAATCGATAAATTTGATATTGGTTCACCTCGAAATGTTCTCGGCCAACCTTCACTTCATCGTATAAGCCAATGAGCTATAAGCATTTCACTAGAACTCGACGGCAAATGCAGACACCATAGCCCCAACAGCCTCACACCCTGGAGACAGTCCGCGTGCCGCAACACACCCCCGATCTTCCTCCTGAACTTCGCCCCTTGGCTGAGATGCCACTGCTCAAGCGTCTGGCCGCCCGGTTCTTTGGCCACGGCCTGACCCGCCTGCGCGCACAACACCGCGCGTCCTGGCTGCACGGTCAGGCCGACGGCTTCCGCAGTGGTCACAGCGCCGGAGTGGATTATGGCTATAAAGAGGGCAAGCTCGAGGGTTTGGAGGAGGGCCGGCAGGTCTTGTTGATACGGGACTCGCGTTCCACCGAACACCGGCCACCTCAAGTCGATGAAAACCTGTTCGATGATTGGCGCCTGCCCTTGAGCGCTGAGCTGAAAAAGCGCATGAAGGCCGATGTCGCCCGATTGCTTGCGCCACACGCCCAGCCCAGCGCCGCGCAGTGGAAAATGATCTTCAGCGATACGCCTTCAACGTCTGTAATCGCCGGCGCCGGTGCGGGCAAGTCAACGACTCTGGTCCTGCGCATTCTGCTGCTCACCCATTATTTGGGCTTCGAGCTGAGTTCGATGACGGTCGTGACGTTTACCCGTGAGTCGCGCAAGGACTTCATTAATAAGCTGGTCGAGTTGTTTGCACTTTGGGGACGGATGCTCAGTGTCAAAGAGGCGCGGGATCTGGTTCGCACCTTTCACTCGCGTATTCTGCCGATGGTTCGCAGCCTGCCAGGCTTTGAGCGGCTGCAAGCCTTCGAAAACCTCAGTCTGCGCTTACAACAAGGTGATGAGGAGGTCGACAGTAATCCGTTTGACCTGCGAATCAACGACGCCCAGCGCCAGCAGCTCAACGCCTGCTACCACAACCTGCATGCCCGCGATGAGCGTTTCCGCGATGCGATCAAGCCGTTGTCGCGGCATGCCTTGCAGCTCAAGGAGTTGGAGCGCGATCATCCGGACGTGCAAAAGCGCATGGCCGTTACCGAACTGGCCGCCAAGCGAGACGAAGAGCTTTGCGACGCCATTGAAGACCTGTGGTTTCGCGCTAATGCCTGGCCGATCAAGGGCATCGAGCCGAATCGCCAGTCGTTCGACATTAACGGCTCGACGTTTCATTGCCATGGCTACATCCCGAGTCTGGACGCCTGGGTCGTACTGGGTTTCGATCCTCGGGAAAATCCACAGCTCAGTCGTCCCAACGCAAAACTGACCTTGCGGGCAGAGTGGGCTGTAAAGCGCACGTTGTTTCAAGCTTTCTGTCGTAAACCATTGATATGGCTTGATAGTTACGAATCTTCAAGGCGAGTGCTGGCCTCGATTGCTGGCGATGCCAGCGCGGGGCCGGGTTTCGATTACAAGGTCAAGGGCGAGCTTGGTTCTGCGCCGTTGCTGGACTGTTTTGTTGCCGCCGCGGGGTTTATCGAGAACCTGGGGCTGGATGTACCGAACGCCGTCGGTCAAATGAGTTTTGCCAAGGACGATCCCGACCGGTTTTTCTTCGAGGCCTTGAGCCTGTTCTGGAGGGCGCTGGAAGATCATCTGCTGGATCAGAAGCCCCCGATCATGACGTACAACCGGATGTTTGCCTTGTTCAGCGAGCATTCCCCGGAAAATCTGAAGCTGCTGGGCGATGAGCTGCTCAGACCGATGTCGCACCTGATGATCGATGAATTTCAGGACGTGTCGCCGCAGATCGTTTCCTGGATCCGAGCCAGCCTGGCAGAGATCCGCAGTCGTGGACCGGCCATGCACGTGGGGCGCGGCGCCCAGCGTTCGTCATTGCTCTGTGTGGGCGATGACTGGCAGTCGATCTACGGCTGGCGCGGTAGCTCACCGACGTACTTCATGGAGTTCAACAAGGAATTCCCATCGCCCAGCACCACCAAAGTCATGCTCGGCGACAACTATCGAAGCCACCAGCACATTATCGATGCCGCCGAACACATCGTTCGCGCGGCCCCCGCGATCGCCGGCAAAAAGGCCAAGGCCGGCGGCGAGCCCAAGGCTTTACTGCCGGTGAACGTGCATGATCGGGATGATCAGGGCATGGCCAAGCGTTTGATCGAACACTACAGACAGGGCGATTCCATCTTGATGCTTTATCGAAAAAGCAGCGATAAGTTATTGATAGAAGAGCATATTAAGTCCGTAGTTAATGTGGATTCTAGCTTGCCATACGAGGCGCGAAGGCTCAAACAACTGACCTATCACAGCGCCAAGGGCCTTCAGGCTGACGCAGTGTTCTTGCTTGGAGATTGCCAGCATCTGACCAGTTCGCCTTACAAAAATCAGGTTTACCGTATGGCGGGTTTGGGCAAGGTCGGCGATAGCGAGGCTTACGACACTGCTCAGAAAGACGAGATCCTGCGACTGGCTTACGTTGGCATCACTCGGGCGGTGAGTCATTGCTACTGGTATGTCGATGCTCAGGACACCCAGGCGGTGAATCTGCCGAAAGCCTCTGACCGGATTGGCAAGGGCAAGGCGTTCTTTGCTGATCATCGAGAAGGCAAGACAATGGCGTAAGCATCAAAAGATCGCAGCCTCTGTAGGAGCGAGCTTGCTCCTACAGGGGGGACGCAATTCCCATGTAGGAGCTGCCGCAGGCTGCGATCTTGATTTTGAGAACAAGAAAAAGCCCACATTATGTGGGCTTTTATAGGTTTGCCTGAAGCGTCAGGCATAACTCCTAAGAGTCATTGGTGGAATGAACGCTTCAAGCTCATCCTCCACCGCTTCAATTATTAGCTCCACATCTGCAGCATTCATGACAGGTGCACAGGGGATGCCGGCAATGGCGATCATGGTCTCGCCCGTGGCACGGTCAAACAGACGGGCAATCATACTGCCCGGCGCATCCATGCTCGCCTCGAATCCCATGGGATGAAAATGCCAGCGCATCAGCTGACAGGCGTTTGGAAAAGTGACCTTGCTAAACCCTTTATTCATATGTTGCCCGCCTTCTTCATCGAGCGCGTCCATTAGCTCACGTGAGGAGGGAAGAGCCTTCATTGGCTCAACCGGTGTCTGCCATTAAAAGTAGCACCCGGATGTGAAAATATTGTGGAATTTTCAGTCCGTTTAGCGATTGCCGGCGCATTTTTGATGCGGGTCACTTAAAGCCGGGCTTGTCGCGAAAAGTGAAGATTGATTAGTCATTGAAGCCACAGCCGTTCTTCGGCAAGCTCGGCCTTTTTTCTCGCCGAGTCCTTTATGCACGCCGATTTGGATGGTCCGCAGCAAACACAAGCTACCGGCGAGACGGTCATGCGTTACCACCTGTGCTGGAAACACCGGGACCTGGACGGCGTCATGGCGCTGTATCACCCGGACATCCAATACAATGACTTTTTCCAGAACCGAGTGATGGCGCTGGACGAATTACGCGAGTATGTGCGCAGCAGCATGCCCCGCAACCCCGACGAAGCACTGGAGCATTCGGACCGTATTCGCCTCGACGGTAATACTGCGTTCATCCAGTACCAAATGACGTTGCGCGGCGGCGAAGGGCTGGTGTCTTTCCGCTCCAGTGAGGCCATTACAGTACGTGACGGGTTGATCTGGCGCGTCAACGAATATGCCTCGCTGGTGCGCGAACAGCCTTCAAGCAGCGCAGCCGCAAACTCGCGCCCGGCCGTCAGTCGGCTTGGGTTGTCGCCACGTCAGCTGAGTTTCATGGCAGAAGACCTGCAACAGTACTTCCAGCAGCAACAACCTTATCTCGACCCTGAGCTTGACCTGCAGCAGGTGGCGAAGGAGTGCGGGTACAGCCGCAATCAAATCTCCTATTTGCTGAACCAAGTGCTCGGCCAAAGTTTCTACCGTTACGTCAACCGGGCGCGGTTGCAGCATCTGCTTGCGGCACTGGACAGCGCCACGCCGCCGCTGCGTATCGACGATCTGGCCTTTGCCGCCGGGTTCAATTCGTTGTCGGCGTTCTACAGCTGTTTCCGTCAGCACACCGGGCTCTCGCCCAAAGCCTACGTCAAACAAATTTCTTTGCGTGCACGCGCGCAAGACAGCCTCTAAGTCCGCGCACTAGGATCATCGCCATCGAAGTTTGAGTGGCGGAGTCATACATGCCGGCGTGGCGCACTATCAGTTTGTGGATGGACCAACTCGACGAGCCATTGCTGGCGCGTCCGGCGCTGGAGCAGGATCTGGACGTCGACGTTGCCATCATCGGCGCGGGATACACCGGCCTGTGG
Source organism: Pseudomonas sp. IT-P253 (assembly GCF_949768125.1). NCBI lineage: Bacteria > Pseudomonadati > Pseudomonadota > Gammaproteobacteria > Pseudomonadales > Pseudomonadaceae > Pseudomonas > Pseudomonas sp. IT-P253. The sequence goes on along the minus strand of NZ_CATKPT010000011.1, from coordinate 42,154 downwards.
ACCGCGTATTACCTCAAGCGCCAGGCCCCGGACCTGAACATCGCCATCGTTGAAGCGCAAATCGCCGGGTTTGGCGCCTCAGGGCGCAATGGCGGCTGGTTGATGGGCAACATTTTGGGCGAAGATCGCCTGCTCGCTGATTTGTCGCCCGAACAGCGCCGGGCGTCTTTTGATCTACTGCACAACATCCCTGATGAAGTCGGGACTGTCCTTGAACGTGAAGGCATTGACTGCGATTACCGAAAAGGCGGGGCGCTGTATTGCGCCGCCCGCTATCCGGAACAAGAAGCCAGCCTGCGGCACTATCTGGACAGTCTCTACCGCCAGGGCCTGACCGACAGCGATTACCGCTGGCTCAGCCCTGAGCAACTGGCGTTACAGATCAGAATCGCCAAGCCCTATGGCGGAATCTATGCACCGCACGTTGCAACGATCCATCCGGCAAAGTTGGTGCGAGGTCTGGCGCGGACCGTGGAACGCATGGGCGTCAGGATTTACGAAAACAGCCCGGTCACTCAGTGGCAGTCGGGTAGCTTGCGTACAGCCAGGGCCCAGGTCCGTAGCCGCTGGATCGTCCCGGCGGTTGAAGGGTATGCGGTCGACTTGCCGCCGTTGGGGCGTTATCAGTTGCCGGTGCAAAGCCTGATCGTCGCCACCGAGCCGCTGTCCGCCGCGACGTGGGACGAAATCGGCCTGAGTCACGGCCAGGCCTTCGGCGAAAGCAGTCGTCAGGTCACCTACGGCCAGCGCACGGCAGACAACCGTCTGGTGTTTGGCGCACGCGGCGGTTATCAGTTCGCCGGCAAGCTTCGCCATGATTTCAACCTGACCTCCCACGAAGTGGAACTGCGACGCTATCTGTTTGGCGAACTTTTCCCGCAGCTCAAGAATGTGCGGATCACGCACGCCTGGGGCGGCAATCTGGGCATGTCCCGACGTTTCAAGCCCCACATGCTTTGCGATCAGGCCAGCGGCATTGCGATTTCCGGCGGTTATGGCGGGGAGGGCGTGGGCGCCAGTAACCTCGGCGGGCGGACGCTGGCGGACATGATCCTGAAGCGCGACACCGAATTGGTGCGCCAGCCGTGGGTCATCCCGCAGGGTGGTCTCGACGCGCTCAAGGCCTGGGAGCCGGAACCTTGCCGCTGGCTCGGCTACAACGCGATCATCCGCAGCTTCGTCCACGAGGACCAGACCCTGGCCAACCCGGCCACCGCGCCATGGCGCCGCAAGCTGGCCAGCGGCGTGGCGGGGTTCATGGAAGGTTTCATGCACTAAACGGCGCGCTCTTCATCTATAGGCTTCATCGACAGGTACTCCCATGAGCATCACGCATTTCAAGAACACTGCAACCCTGAAACTGGACGAATCCAGCCCGGTCGCCGTGCCATTGGGCACGCCCGTGGCAGTGGCTTCGACCACCAGCGTCGAACGCGACGACGGTGTCGAAACCGGTGTCTGGGAGTGCACGCCCGGGCGCTGGCGGCGACAGATCGTTGCCCAGGAGTTCTGCCACTTCATCCAGGGACGCTGCACCTTCACCCCGGACGACGGTGAAACCTTGTACATAGAAGCCGGCGACGCACTGATGTTGCCAGCCAATAGCCTCGGCGTCTGGGATATCCAGGACACCGTGCGCAAGACCTACGTTTTGATTTCTTGATTTTTGAACTTCTGATTGCCTGCCAACAAAAAAAACCACACAGGAATCGACTCATGATCCGAAAGACACTGACCCTGGCGCCACTTGCACTCGTCGCGACCCTCAGCCACGCGGCCGAGACCGTCAAGATTTACAACTGGTCGGACTACATCGCCCCGGACACTACCAAGAACTTTGAGAAGGAGTCCGGCATCGCGTTCAGCTACGACGTCTACGACAGCAACGAAACACTCGACGGCAAGCTGATGACTGGCAAATCCGGTTACGACGTGGTGTTCCCGTCCAACCATTTCATGGCGCGCCAGATTCAGGGCGGGGCGCTGAAGAAGCTCGACAAGAGCCAATTGCCGAACTGGAAAAACCTCAATCCGGTGTTGCTCAAGGCTTTGCAAACCAATGATCCAGGCAACGAACACGGTTTCCCATACCTGTGGGGCAGCACCGGCATCGGTTACAACATTGCCAAGGTCAAAGCGGTGTTGGGCGATAGTGCCCCGGTGGATTCCTGGGACCTGATTTTCAAACCCGAGAACATGGCCAAGCTGCAAAAATGCGGCGTGGCCATTCTCGACAATGGCCCTGAATTGCTGCCGGCAGCGTTGAACTACCTGGGGCTGCCGCATCACAGCAAGAATCCTGAAGACTACAAAAAAGCTGAAGCGCTGCTGATGAAAGTCCGGCCTTATGTCAGCTATTTCCACTCCTCGAAGTACACCAGCGACTTGGCCAACGGTGACATTTGCGTGGCGGTCGGCTTCTCCGGCGACATCCTGCAAGCCGAAAACCGCGCCAAAGAAGCCAATAACGGGGTCGACATCGGCTATTCGATTCCCAAGGAAGGCGCCGCTATCTGGTTCGACATGGTCGCCATGCCGGCCGATGCCCCGGACGAAAAGGCCGGCTACGCCTTCATGGACTACCTGCTGCGCCCGGACGTCATGGCCAGCATCAGCAACTACGTTCACTATGCCAACGGCAACGCACAGGCCGACAGCCTGATCGATCCCGCCATCAAAAACGACACCAAGGTTTATCCGAGCGCGGAGATGATGGGCAAATTGTTTGCGCTGGAAGCGATGCCGCTGAACATCGACCGGATTCGCACGCGGGTGTGGAACAAGATTCGGACGGGGAGTTGATGATTCATATTTTGTAGCCATTCCAGTCAGTCGGGCGAGCAGGCAGCGCTGTAGATTCCAGACCTGCTATCTATTGATGAGGAGGCAATGGAATGCCTGTCTGTCTGAATGCGGGAAATCTGCGCGTTGGCCGTTTTTCTGAACCTGGACGTATCTATTTGCTAACGGCTGTCGTTCACCAGCGGCAGCCGTTTTTTGCCAACTGGCGGATGGGTAGGTTGGTTGCTTTGCAGCTGCGTCAGGCACAAGAAGAAGGATGGGCCGATTTTTTAGCGTGGGTAGTGATGCCGGACCATTTCCACTGCCTTGTGCAACTGCGCGACAAAACGTTGGCCGAGCTGATGTGCCGAATAAAATCCCGAAGCAGCCTTGCGGTCAATTGTGCGTTAGGGCGGCGAGGGAGGTTATGGCAGAAGGGTTACCATGATCGCGCAGTTCGCCGGGAGGAGGATCTGAAAGGGCTTGCTCGCTATGTGATTGCCAATCCCGTACGGGCAGGACTGGTGACACGCGTTCACGATTACCCGCTGTGGGATGCGTGTTGGTTGTAATGGTATTTACGTCTGCTGCGCAGCCGGACGCAGCCTTCGGCAGCTGCTACAGAGTGGCGCAGCCTGCGTTCGGGCGCGTAGCGGTCGTGGTTAGTTAATCTTCCTTACGTATTGTGGCCACGTCATTGGAGTTGACCCTGATCTTGGCCCCGGAAATATCTTCGAACTCGAAGAAACCGTCCTTGGTCTTGGTTTTAGGCATGTCCTTGGTCAAATACTGGGTGCCGTTTTGAAGAGTGACCACCGTTGGCGTCGAGCACCCGGTCAGGGCCAGAAAGGCCGCTACTGCCAGGGGCAAACCCAGAGTCTTGATGTTCATACCCACCTCTCATAATTCAAAAAAAACACAGTGCGACGGCTTCGAACGAGCTTCATCTTCACTGTAGCTCTAACGCGTTTGGTGCGATGGATCGTCAGAAAGTTCGACAGGTCTGCGAAAAAAACCGAACAGCGCCGCCGCTTATCTTTTTCCGTTTGCACGTGGCAGGGCGTACTGGTATCTGTACGCATAACCAGTATTCGCTTGCCATGGCCCATTGACTCCGTGACTGAAAATCCTCTCGACGATCCGTTCTACTACTTGAACAACTTCATGCAAGTGATTGATTGGCTTGAGCATCGCTATGCCGACGTATTGAGCGTCGAGGAGCTGGGCTTTATCCGCGATTTCCATCGGCTGCCCCGCGATTCTAAAGCGTTATGCGTGCGGATGGTGATGCGCAAGGGGATTCATTTTCGTGCGAGCAAGCTGCATTACGTCGAGATTGGTGACATCGCTCTTGCCGCTGGCCCCTTGCTGGCGCTGGGCTGGATCGATGAGCATTGTCCGCTGCCGATCGAGGCGTTGTTCGATGTGCTGCTCAAGGCTGAAATACTCCAGTGTTTTGGCGCCGTCATCGATCAACCCAAGGGCAAAAAGACGGATTGGCTGCCGACGTTGAGCGAGCGGTTCCCCGAAGCTCAGGCCTTCGCTCAGTGGTGCGCGCCACTGGAAGACCGTTTGTTCAGCCTGACCATCATGGGCCTGTGCGACCGTCTGCGCTTGATGTTCTTTGGCAATCTTTACCAGGACTGGTCCGAGTTCGTGCTGGCCGACCTTGGCATCTTTACCTATGAAAAAGTCGAGTTCTGCGCCGACTCCCGGGGGTTACGCAGCCGCGAGGATGTGGACGCCTGCCTGTTCCTTCATGACTGTCAGCAGGATTTCGAGGCCGGTGAGGCGGTGGCCGAGGTTGTCGAGCGCATCAACGGACTCGTGCTGTCCAACCCCTGGCTGCAAAGGCGTCGCGGCAAGCTGTTGTTTCAGATCGGTCAACACTGCGAGCGCATCGCGGCGTTTTCCACGGCCCTGACGATCTACCGTGACTGCGCCTATCCGGGCGCGCGCGTGCGGCTGATTCGCGTACTGGAACGCTGCGCCGAGTATCAACTGGCGCTGGGGCTGGCCACGCAGGCCGAGCAAGCGCCGGAAAGTGCTGCCGAACAGCAGCAATTGCAGAGGGTACTGCCCCGTTTGCGACGCAAACTCGGCGGTCCGGCGATCAAGCGGTCGTCCCCTAGGGAAATGGTGCGCCTGGACCTGCAACTGCCCAGAGTCGACCCCGCGCTGTCGGTGGAACATTACGTTCAGGCGCAGCTGGCTGAAGATTCGGCACCGGTGCACTACGTCGAGAACAGCCTGATCAATTCATTGTTCGGCCTGCTGTGCTGGCCGGCAATCTTCGCGCCTTTGCCGGGCGCGTTTTTCCACCCGTTCCAGCGCGGGCCGGTGGACCTTCTGAACGAGGACTTCCATGTTCGCCGGGCGGACCTGTTTCAGGCGTGCCTCGCTGAACTCGATGACGGTCGCTACGTCCAGACGATCCGCGAGCGCTTTACCGCGAAGTGGGGCGTGCAGTCGCCGTTCGTGTTCTGGGGCGTGTTGAGCGAGGAACTGCTCGATCAGGCGCTCGATTGCCTGCCGGCCGACCATCTCAAGCATTGGTTCAATCGCCTGCTGCTCGACATCAAGGCCAATCGCGCCGGCATGCCGGACCTGATCCAGTTCTGGCCGCAGGACAAGACCTACCGCATGATCGAGGTCAAAGGCCCCGGCGATCGCCTGCAGGACAACCAATTGCGCTGGCTGGAGTTCTGCCATGAACACCAGATGCCGATTGCCGTTTGCTACGTGCAATGGTTGGAGCAGGACGCGTGAGCTACAGCATTGCCGTGCGGGCGTTGTGCGAGTTCACCGCCAAGGTTGGCGACCTCGACCTGCGCTTTACCCCGTCGCCCACGGCCCTGGAAGGGATCGTCGGGCACCGCACGGTGGCATCGCGCCGCCGCGAGGGCTACCAGAGTGAAGTCGCGCTGGAAGGCGCGTACCAAACGTTAAAGATCAAGGGCAGGGCGGACGGCTACGATCCCGCGCAAAACTGCCTGGAAGAAGTCAAAACCTATCGCGGTGACCTGAGCAAGCAACCGGCCAATCACCGCCAGTTGCACTGGGCACAGGCCAAGATTTACGGCTGGTTGATGTGCCAGAAACTGGATCTGGCGCAGATCAATCTCGCGCTGGTGTACTTCGACGTCACCAGCGAAAAGGAAACCTGTTTGGTCGAGGCATTCAGCAGCGAAGCGCTGGGACAGTTCTTCGAGCAGCATTGCGCGCTGTTCCTGCACTGGGCCGAGCGGGAAATGGCCCATCGCGAATCACGTAACAGCGCGGCGCAGCAGTTGGCGTTTCCACATGCCGACTTTCGACCGGGGCAGCGACACCTGGCGGAATCGGTGTTCAAGGCGGCCAGCACCGGTCGCTGCCTGATGGCCCAGGCGCCCACAGGGATCGGCAAAACCGTGGGTACGCTGTTTCCGATGCTCAAGGCTCTGGCGCCGCAGCAACTGGACAAGGTGTTCTTCCTCACCGCGAAAACCCCGGGGCGCAAACTGGCACTGGACGCTGCGCAGGTCATTCTTGATAGCGCCGATACGCCGCCATTGCGGGTACTTGAAATGATTGCCCGGGACAAAGCCTGCGAGCATCCGGACAAAGCCTGCCATGGCGACGCCTGTCCGCTGGCCCGGGGTTTTTATGATCGCTTGCCGGCTGCTCGCCAAGCCGCCAGTGAGGTGGCGCTGTTGAATCAGAGCGCATTGCGCGAGGTGGCCCTGAAACACGACGTCTGCCCCTATTACCTGAACCAGGAAATGGCCCGCTGGGCAGATGTGGTGGTCGCCGATTACAACTACTACTTCGATTTCAGCGCGTTGCTGTTCGGCTTGGCCCAGGCCAACAACTGGAACGTTGCGGTGCTGGTGGATGAGGCGCACAACCTGGTCGAGCGCGGCCGGCAGATGTATAGCGCCAGCCTCGACCAGGCGACGCTCAATGGCGTACGCAAATCGCCCCCGCCAGCATTAAAAAAATCGTTGCAGCGCGTCAATCGAGAGTGGAACGCCCTGCATAATCTGCAAACGGGCGCCTATCAGGCTTACGACAAGGCGCCGGAAAAGCTGTTGCAGGCGTTGTCGGCTTGCACGGCCAGCATCGGCGACTACCTCAACGATCACCCGCAGGGTCTGGACAACGCATTACAGACCTTCTATTTCGACATGCTGCAATTTAGCCGGGTGGCGGAGCTCTTCGATGAGCAGTTCCTGTTCGACATCAGCAAGCGCAACCTCGACCGCAAGCGCAATCTCTCGCAACTGTGCTTGCGCAACGTGGTACCCGCCGGGTTGATCCGCCCGCGCCTGACGGCTGCACGCAGTACCGTACTGTTTTCTGCAACGCTGAGCCCGCGTCACTATTACGCCGACCTGCTGGGGACACCGGCCAATACGGTGTGGATCGATGTCGAATCACCGTTTCACGCCGATCAGTTGCGCGTCCACATCATCAGCCAGATTTCCACGCGGTTCGTCCATCGTCAGTCATCGCTTGCGCCCATTGTCGAGCTGATTGCCCGGCAATTCACGCAACGCCCTGGCAACTACCTGGCGTTTTTCAGCAGCTTCGACTATTTGCAGCAAGTGGCGCAGTTACTGGCGCAGACACATCCGCAGATCAAACTGTGGTCGCAGTCCAGAGGCATGGGGGAAGGGCAACGTCAGGCCTTTCTCGACCAGTTCACCGCCGACAGCCAGGGCATCGGTTTTGCGGTGCTGGGTGGGGCCTTTGGTGAAGGCATCGACTTGCCCGGCGCGCGACTGATCGGTGCGTTTATCGCCACCCTTGGACTGCCTCAACTCAACCCGGTCAACGAGCAGCTGAAACATCGCATGGCGGCGATTTTCGGGGCCGGTTATGACTACACCTACCTGTTTCCCGGTGTACAGAAAGTCATCCAGGCGGCGGGGAGGGTGATCCGCACTCAGCATGATCAGGGAGTTGTGATGTTGATTGATGACCGGTTTGGTGACAGTAAGGTGAAGCAGTTATTGCCGCGTTGGTGGACGGTGAGTCCAGCGATTTGTCACGCTGTACCGGTCAGCAGTTGAACCCAATCGGCAGCGAAGCGATGGCAGTCTCCGGGCCAGCGCGCGGTCAACAGCTGGCCATCACGGACTGTGAAACCGGGTTGCAGCCGGTCTGCCGAATCACGCACCGCTAACAATGGGCCCCGCAGGAAATCCGTTGGGCTGGACAGCGCAGCCGTGACTTCTTCCTCAACGGTTTGCGGATACGTGCGGTAATAACGACCCAGCCAGGGCGCTGTCATTACCCAGGCAGGTAACTCCATGGTCGCCGCCAGCAACGCGGTGACCTTGCGCCCATGTAACACCGAACGCCCGCTGTCGGGATCGAGCGTGCGGGCCAACACCAGCACGCCATGGCAGACGGCGGCTACCGGTTTGTCTGCCTTGAAGAAGTGCAGGGCAATCGCCCGGGCCTGCTCGGATTCGAGCAAACTGCGCATACCCTTGGCATGCCCGCCCGGAATCAGCAGCCCGGCGAATTGTTCAGGGTCGACGTCGGCATAGGCCAGTGGCCGGCGAAACCAATCGTCTACGCTCATCCGGGCGTAACTCTCAAGGTCGGCGTCGCGCGTCATCAGCAGCGGGTTCAGTGGACCAAAGCCGATATCCACCAGCCGGGCGTCGGCATAGGCCGGCAACCCCGCAGGCGTTGCGAAGCGCGCGTCGAGGCCGGCAAGGCGCATCGCCTGCCAGGGCACGCTGCTTTCGGTGGGATCATAGTCCGAGGTCGGCAACAGAATCAGGATCATCGGGACGCCTTTTATCGAGCAGTAATGGCTGTTGGCATCGAGCATAAATGGAACGAAACCCACGCTCTACTGTTCAACAGTATTGTGGCTTTGCAGTCCTGCGGTTTGTCGCAAACTTCGTGCAGATAACAATGACAGGTGTAATCGATGACTGATATCCAGTCCAAGCCCGGTTCTATCGAGGACGGGCGCTTTCGGCTGTTGATCGATGCGGTGATTGATTACGCGATCTATATGATTGACCCCGATGGCATCATCACCAGTTGGAACGCCGGGGCCAAGCGTTTCAAGGGGTTTGAAGAGGCGGAGATTCTCGGTCAGCACTTCTCGCGCTTTTACACCGACGAGGATCGCCGTGCAGGGTTGCCCCAACGTGCGCTGGATACGGCGATTCGCGAGGGACGTTTCGAGGGCGAAGGCTGGCGGGTGCGCAAGGACGGCTCGCATTTCTGGTCCCACGTGGTGATTGATCCGATTATTGATCCGTCGGCCAAGTTGCTGGGGTTTGCCAAGATCACACGCGACATCACCGAGGCGACACAAACACAGCAAGCTCTTGAAAAGACTCGTGAAGCGTTGTTCCAGGCGCAAAAAATGCAGGCCGTTGGTCAACTCAGCGGCGGTATTGCCCACGACTTCAATAATTTGCTGACGGTCATCCTCGGTAATCTGGAAATCATCCGCAAACGCGTGGGAGATGATCCGAAGATTACCCGGCTGGTCGACAACGCCACTCAGGGGGCCATGCGCGGCGTATCCCTGACCCAACGCATGCTGGCGTTCGCACGGCGTCAGGAACTCAAGTTCGAATCGGTGGAATTACCGACGCTGGTGGAAGGGATCAGCGGCCTGTTACGCAGTTCTCTCGGGCCTTCAGTGATATTTGAAACACACTTTTCACCTGACCTCGGACCGGTCATGGCCGACGTCAATCAGCTTGAACTGGCGGTGCTGAACCTTGTGACCAATGCCCGCGATGCGATGCCCGATGGCGGTAAGATCGTTATCAGTGCGAGGGTGGAAGACGTCCGCGATCAAACAACGTTATCGGTGGTCGCTGGCCGGTATGTCTGCCTGAGCGTCACCGACACGGGCGACGGAATGGATGCCGACACCCTGGGCTGCGCAATGGACCCGTTCTTTACCACCAAAGGGGTCGGTAAAGGCACGGGCCTGGGCCTGTCGATGGTTCACGGTTTTATCGAGCAACTGGGCGGGCAATTCGTTCTCAAGAGTCTAATAAACGAAGGCACAACGGCTGAACTCTGGATTCCCGTCGCTACCACTGCATCGGTCGTCAAACCCGTTACCGACGCGGCCAAAGCGACACCCGTGTCCGGGCTGTGCGTGTTGATCGTGGACGATGACAGCCTGGTGCTCACCAGTACCGGCCTGTTGCTTGAAGACCTCGGGCACCGGGTCATCAGTGCAGCGTCCGGTGCACAAGCGCTGGCACTGTTCGAAGCCAGGCAAGACATCGATCTGGTTATTACGGACATGGCCATGCCAAAAATGAATGGCGCGCAACTGGCACAAACGATCCGGTTCATGAAGCCGAGCCTGCCGATCATTCTCGCCACCGGTTACGCCGAGCGCCTGGAAGGCTTTGCGGCGGACCTGCCGCGCCTATCGAAACCCTTTACCCAACTTAATCTGGTGGAAGTCATAGCGTCGACCATGAAGTGACGATGACTCAGGCTGAACCTGAAAAAAAACCAGGCCCGGCATATGCCGACAATGCCATTGTAGGAGCAAGCTTGCTCGCGATGGTCGTCAACGATAATTGGCTAAACGCAGCGCTCTTGAGTCCATCGCGAGCTAGCTCGCTCCTACAGTAGTGGCTTGCAGCCAGTTCCCAGCAGTTTTTTGGCCTGAGGAAACACTTCCGTGTCCTCAGGTGCGGACATGACGACCTCCTCAGCGGCCCATGAATGGGCGCTTAACGTATGGAGGGAGGAAGATTTGTCCGGGGTTCATTTAGTATGCCGGACTCTAGAGGCGTGTCGTCGTAGCAGCTGGCGAAGCCTGCGTTCGGCTGCGCAGCAGTCGTAAACCCTGTGTGCACGGTCTTCCTGAAGCACCGTGGTTGAATGGCTTTACGACTGCTGCGCAGCCGAACGCAGGCTTCGCCAGCTGCTACGGTTGCGATCGCAAGATGGGATTGCTCGCTCCCACATTGATCTGCTTTGTCTTGCGAAACCTTTATGTTCAGACCTTGCGTTGGAGCAAACTGCGCTCCATCCGCGCAATACCTTCTTCAAGCAAGGCGCGCGGGCAGCCAAAGTTCAGGCGTACGAACTGTTGGCTGTCATCGCCAAAATCCAGCCCCGCGCTCAAACCGACTTTGGCCTCGTCAAGGAAGAACTGCTGCGGGTTATCCAGCCCCAGCGCCGAGCAATCGAGCCATGCCAGATAAGTACCTTGTGGCACATTGATCGTTACACCCGGTAGACGCGTGCGCACCGCCTCCACCAAGTAATCCCGGTTGTCTTGCAGGTAAGCCTTCAATCCAGCCAGCCAAGGGCCGCCTTCGGTGTAGGCCACACGAGTCGCTTCCATACCCAGCGGGTTGACACTGTCGACCATGCCGCAGCGGGCGTGGTTGACCCGCGCACGCACTGCAGCGTCTTGAATAATCATGAAAGACGTCTTCAGACCGGCAATGTTGAAAGCCTTGCTCGCCGACATCAGCGTAATGGTGCGCCGGGCGATTTCCGGGCTCAGGGTGGCGGTGGGAATGTGCACGCGTGCGTCGAAACACAGTTCGGCATGGATCTCGTCAGAGATGATCCACGCGTCCTGTTCCTGGCAAATGTCGGCGATCGCTTGAAGTTCTTCACGCGGGAAGACTTTGCCCAGCGGGTTGTGCGGGTTGCTCAGCAGCAACGCGCCGCCGCCGGCCAGGGACTCGCTCAAGGTAGCGAGCGGCGTGGCATACGTGCCGTCAGCCAGCGCCTCGAAATTCAGCTCGACCTTGTTCAGCCCCCAATGCCCCGGCGCGTGGCGTAGCGGTGGGTAATTCGGCACCTGAACCACAACGTTCTGCTGCGGCTGGACCAGCGCCTTCAGGGCCATGTTGAAACCTGACTCTACGCCCGGCAGGAAGATCAACTCCTCAGGTAATACGCGCCAGGCGTATTTGTTCCAGAGGTCGGCAACGATGGCGTCGCGCAAATTATCCTGGGGCACGCTGTAGCCGAGCATCGGATGTTCGAGGCGTTTTTGCAGGGCCTCGCGGATCACCGGCGGCGCCGCGAAGTCCATGTCGGCCACCCACATCGGCAACACGTCCGCCGGGTAGCGGCTCCACTTGGTACTGCCGGTGTTGTGGCGGTCGAACACCTGATCAAAATCGAAAGTCATGCTCAGTCTCGTAACAGCAGGTTGGTTATGGCGGTCATGATAAACGCCAACCCCCTGTAGGAGCGAGCCTGCTCGCGAAGGTGTGTCAGTCGACACCAAAGTAGCTGACACACCTTCGCGAGCAGGCTCGCTCCTACAGTTGATGTGATAGCGCCCGACGGTCGGTTTTCAGGCAGTCAGTTCTACCATTGACTAAAGTTTGTAGTGTCGGCAGTCAAGCTGCCGTGACCGTGTTTGCCCAGAGAAACCCGGCAAAAATACCGGGTATCTACCTAATCAAGGAGTGCACGATGGACCTCAACCGTCGTCAGTTCTTCAAGGTCGCCGGTATCGGCCTTGCGGGCTCGAGCCTCGGCGCGCTGGGCTTGCTCCCCGCGCCAGCCTTTGCCGAGCAAGTGCGTCATTTCAAACTCGCCCACACCCATGAAACCCGCAACACCTGCCCGTACTGCTCGGTCGGTTGTGGCTTGATCATGTACAGCCAGGGCGACCAGGCGAAAAACGTCACCCAAAGCATCATCCACATCGAGGGCGACGCCGACCACCCGGTGAATCGCGGCACGCTCTGCCCGAAAGGCGCGGGCCTGCTGGACTTCATTCACAGTCCCAGCCGCCTTCTGTACCCGCAGGTGCGCAAGCCCGGCAGTACCGAGTGGACGCGCATCTCCTGGGATCAAGCGCTGGATCGCATCGCCGACCTGATGAAGGCCGACCGCGACGCCAATTTCATCGAGAAGAACGCGCAGGGCCAAACGGTGAACCGTTGGCTGACCACCGGCTTCCTCGCGGCCTCGGCGGCGTCCAACGAAGCGGGCTACATCACCCACAAGGTTATTCGCAGTCTCGGCATGCTGGGGTTCGATAACCAGGCGCGTGTCTGACACGGTCCGACGGTGGCAAGTCTTGCCCCGACGTATGGCCGTGGTGCCATGACCAATACCTGGACCGATATCGGTAACGCGAATCTGATCCTGGTGATGGGCGGCAACGCAGCAGAGGCGCACCCGTGCGGTTTCAAATGGGTGACCGAAGCCAAGGCGCACAACAAGGCGCGGCTGATCGTGGTCGACCCGCGTTTTACCCGGACCGCCTCGGTGGCCGACTATTACGCGCCCATTCGCACCGGCACCGACATCGCCTTCATGGGCGGGCTGATCAATTACCTGTTGACCGAAGACAAGATCCAGCACGAGTACGTGCGGGCTTATACCGATGTGTCGTTCATCGTCAAAGCCGGGTTCAGTTTCGAGGACGGGATCTTCAGCGGTTACGACGTCGCCAAACGCCTGTATACCGACAAATCCGGCTGGGGTTATGAAGTCGGTGAGGACGGCTTTGCCAAAGTCGACCCGACATTGCAGGACCCGCGTTGCGTTTATCAGCTGATGAAAACCCACTACAGCCGCTACAACATCGACCTGACCAGCCAGATTTGCGGCATGCCCGTGGACGCGATCAAGAAGATCTGGGAAGAAATCGCCACCTGCTCGCAACCGGGCAAGACCATGACGATTCTCTACGCGCTGGGCTGGACCCAACATTCCATTGGCTCGCAGATCATTCGCAGCGCGGCCATGGTGCAACTGCTGCTGGGCAACGTCGGCATGCCGGGCGGGGGCGTCAATGCCTTGCGCGGGCACTCCAACATCCAGGGCCTGACCGACCTTGGCTTGCTCTCCAACTCGCTGCCCGGCTACCTGACCCTGGCCACCGATGGCGAGCAGGACTACAACGCCTACATCACCAAACGGACGCTAAAACCGTTGCGGCCAGGGCAGTTGTCGTATTGGCAAAACTACGGAAAATTCCATGTCAGCCTGATGAAGTCCTGGTACGGCAACAATGCCAGCGCCGAGAACCACTGGGCCTATGACTACCTGCCCAAACTCGACATCCCCAGCTACGACATCCTTAAAATGTTCGACCTGATGGGGCAGGGCAAGGTCAACGGCTACATGTGCCAAGGCTTTAACCCGATTGCGGCGTTGCCGGACAAAAACCGGGTGATGGCGGCGCTGGCCAAGCTTAAATGGCTGGTGGTCATGGACCCACTGTCCACCGAAACCTCGGAGTTCTGGAAAAACGTCGGGCCATATAACGACGTGACCAGCGCCAACATCCAGACCGAAGTCATTCGCCTGCCCACGACCTGTTTCGCCGAAGAGGACGGTTCCCTGGTCAACAGCAGCCGTTGGCTGCAATGGCACTGGAAAGGTGCCGACGGCCCGGGACAAGCACAGACCGACATCAAGATCATGAGCGAGTTGTTCCTGCGCCTGCGCAAGCGTTATCAGGCCGATGGCGGTGCGTTTGCAGACCCGATCCTGAAATTGTCGTGGCCGTACAAAATACCCGACGATCCTTCACCCGAAGAACTGGCCAAGGAAATCAACGGCTACGCCACCACCGATTTCACCGACGCCACGGGGGCCGCGGTCAAGGGCAATACGCAACTGGCCGGTTTCGCCCAGCTCAAGGATGACGGCAGCACCGCGTCTGGCTGCTGGATTTTCTGCGGCAGCTGGACCGAAATGGGCAACCAGATGGCCCGGCGCGACAACAGCGATCCGTACGGCATGAAGCAACACTTGGGCTGGGCCTGGGCCTGGCCGGCGAACCGGCGGATTCTCTACAACCGTGCCTCATGCGACCTGCAAGGCAAACCGTGGGCGGACAACAAACGGTTGGTGTGGTGGAACGGCAAGGCCTGGGCCGGCACCGATGTACCGGACTTTAAGGTCGACTCGCCGCCGGAAGCCGGGATGAACCCGTTCATCATGAACCCCGAAGGCGTGGCGCGGTTCTTCGCCGTCGACAAGATGAACGAAGGGCCATTCCCTGAGCACTACGAACCGTTTGAAACACCCATCGGCATCAACCCGCTGCACCCGACCAACAAGAAAGCCACCAGCAACCCGGCGGCACGGATCTTCGACTCGGTGTGGGACACCCTCGGCGTGGCCAAGGATTACCCCTATGCCGCGACCAGTTACCGGTTGACCGAGCATTTCCACTTCTGGAGCAAGCATTGCAAGCTCAACGCGATTACCCAGCCAGAACAATTCGTCGAGATAGGCGAAGTGTTGGCCAAGGAAAAGGGCATTGTCGCGGGTGACAAAGTACGGGTCAGCAGCAAGCGCGGGTTCATCGAAGCGGTGGCGGTGGTGACCAAGCGGATTCGTCCGCTGCAGGTCAACGGCCAGGTGGTGCATCACATCGGTATCCCGTTGCACTGGGGGTTTACCGGGCTCACGCGTCACGGCTATCTGACCAACACCCTGGTGCCGTTCCTCGGCGATGGCAATACCCAGACCCCGGAATCCAAGTCGTTCCTGGTCAATGTGGAGAAAATCTAGATGGCCAGCCAAGACATCATCGCCCGTTCGGCTACCACGACTGTCCCGTCTTCGGTGCGCAATCAGGAGGAAGTGGCCAAGCTGATCGACACCACCAAATGCATTGGCTGCAAGGCCTGCCAGGTCGCCTGTTCGGAATGGAACGAGCTGCGCGACGAGGTCGGCCACAACCTCGGCACCTACGACAACCCGCAGGACCTGAGTGCAGAAACCTGGACCTTGATGCGCTTCACCGAGCATGAAACCGATGCCGGGAATCTGGAATGGCTGATCCGCAAGGACGGCTGCATGCATTGCGACGAACCGGGTTGCCTTGCGGCCTGCCCGAGCCCGGGGGCGATCATCAAGCATGCCAACGGCATCGTCGATTTCGATCAGGACCATTGCATCGGCTGCGGGTATTGCATCACGGGTTGCCCGTTCAACATCCCGCGAATTTCGCAAAAAGACCACAAAGCCTACAAATGCACGCTGTGTTCGGACCGTGTGGCGGTGGGGCTGGAGCCGGCTTGCGTGAAAACCTGCCCGACCGGCGCCATTGTGTTCGGTACCAAGGAGGACATGAAAGAACATGCCGCCGAGCGCATCGTCGACCTGAAAAGCCGGGGCTTCGAAAACGCCGGATTGTACGACCCGGCCGGGGTGGGCGGTACTCACGTGATGTACGTGCTGCACCATGCCGACACACCACAAGCGTACGCCGGGCTGCCGAAAGATCCGGCGATCAGTCCGTTGGTGGGTTTGTGGAAAGGGCTGAGCAAACCCTTGGCCTTGCTGGCCATGGGCGCGGCGGTGCTGGCCGGGTTCTTCCACTACGTACGGACTGGTCCGCAGCTCGTTGAGGAAGATGAGCATCCGACGGTTAATGATCCGGCGGTGCATGAAGTCGATCCGTCGGTGCACACCTATGATCCGCGTGGGGAGGACAGACCATGATCCGTAAACAGATCCTTCGTTACACCTCAAACCAGCGCACCAATCACTGGCTGGTGGCGATCCTGTTTTTCATGGCGGCGCTGTCCGGGCTGGCGTTGTTCCATCCAGCGCTGTTCTGGTTGAGCAATCTGTTCGGTGGCGGTCCGTGGACGCGCATCTTGCATCCGTTCATGGGTGTGGTGATGTTTGTGCTGTTTCTCGGCCTGGTGATCAGCTTCTGGCGGGCGAACTTTTTTATCCGCAACGACGGGCTGTGGCTGCGGCGAGTAGGGCGGGTGATAAAAAACGAAGAGGAGGGCGTGCCCCCCATAGGCAAGTACAACCCGGGGCAAAAGCTGCTGTTCTGGACGTTGCTGGCCTGCATGCTGGTGCTGCTGTTCAGCGGACTGGTGATCTGGCGCGCGTATTTCAGCCTGTACTTTGGCATCACGACGATTCGCTGGGCGATGTTGTTGCAT
This sequence comes from Pseudomonas sp. IT-P253, assembly GCF_949768125.1. NCBI lineage: Bacteria > Pseudomonadati > Pseudomonadota > Gammaproteobacteria > Pseudomonadales > Pseudomonadaceae > Pseudomonas > Pseudomonas sp. IT-P253. Next base: position 25,478 of record NZ_CATKPT010000011.1, on the reverse strand, counting down.
GCGCTGGCGGGGTTTGTGCTGGTGCTGAGCATCATCGTCCATATTTATGCCGGCATCTGGATCAAAGGATCGGTCAGCGCTATGCAGCATGGCTGGGTCAGCCGCGCCTGGGCGAAAAAACACCATGAACTGTGGTATCGCGAAGTGACCCGTGACGAAAACCCCGACCGGCCGATCAGCAAAAAAGGATAAGCACTTGGCGACGATTCTTGAGCCTGGAGAGATCGAAGCGGCGGCGAGTTCACCGCCGTTTCTGCACTTGCCACCGCACAACCTGTTCACCTTGCGTGCGTTACGCCTGGAAAAACTGGCTGACGGGCATCCATTGGCCGAGTACCTGCGGCTAGTGGCGGAGCTCTGTCACATACAGCAGAGCCTGATGGACGATCCGTCGATTGCGACGCCACTCGACCCCGAACGCTTGCGCCTTTGTCAGCAACACGGCTTGCCACCGTTTGCCGCCGACTCGTTGGTGCGTGAGGAGCATTGGCTGCCGTACCTCGAGGGTGTGTTGCAGCGTTTCCTGGCACGCCCGGGTTCTGCGATAGAGAACGCGGTCGCCGCGTTGCGCAACGCCAATAACGGTCAACGCAAAGCCTGGGCGATTGCCTTGCTCAGCGGTCAATATTCGCTGCTGCCAGCCGCTGCGGTGCCGTTTCTCGGCGCGGCATTGCAGGCCGCCTGGAGTCATTGGTTGTTGTGCACGCAAGACCTGGCGCTGAAACCCGGTGACAGCCTCAGTCAATGCCCGGCTTGCGGTTCGCCGGCCATGGCCGGGGTGATTCGCCATCGCGGCAAATACAACGGTTTGCGCTATCTGGTGTGTTCGCTGTGTGCTTGCGAATGGCATGTAGTGCGGGTCAAGTGCGTGTATTGCGAACAGAGCAAAGGCCTCGAATACGTCAGCCTCGATGACGACCGTCACGCGGCCGATCAGGCTCCGTTGCGGGCCGAGGTGTGCCCTGGCTGCAACAGCTACCTGAAACTGCTTTACCTGGAGAACGACGCCGACGCCGAAGCGCTGTCGACGGACCTGACCAGTCTCATGCTGGACATGCGCCTTGAGCAGGAGGGCTACCAGCGACTGGCGCCGAATCTGTTGTTCGCCCCCGGGGCAGACTGAGCACAGCGGCTACACTCAGGCGGTCAGCCGTTTTCGGGAGCCCCTGATGTCCTCCAGACCCGCCAGCCATGCCTTGCGCCTGCCTTCCATTGACAGTTTGTTGCGTCATCCGGCGTGCCAGCCGCTGGCCGAGCGCTATGGGCGTGACGCGCTGTTGGCCAGCTTGCGGCAATTACTCGACGACCTGCGCGAGCCGGTGCTGTGTGGCCAACTCGGCGCTGTAGAAATCATCCCGCAAGTGTTGGCCGGCAGGGCGGGCGAGCGTCTGGCCGTCCAGCATCGCAGTCATGTGCGCCGTGTGTTCAACCTGACCGGCACCGTGCTGCACACTAATCTGGGGCGCGCGTTATTGCCCGAGGAAGCCATCGATGCGGTGCAAATGGCGGCCCGTTATCCACTCAATCTGGAATTCGACCTGCACAGCGGCAAGCGTGGCGACCGTGATGACTTGATTGAAGGCCTGATCCGCGAACTCACCGGCGCCGAAGCCGTGACCGTGGTCAACAACAACGCCGCCGCCGTGTTGCTGACGCTCAACAGCCTGGGCGCGCGCAAGGAAGGCATTATTTCCCGAGGGGAACTGATCGAGATCGGCGGCGCCTTCCGCATTCCCGACATCATGGCTCGCGCCGGGGTGAAGCTTCACGAAGTCGGCACCACCAACCGCACGCATGCCAAGGACTACGAAGACGCCATCGGCCCGCGCAGTGGCCTGGTCATGCGCGTACACGCGAGCAACTATGAGATTCAGGGGTTCACCACCCGTGTGCCAACCGCTGAGCTGGCGGCGCTGGCGCATCAGCACGGTTTGCCGTTGCTCGAAGACCTCGGCAGCGGCAGCCTGCTGGACCTCACGCGCTGGGGCTTGCCTGCCGAACCGACGGTACGTCAGGCGCTGCTCGACGGCGCGGACATCGTCACCTTCAGCGGCGACAAGTTGCTCGGTGGTCCGCAGGCCGGGTTGATTGTCGGCCGCAAGGACTTGATCGCACGGATCAAGAAGAACCCGCTCAAGCGCGCGCTGCGGGTCGACAAGCTGACCCTGGCCGCGCTTGAAGCGGTGCTGGGCTTGTATCGCAATCCGGATCGACTGGCCGAGCGGCTGCCGAGCCTGCGACTGCTCACACGCGCGCAAGCCGACATTCTCGCTCAAGCCGAACGCCTGCAACCGTCACTGGCGAAGGTGTTGGGCGAAGGCTGGAGCGTCGCCGCCGTCCCTGCGCTGGGCATGATCGGCAGCGGCAGCCAACCGGTGGCACGATTGCCCAGTGCGGCGCTGTGCCTGCGACCGCACACCTCCAAACGTCTGCGCGGGCGAGGATTACTGAGGCTGGAAGCAGGATTTCGGGCCTTGCCGATTCCGGTGCTCGGGCGCATCGATGACGACGCCTTGTGGCTGGACCTCCGGCAACTGGATGACGAAGCCGCATGGCTGGCGCAACTCGATCAATTGCAGACGCAGGGCGGCGAAGCATGATCGTCGGCACGGCGGGGCACATCGACCACGGCAAAACCGCCTTGCTCCAGGCATTGACCGGGCAGGCGGGGGATCGGCGCCGGGAAGAACGTGAACGCGGCATGACCATCGACCTCGGTTATCTCTATGCGGCGCTGGAGCCGGGTGCGGCCCTGACCGGTTTTATCGACGTGCCCGGTCATGAACGTTTCACCCACAACATGCTGGCGGGGGCGCAGGGCATTGACCTGGTGTTGCTGGTGGTGGCGGCTGATGACGGCGTCATGCCGCAAACCCGCGAGCACCTGGCCATTGTCCAATTGCTGGGAATTCCACGGGCGCTGGTCGCGATCACCAAATGCGACCGGGTTGATCCCGCCCGGGTGCACGCCGTGCACCAGCAAATAGAAGCCTTGCTGGCGCCGGGACCGTTTGCCGGCGCGCCGCAAGTGGCGCTGTCGAGTGTGACTGGCGAGGGTATCGAAACACTGCGGCAGGCGTTGCTTGATGCACAAAGAGCGGTCCTTCAGCGCAGCTCGAACGGGGGCTTTCGTCTGGCGATTGACCGCGCTTTCAGCGTGGCCGGTGCCGGTATCGTGGTGACCGGCACCGCGTTGTCAGGACAGGTGGCCGTGGGCGATACGCTGCTGCTCGGTCCGCAAGGAAAACCCGTGCGCGTGCGCGGTCTGCATGCGCAAAACCAACCCGCAGAAGGTGCGGTAGCCGGCCAGCGCGTTGCGTTGAACCTGAGTGCCGAGCGCCTGGCGCTTGAACAGATTCACCGGGGGCACTGGTTACTGGCTGACTGGCTGTACGCACCCACCCAGCGTCTGGATATCGAGATGCAGTTGCTGGCCAGCGAACCCCGAGCCTTCGAACACTTTCAATCCGTGCATGTTCATTTGGCAACTCAGGACGTCACGGGGCGGGTGGCGTTGCTGGAGGGTTCCAGCCTCGCGCCGGGTGAGCGGATGTTCGCGCAACTGCTGCTCAATGCACCTGTGCAGGCCGTGAAGGGCGATCCATTGATCCTGCGCGATCAGAGCGCCCAACGTACCCTTGGTGGTGGACGGGTACTTGACCCGTTCGCGCCGACCCGACAACGCCGAAGTGCCGAGCGATTGGCGCAGCTGCAGGCTTTGATCTCAACGGATACGCTGGAAGCCGCATTGCCCGCGCTGCTGGCCAGCAGCGACACGGGACTCGATGCGCAGCAGCTGGAGCGCCAGTTCAACCGTCTGCGCACAACGTGGGCGCTACCGCCTGACGTCCGCCTGATCGACACCCGCCAAGGTCAGTTGCTGTTCAGCGCGTCCCGTTGGGAAGCCATGAAAGCACCGTTGCTGGAACATCTCGCACGCTTTCATCAACTGGAACCGGATCAAATGGGCCCGGACCGCGATCGCCTGCGTCGATTCACCGGCACTGCACTGGCTCGCCCGACCTTTATCAGCCTGCTCGACGAATTGCTGGCCTGCGGCGCCATCGCGGCCAGCGGTCCATGGCTGCACTTGCCCGGTCATCAGGTGCGCTTGAGCGCTGAGGATGAAGCCCTGTGGCAACAATTGGAGCCGCTGTTCGAAGCGGCCGGTTTCAACCCGCCGTGGGTGCGCGAACTGGGTCATGATGAGGCGGCTGTGCGCTTGTTGTTGCGCAAAATGGCGAGGTTAGGACAGGTGCATCAAGTCGTGCGTGACCTGTTCTACACCGAAACAGTGATTCGCCGATTGGCGGCTATGCTGTTGCAACTGGCCGCCAAAAACCCGGTGATTCAGGTGTCGGCGTTTCGTGATTCGGTGGGGTTGGGGCGCAAGCGTAGTATTCAGATTCTCGAGTACTTCGACCGGATCGGCCTGACTCGACGCTTGGGTGATCAGCGTCATATCCGTTTTGACAATGCCTTGGCCCAGTCAAGCGGGTTCTGATTTCAAGGAAGGCAATCGCGCCCGGTGGCGCGGCCGGGCTTCAAACCCGGTTGGGGACGGCATCCGTTCCTGGGCAGGTTCGACTCCGGCTGTCTTCCGCCATTTACCGCTTTCGCGCGGGCGCTTTGTTTTGGGTGTATATCCGGTTTTTTGGTCGTGGCCGCTACTGGCGCTCCACTGTGCGAGCCTGCTCGCGAAGCTGTTGATCTTGCCATTGCCATTGCCATTGCCATTGCCATTGCCATTGCTCTGGCTTGTGATTTTGATCTGCTGCCCCTTTCCCAGAGGCCGAATGGAGGGGCTGCACGGTGTTACAGCAGTTAATTGCGGAGCGTAAAAAAACGCGATCCCTTTGGGGGGGCGCGTTTTTTTTGGGGTTGGGTTTGTTAACCGTTTCTACGGGGGCCATCAAACATTGCGCGACGCTTGAGGATGACATCGCTGGCCGGTGAACGCCTAGCGGGTCGAGGTACCTCGGCCAGATCCATCTATCTCTGATGCAGAAATATTCGCGAAGCGTCCTACACAATTCAAAGACGCTTCCTATTTACCAAAAATGACAACGATCCCAAGGTAACGCCCCTCGACCACTGCCACTCCTGCGGCTTTTCGTGCAATGCGAATGTCGCGGTGACAGGGACGCCAATCAGCAACTTCCAAGGATCATGGAAATGAATGCGTCATTCTCTTTTTCGTCAAGCGCCTGTCCTGAATATCTCGACTCAACCAAATTCAAACGTCCCGCCAACCTGATCCGGATCCTTGACAGGTTCCAAATCAATACGTTGGCGGTGGGCTGAGCCATGTCACGAGGAGGAGCCAATGGCCTTGGCCAGGGTCTGGACGGTGATCGGACCACCACCGACGCGGTGTGCATTTCCAGTTTGCCCCAAGCGCGACACGGAGGACGGGGAGTATTAAGACTCGGTGACAAGACCACCCTATGTAAAAAGTGCGGAAAAGAAGGCGTCATCGTTGAAAGCCTGCCCGCCATGAAATGGGATGGGATTCCAACCGTGCTGGACGGGGCGCGAGTCCACTGTGGCTGTCCACCCGGCACTAACCGATTGATCGCGCCTCTCCAGCGATTGTCGCGCACTGGCCAAACCGATCACAGCGAGGTTGTCGCTCAACCGGCACCGTCCGCAGGCTTTACTGATGGCCATGCCCCAGCGGGGACTCGGCCTGCCCGCCCGTTTTCGGACAACCTCGAAGAGGAGGAGGAAGAAGAGGAACTGGCCCCAGGCATTACCCTGCGTCTGGGGCTGTTTTTCGACGGTACCGGCAATAACCAGTCCAACAGCGAGGCGGCTGCCGGGTGCTATGCGGTGAGCCTGGGCATGCAGCCGCAGGTGGCCGAGGACATCCGCCAGCACTGCGCTGCGTTTGGGTATGACGGAAAGGGCGGGACGCCGGATAACAGTTATGGCAATGAGGTCACCAATGTGGCGCGGTTGCATGAGCTGTATCCGGATCAGGCTGAGGAACAGCTGCCTGCGGAAGTTGAGGAGGTCTACCTCAAGGCCTACCTTGAGGGCATTGGCACCCGTAGCAGTCGGGAAGATTCGATCTATAGCCAAGGTACCGGAACGGGTGACACCGGTGTGCTGGAACGAGTAAAGCAAGCACCGGTGCTGATTCTGGATAAGTTGCGTCGTTTGAGACGGGCCAATCCCCAAGTTGTGATCCGTCGTATCGACATCGACCTGTTCGGCTTCAGTCGGGGAGCCGCAGCCGCGCGGCATTGCGCTAATGATTTGCTCAAGGGTAAGGACAGTCTGCTAGCGCATGCCATTCCGGTTGGCACCCCAGGCCTGGCTCCAGATTTTGCTTGGCGCCGTGGCACAGACTTCATCCTCAATTTCATCGGCTTGTTCGACACCGTGGCCGGTATTGTTTCACCACTGGACGGTGACTTCACCCCCCACGACGCTAGCAACCCTGGGCTCAACCTACGTCTGGCGCCAGGCATCGCTCGCAAGGTAATTCATTTGGCGGCGGGCAATGAATATCGACACAACTTCTCCCTGAACCAAGCTGAACAAGAGATCGAACTGCCTGGCAGTCACTCGGATCTAGGCGGCGGTTACCTACCGCTGGCCATGGAAAAGCTTCTGTTGAGCAAGCCCGATAGCAGCCTTGAATACAGCCATCTAGCCAACGAACGCAGTGACGCCTATTGGCGCACTCGTCAGCGCTTCCAGCGTGAGTCGAGCCAGTGGTCGGCCTATGTGCCGCCCGAGGGATTGAGCATTGTCACCTGGTCGGTGGACACCCAGCGCCGCGTTCGCGACACCGCGGCGGAAAAGCGGGTGTACACCGCAATAGCCAGCCAGCGCCAAGTACGTGGGGAACTGTCGCTGGTGTACCTGCGCATCATGCGGGAATTGGCTGTACGCGCCGGGGTAGCGTTTGCCCATATCGACCCCGATGACCGCCGCACGGCGCTTCCTGTTGAACTCCAACCTATCGCCGCCAAGTTACGGGCATTTGCCTTAGGTGAGGCTTATACCTCTTTGACGGCCGAGGAATACTCGCTTTTACGCCGTAGCTATATCCATCTCTCGGCCAACTGGAATGCCGCCAAAGGTTGGAATAACAGTGATCTGGATGTGGTGTTTATCAACCGTCCGGCTGCGAATAACCAGCGTGCGGAACACCCCAATGAATAGGCTCGGAAAACTGTCACTACTTGTGCTGACTTTATTCCTGGCAGGTTGCACCTATAGCTCCAACCGGTTGCCCTACGATGCCTGGTACCTGGGGTTTTTCGCTCGGAACTATATGGAAGTGTGGATCGAAACCGCTGATGCGGTGGACATCCACGACCGCGTGTTCCGCCGTGCCATGAGTGGTGTTGCCGCGATCAATACGCCGAAGAACCTCAAAGGTAATCCACGAGGGTGGCCTGATGTCCCGGCGGCAGGTGCAGGCAAGCATGTTCTGGGAGCCGGCCTGCCCCGGCTGATCTATGTACGCTGGCAGTCGTTGGTGGAGCCGCAGACCTACGAAGCCTATATCCCGATCTCCGAGGCCACCCGTCAGGCGATGATCAAAGGAGAGAGGGTTTACTGCGATTTCGACGGCAAATGGATCACGGACTACCGCTATATGCTCACGATTGGCCTGGCGCCGGGCGGCGTGACCAAGACCTGGATAGGTGGTCCTTGCTTGCTGCCTATTGAGGTGGCACGAACTGTAGGCACCGTTGTGAAGGAAGGCCCCTATGACGGCACGTCCGGCGGCCGGCATAGACCACTGTCCGAAACGTCCAAAGCTTATGTCGAGAAGTACGGGGTGCCTTATGGTTCCTGGTAACCGGGCGACGGCGCGGATGTGGTGTTCATCAATCGCTCGGCTGAAGGCGGCCAGCGAGCTGAACATCCCGATGAATAAGCTTAGAGCGTTGTCACTATGCAGCTTGGTTTTATCTCTGGCAGGCTGCGCCAATGGTTCCAACCGGTTGCACTCCGATGTCTGGCACCTGAAGCATTTCGCTCGAAACTATAGGTAGCAGCAGTAATTTGGGGGTGTAAAAAATCGCTATGTCTTTGTGGGGTAGCGGTTTTTTTTGCTTGGCATTTGACGGGCAAGCAGGCCCAAGTGCGAGCCCGCTCGTGAAGAACGATAACGCGATCTAGCGGCATAAACCTGTAGCAAGGGCGCTTGCGTTCGACAAAAGAAACGCGTGTGCCGGGTGTGGGCTGCCGAGCAGCCCGGCGGGAGCAAGCGCTCTCGCCGCAGGCTCCAGCGGTTACTCCGGCGGTTCAATGTTATCCAGCGCCCGATTCACTGCCAGTTCGGCGAGCATGATGATTTGCTGGATTCCCAACAACATATGGCGCTGCGGCCCGTCCACAAACACTGACAGATCGCTGGCGATTACGTTGGCAGAGGCCAGTGATTCACAGGCGCTTGCCAGCAGGCTTTCGGTGTCGATGTCAGGAGCGATGATGAATATGGTGGAGGGATTATGCGGGCATGAGTTTTTGAAAAGGGAGGGTTCGAAAGGCAGATCGGAAGCGGGATCGGCTGGATCGCGTTGGAGGGTTGATTCGGGGGGATTGGGTGTTGGTTTGGGCATGGTGAAACTCCTTGATCAATGGAGCCGCCACGCATTGCTGCTAAACAAAGAGGTGGCGGCTGTACGCGGGTTAGCAGACCAGGGATCAAGGAACCCGGCGCACCGAAGTGCCCCACGCACAGCCACCATAAACGCAGACCTACCCGCGCAACATTCGCGAGGAAGGATCAGGAGGTGACACTGGCGTGCCTTGATATTGTCCGAGCTGCTAAACCCGATCACTGAATGGACAGTGATGTGCAGACAGTAGAGACCAAGGCCAAGGCATGCAAGCCGGCGGATTCTGGCGTAGTTGTAGGCAAAGGCGCAAGGCGGTGTAGTTGTGGATTGGTCCTACAGACGAAGGCTCGCTTCCGATCGATCCCTCGCTCCGCATTCCGATTGCGGAGCGAGGGATCGATCGGGTTGAAAGATGTTTAGTCGGCTGTAAGCCGTCTTCGCGAGCAGGCTCGCTCCCCCATTAGAGCCACGTATACCCGCCAAACCACAAGGCCGAGCGTTAGCCCCGCCTCGCGCTTTTGATCTTTGTTTTGATCTGATGTCAAGGCTGACTCTTGGGAAAAATCAGAATCTCCAACTTCCCGCGTACGAACCGCTGCCCGTCCACCGGCAATAATTCAACCTCTTCAATTTCCTGGACACTGTTGACCCGCATGACCACACCCACCGCGCCTTTTTTACGGGCCTCGGTCATCCATTGCTGGACGTTTTCCTTGGTAATGATCCGCGGAGCCATGGCCGGATCTTCCAGGCCATATTTCAGCTCCCCGACAGTATTGAAAAGGAAGATCTCCGGCCGTTTCACCCGCCAGGACAGCGCAGACGCGGCACCGAGATCGTTGCTGAGCAATGAGCTGGTATTGTTCAACGCCTCCAGATGCTCGGCAATAAACTGATCCGGCATCTTGCTCTCGACGATCTGTGCAGGCATGGCCGCCGGCAACAACGCGACCAGCATCCCGATGCCGATGGCCGGAGCAGCCCAGAACCGTAGTGGACGCAAGACTTGCAGGGCGTTGGTGATAATCCAGCTGACCAAAACGATATACAGCAGCGACAAGGCGAACGTGTCGGTGTTTTCGTAGATCTCTTTGGTGGCTTGTAAAAAGATCAGGGCGATCAGGGCAACGGTGGCCAGGGTTGTGTTGACCACGCCATTGATGCGAATCGCTCGCTCGTGCTGTTGATTCAGCAGATCCATTACGGCGTGCCCCATCAGCAAGGCCAGCGGAAACAGGCACGGCATGATGTAAGTCGGCAGTTTGCCGCTGCTCATGCTGAAGAACGCCAACGGCAGCAGCACTCCCATCAGCAGAAATGCAATTTCAGGCTGGCGTTTTTGCTTCCAGGCCTTGATGAAGGTTACCGGCAGCAACGCCGCCCACGGCAAGCTCGACGCGATCAGCAACGGCAGGTAAAACCACCACGGCCGCGCGTGTTGCGCATTTTCGGCGGCGAAACGGCGAATGTGTTCATTCCAGAAGAAAAAGTTCCAGAAGTCCGGTTCTTGATGGTGAATGGCAAGTGCCCACGGCAAGCAGACCAGCGTCGCAACCAGCACCGTCAACATCCCGTAACGCACCAGTTCGAAAAAGCGGCGTTGCCAGAGCATGTAGGGCAGGGCGACCAATACCGGCAATAACCCGGCGAGAAAGCCTTTGGTCATGAACCCCATGCCACAGGAAAAGCCCAACAGCGCCCATGCGGCTGTTTTGCTGCGAGATGATTGACCCTCGATGGCAAACCACAACGCAACCAGGCTCAGGTTGGCCCATAACGTGAATTGCGGGTCCAGGTTGGCATAGCCCGCCTGACCGGCAATCAATCCGAAACTCATGTAGAACAACGCACAAACCGCACTTTTGCGCGGATCGTTCCAGATACGAGCGGCCAACAGGTACGCCAGCCAGACACTCAGCCCGGTGCTCACCGCCGATGCAATTCGTACACCGAACAGATTGTCGCCAAACACGGCCTGACCGATAGCGATCATCCAGTACCCGGCGATGGGCTTCTCGAAGTAGCGAATACCCATGAAGTGCGGTGCGATCCAGTCGCCGGTCAGGCGCATTTCCTGGCTGATCTGGCCATAGCGGGTTTCGTCAGGAATCCACAGACCATGGAACATCAGCGGCAGCAGATAGAAAGCGACAAAGGCCAACAGCAGGCCCGGCACGAGCCAGCGGTCGATGAGTGACGGTGTTTGAGACGCAGGACGGGATAAATCATCCGCAGGGTTACGCAACGGCTTATGTGACGTCATTGTAGGGCCTTGGTGCAAGAGAAATTGCTCTAGATTACTTGATTTTGCTTTCGCTGTTTAACAGGGTAGGCCATCCGTCGGTATTCACAATACCCAGAACTTGAAGTTCTCCCGTGGCATCAATACTGACGAATAACGAACTTGCATACTGACTCTTCTGCGCATACCGAAAACCGGTCTCGACTTCGAAGTCCTTGATGCAGCCGCTGTGGGTGACGAGCAGCAGATTGCGATGGGCTTGTTTGTGCGCCAGCACTTCGTTGCGCAGGCCGTGGCCACACTTGGCGAGCCACTCCTGGGCAACCGCGTCGTGGCCGAACATATAGCGCGAGGTTTGTGCCGTGCGCGTGATCGGGCTGCTCAACACGTCAGTCTGTTCCATGCCCATTTGCTCAAAGCCGCGACCCAGCGCTGTCGCCGCTTCGCTGCCGGCACGGGTAATGCCATCGGCGGGCCCCAGACACGGGTTGCTGGAACGGTCGCAACGCTCGGCATGCCGAACAAGCACCACGACTTCACCGGCGTGCCAGCGCTGCATCAATTGAGCGATATCCTTGGGGCTTGAATGTCCCAGATTAGTTGGTGATCTCTGCAGCCAGACATAATCTGTTACTAAAATAATGATCGCCAGAGTAGCGATAACAAACACCAATTTTTTTAATCGGGAGTTCATGTCTTGATCTGAAGTAGTGAGCGTGCGGGCAAATTAAGATCAGAAAGGTAGCGAAGGGGTGAAACGAATGTGAAAAAATTGCTAAGAAAGTACAAAGCGCCTATTTAGTTGGCTTTTGATAATCCTTAACCCTTACAGACGGCAGTAGTGTGTTCAACGGTGACACGATCCACCGTTGAACAGAGGATGGATTGATCAGGACGACGGACAACCTCTTTGTGTTCCGGCGGTTGCCTGGCTGATCAATGCGGCCAGACGTTTGACATTGTTCTGCTGAGCCGCCACCAGGTCATTGATCGAAGGTCCTGAAGGCGTCTGCAACGTGTTACGGCACGTCACCAGCATGCCGTCGCCTTCACCGGCGTTGCGCAGACGCCATTTGACGTCGATCAACCCGTATTGGCCGGGAATCGAATCAAAGCGCTGCACCTCCACCCGCACCGACACTTTCTGTTGCGGATGACGGTTGACCATCTGGTCGGTCAGGGCGCTGCGCAATTCATCGACCAGACTGGCGCTCCACCACTGAGTGTCAAGGATTGCGATGCCTGTATTGCTCTGTCGAACCACAATCTGCGTACGATCGACCTGAGGCGGAACCGTAAGGCTTTCGATCTGGATATCCGAAGTGGTCCTTGAGCCGTCGCTCGATAGAGACGGGGTCAACGTATGGAACTGAATCGGATCGCTGCGGCAAGCGGCGAGCAACGACAACGCTGCGACCAATATAATCTTCAGCGGAAAAGCCATGGGTGATGCTCCTGTGGTCATTTGCTCGGTGGTCCTTGCATATCCATTGGCGCGGCATTGTCCGGACGGCCGCGAATCAGCGATTCCGGATGCCGTCCCATGTAATCCGCGAGGTTACGCAAAGAGCGCGAGGTGCGTCCGAGCTCTTCCAGGGTCTGGGACAACTGTTCGCGTTGCGGCGAGCCTTCGGTCAGCGTCGAGTTGGCCGATTGCAGGGTCTTGCTCACGTCCGCCAGGGTGGTATGCACGCCCGGCAGGGTCTTGGCGTTGAATTGCGCCAGGCCTTTGCGCAGTTCAACGAGATTGCTATCAAGATTGCTGGCAATCCGCTCGATGGGCAGTTGGTTGATTTTGCTGAGCATGGCTTCGAGTTTTTCCTGCAATTGTTCCAGGCTGCCGGGTACGGTCGGAATGCTGACCGGGCGTGCGGTTGGATCGAACGCGACTTTTTCGGCTTTAGGGTAAAAATCGAGAGAGATATAGAGTTGGCCGGTCAACAGATTGCCGCTACGAGCCTGGGCCCGCAGACCGTTTTCAATGAACGAGCCAATTAACACTACGCCAGCGGCTTCGTCATTGGGATCATGATTCAATGCCTTGAGCATTTGGGTGTGGGCTGTGCCGAGTCGTTGTGGGTAAAGGACAATGCCGACAATGACCGGGAAAATGCGTTTTTTCGCGTCGAATTCCAGATTGACCGAGACGACTTTGCCAATCTCCATGCCGAGGAATTCCACCGGAGCACCGACCTTGAGCCCGCGCAGGGCCTGGTCGAAGCGCAGTGTCAGGTACTGTCCCTTACCATTGGGCGGGGCGAGGGCGGATTGCTGGTCGTCGAACAGTTCATAGGCATATTCCGCCGCGGCCGGCTTATCGTCGGGGCTGTATTCCGGTGCGCGAAACGCGATGCCGCCGACCAGCAGCGAGGACAACGATTCAGTCTTCAGCGCAAAGCCGTTGGCACCGACGCTCACATCGATGCCACTGGCGTTCCAGAAGCGGGTATTTTCAGTGACGTAGGCGTCATTGGGCGCGTGGACAAACACTTCGACGTTCACCCCCTTGCCATCCGGGTTCAGGGCATAGGCGACCACTTGACCGACCGGAATCTTGCGGTAGTAAACCGGGGAGCCGATGTCCAGCGAGCCAAGGTCCTGGGTGAACAGCGTGAAGCGCTTGCCCGGCTCACCGTAGGTGATCGGGGGCGGGTTTTCCAGGCCTGTGAATGTTTTCGCACGAGCATTGCCCTGGCCGATATCGGCGCCAATGTAGTCACCGGAGAGCAGGGTATCGATGCCCGACACGCCGCCTGCACCGATGCGTGGACGCACGACCCAGAACTGCGAGTCTTGTCGGGTAAAACCTTCCGCCTGCTTGGCCAATTTGATCGTGGCATTGACGCTCTTCTGGTCACCGCTCAACTCCACGTCCGAGACTTGACCGATCACTACGTTGCGATACTTCACTTCAGTTTTATTGGCGGTCAGGCCGGCACCGGTTTTGAAGTTGACTGTGATCGTCGGGCCCTCCTGCAAGATGCTGTGAACCACCAGGGAAATGCCGACCAAAACGGCAACGATGGGCACGATCCATACCAACGAAATGCTGAAACGACGGGTCTTGATTGGGGCCTGGCCGGGTGGCTGTGGCCCATCAGTGGCTTGCGACTTCATCCATGGACTCCTCGTTTAGTGGTCTTTGCGGCTCTTGGTGCGGTGCTTTATCAGGCCCTTTATCCCGCTCTCTATCCCGCTCTCTATCCCAAATCAGGCGCGGATCGAAACTCATCGCCGACAGCATGGTGAACACGACCACCAGGCCAAAAAACAGAATGCCCTGGCGTGGCTCGATATCCGCCAGGGCCTGAAACTTCACCAGCGAGGCCACCAGGGCCACCACAATGACGTCGAGCATTGACCAATAACCAATGACCTCGACGAAACGGTACAACTTCGACCGTTCCTTGCATGCCCACAGACTGTCGCGTTGCACCGTGACCAGCAACAGCGTCAGGGCGACGAACTTGATGCCTGGCACCGCGATGCTGGCGATGAAAATGATCAGGGCAATGTCCCAGGCACCTGCTTCCCAGAACTCCAGCACGCCGCTCATGATCGTGCTGTCGGCGCCATGGCCGACCATCTTGGTGTTCATCACCGGCAACAGATTGGCCGGGATGTAAAACACCAGGGCGGTGAACAGGAAGGCCCAGGTCCGGGTCAGCGAATTGGTTTTGCGCCGATGCAGCGGTGCGCCGCAGCGCTCGCATTCGTGAGGTTCAAGGGTCATGTCACAGGCCAGGCCGCAGCTGTGGCACAAGCACAGGTTGAGTTCGCTGGCGACCGGAGGCGTTGTCATAGGATGTCCCACAGGTCACGGATATCGTGCCCGGCGATGCGGATCATCATCAGGCTGAGAATGGCCAGGGCAAACAGGCCGATGCCGGGTAGCACATCCAGCAATCCTGCGAGTTTGATCACCGCGACCATCGCCCCCAGCAAACAGACTTCCAGCATGCTCCAGGGCCTGAGGGTTTCGAGCCAGCGCATGCAGAATTTGAAACCGGGACAGCGCCGGGAGGCGAGGGCGAAACTCAGGACCCAGATCAGCAGCAAGAGCTGGAAAATCGGCGCGATGATCATCGCGATCGCCGCCACCATCGCGATAAAAGTGATCGGCCCCAGACTCAGGGCCAGCACCGAGTCCCACAGCGTGGCGCTGTTCTTCAGGCCTTTGAGGCTGATGCTCATGACCGGATAGAAATTGGCGAAAATCCACACCATTAACGCCGTGAAGGTCAATGCCAGGCGCTGTTCCACGGTCAGGCCGTTATAGCGCTGAAGCACGCCGCCGCAGCGCGTACACAGGGTTTTCTGATGTTTGGCGAGCGTGACTTTTTCGTATACGCAGTCACAGTGTTCGCAGATGATCAGTGAGTCAGTCTTCGCCATTGGCCGCGCTCAATAGGAGGCATAAAAGTCAGAGCACCCCCTCAATATAGAAGTGACTTGCGATTGAGCAAATTAAAAAGGCAGATCAACAGGACAGGAAGGGCGAATGATCCCCCTTGTAGGAGCGAGCTTGCTCGCGAAGGACGTTAACGATAACGCGTTCGTCCTGAATGAACGCGTTGCGTTGAAGTCCTTCGCGAGCAAGCTCGCTCCTACATTCTGCGGGTCAACATATAAGGAGTTGCCGCAGGGGCAATGGTGTTTGGCCGTTAGCCGAGCAGTTCGCGCAGGCGATACCAGAACATGCCCAGGGCCAGCAGGGGAGAACGCAACATCGGTCCGCCGGGAAAGGTCATGTGCGGCACCGCGCCGAAGACATCGAAACCTTGGCTGTGGCCGTTATGGATGACCTCGGCCAACAGTTTTGCGCACCAATGGGTCACGTTCAGCCCATGTCCGGAGTAACCCTGGGCGTAGAAGACATTTGGATGTTGGCTCAAGCGCCCAACTTGTGGGAAGCGATTGGCGGAGATGCCAATCTTGCCGCCCCATTGATAGTCGATGCGCACCTGCGCCAATTGTGGAAAGACTTTGAGCATTTGCGGGCGCATGTAGGCCGTGATGTCCGCCGGATCGCGCCCGGAATAGTGGCAGGCACCGCCGAACAGCAAGCGTCGGTCTGCCGAGAGACGGTAGTAATCCAGGCCGACCTTCTGGTCGCAGAGTGCCAGGTTTTGCGGGATCAGTCGGCTGGCCACGTCCTCCGTCAAAGGCTCGGTGGCAATGATGTAGCTGCCCGCCGGGAGCACTTTGCCGCTCAATTTCGGTTCGAGCTTGTCCAGATGTGCGTTGCAGGCCAGCACCAGACTACCGGCGCGCACCGTGCCGCCGGCACAGCGAATCTGCACGGTACTGCCATGGATCAGTTCCAGTACCGGGCTTTGCTCGAAGATCTGCACGCCAAGGGATTGCGCCAACCGCGCTTCACCCAGGACCAGGTTCAGTGGGTGCAAATGACCGGAGCCCATGTCGATCAGGCCGCCGGCATAGACGCCGCAATCCACCACCTGCTGGCGGATCTGCCCGGGGCCGACGAGTCGGGTTTCATGGGCATAACCCGACTCACCGAGGTTTTCGTGCTCAGCCTTGAGCGCCGTGAACTGCGCAGATGTATTGGCCAGTTCGCAAAAGCCCCATCGCAGGTCGCAATCGATCTGGTGTTCGTGGACGCGATTGGCCACAACTTGCACCGACTCGATGCCGGCGCGCTCCAGATATCGCACGCCGTCCTGACCGACATGGCGGGCGAAACCTGCGACGTCATGGCCAATGCCTCGGATCAACTGCCCGCCGTTGCGCCCGCTGGCGCCCCAGCCAACGCGTCGCGCTTCCAGGACAATCACCGAAAGCCCGCGTTGCGCCAGTTCGATCGCCGTGTTGATGCCGGTAAACCCTGCGCCGATCACGCACACATCGGCGAACAGATCCTCGGCCAGCGTGGGGTAAGGGGCCAGGCTTTTGGCCGTCGCCGCGTAATAGGAATGTGCATGTTCGTTATTCATTTGTTGGACTTCACTTTGCTCCATGAACGGGTCATCAAACGCATGATCGCCTGAGGCGGGGTGGTCGAAATGTAGAGCTTGTCGAGGACTGCCTGCGACGGATAAACCTCGGGATTGCTCACCAACTCAGGGTCCATGTATTGCTTGGCCGCCGGGTTCGGGTTGGCGTAACCGACCGAGGCGCTGACCTTGGCAATCACTTGCGGGTCCAGCAGGTAGTTGACGAAAGCATGCGCTTGTTTCGGGTTGGCGGCGTCAGAGGGAATGGCCAGCAGGTCAAACCACAAGTTACTGCCTTCCTTGGGAATCGCGTAGGCAATGTTCACGCCGTTCTTCGCTTCCTTGGCCCGATTGGCGGCCTGGAACACGTCTCCGGAGTAACCGAAGGCCACGCAAATGTCGCCGTTCGCCAGGTCGGACACGTATTTCGAGGAGTGGAAGTAGGTGATGTAAGGACGGATGCTCAGCAGCTTGGCCTCGGCTTTTTTGTAGTCCTCGGGGTTTTCGCTACGCGGGTCCATGCCCATGTAGTTGAGAATCGCCGGGTACACCTCATCGGCCGAATCCATCATCGATACGCCGCACTGGCTGAGTTTCTTGATGTTTTCCGGTTCGAACAGGACGGCCCAGGAATCGATGTGGTCGATGCCCAGCACCTGCTTGACCTTATCGACGTTGTAGCCGATGCCGTTGGTGCCCCACAGATAAGGAACGGAGTGTTCGTTACCCGCGTCGTTTTTTTCCAACAACGCCAGCAGCTTGGGGTCGAGGTTTTTGAAGTTGGGCAGCTGCGAACGATCCAGTTTGAGGAACGCACCGGCCTTCACCTGGCGAGCGAGGAAGTGGTTCGACGGCACCACCACGTCATACCCGGTGCGGCCAGCGAGCAGTTTGCCTTCCAGGGTTTCGTTGGAGTCGAAGACGTCGTAGATCACCTTGATTCCGGTTTTTGCCTGGAAATCGACGAGGGTGGTCTCGCCAATGTAATCGGTCCAGTTGTAGACGCTGACCGTCGGCTGAGCGTGTGCAACGGCGCTGAACAACATCGCCAGCGCGACCGGGACCACGGATTTCAATAGACGCATTTCGACACCTCTTTGAATTATTGGATTTTCAGGCGTTTCTTTGGTGTTCTGGAGCCTGCCTTCGCGAGCAGGCTCGCTCCCACATTTGGAATGTGGTCCCCTGTGGGAGCGAGCCTGCTCGCGAAGAGGCCTCTACGGGCAGCTAAGGGGCTAGACACTCAGCAGCAGGAACTCGCGCTCCCAGGAACTGATGACGCGCTTGAAATTTTCGTGTTCGGCGCGTTTGACCGCGACGTAACCGCGGACGAATTTGCTGCCCAGATAACGCCCGATGGTTTCGCATTCTTCCATCTGCGTCAGCGCGTCCTCGATGGTGATTGGCAATCGCAGGTTGCGGCGCTCATAAGCGCGGCCCTGTACCGCAGCGCTCGGCTCGATGCGCTCGACCATGCCGAGGTAGCCGCACAACAGGCTTGCGGCGATGGCCAGGTACGGGTTGGCATCGGCACCCGGCAAGCGGTTTTCGACGCGCATCGCGTCCGGACTGGAGGTCGGTACGCGCAGGCCGACGGTGCGGTTTTCTTCGCCCCATTCGACGTTCACCGGTGCCGAGGTGTCCGGCAAGAAACGGCGGAACGAGTTGACGTTGGGTGCAAACATCGGCAGCACTTTGGGGATGTATTTTTGCAGGCCGCCAATGTGGTGCAGGAACAACTCGCTCATCTGTCCGTCGCCATCGGCAAAGATCGGCTGACCGGTAGCGATGTCGATCACGCTCTGGTGGATATGCATCGCGCTGCCAGGCTCATCACCAATCGGCTTGGCCATGAAGGTGGCGGTCACGTTATGTTTGAGCGCCGCTTCGCGCAAGGTGCGCTTGAACACGGTGATCTGGTCCGCCAGGTCCAGCGCGTCGCCGTGACGGAAGTTGATTTCCATCTGCGCCGGGCCGTCTTCGTGGATCAGCGTGTCGAGGTCCAGGCCCTGGAGCTCGCACCAGTCGTAGACGTCTTCGAACAGCGGGTCGAATTCGTTGGCCGCATCGATTGAAAACGACTGACGACCACTTTCCGCGCGGCCTGAACGTCCCAGCGGTGCCTTGAGCGGCAAGTCCGGGTCTTCACAACGCTGGGTCAGGTAAAACTCCATTTCCGGCGCGACAATCGGCCGCCAGCCTTTGTCGGTGTACAGCTGCAAGACTTTCTTGAGCACGTTACGTGGCGACAGCTCGATGGGATTGCCGAACTTGTCGAACGTGTCGTGGATCACAATTGCTGTCGGCTCGATGGCCCATGGGATCACGTAAACCGCATCAGAGACGGGCTTGCAGACCATGTCGATATCGGCCGGGTCGAGCAGATCGTAGTAGATGTCGTCGTCGACAAAGTCCCCGGTTACCGTTTGCAACAGCACACTTTCCGGCAGGCGCATGCCTCGCTCATGCAGGAACTTGTTGGTAGGTGCGATTTTGCCGCGTGCAATGCCGGTCAGGTCGCTGACGACGCACTCGACTTCGGTAATCTTGTGATCTTTCAGCCACGTGAGCAGCTGATCGAAAGGGACATTCATAAAGACCTCGTTATTGGTTTTATTTAACGCCAGGGAAGACGGTTTCATCCGCCGGATACTTCCCCTATGGCGCGTTGACGACTATCTTGGGCGAGCCTTGCAGATCCATCTATCCACTTTCAGCAGCACCAAAACGCACCAAACGAGTGCGTAAGGTCTCCCAATGTCAACGTGCAATGCCTTACACGTCCAAGCCTTCAACACCGCCGATGTCGCCGAGCAAATCCGCGCTACACCCGGTTGGGTGCAGCAGTACCAACAGATGTCACCGGGGCATTTCGCCGGGTTGGTACGCTATCTGGACCTGCAAGGCGTGGAGATCTACGAAGAGCACATGAACACCCGGGTCGAGCAAAACTTCAGTGCGCCCGAAGGCTCGCTGGCGTTCTGTTTTGATCGCAGCGACAACGCGCTGTACCTGCTCAATGGCGAAAGCCGCAACATCTGGATCACCCCGGAGAACTACCAGGAAATCGCCGTGGTGTTCGGTCCGGCGTTCGTTCAGCGTCACGGATTGAATGTCGCCAGGCTCGAAGGGTTGTTCATGGCACCGCTTAATTCAGGGCAAAACGCGCTGTTCAGTCGTTGGCTGAGCGGGACCTTGACCCGACTGGCGCAGACGCTCGATCCGCCGAGCAAGGAAGCGCTGACTCAGCAGCTGCTGGAGGACTGCCTGTACCTCCTCGACAATGCCTGCATCTGTCTTGATCGCAGCGGCTTGCAGCGCCGGACCGAAGAACGCGCGGTGATGAAACGTATTGGTGAGTGGGCGGCGGATGCTCCGGAAGACACCTTGAATCTGCTGGAGCTTTCGCAGATCGCCGGGGTTTCGTTGCGTCAGTTGCAGCATGCATTCAAGGCTTACACCGGGATGACTCCGACGCACTGGCTGCGTTTGCGCCGCCTCAACAGTGCGCGTCGCGAGCTACTTAGCCGTACGCCGATGGACACTACGGTGGCTGAGGTCGCGATGCGCTGGTCGTTTTGGCATTTGGGGCGGTTTTCCAGCAGTTATCGGGCATTGTTCAACGAACTTCCCAGTGAAACGCTGAAGCGGTAGCGGGGGGGATCAACGTTGGTAGAGGCGCCGATGGAGGCACTCACAAGTTGACGGACAGGCTCAGGGCGTGAGGGGGCGGTGCGTCAAGATCAAAAGCTGAAGGCGAGCTAACGCTCGGCCTGATGAGTGGTGAGGATCAAAAGCGGTACGCCGATCCAATATCCACTGTAGGAGCAAGCTTGCTCGCGATGGTCGCTAACCATAACGCGTGGTAGCTAACTAAATGCGGCGCTCTCAAGTTCATCGCGAGCTCGCTCCTGCAGTTTTTTCTGATCATTACTGTTGAGTGAGTCCTGCCATGTTCAAATTTTCTGCCCACGAGTATCCCTACGCTTCACAGCGCCAAAGTGTTTTCGCAAAACGCGGCATGGTCGCCGCCTCCCAGCCTCTGGCCGCCGAAGCCGGCATCGAAATCATGCGGCGCGGCGGCAATGCGATAGACGCCGCGATTGCCACGGCCGCGGCGCTGACGGTGGTTGAACCGACCGGTTGCGGTATCGGTGGAGATGCCTTTGCGCTGGTCTGGACGAACAATAAATTGCATGGCTTGAACGCCAACGGCTCGGCCCCACAAGCCCTGAGTATCGACGCGGTGAAAGCGGCCGGGCATGAAAAAATGCCCTTGCACGGGTGGACGCCCGTGACCGTTCCGGGTTGCCCGTCAGCCTGGGCTGAATTATCCAAACGCTTCGGCCGTCTGCCGTTTGCGGAGCTGTTACAGCCGGCGATCAGTCTGGCGCGCGACGGGTTTCCGGTGTCGCCAGTGGTTGCCCTGCAATGGCAAACAGCGCTGGAGGGCTTTACCCCGGATCGCGACGAAGTGCTCGATAGCTGGTTCGACACCTTTCTGATCGATGGCCGGGCACCCCGAGCCGGCGAGATGTTTCGCAACCCTGCCCAGGCGCGAACCCTGGAGGAACTGGCGGCCACAGGCTGCGAAAGCCTTTATCGTGGCGCACTGGCGCAGCGGCTGGATGCGCATTCGCGGGCCACGGGCGGTTATCTGCGCGTCAGTGATTTGCACACCTTTCGCGCGCAGTGGGTCGACCCGATCAAGGTCAACTATCGCGGCGTAGACGTTTGGGAGATCCCGCCCAGCGGGCAAGGCCTCGTGGTGTTGATGACGCTGAAGATTCTCGAAGGCTTCGACTTCGATCATCGCGATAGCCAGCAAACCTGGCACCGTCAGCTTGAGGCCATGAAACTGGCTTACAGCGACGGCCTGCACTACATCACAGACCCCGAGCACATGCGGGTGGCGGTGGAAGATTTACTCAGCGATCAGTACGCCGCTCTCCGTCGCGGGCAAATCGGCGAACAGGCTGTGGCGCCTCGGCCGGGCGACCCTCACGCCAGCGGCACCGTGTACCTGGCCACCGCCGATGCCGAAGGCAACATGGTCTCGTTCATCCAGAGCAACTACCACGGCTTCGGCTCCGGCGTGGTGCTGCCCGACAGCGGCATCGCCCTGCAAAACCGTGGCGAAGAGTTCAGCCTCGATCCCAAACATTCGAACTGCCTGGCGCCCGGCAAGAAGACCTTCCATACCATCATCCCGGGCTTTCTCAGCAAGGACGGCGTGGCGATGGGGCCGTTCGGTGTCATGGGTGGCTACATGCAACCCCAGGGGCATGTGCAGATGGTCATGAACCTGGTGGATTTCGGCCTCAACCCGCAAGCGGCGCTGGATGCACCTCGCTGGCAATGGTTGGGAGGATTGAGGGTCGGAATCGAGCAGGGCGCTTCGCGAGATATGGCAGCGGCCTTGGCGCGGCGCGGGCATCAAGTGGAAGTGGCGTGCGACCTGACCAGTTACGGGCGCGGGCAGATCATCTTGCGCGACCCCGATACTGGTGTGTTATGCGGCGGAACCGAGCCACGCACGGACTCGCATATCGCTGTGTGTTAACGGGGCAGTGGCGAGGGTATCGCGCCCTCGCCACTCGCCACTCGGCACTACGCGGGCGTGGCCGGTTTGGCCAATTCGATGCCGGCCGCACTCAAGCGCTTGAGAATTTCAAACAACAGGTCACTTTTCGTAATACCGACGATTCTCGGGCTGCTGACGTATCCCGTGATCGTCAACGTGATGCCTTCGGGCGAGAGTTTGCTGAATCGAACATAAGGGGCCGGTTTATCAAGGATGGTTTCGTTCTCGTTATACGTGTCGCACAACAGGCTTTGTACTTGCTCGGGGTCAATATCCAGCGGGAACATCAGTTCGAGTGTCGCTACACCTTGCGCACTGCCGCCCAGGGTCACGTTACGCAAGTTTTGCGAGATCAATTGTGAGTTTGGAACAATGACTATCGAACGGTCGCTGAGTTGAATTTCAGTGGCCCTGACATTGATTCGCCGGATGTCACCTTCAACCCCGCTGATACTGATCATGTCGCCAACCTTGACCGGGCGTTCCGTCAGGAGAATCAGGCCGGAAACGAAGTTTTTGACGATTTCCTGCAAGCCAAAACCAATACCGACGGACAGGGCGCTGACGATCCAGGCCAGGTTGGTCCATTCCACGCCCAGTGACGACAGCGCCAGCAGAACGGCCAGGACATAGCCAATATTGGCGAACAGCGTGCTGAGGGACGCGCACATGCCGGGGTCCATATCGGTCTTGGGCAGTAACTCGTTATCCAGCCACCGGCGTAATGAGCGAATCAGATAGATACCGATTAGCAGGGCCAGCAATGCATTAAATACGTGGCCCGGGATGATATTGAATTTGCGCAAGCCATCACCACCGAGGATGGCGAACACCTGGGAGACCAGCTGCCCGAGCGTCGTTCCTACGCCACCCACAAACAGTGAAATGAAGGCGAGCAGTAACAACGAGGCGCGACCCGCTCCGGACAAAATGATCGACACTTGCTCAAGACGCACATCACCAATCCCGAGCGATTGTTTAAACGCTTTTCCGCTGGGACTCTTGGGGGAGAACAGGTACTCACAGCTGTCTTTCAACAACTGCATCAGCAGGTAAAATCCGGACAGGATGGTAAAGCCCCATACCAGTTCGTAGGTGATGAATCTGGCCAGGGAAACGTAGCCGATCAGCAGGGCGAACAGCGAAATAAAAACCGCAATGTTGGAGAAGGAATAAATCACGCCGGCGAGGGTGGTACTCGATTCGGGGGCTTCACCACTGGCTGCCATGGCCCTTCGCACGTTGCTGGCACGCCGGAATAACGTACCGAGAATCAGCGAGACAATGAGCGCGATCACACCGCGACCAAAAAGCACAACTGGGGTACTCATGCCGGTGACATTGGTAATTTGCACCAGCCCCACCAGAATCAGAAGTGTGCCGGCCAATAGTCTGGGAAAGGGTTCTATCGCCAGGGCGACGGAGTCGGAGATAGCCGGTAGCCGCCAGGAGGGATGTTTGGTCGAGAGCATCGCCCGGCTTAAACCGGTGATCAGGACACAGGTATAAATAAGTTTTTCGAATTCATCGGCAAAGTTCTGCATCATCGTCGACAACGGAAGTTGTCGAGTCAGTGCATAAAACAGCACCTGCATCGCGCAGGCGGTGGTCAATATCGTCGCCACCACTGACGCCAGTGCAAGCGTACTTCGACGCAAACGCCCTTCGGGCATTCGATGTATGCACAGCCAGGTCAGCCCGCGCTCCGCGAGGCGGCGGCCCCAGGTCCAAATGAGCAGCGCCAGAACCATCAGTGTGACGGAAAACAGGCGCTGGCCGGGCTGCCAGGCTATTTTTATCGAGTTATTGGCCTGCTCGATGAAGTCACGCAGTCGCTGACGGTCCTCCGTTAGCGGGTTAAACATCGGTGCCCAAAACTCCGGCCCCAGAATGCTGCCGCTACGAAGCGTTATTTCGGACTCCAGAAGGCTGCGTCGAATCGTAGCAATCTGAACCATGAGGTCGGCGCCACTTTGTCTAAGCGCTGCCAAGGCTTTCAAGTTGGCATCGACGGCCCTCTTTTGTTCGGAAAAAAAAACTCTTTGCGCTGCGATATCCGACTTTTCTGGCGTGAGATCGCCAGCGGCGACAGGGCCTAATACATCAAGTTGAGCCTGTAATTGCTTCTGTTCAGGCAGCAGCGATGACTGCAGGCGGTCCACATCATTGATAAACGATTGAACGGAATCTTGCAGACCCACCATCTGGGAGAGGGTATTTGCCAACGAAACCTGCTGTTTGATTCGGTCAAGCCGAATTTGAAGTTCTTGCAGATCACTGGGTGACACTTCAACAGACGAAGTCCCTGAGGTGGAGGTTAAAGGCGCTGCGATGTCGGCAGCCGACACCTCACTGATGCTCGCACCCCCCAGTGTAATCATGAAAATCAGGATTAATTTCAATGCAGGACACATCGGCATGCTCCAGCGACTTTAGCCACTGAGGTTAGGCCATGGCGGGTGCTGGCGCGAAAAATAATGAGTTTCAGGCCTGCCAACACCAGCAGTTGTATTCGGCCGATCATCAACAAATGGGTGAGGTGCAGTGATCTACAATCTTTCAGGGTGAGAACCACGCTCATCCGGAGATCATCATGAAAAAGTTAACGTCTATCAGCCTGTTCGTCGCAATGTCGGTATTGAGTGTCCAGGGATGGGCCGAAACAGTGGTGCCGATGAAAGGCCAGAGTTCACAACAAACCCAGGCTGACATCACCGATTGCCACAACATCGCGGCCAGTCAGAGTGCCTCGACGACGGCATCGTCTCCTTCCGGTGGAAGGCTGAAGGGGGCCGCTGTGGGCGCCGCCGCCGGTGCGGCGGGGGCTGAGGTGCGCGGACGTCAACATGACGAGGCTTATGATCGCGTCGATGCTGACACCCAGCAGGAGTACCGTCAGAATCAGGCCAAAGGCACCGCAGCGGCGGGTGCGGTGGTCGGTGGCTCCCGCCAGCGTCAAGACCGCCGGGCGCAGCAGAAAACCAGTGCCGCGACCAGCTCGACAGCCTATAGCAGTTGCCTGCAAGGGAAGGGGTATCAGGTAAATCCCTGAACCTTTCCCGGACAACTCGGACTTGTAGGAGCGAGGCGTGGCCGCGGAGACGTGC